>CANRPU010000004.1 GCA_947632555.1 uncultured Lachnospiraceae bacterium
GGGCTGGGGCTAGGACTAGGTTCTTCACTGGGACTAGGGCTAGGCTCCTCGCTCGGGCTGGGGCTAGGACTAGGTTCTTCACTGGGACTAGGGCTAGGCTCCTCGCTCGGGCTGGGGCTAGGACTAGGTTCCTCACTGGGACTAGGACTAGGCTCCTCACTCGGGCTCGGGCTGGGCGCAGGCTTCGTCGTTACGTCAGGAGCGTGCACCTCGCCGTTCTGCTGAAATTCATTACAGAACACACGGCCTACGATCCAGTTCGTATTACGAACAGTCGCGTTTAACGCGTAGATCGTACCGTACGTATTGTTATTCAGATTTACTTCCGTCGCGTCGTAGAAGTTCCATACAATGTTGTTTGCCCACCACGCGTACATAGGACCATTCCAGTTCTTCTGGTCGGAAACAACGCTGCCGCCCACATTGACAATAACCTGCTTGTCGGCTTCCGCGTATGCCTGAATCTCCTGTACCAGAGCGTCGTTGATACTGCTGCCGTCCGCCAGATCATACACGATCGTATTGTCGCTGGTAGTCGTGGTCCTATATGCCTGGGACTGCGCTTCCAATCCGTCGAAAGCGGCTTCTATGGACTGGTTCATATAGTCCGTACTCGAAATTGTATAAGAAGTCAGATTTCCATTGCTGCTTGTGAAGAGAGAAGCGGTTACCTCCGCAAGGTCAATTCCGGAAAAAGCAGGGGTGGCGTCACCGATGACCAGGTTCGTATTGTAATTCTGGAACATCAGACCGCCTGTGGTCTTTGCCACATATGCCTGGCTGTTGCTTCCCTGTCCGGCGAAGTAGCCGTTGATCTGCAGCCCAAGGTTGATATTCTCAGCAGCCACGGTACCTTCTACATGGTTGCCCTGGGAAAATGTTCTGGTAAATACGGAATAGGAATAGGGGCTGCCCACATCTACGTTGACCACCTCCAGCTTTCCTTCCTCATTCACCACGTTAGCGGGCTTCATCATACCGTCCGCCTTAGCCACATCGGAAAGTCCCGTCATGGTGCCGGCGATCACTGCCACGCTCAGGGCGCCGATGAACAGCTTCTGGATCCTTGCCTTTACACTCTTTCTCTTCATCTTTTACCTCTTTCCCCACAATGAAAGTTGACTGTTTTCCCTCTATCTAACAATAAAGACTCTTTTTTAAATACAAAAGGTTCACAATATCCGAAAATATTTTATTTTTTGATCCCGTGTCATTGGGAAGCCGCCTGTCCATAGGGTTCCTTCGCCGTCATCGCGCCGTGGATCAGAATCCTGCGGCTGGTGCCCGCCGAGCCATAGCAGGTGGACAGGGACACGATGTTGGGCCTTTCCGACAGATCCGCGTGGGAATCAAACAGCGTATTCTGCAGCGCCCATCCCGTGTAGGCGTCATAGGTGGCATCGTCCGTAAATGTCATGTAGCGGTCGCTGGAAGACTTCGTCTTATAATAGGAAAAGACCTGATAAGTATAAACCCAGTCCTTCGTATAGATATAGAAATAAGGCTCTTCCTCGCACAGCGTAACATCGTTGATCAGCTTTTTGAAGGTGCCGAACATGCTGCCGTCCTTCATGTTGTGGCCAAATACGAAAGTATTTCTGTCGGACCAGTCCGGCGATGCCCCGTAATCCATGAAGATACAGCCGGCGGTTAATTTCTCGCCGTCAAACGCGTGTTTTAAATAGTAAGAATTGTCTTCGCCCTGAACAATAGGATAGCTCAGCTCCAGCGCGGGAAAATACAGCCACCCCCTGAAATCCCCGTTCATGCTCTCCAGCGTTTCGATGTCCAGCTGCAGATCCGGGTAAAACACCTGAACCGGGGCATCTTCTTCCGCCGGCGCGGTTTCCGGAGAAGGATCGGCTTCGCTCTCTTCCTCGATCCTGCCGCCCACCGTATCGGCGAGATCCGCATAGGACTGCGCCGCGCGTTTTTCGGAAACCACGGCATCTACCATGCGGTAGCCGCAGAATACCACCAGTCCGGTCAGACACAGGGTTATCAGTATGCGTATCGCTTTCTGCGCTATCTTCTTCATGGCACCACTTTCCTTTTAAGCTACCTTCATTATACATTTATTTGTTTGCAAGGGCAATCCTTTTTTGAGAAAAAATCAAGAAAAAGTTCTAAAAAAAATAGCCTTTTTTCCTCTTTCATGGTATTATTTTTATAATTCCACCGTCACCCAGCCGAGATGGTGGAAAAGGAGGGGATATCTTATGATTCTGATTCATGTATTTGCCGTAATAACCGTTCTGGGACTTTTCTATGGGATTTCCCGGATACGTTCTTCATCCGGCTTTTCCTGCCGCCGGGATGTGGTCTTCGCCGTGCTGTTCGGCGGGCTCCTGATCCGATGCCTGTTCGCCATTTTTTATCAGCCGCCTTCGGAAGACACGTATTACTTCGCGGATATGACCTATCTGGCTTTCGGCAACAAGCTTTCCGAATTTTACGCTTCTACCGTAGCCGAGTCCTTTTCGCCCGGCATTACCTATATATTGTGGATACTGGGCGGTATCTTTACCCTGACCGGCATTCCCTATCTGTCCGGCGGATTCCTTCTCCTATTAAAACTGCCCGCCATTCTCTGTGACCTGGCGGCCGGTTACCTTATTTACAAAGCCTGCCTCAAAGTCAGCACGGAGAGCCGGGCTCTGCTGTTCGCGTCCCTGTACCTGTTCAATCCGGTCATTCTGCTGAACTCATCTGTCTGGGGACAGATGGATTCCCTGTACGGGCTGGCGGCTGCCGCCATGTGTATTTTCCTGACCGAGCGGAAGCTGACCCAGGCTACCGCCGCTTTTGGCGTGGGACTTTTCTTTTCTCCGCTGATGATCTGGTTCCTCCCCCTCCTGCTGATCGCGCTGATCGACGAGATCCGTCTGGAAGGATTTTCTCCCCGCAGAGTAGGGTATCATATAAGCGCCGCGCTCTGTACGCTCGGCACGCTGCTCTTCTGCAGCGTTCCCCTGGACCTGAGCCAGGTTCTTTCCCGCTATGCCAGCCAGCTGTTCCGGCCGGGCTACGCGGCGGTCAACGCCTTTAACCTCTGGGGGCTTTTCGGACAGAACTGGTCTTCCCAGGACACTGTCCCGCTTCTGCTGTCCATCACCCAGATCGGCATCATCATCTCCCTGCTGATCGCGGCGGCCTCCGTCTTTCTGTACTTTAAACTCTCCACCGTTTCAGGCCGTTACTTCCTGATAGGGGCGTTTATTACCGTATCCATGTTCCTGTTTTCCGTGGGCGTGCATGAGCGTTATCTTTATCCCGCCATTCTGCTCCTGCTCTTCGCTTACCTGGAACACTCCTTCCGGGAGCTGTATGTATGCTATGTGGGCTTTTCCCTGCTGCATTTATACAATCTGGGATATTCCCTGTTCCTTTACGACTACCAGAATTACAGCAGGAAATCCTTTGTGATCCTGTTCTTCTCCGCGGCCTTCCTGCTGATGGGCGTGTTCTTTTACAGACTGTTCTTCCGTCTGCTGCGCGCTCCCTCCGCCGCGGCCTCCGTCCCCAGATTTGATTTTTATTCCTTCTCTGACGGGGATCCCGCTGTTTCCGGCCCGGCCGGCGTTTCCTATAAGCCCGCGCCTTCGGCCAAAAAGATGGCGTTTACTCTGATGGATCTTATCCTTATCCTTGTCATCACTCTGGGGTACAGCTTTTTCGCCCTGCGGGATCTGGGGTACCGTTACGCGCCCCAGACGGAATACCTGATGCATCAGGGCGATTCCATCGAACTGGAAATGAAAGAGGGCGAGCTGCCCATCCGCCTTTACTGGTACCTGGGCAACTATCACAACCGGGAATTTTCCCTGGAATATAAGAACGCGCCGGATGCGGAATGGACCACAGCTTCCGGCTATGAAACCCTCACCATGTCCGATGTCTTCAAGTGGGCTTACAAGGAACTGCCTTCCGGTTCCCGGTTCCTGAAACTGACCTGCCGCAGCGATGTGGCATCCGTCATGGAGCTGGTCCTGACGGACGCGAACGGAAATGTCTATATGCCGGTCAACGCTCCCGATTACACAGCGCTCTTTGACGAAGTGGATATGTTCACTCCCGAACTCAGTTTCCGTAACGGCACATACTTTGACGAGATCTACCACGCCAGAACGGCTTATGAATTTGTACACGGACTGCCCGCCTATGAAACCACCCATCCCCCCCTGGGCAAGATCATCATGTCCCTGGGGATCCGCCTTTTCGGCATGACGCCCTTCGGCTGGCGTATCATGGGCACGCTTCTGGGCATCCTGATGCTGCCCATCCTTTACCTGATCGGACGGAACCTGACCCGAAGCCGTGTGCTTGGCGGCTTTGCCTGCCTGCTTTTCGCTTTTGATTTTATGCATTTCACCCAGACCAGGATCGCCACCATTGACGTATTCGTGACCTTTTTCATCCTGCTCATGTACTATTTCATGTACAACTACTGCCGTATGAGCTTTTACGATACGCCCCTGTATAAAACCCTTCTGCCTCTGGGTGCCTGCGGGATTTCCATGGGGCTTGGCATCGCCTGCAAATGGACCGGCGTATACGCGGGCGCGGGACTCGCGGTGCTCTTTTTCCATACTCTGTACCGCCGTTACCGGGAATACCGCTACGCCAAGGCCGCGCCCCACGATTCCAGCAACGGCATTGCCCACGCCGACGTGGTGTCCCGCTTCGCGCCGTACACGAAAGCCACCATCGCTTTCTGCGTACTGTTTTTTGTAGTGATCCCCTTCGTCATCTACCTTCTCTCCTACCTGCCCTTCCAAACCGGCGGCGGAGAAGGACTGTTCGCGCGCATGTGGAATAACCAGTCCCACATGTTCCGCTACCATTCCCAGCTGAAAGCGGAGCACTACTACGGTTCCCCCTGGTATCAATGGCCCACTATGATAAAGCCTATTTTCTACTATTCGGGCACCGTGGACATGACGCTGCGCCAGGGTATCAGCGCTTTCGGCAATCCCCTGGTATGGTGGGTCGGCATTCCCGCTTTCTTCTATATGCTCTACCTTGTGATCCGGCAGAAGGACAGGACCGCGTTCTGGCTCTGCATCAGTTACCTTGCCCAGTACCTGCCCTGGTGTCTGGTCAGCAGGCTGACTTTTATCTACCACTACTTCCCCAGCGTGCCTTTTGTGGTACTGATGATCATGTACGCCGCCTTTAAACTGAAAAGCCGGATACCGCAGAAGCAGTTCTACATAGCGCTGGGCATCTATTCCGCGGGCGCCGTGGGACTGTTCCTGCTGTTCTATCCTGTACTGGCCGGTCAGACCGTCAGTCTGGACTTTGTAAGCCAATATCTGCGTTGGATGGATTCCTGGGTATTGGTACTGAAATAACCTGTTAAAGCAGAAGATTTTTCTGGGAAAGGAATATGTATGAAAAAGATTAAACTTATAGCGGACTCTACCTGCGATCTGTCACCGGAATTACTGGAGCGTTACGATATCAGCATCATTCCTCTGTGCATTGTCATGGGGGAGGCAAGTTATTACGACGGTCTGGACACCACCCCCGAAGAGATCTACCGGTGGGCCGATGCCAATAAGACCACGCCGAAAACCGCCGCGGTCACCTTTGAAAAATCGGTGGAAATCCTGCAGCCTTTTATCGAGGAAGAACGGGATATCCTCTTCTTTGGTATCTCTTCCCAGATGAGCACGACCTGCAATGTCATCCGCATGCTGCCTGAAACCACGGGAGATGAACGTTACGGCAGGATCCGCGTGATCGATTCCCTGAATCTTTCCACCGGGATCGGCCTTCAGGTGCTCTATGCCGCCAGACTGGCAGAAGCCGGAAAGAGCGCGGATGAAATAGAGGAGCTTGTCAACAGCCGCAGGGACAGCGTCCGGGCCAGCTTTGTGGTGGATACCCTGACTTATCTGGCCAGGGGAGGCCGCTGCAGCGCCGTTACCGCCCTGCTGGCCAATACTCTGAAAGTAAAGCCCAAGATTGCGGTCACCAACGGCGCCATGGACGTTGCCAGAAAATATCGGGGCACTCTGAAATTCGCCATTTTAAAATACGCGGAGGATCTGAAACCGCTGCTGCTTTCGGCAGACAACTCCTGTGTGTTCATTACCCATTCCGGCTGCTCGCAGGAAATCGTGGATGCGGTCTGGGCCTACCTGGAGGAGCTCCATCATTTCAAGGCCATTTACGTCACCCGCGCCGGCGGCGTGATCTCCAGCCACTGCGGTCCCGGTACTCTGGGCATTTTGTTCTACGACGGAAACAAAGATGTTTAGATCAAAAGCGGGCGTCCTTAGGACGCCCGCTTTTTTGGTTCTTTTATCAAACGGCTTTTCTTACAGATATTTTCTCAAAAGTTCCGCTTTATCCAGTTTTTCCCAGGGCAGATCCAGGTCGTTTCTGCCAAAGTGCCCGTATGCCGCGGTCTGCCTGTAGATAGGCCGGCGCAGGTCCAGCATTTTGATGATGCCGGCCGGGCGCAGATCAAAATTCTCCCTGATGATACGCACCAGCTCCAGCTCGGAAAGCTTACCCGTGCCGAAGGTATCCACCCGCACGGAGGTAGGCTGCGCTACCCCGATAGCGTAAGAAAGCTGGATCTCACATCTCTCGGCCAGTCCGGCGGCAACGATATTCTTGGCCACATAGCGCGCCGCGTACGCCGCCGACCTGTCCACTTTGGTGCAGTCCTTTCCGGAAAAAGCGCCGCCGCCGTGACGGGCGTAGCCGCCGTATGTATCCACGATGATCTTTCTTCCGGTCAGTCCCGCATCCCCGTGGGGTCCGCCGATCACAAAACGGCCGGTGGGATTGATAAAGTATTTCGTGTCCGCGTCCAGAAGCTCTTTCGGCAGTACCGGCTCAAAAACGTATTTCTGAATATCCTGATGGATCTGCTCCTGCGTCACATCGGGATCGTGCTGGGTAGAAAGCACCACCGCCTCCAGACGGATGGGTCTGCCCGCCTCGTCGTACTGTACGGACACCTGGCTTTTGCCGTCCGGCCGCAGATAAGGCAGCGTGCCGTCCTTGCGTACCTTGGTCAGCTGGCGTACCAGCTTGTGCGCCAGGGAAATGGGATAAGGCATGTATTCCTCTGTTTCATTGGTGGCGTAACCGAACATCATACCCTGATCGCCGGCGCCCACAGCTTCCAGCTCTTCATCGGACATCCCGCTTTCCGTTCCCTGCTGTTTCGCTTCCAGCGCTTTATCCACGCCCATGGCAATATCGGAGGACTGCTCGTCAATGGCCACCATGACCGCGCAGGTGTTTCCGTCAAAGCCGACTTCGGAACTGTTATAGCCGATCTCCGTCACCGTGTCCCTGACGATTTTCTGAAAATCAATATGCGCCTTGGTGGTGATTTCTCCCGTTACCAGTACAAATCCCGTGCAGCTGGCGGTTTCACACGCCACCCTGCTCATGGGATCCTGCTCCATCAAAGCATCCAAAATGGCGTCGGACACCGCGTCGCACATTTTATCCGGATGCCCCTCCGTAACGGATTCGGAGGTAAACAACAATTTCTCTTTTTCCATATCTTCCTCTCTTTCCGCCGTGTTTTATCCACAGCCTTCTTTTTTGTAAAATAAAAGTCCGCTGGATAAGCGGACCTGATACCTGGTATTCAAATCCTCTTATTGTTCGGCCCGCGTCACGCGGGATTCTCGCTCAGGTGGGCACCTTCCGCATAGCGGGGTTGCCGTGGCTTCTCAGGTCCTATGTACCTCCACCACTCTGAATAAGAGAACGTTATTATATTGTGCTGTCTTTCAGCCGATCTTCAACTTGAATTTCTGCATATCCCTGCCGGAATCCACCTTCTCGATCTGCGCCCCCAGCGACTGCAGTTTCAAATGAAAATCCTCATATCCTCTCTGAATATAGTGAATATCCTCCACGCAGGAATAACCCTCCGCCGCCAGCGCGGCCAGGACCAGCGCGGCTCCCGCCCGCAGATCCGGAGCGCTGATACTCGCGCCGGTATATTTGGCAACGCCATTTACAATGGCCGTGTTGCCCTCTACTTTGATATTGGCTCCCATGCGTATCAGCTCATCCACATACTTAAAACGGTTTTCAAAAATGCTCTCCGTCACAATGCTGGTGCCGGTGGACAATGCCAGCGCCACTGTGATCTGCGGCTGCATATCCGTAGGAAATCCGGGATAGGGCAGCGTCTTGACCTGCGTGTGCCTGAGCGGCTTGGCCGCCACCACGCGCACCGCGTCATCGGATTCCTCAATCTCGCAGCCGATCTCTAAAAGTTTGGCGGTAATGGATTCCAAATGCTTGGGGATCACGTTCTTGACCGTAATGTCACCCTTGGTGATAGCCGCCGCGAACATAAAGGTCCCGGCTTCTATCTGGTCGGGAATAATGGCGTATTCCGTGCCGTGCAGACTGTGCACGCCCTTAATACGGATCACGTCCGTACCCGCTCCCTTGATATTGGCGCCCATGCTGTTCAGGAAGTTGGCCAGATCCACCACATGGGGTTCCTTGGCCGCGTTTTCGATGATCGTAGTCCCCTCCGCCATGGCCGCTACCATCATGATATTGATGGTGGCACCTACGGAAACCACGTCCATATAAATATGGCTGCCTCTCAACCGTTCCGCGTGGGCCTTGATCAATCCGTATTCGATCACCACTTCCGCGCCCAGGGCCCGGAATCCCTTAATGTGCTGGTCTATGGCCCGGCATCCGATATCGCATCCGCCGGGCAGCGCCACTTCCGCGTTTTTATACTTGGCTAACAGCGCCCCGATAAAATAATAAGAAGCCCGGATCTTCCGGATATTGTCCCCGTCTACCACATAATCATGAACCTGGGAGGCGTTGATGGAAACGCTGTGCCTGTTGTTCCTCTTTATCATCACGCCGATTTCCTGCATGGCGTCCAAAAGTACGTTGGTGTCCCGCACATCGGGGATATTATCCACCTGTACCGACTCATCCGTCATGATGGAAGCCGCTATAATGGGAAGTGCCGCATTCTTGGCTCCTCCTATCTCCACTTCCCCAACCAATGGATTTCCGCCTTTGATCGCGTATTGTTCCATTTTCTATCCCTCTATACATGGGCCGCGGCCCATGCGCAAATTTTTATTTAACCCCTCTTACACCCAAATTCTTCTCATAATACAGACTTTTTACCATTATATACCGTCCTGTCCGATTTGTAAATACGAATACACGTTCGCGGCCGTCACTGCAGACGATCCAGCGGATTCACCTGCCTGCCGTTGATCAGGATCTCAAAGTGCAGATGCGGTCCCGTGGTAACGCCCGTATTGCCGCTCAGGGCGATCTTCTGCCCCTGCACCACCTTCTGGCCCGTGGATACCAGTATTTTACTCAGATGTCCGTAACGCGTCTGGCTGCCGTCCTCGTGCTGGATATAGACCACATATCCGTAGCCGCTTCCCCAGCCCGCTTTGACTACTGTACCGCCGCAGGAAGCCACTACGGTGGTTCCGCTGGGTACCGCCCAGTCCACGCCCTTGTGATAAGTGCTGGCTCCCGCCGTAGGACGGGATCTGCGTCCGAAGCCGGAAGTCTGCCTGCCTCCGGAAATAGGTTTGATAAAGGTGGGCGGCGTCTTGGTCCCCCTCTCCACTATTTTGGGAACCGCCTCCATAATGATCTCTTCCTTGACGATCTCCCTTCCCACTTCCTTATCGTTGCGATAGGAAACAATGGCGATGACCTTCCTGAAACCGGCGGACGGCTCCTGCAGCGTCCTGGTCTGATAGGTATACCAGTCATCATTGTCCACATAGATCACGTCCGCATCGTAGATCTCTTCATAATATCTTTCTTCCTGCCTGTCCACCGAAAGTTCCGGCTCCGGCACGGTAATGATCAGTTCCTGCCCTACGCGGATGGTAGTATTGATATTTTCCAGGCTGTCATTCATATCCACCAGCGTTTCCATGGGAATATTCACCTTCAGCGCGATGGCCGAAAGCGTATCTCCCGGCTGCACTTCATATACGGCGCTTACTTCCTGTTCCTTGATGACCTCCTCCACGGCCTCGTTCAGCGGCGTCAGCTCACTCTCGTCCAGATAAGCCTCCACCACTTCCACTTCTTCCGCGAAGTCCATGTGGATGATCCCCTGCTCATAATCTTGAAAATCCTTTTCCACAATGGGCTCGGCTTCCTCAAAAGCGGCCGAGAAAACGCCGTCCAGTCCCCCCGTTCTGGAGGGAAGCGCGTTGGCTTCCAGCGCCTCTTCCTCCGCTTCGCCGGCAGTATCCAGTATCCGCGCCGTCAGCACGTTAAACTCTCTGCCCTCCACGTGGGCCAGCTCTACCTGATACCGGTTCTCGCTGTCATACTTGTCCACGGCCGCCTGCAGAAGCTGCTCCACTTCTTCCCGGCTTCCCAGGCTGACCATATAGTTGTTGACCTTCATGACATAGGAGCGATGCATGGTTTCCTTGATATTCGCCTGAAGCACCCTCCGCATATTTTCCCTGATATCGGCTTCGTCATCTATCTTTCCCCAGAGCACGGCCTGTCCTTCCAGATTCATGTCCACGTCGATAAAGACCAGTCCGCCGGCATCCTGTACCAGCTCCCTGCGGGTTTCCTGCAGCAGAGTTTCCGCTGTGGCGGTATCCTCCACTACGCCCACGTTTTCCCCGTTTAAGTAAACGGTAAAGTAATTTTCCTCCGGGTCTTCCCATTTCACAAAGGCGGGAAAAAAGAGAGCCGCTGCGATCAGTATGCCCCCTGACAGTTTCATATATGTATATCTCAGTCTTTTATAGTGTTTGGTAATTTTTTTCAGCATAACATTTTCCTATTGTAAAATAATAACCGCAATTATTATATTATCAGCATTTTTTTGAGTTGTAAAGGCAGGAATCCCTGATATATAATCAGAGCAAAGGAGGCTTGAAATTTGAAACCCGTTATCTTTCACATTGACGTCAATTCCGCCTACCTCAGCTGGACCGCTCTGGAACGCCTGGCAAACGGCGATCCCACGGACCTGCGCCTCATTCCGTCCATCATAGGCGGGGACAAAAAGCAGCGCCACGGCGTTGTCCTGGCAAAATCCCTGCCCGCCAAGGCCTTCGGCATCGTCACCGGGGAGCCGGTGGTGAACGCCTTCAAAAAATGTCCCGATCTGGTCATGGCCCTGCCGGACCACGCCATGTATTCCCGAAAGAGCAAAGCCCTCATGGAGTACCTGGCCGGTATCTGTCCCGATATCGAGCAGGCCAGCATTGACGAGTGTTACATGGACTTTACTTCGGTAGCCCATTTGTATTCTTCCCCAATGGAGGCCGCGATATCCATAAAAGACGAAATTTACCGCCGTTTTGGTTTCACCGTCAACATCGGCATCTCCGACAAAAAGGTGCTGGCGAAAATGGCGTCCGACTTTAAGAAACCCAACCTCGTGCACACGCTCTATACCGGCGAGATCCGGGAAAAGCTCTGGCCTCTGCCCGTTTCCTCCCTCTTTATGTGCGGCCTCTCCAGCGTGGAAGTCCTGCGCAAGCTGGAAATCCTCACCATCGGGCAGCTGGCGCAAACCGATCCCGCCATTTTGGCCGCGCACTTGAAAAGCCACGGCATACTGCTCTGGAATTACGCCAACGGCATAGACGATTCCGTTGTCATTTCCAAACCCGCGCAGCGTAAAGGCGTGGGCAATTCCGTTACCTTGAGCCGGGATGTTACGGAACGCGGCGAAGCGGCCAGAGTACTGCTCTCCCTCTCCGAATCCGTAGGAAAAAACCTGCGGGCCGCCAAAGAGTCCGCCGGGCTTGTCTGCGTGGAGATCAAATACGCCACCTTCCAGTCCGTTTCCCATCAGACCACTCTGGAAACGCCATCCGCCTCCACGGATACCATCTACCGGACCGCGCTTTCCCTGTTTGACGCTCTCTGGGACCACCGTCCCATACGCCTGCTGGGAATCCGGACCTCGCGCCTGGTTTCGGAAGAAGAACCGGTGCAGCTTTCCCTGTTTGATACCACCCCTGACGGTCCTTCCAACGAAAAGCAGAAAAAGCTGGACGCGGCGCTGGACTCCATCCGCAGCCGATACGGCGCCTCCGCCGTGGTGCGGGGCAGCCTGCTCCGCTCGCCCGGGGAAACAGAAAACACCGATCCCTGACGCCCGTTTCCCGGCGCTTATCCTATTGTTTCTTTTTCTTCACGCTGTATCCGAATGTTCCCAGCTGCTTTCCCATGGAAAAGTACGCGCCGTGGGAATAGACGATAGGATCGGCTTTTTCCAGCCTGAATTTCCCGCCGTCCATGTATTTTTCCTGCACATGCACCGCCGCCACTTCCGCCAGAAACATGTCGTGGCTGCCCAGGGGCTTCACTTCCGTCACCCGGCATTCTATGTTTACGGGGCTCTCCGCGATGATCGGCGCCCGTACTTTTTCAGCCGGCAGAGCCGTCAGCTTCATTTCCTTGAACTTATCCGTGTCCCGTCCGCTCTTTACCCCGCAGTAATCCACCGCGTAAACCAGTTCCTCCGTGGTCAGATTGATCACAAATTCTCCGGTTTCCTTCAGCAGCCTGTAAGAGTATCTCTCCGGCCTCACGGAAATGGATACCATGGGCGGATTGCTGCAAACGGTTCCGGTCCAGGCTACCGTAAGCACATTTTTCTCCCCGTCCGCTCCCGCCGCGCTGACCAGCACCACAGGCAGAGGATAAAGCATATTTCCCGGTTTCCACAGCTGCTTTTTCATTCTCGCTCCTCCCTTTCCGCTCAAAAAGAAAAGGCCCTCTCGGAGGGCCTTTTGTTCTCGCATCCCACTATATGATATGCAGGTACACCAGTATCTGGAACACCAGACCCGCCACCGACGCCAAAAGCGCCACGGCGGAAACGCCCAGTACCGCGCCCAGTTTGCCGGACATGGAAGAGATATTCTTGGCTATAGCTTCGTTCTGCTTGCCGTTTTCATCTACCATGGCCGCCTGCACATTGCGGTATACCTTCACATCCTCTTTGTGTACATGATCGCTTAACTGCTCAAACTGCTCAGCCTGCGCTTTCTTTAATTCTTCCAGCAGCGCCTGCAGTTCTTCCGTATTCCCGGAACCTCCCTGCGCCTGCATGGACTCGATCTTCGCGATCCCGGAGGACAGAAGCTCCTCCATTCTGGACATGTTCTCATCCATCCTGGACATACCCGCGTCCACCTTAGCCATACTGTCTTCGGCTTTTACGGTATTCTCCGCGATCTTGCCCAAAATCTGCTGTGCGCTGGTTCCGCTCTCTTCCATACGTCCCAGCGTGTTTTCCGTCTTGACCGTGTTTTCCACCATACGGTGCAGCATCTGCTCAAACCGGTCGCTGCTGCCTTCCATACGTTCCGCCGCTTCTTCCGTTCTGGCGAACCCGTCCTCCATACGGCTCAGCGCCTGTTCCGTCCTGACGGCGTTTTCCTTTATCAGATCCGCGTTTTCACTGATCTTCTCCAGGCCTTCCTCCACTTTGGCAGCGCTTTCCCGCGCCTGCGAAAGATCAGGCGCTTCCGCTGCCGGCATGGCATTCACAACCGGCGCCGCCGGCGTCTGCGCGGAACGCAGCGCGACTTCCTCCAGTTTGTCCAGGCTTTCTTCCGCCCTGGAAACCGCCGCTTCCAGTTTATTCAAGCTTTCCGCGGTCCTTACCGCGTTTTCGGCGATCCCGTCTATGCCGGCTTCCATCAGTTCCTGTGTCTTGGCAACACTCTGTTCCGCTTTGGCCGTGCTCTGTGTCAGAGCGGCCGCGCCCTGCGCGCACTGTTCCGCGGTTTCCTTCAGCTTTCGTATGGCGGCTTCGTATTCCGCGTCCTGGCTTCTCTGAGGCTGGGGAGCGGGCGTCATGCCGTTTTCGGCCGCGACGTTGGCTTTGATGATCTCCTGCGCGTTCAATCTCTGCGCCAGTTTATCCATAAATGTATCCATAACTCTTCCTCCAGATATGTTTTTCCGCAGTTTTATTTATTTTAGCATTTTTCCGTGAAAAATACAATATAAATTAAAATTTGAAAACCATAAAATTATGAGTGATTATTGCTCTCCATAGGTTATCAATAAAATCCTCCAAAAGCCTTGAAAATAAAGGATTTATCGCAATGTGTTCACCTTATCCTTTTATATGATTTCACACAAGTTTACTCTTTCCCTGCCTACTTATAAGGGCAAAATCAAGGGCAAGAAAATCTCATAACAAGATATAACAGAGTGTGGCAATCGGAGAACTGTGACATATGTGCGAATATATTATAACGGAGGATTTTTTAATGGACAAGTATATTTATGATGAAAGCAACGGTTTATGGTATGAGTTGCAGGGAGATTATTATATTCCTTGCATTACTTTACCAACCGAAAAAGAACACAAGTTTATCGGCTTATGGGGACAGCGGTACAAACGCTATTTACAGGAACATAAACGAGCAGTTTACACCACGCTGCTCACAAGCGGAAAATTGAACGGTTATCTTGCTGATATTGACGAACAGGCAATGGATATGATGTTCCGATTGGTTGAGCAAATGGCTGACAAGGAAGGTGTGACTGAGCAACTCAAAGCGGAAAACCCGATGTTGTGGGTTGTAAGAATGAACGAGATACAGGCAAGGGCAAGAGAAATAATCAATAGAGAAATTATATACACATAAAAGATTAGAGCGGCAGGGAGAAATCTCTGTCGCTTTATTCTTGCCCTTGACAATAAGGCACAACTATTATATACTGTACTTGTAGATGTAATACACTATATAATAGCAAGTAACAGAATGGCGGTGGAATTTTGGATATTGTTGTAAGCAATAAGGCAAGCCGACCTTTGTACGAACAAATTTCTACACAAATCAAGGCGGCAATTATGAGTGGTGAATTGAAAACAGGTGAAGCCATTCCGTCTGTAAGGTCATTGGCAAAGTCCTTGCACATTAGTATTTTAACGGTACAAAAAGCTTATGCCACATTACAAGAAGATGGATTTATAGAGTCAACAGCTGGTAAAGGGTGCTATGTATCGGCACAAAATCAGGACTTTTATCTTGAGGAACAACAAAAGAAGATAGAGGAACACTTTACAGACGCAATCGAAGTGGCAAGGGCAAGTGGAATATCACTTGATAAACTAATCAATTTACTGACACTTTTATATCAGGAGGACGAATAAATGAGCGAAAATATTTTAGAAGTTAAAGGTTTGACAAAAGATTACGGTGATTTCGTTCTTGATAAATTGACCTTCACTGTACCTAAAGGCGTAATTATGGGACTGATTGGAGAAAATGGTGCAGGAAAATCAACAACTATTAACTGTATTCTTAATGAAATATCAAAGACAGATGGAAATATTGAAATTTTCGGAAAGGATTATCTCTCTGAAGAAATTGAAATCAAAGACAAAATAGGCGTTGTATTTGATGAAAACCATTTCCCAGATATATTTACACCAAATGAAATTGGAACATATATGTCGGGAATATATTCAAAATGGGAACGAAATACTTATGTCAATTATCTCTCGAAGTTTGAACTTCCTGCTGATAAAAGGGTAAAGGATTTTTCTAAAGGTATGAAAGTTAAGTTGGCTTTTGCTGTGGCACTTTCGCACAAAGCAGAACTTTTAATTTTGGACGAAGCAACAAGTGGTCTTGACCCTATTATCAGAGATGACATTTTAGATATTTTGATTGACTTTGTTCAAGACGAAAATCATTCGGTATTGGTATCTTCTCATATCATAAGCGATTTAGAAAAAGTGGCAGATTATATTACTTTTATTCATAAGGGGAAATTGGTTTTCACCCACTCAAAAGACGAATTAGTTGATAATTACGGTGTAATGAGTTGTGGTGCTATGGTTTTTGACAACTTAGATAAATCAGAGATAATCGCTTATAGGAAAGAGGATTATCAATACAAAGTGCTTGTAAAAGACCGTCACATTGCCGAGAAAAAATATCCAAAAGCGATTGTTGTTCCAGCCGCAATCGAAGAAATTATGCTTTTCTATGTAAAGGGGGAAATGAAATGAAAGGGCTATTAACAAAGGATTTTCTTACAATTAAAAAGAAATATGGCTTACCTCGTGTGATTATGGATATAGCCATTATTATTGCGTTAATGTTCATATTGGAAAAAAGCGGAACAATATATATCAGTTTTTTACTCATTCCTATTGAAATAATGTCAATGATTATCTCCCTAACAACTTGTGACGAGCAATGGAAATGGGGGAAATATGCTGTATCACTTCCTGTATCTAAAAAACAGATTGTATGCAGCAGATATGCTTGTGCGGGTATTTTGTCCTTAATTGGCTTTGTGGTTGCACTCATTGTAAATTCTGCCTCATATATTATGTTTCCACAATATGCATATGGTTTTTATCTCTTTATGTCCTGTGCTTCATTTGCACTGACATTATTGTTTTTGGCATTTGTTTTGCCATCAAATTACTCGTTAGGTGTTAATGCTGGATTTGCGACAATGTTTATCTTAATTATACTGCTTGTTGTTTTGGGCTTATGGACTAAGGCAACAAATAATTCAATTATGTGGTTTGTTGTAGAGAATTTTGAAGTAAGCATTGCTATTGCAGGAGTTTCTGTTGTTGCAATATGCGGGTTGTCTTTTGTACTGTCAAACTTGTTTTTCAGAAAAAAATATATATAGTTAGGAGTAAGAAATGAGAAAGTGTATCAGATGTGGATGTGAAATGAAAGAAAATTGTGCTGTAAAAATTGAAGGGGCGGGATATGGAATTGTTTTATCATCTGATGAAAACAAGTTATTTGGTGGTCGAATAGGAAAGCCTAAAGTAGCCATTTGCCCTGAATGTGGAGAAGTGTCTATTTATCTTGAAGATTTGGATAGATTAAACTAATCCCTTCTTTTTCTACGATAATGTTATGTACGCCGCCGCTATGGGTAAAACCGTAACGGCGGTTTTTCAATGCTACCTGCTATCTCTGTCAATGGATTTTTTATACTGTCTTTGCGGTGGTTGCTGCTTGTTGCGTTCCTGTATCTCACGCAGATGTTTTAACACGCTCTGCCTTTCGGGCGGTCTGTGCTGTTCTTTAGTGGCAGCTGTCGGCTTCCTGCTGACTTGGTATTCCCACTCGGCAAGGTCACGGTTGTACTGCTCTACAACGCTTTCCATTTCTCGGAAAGTACGCATAAATACCTGCACATCAGGATAACCGTCCGCTTTGAGTGTATCGGGGATTTTATCCAGCCTGTCGGCAATTTCCACTTCGGTTTCTTTGATTTTTACCTCCAACGCTTTTCGTTCTTTACCTTTGAAAAGCCCCTTTGTATCAGCAAGCTGCTGTTTCAAGTGCGGCAGAACTTTGTCCTGCAAGTTTTTAATTTCCTTTGCCTTATCCTGTACTTTTATCATCAGATTTCGCATATGACGGAACTCTGCCATATCAATATCAAGTGTAGGCTTGGGTGGCATATCCTTTTCCCGAATAAGGTTTTGCAGAAAATCTTTTGCCTTTGCCACAATCCCACGGAACAGATTAGGAAGCCAGCCTTTGCTTTTAATTGACTGGCTTGCTTTTTCGTGTATCTCGGTCTGCTTGACTTCTAAAATCTTTGCTTCGGAAATACCCGATAACAACGCCATATCCGCTGTCCTGTTCCATTCCTGCCTTGCGGTATTGTCCGCTTCAATCTCGGCGGCTTTGGGATTGTTCTTGCCGATTTTCTTGGTGGGAAGATAAACGCTGTTCTTATCAAATACCTTTAACTGCTGTTCGGGATCGGAGATATGCCGATTGATAAGGTCGGTGTAAATCTCTTTTACCTCCCGAAGAAAAGGCTCGCTTTTGAATTTATCATCTTTCACGGTAAAGAGGTGGCTTTCGTAAACCTCGCCCTTTTTAATGACGGTACAGCCTTTGCGTATCTGCCCGTCCTCCCCTGTGATTTCTTTCTTGGTGCGTACCCTTTTGCCCGTTTCATCATAGAACACGCTGCGTGTGGCTCTCTTGATGTCAGGCTCAGGAAGCAGTTTTCTTTCGCTGAAGATAAGATGGATATGATAATTGGTTTTGCGTTTGTTGTGGTGGAGGGCTGACACGCACTCCACACCATATCTCTTGCGGAACTCCTCCGTAAAATCTTCAAGGACTTCCTGCGGCTCGTATCTTGTATAAACTTCGGGCAGGGCGATAATCAATTCCCTTGCTTCGATACATTTGCCCTCTGTGCCGCTCCGCTTAAACTCCTGCTGGCTTTCCCTTGCAAGGTTACTCCAAAATTCATTGTCGGCGGTGCGGTAGGTGGCATAAAGGTTTTCCTGCTTTGCGTGGCTTGTGATATAGGATATTCTTCCCTTGACATTGGATAGCTTCGACATCTGTATAAATGAATGTCTTGCCATATACTCCTTCCTCCCGTGACGGGCATACTCTTTTTGCAACCGAGAAATCGGTTGCCGCTGTTTCGGCGGCGTAAGCAGACGGACAGCGAAGAAAACAGCGGGCTGTTTTCTTCTGTATCATAGCGGCGGTGCATTGCCCGAAGCGATGGTACAGTGCCCCCTGCAAGGGCGAAATACCCAGAGTACAAATCGAAGATTTGTGCGAGGGGTGTATTTCGCTCTCAAACGCCGAGGGCTTGGAGAATGGTTATTCTACTTTGCGGACATCGTTTTCATTCAGCAGGTTTCTTCCCTGATTGACTCTCATAAATCGCTCTAAAGTATCCCTGCGGATAATCGCTTTTCTTCCGACCTTGAGGACGGGAAGTTTGCCCCAGTCTACCAACTTACGCATTGTATTTCTTCCGATACCCGTACATTCTGCTGCTTCTTCTATGGTTAAACCCATTTTGATGTTGCCCATTTTATCAACCTCCTTTCAAAACACGCATTTTGCAACTATGTATCTGTAATTATACTTATTTTGATACCTCTTGTCAACTTGTTTTGCAACTTATTAAGAAATATTTTTGTCTATTATTAAATTTATGGTTGCAAAATAGGTTTTTCTGTGCTATACTATCAGCAATAGGAGGTGAAAGCCTTGAAAAAAGAAATTACATTCACCGCAAAACAGGTCGGTGAACGAGTGAAAGAACGCCGAACAGAATTAAACTTAACAATGCCCGAACTTGGTAAGCGTGTCGGGGTAAACAAATCTACCATTCAAAGATATGAAGCGGACGGAGTAGACCCGAAGCGTACAATGATTATCAACGGGCTGGCAGAAGCACTCCTGACCACTCCCGAATGGCTGACAGGACTTTCCGAAGATAAGGAATATGACAGCCGCACTTTATGTGCAAGGGATATGGAGGAACATATCAAAAAATATCTTGATACGGTTTCTTCTGTGGTAAAGGGAGAACCGCACCAACAACTGCTTACCACATTCCTCGGAAAGATGATTGACCTCTATACGGTTATGACTTATCACTTTGCAGACGCAATGGCTGAGGTTGACCGTGTAGCGGAGGACGAGGGCTTAAAGCAGTCCTTACGCCGCTATGCGATTGAGTCAGGGGCGATTATGGAAAGGGTTTACCGTAAAGAAATGGAACTTCCTATCGAGAATATGAAGCAGTTTTTAGATGGGATTTTACATATCTACGATGAGGGACGCACCGCTGTAAAGATGGGCGACCTGTTCGGGATAGTGACAGCAGCCGAAGAAAGGGTTGCTGAAAAAGAAAAATTCCGTGGCACTTTGACAAGTGAAAATGCCGATTGACATTCATCGGCATAAGTGACACTATTACTTTACGCACACCATATGTCACAGTCCCGATTGCCACGGATAGAAAGGAGAAATTTATCTATGGCAAAAGGTTCTGTAAGAAAAAAAGGTAAAAAGTGGTACGCACGCTTCTATATCGAAGATGAAAGCGGCAGAAAAGTACAGAAAGAGTTTGTGGGAACAGAAAGCAAGTCTGAAACAGAAGCCCTGCTCAGAAAAGCAATCGCTGACTATGAGGAAAAGAAATTCGTTGCGAAGTCTGAAAACATCACAGTTGGTATGCTGCTCGATCTGTGGGTGGAGGAAGAACTGAAACCCGGCAATCTCAGCAATGGTACGGTAATGTCCTATCAGGGAACGGTCAACCGTATCAAACAGCACCCGATAGGAAACCGAAAGCTGAAAACCGTAACCGCCGACCATTTACAGGCGTATATAGACTTTCTCAGCTTTGGCGGTACAAATCCTGACGGTACAACCGCAAAGGCACTCAGCAAAGGGTATCTCCGATTGTTTTCGGCTGTTTTACAAGGGGCGTTCCGTTTTGCGGTATTCCCGAAAAGACTGATAACCTTTAACCCGATGCAGTATGTGGTATGGCGAGGAAAGAAAGAAGAATGCGAACTGTTCTCGGACGAGGACGGAGAAACTGCCTCCACACCAACGCTCAGCTACGAACAGTATCAGAGATTAGAGGACTTCCTGAAAAAGAAAAACAATCCTGCACTTCTTCCTATACAGATAGCCTATTATACAGGTTTGCGTATTGGAGAGGTCTGTGGTCTGACTTGGCAGGACATTAACCTTGAAGAACAATATCTGACAGTACGCCGCAGTATGCGTTACAACGGGGCAAGGCACAAAACAGA
Organism: uncultured Lachnospiraceae bacterium; assembly: GCA_947632555.1. Taxonomy (GTDB): domain Bacteria; phylum Bacillota; class Clostridia; order Lachnospirales; family Lachnospiraceae; genus Acetatifactor. The sequence goes on from CANRPU010000004.1 coordinate 20,591, forward strand.
AATAGGGGCAACAAAGCGTAAAAAAATCCGCACCGTGGACTTTTGCGATACGCTTGCCGCAATCCTGAAAACTGCGAAAACAGAACAGCACAAAAACCGTTTTCGATACGGGGAACTGTACAGCCTTAATTACTATTTGGAGGTCAAAGAAAAAGACCGCACCTATTATGAGGTTTACAGTCTGCCGAGGTCGGAGGAAGTCCCAGAGGGGTACAAGGAATTATCCTTTGTCTGCCTTAGACCTGATGGGGCATTTGAAGCACCGAGTACGGTGGGGATTATGTGCAGGACAGCGAGAAAAAAGGTGGAGGGATTGGAGGATTTCCACTTTCATATGCTCAGACACACCTATACAAGCAATCTGCTTTCAAACGGTGCAGCACCTAAAGATGTGCAGGAACTTCTCGGACACGCTGATGTCAGTACCACAATGAACATTTACGCTCACGCTACAAGGGAAGCGAAGCGTACTTCCGCAAGACTGCTGGATAAGGTAATCGGCGGAGAATAAAAATTTCCCTTGTTTCGGCTCATAAGGGCAAAAACAAGGGAAAATACATAAGGTTTGAACATTTAATAGGCGATATGCCTTGAAAATACAGGGTTTATAGAGGATTGAATAGATAAAACAAAATTTGAATGGTCCTTCTTTCCTATTTTTGATTCCCTTTTTGTGCATTTTGCATATTTTTTAAGGATTTTGCCGATTTTTTTGTAAATTTTACCTTTTCTTCACATGTTGTTCATAGTTTGTTCATAAATCCCTGTTATACTATGATTACAAGTTAAGAAGACAGCAGGATACACGTAGATAAATTTTTTCATAATAGCCCCGGTGCAGAGATGTGCCGGGGCACTCCTCATTTCAGGGACGCCGTTTCCGATGATCTCCCGCGTCCCGTCTTCCCCGGCAGCGCGATATTTTCCCGGCAAAAAGGCCGCTATATTTCAGCGGCCTCCATTGTGCTCAGTTCCAGGATCTCCTCATTCAGCGACAGCATCCTCTCATCCAGATCCGCCGCCAGCTTGGCGCATTCCACCAGTTCGTTTTTGATGTGCTCCGGCGCGGCGCCTTCAAATTTGTAATGCATCTTATGTTCCAGGCTGGCCCAGAAATCCATCGCCACCGTCCGTATCTGGATCTCCACCTTGGTATCCACTATCCGGTCCGAGAGATACACCGGTACGGACACCAGCATATGATAACTTCTGTAGCCGCTGGCTTTGGGGTATGTAATGTAGTCCTTGACGGAGATCAGCTTAATATCCTTCTGCCCCTTTATCATATCCGCGATCCTGTAGATATCCGACGTAAAAGAACAGATGACCCGGATCCCGGCTATGTCGTTCACGTACTGGATCATATTTCCGATCGTGGACTCATAACCATGCCTTTTCAGCTTCTTGACAATACTCTCCGGCGTCTTGATCCGGGATTTGATATGCTCTATGGGATTATACTGGTGCACATGCTGAAACTCGTCATTCAGGATCTCCATTTTGGTCTGCACCTGCTTCAGCGCTGCCGCATACGTAAACGTCACCTCTGTCCAGCTGTCCACTTCATTATCTTTGTAAGTACGATAATCCATCAAAACACCAACCCTCCGTTTGGAATAAGATGATTATATCATACCTCCGGCATTTTTTGTATATTTTGGATAATTTTTTAACATTTATTTAAGAATTTATGTGACATTTTTCTTTTTTCTGCTATAATAAGACAGTAGCCTGATTTTGAAACGCGAAAGGAGAGGCTTATGTTTCGTCTATGGGCCAGGATCGTTCAGGATAACCGCGTCATAAAAGATACCGTTGTGGATGACGGCAGCGCCGATACCCGCACTCATAAGGTCTTTCACGGCCTGGACGAAATCTGCCTCCGGTTCGGACTCAGCCACCCCATCTGGCTGGAATCCAATATCGCGGACTTTCAGCGTTTTCGCAAGACCCGCTTCCGGCAGGACAGTTTTATGGAAAACATTCCGTTTGAATATCTGGAGATACAGGTTTTAGAGGAGGACTGAAGCATTCTCCTCTATTTTTTTAATTTCTGTTGACATTTCCTCCCATGTGGTGTACCATCATTTATACGATATGTAGTTTTTAAAACTACGTGTTGCGTAAATAACGATCCGGCACGTATAATTCCGGTCAATACGCGCAAGATAGGTAACATGCATTCCCTATAGGAAAAAGGAGGATTTATCATGCAGATCACTATTCGGGAACCCGGCAGCGCGATCACGCATTTCATCGGTATGATGCTGGCAGTATTCGCGGCTGTCCCTCTATTGATAAAAGCCGGAGTTACCTCCGGCAGCAGAAACTTTATCGCTATGTTCATATTTATGCTGAGCATGGTGCTGCTCTACGGCGCCAGCACGGCATATCACTCCGTCAATATCACGGGAAAACCGCTCCGTGTTTTCCGCAAGATCGACCATATGATGATCTTCGTGCTCATCGCCGGCTCCTATACGCCCGTCTGTATGATCGTGCTGGGTGACCGGGAAGGCTACACCCTGCTTTCCGTGGTATGGGCTATCGCCATCGCCGGCATGATCATCAAAGCCTGCTGGATCACCTGTCCCAAGTGGTTTTCGTCCATCATCTATATCTCCATGGGCTGGGTATGCGTCTTCGTGTTCCGGAGGCTGTTCACCTCCCTTCCTCTCGGCGCCTTCCTCTGGCTCCTGGCAGGAGGGATCATTTATACGGCGGGGGGCATCATTTACGCTTTAAAGCTGCCCATTTTCAACTCCAGGCACGAATTTTTCGGTTCCCACGAGATCTTCCATATCTTCTGCATGGCCGGCAGCGCCTGTCATTTTATCTTCATGTACTGCTATGTGGCGTAGGCGCCCGCCTACTCCCCATAGCCGTTGGGATTCTGGCTCTGCCATCTCCAGGAATCCGCGCACATCTCCTTCAGTCCCGGGCACTGCGCTTTCCATCCCAGTTCCCTGTACGCCTTTTCCACGTTGGCGTAATTTTCCGGCACATCTCCCTCTCTTCTGGGCTTTACGCTGTAGGGGATCCGGATGCCGGTGGCCTCTTCAAAGCTGTGGATCACTTCCAGCACGCTGGAGCCTTTTCCTGTACCCAGATTGTAGATACAAAGGCCGGCGTTTTCCTCTATCTTCTTTAACGCCTTCACATGGCCTGCCGCCAGATCCATCACATGCACGTAATCCCGGATACAGGTGCCGTCCGGCGTGGGATAGTCATCGCCGAACACGCCCAGTTCCTCTCTTTTTCCTACCGCCACCTGCGTGATATAGGGCATCAGATTATTGGGTATGCCGCTGGGATCCTCTCCGATCAGGCCGCTTTTGTGCGCGCCGATGGGATTGAAATAGCGCAGCAGGATCACATTCCATTCCCTGTCCGCGTACTGGATATCCTGCAGGATCTGTTCCAGCATGGATTTGGTCCAGCCATAGGGATTGGTGCAGGCCCCTTTGGGCGTTTCTTCCGTGACGGGCACCTGCGCGGGAGTGCCGTACACGGTAGCGGAAGAAGAAAAGATGATATTCTTTACGCCGTGCTCCCGCATGGACTGTATCAGGGTAAGCGTGCCCGTGATATTGTTATTGTAGTATTCCCAGGGCTTGCGCACAGATTCCTGGACCGCCTTTAACCCCGCGAAATGGATCACCGCGGTAATGTTTTCTTTTTCAAATACCCGATCCAGCGCCGCTTTGTCTAGGATATCCGCCCGGTAAAAGGGCACCGGCTTTCCCGTGATCCGCTCCACCCTCTTTAAGGACTTTTCACTGGAATTGCTCAGATTATCCAAAACCACCACGTCATAATCCGCGTTCTGCAGTTCTACTACCGTATGGCTGCCGATATAACCGGCGCCTCCCGTTACCAAAATAGCCATATTCCCTCTCCTTTATCGTTTTTACAGTTCCACGCCGTTCTGCAGAAGCAGCGCCCTGGCGCTCTCCACAGAGTCAACGCCCGTTTTGTTCTTGATGGGAGCAAACTCCTTCTCCCGTTCCACTTCAAATGGCAGACAGCTTTCCAGCTGATGTATCATATCCAGCACCAGATTCTCAAACTTGCAGCCGTTGGGTTTCTCAGGCTTGACCAGTTTCCCCGTTTCATCCATATACGGGATCTTTTTTTCCACCACATGGAGCGGGAGCTGTTTCTTTAACAGGCCGTCCAGCGCGGATACTCTGAACAGATAATTTAAGATCACGCCGAAATTATAAGCCGGGCTGCCGTCAGCGTCCCTGGCCTCCATCAGCTCTTCCGTCAGCTCGTAGTATTCCACAATGGAAGGGCGTCCGTCCTCCAGGCAGATCACGCCCACTTTTTCGTCCGGCGCGTTCTTTCTTACCACCTTGGCACCCACGTCACAGTTTTTATCCAGCACCGCGCCTATAAAAACAGGATCCGCGATCCTCTGCAGAACATTGTCCACCGCGAACACATTGAGCCACTCTATCCCCGCCTGCTCCACAATACGGGACATGCCCGCGTTTTTCATGGAAATATACCAGCCGCCGTTGCCGTTGGGAGAGGTAGCCAGCCTGCATCTGCTTTCCATATAGACCTTTCCGTTATAGTCGGTGGCAGGCGCCATATCCTGCCGGAAAAAATGCACATATCCGCTGTCATATCCGAAAAAGTCATGTTCCTTCAGAAACGCGGCGGTAGCCTCATGATTTTTATCGCTGGTCATCACAAAAAGATGGATCCAGGTGTCCGTACTCTCTACCACTTCCAGAAGATTGCGGATCAGCCTTTCAAAAATGAAAACATCCTTTGTCAGGCCGATATTATATACTCCCTTGGGCTCGTCGGATCCCAGGCGGGTGCCCATTCCTCCCGCCAGCAGCACGGCGCCTACCCTGCCGCCGCGTATGGCTTCCTCCCCCAGCCTGTAAAAATCCGCTTTTCCCGCCTGGATCTCCGGCAGTTCCATAGCCTTTAACGGCGTTATCTTTCCCCGCCTGACCAGTTCCTCCCTGCGGGCGCAGAACGCGGTCACGGAAAGATCCGTGTTCTCGATCTGGGCGAGCAGCTCCTGTTTTTCTTTCTCCGTCAGTTCGTCATAATACCGCAGCACATGTTCCTGCCCGTACCGCGCCAGCTTCTCCTTGGCCTGCCCGTATGTCATACTCATACCGCTTCTTCCTTTCCTGCTATATTTAAGCGGCCAGTCCCGCTTCCATGGTAAACAGCAATAACGCGGAAACCACCGCGTAGACCAGCATCAGGCCCATAACCCCTTTGCCCGCCTTTTCCATAACCCCGTTTTCCTCCGTTTCGGAAAACAGGCCTCCAAGCCCCAGAAAGCACAGATAGACCGGAAGCATGATATAGCGCACATGCATGGTGCACACATGGGGATAGTCAAAGCAGAACTTAAAATACGCCACGGTGATCACCAGCAGGCTGAGCCCCGACAGCAGCCTCGCGTGAAGATTGTCCCTTCTCAAAAACAGCCATACCAGCGTCCCGATAAAAGCAAGCGCCAGGATCGCCATGGTAAAGTAAAATATTCCCGTTCCCAGCTTTTCTATTATGGGGTTCTGTTTGTAATATCTCCCTTCCCCGAATGTCAGGAACTTGATGATGGAAACGGGGATATTGTAGGAAATATCCGGCTGCTTGTTGTCCAGGACGATGTGCAGCGTGGAAAACTGCCCCTGCAGGCCGAACAAACGCTGCGCGATGCCGTAATTCCCGATATACTGCGCCACGTTGTCACCCAGCCTGGGCACATATGTAATGGGGATCCCGAATTTTATGAGATTCTTCACCGGATACCAGAGCCCGAGGGGAAAGACCACCGCGGCAAAGCCCAGAAACTGCGCCGGATACTTTCTGAACTCTTTCCTGTCCTTCCAGACCCTGAGCAGCATGACCGCCGCCACCGCCGGCGCTATCAGTCCGCCGGAAAGCTTCGTCATCATGGAGCAGCCTATGGTCAGCGCTATGAGAAGGATATTCTTCATGACCGGCTCTTCAAACCATTTCAGCGTAAAATAAAGCGCCATCACGTCAAACAGTATCATCAGCGCATCGTTGTTGACGGCTCCCGACATCATAATGCCGAAGGGCAGGAAACCGATGATACCCAGCGCCATACATCTGCCTCTGCAGGATATTTTCATCTTGATCCCGATCTTGTTCAAAAAGCCCAGCGTACAGCCCGCGTAAAACAGCGTCAGGCTCTGCAGGAGTTCGTCGATCCCGCCGCCTCCCCTGCCGAGCAGCCTGTTCAGCTTCAGCCACGCGCCTGCCAGCATATGGTGCAGGGGCGGATGGTAAAACTGGTCAAACCACCTGGGATCGCCGGAGGGCAGAGTCCCTTTGGAATAAAACTGGTAGATATAGCCCAGATGCCCGCCGTAATTGGGCGCCATGGTCCCCGCGTCGTTCTGGAAGAGATGTACCTGCGTCAGCACCACATAGACCGCCCTGATGCACAGTCCCGCCATCAATACCAGAAAAACCGTATCCTCCGTTATCTCCCCGCCGGTCATGACAAACAGTATCACGATATAGACCAGCACCATAGCCAAGATACAGGTCCATTTGAACAGAACGCTTTCATTTCCGAAAAAATTCTTTCTGAGCGCGCAGACCGCCTGTATGATCCCCAGCGACACCAGCACCAGCGCGCCGGTTTTCAGCAGCATCTTCTTCGTATCCGCGGAGGATTTCTTAACCTCCGCGTACACGCCTATGGCAAAGGCCCCCGCCAGCAGCAGGATCAGGCTCAGGAACGGGATCTTGTAAGTGCCGTCCTGCAGGAACAGAAAATTCACGGCCAGAGCCGCCACGGGCACCGCCAAAAAAATACTATTTTCCCTCTTCATGATATTCCCTCTCTGTATTTACATTCCAGATCGGAGCTTTGTCCTTCCGCCCCGTTATGATATTCTCCACCGCCTCAAAGGCCGTCACCATGGAATGATCCATATTGTTGTATCGGTGCTGGCCGTTTCTGCCGATACAGTAGAGATTTTCACAGCGGTCCAGCCAGGCGGTCAGCTGGCCTATTTCCGCGTAAGTATCGAAATAAGCGGGATAAGCCTTCTTCACCCGTTCCCTGTGGCATGCCAGAACATCCTCTTCCCCTTTTAAGATCCCCATGTCCGCCAGTTCCTTTACCGCGAAGCCGCGGACCTCCTCTTCGCTCATGTTCCAGAAGTCATCTCCCTCACGGCAGAAATATTCCAGTCCGATAAAAACCGTTTCCTCCGGTTTCTCCACCATATAGGGGGACCAGTTGTTGAATATCTGGATCCGCCCCAGCTTCACGCCGGTATCCTGCACATAGATCCAGCAGTCCGGAACAATATCACGCAAGGTCCGCATACGGGTTTCGTTCTTTAACCGCAGGGACTTCACCAGCAGCCCCACCGTCACGAAATCCCTGTAGGGAAGCCCTGACGCGATGCGCTTTATCTCTTCCGGTACGTCACCGCCCATTCCCGTGATCAGGTCCTTGACGGGCATACTCGAAAGCACTTCGTCCGCCTCCAGCCAGTCCGTCACCCCGTCCCGTTCATATCCTACAGCCGTTATCCTGTTTTCCTGCCGCTTCAGGGACGTGACGCGGCAGTCCAGCCGGATCTGCCCGCCTGCCTTTCTGATCTTATCCGCCACCGTTTCCCAAAGCTGCCCGGGGCCGTACTTGGGATACCGGAATTCCTCTATCAGGGAAGTTTCCACTTCCCGCTTTCTGCCCGGCAGCAGCTTGCCGAACATGTCCTTCAGGACAGCCCGGACGGACAGTCCCTTTACCCGCTGGGCTCCCCAGTCGGCCGAGATCTCCCTTGGGTGCCTGCCCCAGAGCTTTTCCGTATAGCCCTCAAAAAACATGGAGTAAAGCACCTTCCCGAAACGGTTCACATAGAAATCTTCCAGGGAAGTTTCCTCTCTTTTGCGCGCGCAGGCCGCGAGGTAACTGAAGCCGGCCTTTACGGTACAGAAAAATCCCATGTTCCGTATGGTCTGCCACTTCAGGCTGACGGGATAATCAAAAAACTTTTTGTTGTAATAAATGCGGCTGACACGGCGGCGCAGCAGCATGACGGAATCTTCCTTTTCGGGATCAGGCCCGCCCGCTTTCCATCTGCCTTCCCGGTGCAACACCCGGTCATCATAAGCAGGCGCTCCCTGCAGGGGCAGCATTTCCTCCCACCACCGCATTACCCTCTTATCCTTGGAAAAAAACCTGTGTCCGCCGATATCCATACGATTTCCGCCGCAGTTCACGGTCCTGGAGATCCCGCCTATGGCGCGGGACTCCTCCAGGATGATCACTTCCATATCCTGCCCCCGTTTCAGCAGCTCGTAAGCCGCTGTCAGTCCCGCCGGTCCGGCTCCGATAATCACGATTCGTTTCATACCGCGACCCCTCTTCATGTTCTACTCAAATAGTACCATTACACCGCCTAAACCGTCAAGAGATTGTCATGGCAGACAAGTATATTTTATTTGGTACAGGCATATCTTGCATCAGGCGCGGAAACAAAACACGCAATCCGCCGAATCCAGTCATCAAGGGGGATTTTTATGGAACACCAGCAAACTCTGTCAGCCGCGGAAAGGGGCCGGAACGTTCTGGAAGAAGGGCACAGAAAAAACGCGTTTGAACGCTTCGCGGAACAACTGAACGACCCGCTGATCTTTATTCTCTTTATCGCGGCCGCCATTTCCCTGCTGCTGCGGGAATACAGCGACGCCGCCATTATCCTGGCCGTGATCCTGGTCAACGCCGTTGTGGGCGTCATCCAGGAAGGGAAAGCCCAGCGCGCTCTGGAGGCCCTGAAAGAAATGTCCAGCCCGAAAGCCCTCATTCTGCGGGATGGACAGCCTATGGAGATTCCCGCCGCCGACCTGATCACAGGGGATACCGTGCTGCTGGACGCGGGGCGCCAGGTCCCTGCCGACCTGCGGCTGACAGAAGCCCTTGGCCTGAAAATAGAGGAATCCGCCCTGACCGGCGAATCCCTTCCCGTGGAAAAGGATATCGCGGAGCACAATCAAGCCTATATGTCCACCAACGTCACCTGCGGACGGGGGACCGGTAAAGTCACCGCCATCGGCATGGATACCGAGATCGGCAGGATCGCGCGGCTGATCAACGAAGCGCCTTCGGAAAGCACGCCCCTGCAGAAACGCCTGGGAGATCTGGGCAAGGTGCTGAGCATCGTTTCCCTGCTGCTCTGCGCCCTGCTCTTCGGCATCGCCCTGCTGCAGAAGCGGGACATCATCGAGATGCTCATTACCGCCATTTCCCTGGCCGTTGCCGCGGTCCCGGAAGGCCTTCCCGCCATCGTCACCATGGTCCTCGCCCTGAGCGTTTCCCGCATGGTGAAAGTGGGCACCATCATCAAAAAACTGCCCAGCGTAGAAACGCTTGGCTGCGTGAGCGTCATCTGCTCCGATAAGACCGGCACTCTGACACAGAACCGGATGACCGTTACGGAATGCTATACGGAGGGGCGCGTCTGCCCCGTGGAAGACTTAAACCGGGAGAAAAACCGCTGTTTCCTGGAAGGCTTTGCCCTGTGCAACGACGCGGTGCTGGCGGAAGAGGAGCCTTCCTCCGCGCCCCTGCGGGCAGCGGAAGCGGCCCTTACAGCCTCCGTGGGGGACCCCACGGAACTGGCGCTGCTGCATATGGCCGCCCGTTTTCACGTTTACCGCCCGCTTTTGGAAAGCCGCTTCCCCAGAGTGGGAGAGATCGCCTTCGATTCCGGGCGCAAAATGATGACCACCCTGCACAAGCAGGGCGGCACCTTCCTCTCCTATACCAAGGGCTCGCCGGACGAGATCATCAGCCGCTGCCGCCGCATCTGGAAAGACGGGCGGGCGCTGCCCATGACGCCCGCCCATAAAAAGGCCATCTATGACGCCGTTTCCGCCCTTTCTTCCAAAGCCCTGCGCGTTCTGGCTCTCGGAATGCGCGCCGGTGACAAAACGCCCGTGGAAAAAGATCTGATCTTTCTGGGGCTGGCCGGCATGAAGGATCCCGTCCGCCCGGAAGCCAGGGAAGCGGTGGAAGCCTGCCGCGCCGCCGGCGTGCGCACCGTTATGATCACCGGGGACAGGGCGGATACCGCCTGCGCCATCGCGAAAGAACTCTCCATCGCGGAAGGCCCCTCCCAGTGCGTGACCGGGGCGGCCTTAAACTCCATGTCGGAAGCGGAGCTGTCCTCACTCCTTCCCGACATCCGGGTCTTCGCCCAGGTTTCCCCTGAGCACAAGACCAAGATCGTGGCCGCTTTTAAATCCGCGGGACATGTGGTGGCCATGACCGGGGACGGCGTCAACGACGCGCCCTCGCTGAAATCCGCGGATGTGGGGATCGCCATGGGCATGGCCGGCACGGACGTGGCCAAAAACGCCTCCGACATTATCCTGACCGACGATAATTTTTCCACTATCGTGAAAGCCGTGGAACAGGGCCGCAGCATCTACGCCAATATCAAAAAAGCAGTCCTCTTCCTGCTTTCTTCCAATTTTGGGGAGATCATCACCATGCTGGCCACCATTCTGGCGGGATTGGCCTCCCCCCTGAAGCCCAGCCATATCCTGTGGATCAACCTGATCACGGATTCCCTTCCCGCTCTGGCGCTGGGTACCGACGTCAGCGACACTTCTCACTTCATGAAGCGGCCGCCCCGCCCCAAAAATGAGCACCTGTTCGCGGAAGGGGGCCTGGCCTGCACCCTGCTTTACGGTATCCTGATCGCCCTGATCAGCATAGGCGCCTACCTGTTTCTGCCCGTCCGGCTGCTGCTGCGAAACGGCCTGCCCGTTACCATGGAAAACCTGCGGCGCCTCCTGGAAGTGCCGGAACTGCTCACGCGTTCCCAGACCTACGCCTTTACCGCGCTGGGCATGTCCCAGCTTTTTCACGCCATCGGCATGCGGGACGTGGACTGCTCCCTGTTCCGAATGAACCACCTTGCCAACAAACTGATGGCCGCCGCCTTTCTCATCGGCCTGGGCCTGCAGCTCCTGGTGACCGGCGTTCCCTATTTTACCGCTGTCTTCGGCACCTGCCTGCTCACACCCGCGGACTGGCGCCTGCTGCTTGCCCTCTCCGCCCTGCCCATGGCGATGCACGAACTGGTGCTTATCTTTCGGAAGGCAGGCAGGAAAGAGCCAGCTGTATACAGCCCATGACAGCCTGGTTATCCGCCAGGCTGGCCCCTGTGATATAGCTCTCCATATCCTCCAGCCGCGGCGTTTTGACATACCCGGCCATCAGCTCCGTGAATTTTTCCCTGACAAGGGGCAGCAGCGCCGGCTGCTTCATCACGCCGCCGCCCAGCACGATCCGTTCCGGAGAGAGGATCATGGTATAATTGACGCAGGCCTGAGCAATATAGTAAGCCTCGATCTCCCATACCTTTTTCTCTCCGGCCAGCAGGGCTCCGGCCTTTCCCCAGCGCTTTTCCAGGGAAGGGCCTCCGGCAAGTCCTTCCAGACAGTCCCCGTGAAAAGGACAGCATCCCGCGAACGTATCCTCGGCATGGCGCCTGATCAGGATATGCCCGGCCTCCGGATGCATCATGCCGTGGAGCAGTCTGCCCTCCGAATAAACGCCTACGCCGATGCCTGTGCCCACCGTGATATAAATGCTGTTCTTCAATCCCCTGGTGATCCCGAACGTGGCCTCGCCCAGAGCGGCGGCATTCACGTCCGTATCAAAGCCCACGGGACAGCGCAGCCTTTCTTCAAAGGCTTTCACAATATTGTAATTCTGCCACGCCAGCTTCGGCGTGGAGGTAATGTATCCGTAAGCGGGGCTGTCCCTGCGGGGATCTATGGGCCCAAAGCAGCCGATCCCCAGCGCCTCCACCTTTTCTCTCTCAAAAAAATCCAGCATATCCGGCATGGTGTCCGCGGGCGTCTTCGTAGGGAATACTTCCCTCTTAAAGATCTCCCCCGACTCGTTTCCCACCGCGCACACCATTTTGGTCCCGCCGGCTTCCAGCGCTCCGATCCTCATAACCATTCTCCTTCCTTTTTACGCCAGTTCGGCGATCTCATGATACAGGTCCGCGTACCGTCCTCCCAGCGCCAGCAGTTCCTCGTGGCTGCCCCGTTCTATCACGCGCCCGTGCTCCAGTACCATAATGGCGTTGGATTTGCGCACGGTGGAAAGCCGGTGGGCAATGACAAAAGTGGTGCGGTCCTTCATAATGGCATCCATGCCTTCCTCAATATGTTTTTCCGTTCTGGTATCCACGGAGCTGGTCGCTTCGTCCAGGATCAGGATAGGCGCTCTGGAAACCGCCGCCCTGGCGATGTTTAACAGCTGGCGCTGTCCCTGGGAAAGGTTGGCGCCGTCGTGTTCCAGCACGGTATCGTATCCGTTCTTCAGATGCAGGATAAACGAATGGGCGGAAGCCACTTTCGCCGCCTCCTCCACCTCCTCGTCCGTGGCGTCCAGCCTGCCGTAGCGGATGTTTTCCCGCACAGTGCCCGTAAACAAATGGGTATCCTGCAGCACCATGGCGATATTGCCGCGCAGGATCCCCCTTGGGATCTTTTCAATGGGTATGCCGTCAATGGTGATGCTTCCCTCCTGAATATCGTAAAAACGGGAAAGCAGATTGGTGACCGTGGTCTTGCCCGCTCCCGTAGACCCCACGAACGCGATCTTCTGGCCCGGCTTCGCGTAGAGGGAAATGTCATGCAGCACGGTCACTTCCGGCGTATAGCCGAAGCTTACGTGATCCAGCACAATATGTCCCTTGATCTCTCCGATCTCGGCGCAGTCCTCCCCGTCCCGCTCGGGCTCGCAGTCCATCACCTCAAATACTCTCTCCGCTCCGGCCAGGGCCGCGAACACCGTGTTCATCTGCATGGAGATCTCGTTGATAGGACGGTTAAATCTCCGGGTATAGTTTAAGGATACGGTCAGCCCTCCAAGGTCAAAGCCTCTCCTGACCACCAGCAGGGCCCCTACACAGGCGGTAAGCGCGTAGGTCATGTTGCAGAGCTGATGCGTGACCGGTCCCATGATGCCGGCTCTGAACTGCGCCTTGATCTGCGCGTCGCGAAGTTCTCTGTTTAAGCCGGCGAATTCCGCCATGGCGGCGTCCTCGTGGTTAAAGACCTTCACCACCTTCTGTCCGCTGACCGTTTCCTGAACAAATCCGTTCAGCGTGCCCAGGGTCTTCTGCTGCCTGGCGTAGGCGCCCCGCCCCTTCTTGATGATCAGCTTGCTGATCCAGGTGAGCACCGGCGTCATGACCAGGGTGATCCCTCCCAGGATGGGATTGGTATAGAGCATCAGCGCGATCGTTCCCACGATGGTGACCGCGCCGGAAAGGATCTGGATCAGCGTGGTGTTCAGCATTTCCCCCACCGTATCCACGTCGTTGGTAAAACGGCTCATGATATCTCCCGTGGCATGGTCATCAAAATAGCGGATGGGAAGGGTCTGCAGCTTGCCGAACAGGTCCCCGCGCATTCTTTCCAGGGAGCGCTGGGACACGCTGAGCATCAGGCGGCTCTGCAGCCACTGGCTGAGGACCTCCATTCCGTATACCAGCGCCAGAAACAAAAGCGCCGCGGCCAGCCCGGAGATACGCGCTTCCACGTTCCCGTCCTCCGGATCATAGTAGATAAACCGGTTGATGACGGGCCTGAGCAGGTAGGAAACCGCCAGAGAGGCCGCGGTATAGACCACGGTACACGTCATCGCCAGGATAAACAGTTTTTTCTCATGGGACAGATAACGCATCAGCCTCAGCACCGTCTGTTTCATGTCCTTCGGCCTGCCGCTCATCTGCAGGCTCCTGTCCCTGCTTCCCCTGGAGCCTACGCTCATCTCATTCATCCGCTTCCTCCTCCCTGTCCGTCTGCGAATCATAAATTTCCCGATAAGGCGCGCAAGAGGCCAGCAGCTCCTCATGGGTGCCCACCCCTGCCACTTCTCCCGCATCCAGCACGATGATCTTGTCCGCATCCCTGACGGAGCTGATGCGCTGGGCAATGATCAGTTTGGTCATGCCCGCCAGGTCTTCCTTAAAAGCCCTGCGGATACGGGCGTCGGTAGCCATATCCACCGCGCTGGTGGAATCGTCCAGGATCAGGATCCTGGGATTCTTTAACAGCGCTCTGGCAATGCAGAGCCTTTGCCTCTGGCCGCCGGACAGGTTGGATCCTCCCTGTTCCAGCACCGTTTCGTAACCGTCGGGAAAAGAAAGGATAAAATCATCCGCCTGGGCAATCCTGCAGGCCCGGCGCAGTTCTTCCTCCTTCGCGTCCTCCCTGCCCCAGCGCAGATTGTCGGCAATGGTGCCGGAAAACAGGGTATTTTTCTGCAATACCACGGCCACGCCCTCCCGCAGGTGCCGCAGGGAAAGCTCCCGTACATCCGTACCGTCCACCAGCACCCGGCCCGTGTCCACATCGTAGAGCCTGGGGATCAGGGAAACCAGCGTGGTCTTGCCGCTGCCGGTAGAGCCCACGATCCCCACCGTTTCCCCCGCCTTCACGGAAAAGCTGACATTTTTCAGGACGCTTTCCGCGTTTTCTTTAAAGTAGCGGAAGCTTACCCCTTCAAAGGCGATCTCCCCCTTTGTGATCTCCTGTTCAGGGCAGGATGCCCCTTCGTCGGTCAGGGCGATCTCCGCGTTCAGCACCTCGGAAATACGCCTGTCGGAAGCCGCCGCTCTGGTGCCCTGCAGGAAAATATTGGCCAGGAAATCCAGCGCGACCAGGATCTGGGACAGATAGGTGATAAACGCGGTCAAGGTGCCGATCTCCATATCCCCCACCATGATCTGCCGGCCGGCGGTCCAGACCACCGCCAGCGTGGTCACGCTGACGGCCAGTGTGGAAAGAGGCTGCAGCAGGAGCATCATCTTCAGCGCGGAAACGCTCTTTTTCACCAGTTCCCCGTTCACCTTCCGGAATTTTTCTTTTTCAAATTCTTCCCTGACAAAAGACTTGATCACATATTCGTTGGTAATGGTTTCATTGATGCTGTTGTTCAGATTGTCCAGCTTTTTCTGCATCGCGGTATAGCGCGGTGAGGCGGTCCTGATGATGGCGGCAATGGCCAGCGCCAGCAGGGGCACCACGATACAGAGGATCATGGCCAGACGGCGGTTCAGCAAAAAAGACATGCCAAAAGCGCCCAGCAGCATGACTGGGCTTCTGAACACCCCTCGCAGCAGGGATTGGGCAAAGGTCTGTATCTGGTTGACATCGTTGGTGATCCTGGTGATCAGCGAACCTGTGGAAAAATCATCTATGTTTGAGAAAGAAAACTCCTGAATCCTGGAAAAAGCCTTCCGGCGCACATCCGCCGCCAGATACGCCGCGCCTTTGATGGCAAAATGGGCGCCCAGCACACCCGCGGCCAGCATCCCGGCGGCGATCAACAGCATATATACGCCGTTTTGCACAATATACGCGGTATCGCCCACCGCGGCGCCCTTATCTATGATATTGGCGTTGATGAAGGGCAGGATAAATTCCCCTGCCGCCTCCAGCACCATAAAAAACGGTCCTAACAGAAAGCAGTAAAAATACCGCTTTACCGTATCCTTATACTTGCTCATCGCTTCAGTCCTCCGCTATCACGATCAGATAGTCTTCCGGTTCATAGACCACCCTCTCCGATTTCAGCGGATTGGTCACGATAGAAGTCTTTCCGTCCCGCACCTGTTTATAGCCTACCGCGATCTCGCCCTTTCTGGAGGCGCTTTCCGTAACCGTATAAAAATTCACCGGCACGCCGGTACGGACATAATCGCCCGCCGGTTTCATGTACAGCTCCGAGCCTTCCTCGTCCAGAATGTCCTCGAACAGAGCCTGGAGCTCCCGGTTTTCCGCCACCTGCGTCATGATCAGATTGACGATGTTGGAACCTATCACCAGATCCTCCACTCTGATCTGCGCCGCCAGCCGCTGGTTGTCGCTCTTTTTCATTTCACTGGTAATGGTAAAATGCTTGTGACCCTTTTCGGAAATATTCCGCAGGAAGATCAGCTGCAGCAGCGTCCTGGCGTCGGAAACCTCCGGCTCCAGTCCGTCGCTGCTCAGGATCAGCACATCGTCCGCGCCGTCCGCCAGCAGCTCCTCCAGCAGCGCGGGATCCACCCCTTCGCTTTCTTTCCACTGAATTATGATATTCCGGTAGGAAGCCTCATCCAGCTCCATCCTCTGCTCCGCCACTATCTTCACCACAGAGCCTCTCGCCACATAGCAGTCATACTCCGCGAGAATCAGGGGCAGCATACTGTTGACGCCCAGTATCAAAAGGGTTTCCGGCAGGAGCGCCCGGCCTTCTCCCTCCGCCACGATCAGGTCTTCCTCCACGGCGGCCTCCTGCGCCCCCAGCGTGAAGGAGCCGTCATCTTCCTCCAGCAGAATGACCTCGTCACCCTCCCGGAGCACCGTGTCCATGGGCGGATTCATATGCGGGCCGTCCTCCCTGCGGATGCCGAATACCACCGCTTTGGGAAACAGGTTCAGAAGTTCTTTTAACGTCCTGCCGTACAGCTGCGGGATCTTTTCAAAATACAGTTCGTCCCCGTCGTAGTCAAACAGCTCTATCAGCACGTTGGAAAGCCCGGGCTGCCTGCAGGTATGCGCGATGATACGGGAAACCGCGTCGCTGACATAGATGATCTCCGCCCTGCCTTCCCCGGCGATCCTGGCCGCCTCCACATTCTGCTCGCTGGTCACGGCCGCCGTTATATACAGATCTTCCCTGTAGAGATCCTTCCCTTTTAAGAACGCCGCCAGCGACAGGATCACTTTGATGGTTTCCGCATCGTCATAGAGATTGATGATCACGGAACGGCTCCTGTCCACCGCGCATCTTTCCAGTATATGAGCCTGGGTGAGCGGGCCGCTCCTGCAGATCACGCGGGTGGTCTTAAAATCCTTGATATGGGCGGCGATCTCCTCTTCCATAAATTCTTTTTCCTGCACCCCGGCCACCACGATACAGCCGTTTTTGTGGTTGGAATTGGCCTCTATCAGCTCGTTCAGCAGCGTATAAACATTGTCGTTGAAACCCAGGATAACGGTATGGCCTTCCTCCAGCACCCTGGACGTGCCTTTTCTGAGCCGCTTCAGCTTTTCCTCAAAGCCGGTGGTGATGATACCGATCAGTACGCTGGTCACCAGAATGCCGTAAAGGGTCATCACGGACAGGATCGCGATAAACACCAGGTTGTCCGTTTCATTGCCCGCCAGCGTACCGGGGTCCAGGGTATGCATCAGACTGACCCAGACCATTTTCGCGTAGCTTCCGTCCTTCCCC
Source organism: uncultured Lachnospiraceae bacterium (assembly GCA_947632555.1). Taxonomy (GTDB): domain Bacteria; phylum Bacillota; class Clostridia; order Lachnospirales; family Lachnospiraceae; genus Acetatifactor. The sequence goes on from CANRPU010000004.1 coordinate 37,875, forward strand.
GACAGTACCGCCGCCAGTCCGGCTATTCCCACCACGATGATCGTTATGCCCATCAGCAGGCCGATCAGCGCCACGGTCCCCCTGGACATGATATTGTCAAATTCGTACTGCAGCCGCTCCTTAAGGGTTCGTTTGTTCTTTTTCATCCGTGTTCTTCTCTCCGTTCTCCGGCCTGATGCTCTCTTCCAGCTCTTTCTTCGCGCTGCGGAAGCATTCCATCAGTTTGGGGGAGAATATACCGCAATCTCCCCGCAGGATCATATTATAGGCCTCTTCCGCCGGCACCGCGTCCTTGTATACCCTCTCTCCGGTCAGGCCGTCATACGCATCCGCCAGGGACACCAGCTGGGCCGAAAGCGGGATCTCCTCCCCTTTCAGTCTGTCCGGATACCCGCCGCCGTCGTATCTCTCGTGATGGTGCCTGCAGATCTCCAGGCTGTAGTGCACATACTCCTTTTCCCAGAATTCCGCTATCCCTTTTACGATCACCTCGCCCTGGATGGTATGGGATTTCATATAATCAAACTCCTGGGGAGTCAGCTTTCCGGGCTTCAGCAGGATACTGTCCGGAATGGCGATCTTGCCTACATCGTGCAGCGCGCTGGCGGACACGATGGTGTTGATCTTCTCCTTTGTCAGGCCGTATTCGGGATACAGCTTCATGGTATGTTCCGCCAACACTCTGGTCAGGCGCTTGATCCGGACGATATGGTCATTGTTCTCCACATTCCGGTACTCTACCATGGCGCCCAGCATGTCGATGATATTCTCGTTGTTCTTCCGCAGCTTCGCGGCCTGCTCCTGCAGCAGCCGGTACTGGTTGCGCAGCGCTATGGTCTGCTGCTCATACTTGCTCTGGTACTCTTCTTTTTTCTGATACAGCGTGACCAGCTTATTGACACGCTTTTTGATCATCTTGCCCTCAAAGGGCTTTTTGATAAAGTCCGCGATGCCGTGGTCAAAACACTGCTCCACCAGATGGATATCCTGCTCGCCCGTCACCATCAGCACCGGTATTTTGTCTATGTAACCCTTCTTCTCCATGTGCCCCAGGACCTGCACCCCGTCCATTTCAGGCATGACAATATCCAGAAGCACCGCCGCCAGTTCGTCAATGTTCTTTTCTATCAGTTCCAGCGCCACGCGTCCGTTTTCGGCTTCCAGACACTCGTACTCATCCTTTAACAGGTTCTGCAGTATCTGTCGGTTAAATTTCATATCATCTACGATCAATATTTTGCCGCGCATATTTTTCAGCCTGCCTCCCGCATCCTTCCGTTTAATTGTTCAACAGATCCAGCCGGTTTTCTTTCATTCGTATCGTGATGTTATACAGATCGGTAGCTTTCCACTCCATCTCATTGAAAGCCACCGTCACTCCCTCGTGGACATAGCCCTTCACCATCACCCTGGCCAGCTCCAGCTTCTGCAGCTCGCTCTCCAGTTCCCTCAGCTTCTCTTCCAGTTCCCGGAGTTCCTTTTCCTTGGTGTAGACAGCGTTCTCCACCTTCAGATAAATGTCCATGGCATTGCGCACTTCCGGCGCGAACTTATTCTGAAAATCCTTGTAGGCATTCCGCAGAGAGGCAAGCTCCGTGGAAGATTTCCGAATGGCCTCCTTGACCTCGTACCGTTCCCGCCTGGCTTCCTCGCTCACATTGATCTCCAGCCTGGTCCTGATGCCCACCTTGTTGCCCGCCTCACCGGTCCTGATCTCCTTTTTGGCCGCCACCTTTCCGCCCACGATGGCGTTTATCACTTCCACCTTGCCTTCCGCGTGCAGCTCGCTGTTCATGCAGTTATTGGTCTGAATATTCCCGCCGGCGTATACCTGTACGGACTCAAAGAATTTGCTGTTGATATCTCCCTCGGCCCGTATGGAGCCCTTTCCCGCGGAGTTCATACCCTGCATCAGGACCACGTTGCCGCCGCTCTCGATCCGCGCGGCGCCCACCGCTCCCTCTATGACGATATCCTCAGTGGCTCTTATCGTGACCCCGTTCCCCACGATCCCCCGTATCATGATGGTGCCGTCAAAATCCAGATTGCCCGTAGCCATAGTGATCTCGTCCAGGGTCAGCTTCTTGGCTATCTCAATATAGGTATCCTTCAGCTTGATCATGCCGTCCACCGCGGCCCAGTAGGTCTTCTTGTCTTCATCCACCTTAAAGCCCGTGCCTGTCAGCCTCTTCATCTCGGTACCTTTCCGGGCTACCAGAGGCTCTCCCGTCACCAGATACCCGTCGATCCCGTCCTGGGCTTCATGATAATACGCGATCTTCTGTCCGGCGGTGACAGTTTCAAACCACTCTATATTCTGGTAGTCCACGGAACCGTCCTCCAGTACCCGGGGCTTCTTCTCCACATCGGTCCTGAAGAAAAATTCATACCAGCCGTCCGCGCCTTTACGGGGAATAGCGCCCTGGGCGATCAGAATGGGCTCAGTCCCGTATCTGCCCTCCATTACCGCCTGCAGATTTTCCTCCCGGATCCCCTTGCGCACATCTCTGCTTTCCAGAAAGGCCAGAAGCTCTTTTCTGGAAAAAGTCTGCTTCTGCGCTTTCACGGTCAGATACGCCTGCATCCCTCTCTGGGAAGTCGTTACGGCCAGTCCGTTCTCGTTCAGAAGCCTGTTGATCTCCTCTTCCTCCGGCAGCTCATGATGCTCTTCAAACTGCTGCTCCGCCTGCGCCAGCAGCTCTTTCCGCTTTCTGGCCATTTCATAGGACGGATACATCAGGCTCTGATAAAGGATGACCGGAAGACCTTCCTCCAGTCCCAGACGGATCTCCTTCATCTGCTGCCAGCGGTAGAGCGGGTCGCTGTAATAGGAAATATCCACCCGGCTTTCCAGCCCCAGACGGATCTCCCGCATCTGCTGCCAGTTATACTCTATTTTGGCGTATACGGACACGTCCAGTCCGCTTTTCAGTCCTTTATAGATCTCCGCGATGGCCACGCCCCGAAAATCCATCTTGGCGTAGGGCCCGATATCTATTCCTTCCGCCAGGGCCACCCGGATACTGTGGAGCTGCTCCTGGTCATATCCCTCCCGCACGTACTCCAGGATATCCACACTGGCCAGCCTGGCCTCCCTGATCTCCTTCAAGATCCCGGCATCATAATCCATATAAGCCGTCAGATTGACGCCCTGCTCCCAGCCTACGCGCAGCTGGCGCATCTTCTCATAAGGCACCTCCGGGCTGGCATACATGGAAATATCCAGACCGGCCTTCAGTCCAAGCCGGATCTCTTCCATCTGAAACCAGTCGTATTCCGGGCTGGCGTATACCCATACGGGAAGCCCGTCTTCCAGCCCCAGGCGGATCTGTTCCATCTGGATCGCCAGAAACTCCCTGTCACGATAGACGGACACATCCAGTCCCTTGTCCAGTCCCTTCGCGATTACCTCCACCTGATCCTGGGTATATCCCTCTTTCATCAGACTAAGCCGTTCCTGTGGTAACATGATCTCCCCCCGTCATTCTATGAATATCCGTTCTGCCCTCTCTACATCTGGTGCCGTACCACACTGTACTCGTCGTTGGAAACAAAGTACGGACACTCCCCGCAGTCCCCTGTCAGAAAGCGGTACATCTCGTCCTCATCCAGGCTGACCATACAGGTATAATAATCCTCTTCTTCATCATATTCGTAATTAGCGCAAAAATCACAGCCGCCTGCCGCCATCACTCTGTTCCTCCGGTATGTACTTAAGTACCAGTATACCGTATTTGAACCGGTTTTGCAATGTAATACAGATTTTTTCGGCCGCAAAAAAACGGGAAAGGCCTCCTGCCTTTCCCGTCTTTCGTACAACAAAGCAATCACTCTTATGAACTTACGCCGCTTAACCCAGTAAGGAAAGTACTCCCTGATTCGCCTGGTTAGCCTGCGCCAGCATAGCCTGACCTGCCTGTGCCAGGATCTGGCCGTTGGAGTATCTAACCATCTCGTTCGCCATATCGGTATCACGGATGGAAGCTTCAGCGCTGGTGGTGTTCTCCACAACGTTATCCAGGTTGCTGATGGTGTGCTCCAGTCTGTTCTGAACAGCGCCCAATGCGGAACGCTGCGTGGAAACCTTCTGGATCGCTTCCTTGATGGTTTCAATGGATGCCCTGGCGTTGGTGTCATCCGCTCCGTCTACCTTCAGGCCGTTGATGCCAAGCCCCTTAGCGCTCATGGCGTCCAGAGCAATGGTGATCTGGTTGTTGGAAGTAGCGTCGGCGCCCACATGGAGCGTCAGCAGCAGATCGCCTACCAGATCCTGTTTGCCCACTACATAATCCGCGCTCAAGTCAGTTTCATTTCCAAGCGCATCGTATACCTTGGGCGCATCCGCTCTGGGAGAAGAGGTCACTGTACCATCTGTGCCGGTAGTGGAAGAGTAGTAGCTGTCCAGCGCGTTCTTGGGAATCGCGTTTCCGTCCCTGTCATAATACTGGAAGGATTCTCCCTCGCCAAAACCTGCTTCCGCTTTCACTGCTGCAACAGTTTCACTTCCTGTTACTTGTGCAGCCTGAGTTTCACCAAGGTTATCATTAACCAGCGTAATAGTAGCAATCAAGTTACCCTGACGGTCTTTTACCTCAAAATCTTTATTAGTGGCACCTTCCGCCTTAGCAGTCACTACATATTTATCTGTTCCATTGAGAGAAACAGAAGCCTTATTTACATATTCATTTTCCTTCTCTCCTGTACTGCTATAGGTAATATTGATACCCTGGTCCCTGATAAGCCTCGCTACCTCATTCTGATCAGCGCCCTTTGCCGTTTTTTTGAATTCAACCGTAACTCCTTGTAAACCCGTAGTTTTATTATCAATTTTGCCCATCTCGACCGAAGCTGTTTCAGTTTCTGCTAAATCATAGGAATACGTATACTCCTTGGTCGCGTCCCTATCACCTTTCAGCAGATAGGTTTCGTTGAACTTGGTGGTTTCCGCTACACGGTCGATCTCGGTAGTCAGCTGATCGATCTCGTTCTGAATGTAGCTTCTGTCGTTCTCGGAGTTGGTACCGTTGGCTGCCTTTACCGCCAGCTCGTTCATTCTCTGCAGCATATCCTGCACTTCGCCCAGCGCGCCTTCCGCGGTCTGCACTGCGGAAATACCGTCCTGCGCGTTCGCGGAAGCCTGTGTCAGGCCGCGGATCTGCTTTCTCATCTTTTCACTGATGGAAAGGCCTGCCGCATCGTCCGCCGCGCGGTTGATCTTGTATCCGGAAGAAAGCTTCTCCGTGGATTTCGCCTGTGCCTTGGTGTTTACGCCCAGCATTCTGTTAGAGTTCATTGCCGCAAGGTTGTGTTGTACTATCATTGCCATAATTGTTACCTCCTTGTATTTCTGCGCAAATCCGTTTGCGTCAGTTGTTTGGTTTTTGGTTTTTATAGTAACCGAGGGCTTTCCGCTCCATATACGGGCCCTGCATACTTCCCTTCCGGCCTTCGGTTATTATCTTTTTCGCGGGCCGCTTACGGCTCCAGATTCCCGTGCGTGATAATGACGCGGGGGTTCTTTTTCTTTAAGTACCTGGGATCCGTCTGCGGTTCCGCGTAATACCTGGGCAGTTTTGCCTTTTCTTCCGGATCCGTGATCTTGTTTTCCAGAACCGTGCTCCTTACGATATTGACATCTTTGGGCGCGTCCACCATAATTCTTAAATGGTTGTGAGTGCCGCCCAGAAACACGATCTTGATGTTTTCTCCGATCATCAGATACTCTTCGGTGCTCACTGTCAATCTCAACATTTCAAAACCTCCTTGTTTACCGGCATATGACCGGACATCCCTGCTTTTTGCCATGCAACATTCTTTCATAAAATGTTGCATTTTTGACTGCGGTTTATTTTGGAAAGGAGAATTTATGAGTACGACACAACCGATCAAAGACATGAAACAACTGAAGCTGTTCAAAGAGTATTATCAATTAAAAAAGCCCAACGCCAGAAACTATCTTCTGATCATCATGGGCTTAAATTCCGCTCTGCGGATATCCGATATCCTGCATCTTACCTGCGGGGACGTATTTGATTTCCGCCGGAAGGAATGGCGGACACATATCACGGTACGGGAAAAGAAAACCGGAAAGGAAAACTGTATCTACATGAACAGGGAGATCATCGAAGCGCTGGAGGAAAGCGCGGAGCTGCTCCTGCGCGGGCCGGGGGATTTTCTGTTTTTCAGCCATATGCATCCGGACGAGCCGTTAAGCCGCAGCCAGGCTTTCCGGCTGGTAAAGGAAGCGGCCTTCTACGCGGGTCTGGACAGCGGCGTCAGCTGCCACTCCCTGCGCAAGACCTTTGGTTATCACGCATGGAAGCAGGGTACGCCGCCGGCGCTGCTGATGAATATTTATAATCATTCGGCCTATCAGATCACCAAACGGTACCTGGGGATCGAGCAGGACGAAAAGGACGCGGTCTTCCGTGAGATCATTTTGTAAAAAAAATTTCTTTTTGCCCTAAAGTATTTTTCTTCTCCGCCGATAAATATATCAGATAACAAAAGTGCAACATTTTATGAAAGAATGTTGCACTTTTTATTATGCCGCTTTCTGTTTATTTTTAAAAAAGGAATCTTACTTTCTTACATCACGTGCCAGGGCAGGAATGCCGCCCCTGCCGCCAGCGCCAGAGCCGGCAGCAGATTGGCCACGCGTATCTTTTTTCCCCACACCAGATTTACGCCTACGCAGAAGATCAGAATGGACCCGATCATGGAAAGATAAGCCAGCGCGGTTTCCGTCATGAAAGGCTTGATCAGGCGGGCCAGCAGCGTCAGCGTCCCCTGCAGAAAGGCCACGGGGATCGCGGAAAAGACACAGCCTTTCCCCATGGAGCAGGTCATGATCAGCACGATGATAAGGTCCAGCACCGCTTTTGTGGCCAAAATGGAATAATTTCCGAACATGCCGTCCTCTATGGCTCCCACTACCGCCATGGCGCCGATACAGACCGTCAGGGATGCCGTCACAAAGCCTTCCACGAACTTCTGCTCTCTGCCGTTGCCGGTCTTGACCTTCAGCCATTCCCCAAAGCGCTCAAACTTGTCCTCTATATTGATCAGTTCACCCAGGAGGGCCCCCAGGGCCAGAGAGCCCACGATCAGCATGGTCCCTCCGCTTACCACGGATGTTCCCTCCACCTTCAGCATCCCTTCCAGCGCTCCGGCGATGCCGATAAAAAGCACACAGATGCCGCAGGTTTTATTCAGTGAGTCCCGGTATCTCTCGGAAAGGAATCTGCCGCAGAATTTTCCCAGCAGTCCGCCCGCGGCAATACCGGCCACATTGATCACAGTTCCCAATCCTATCATTTCCGTCTTCTCCGCCTTTACGCCTGTTTCCGCTCTGCCGTCATGGTAAACTTATCCCAGATCTCTCCGTGGAATTCCAGCGCACCGGGAATGGAGCGCGTTTCCGTAAATCCGGCCTTATGATAGCAGTTTCTGGCCGCGGTATTGCCAGCGAACACGTTCAGGCTCACGCTGTCCACCCGCGAGATCTCAAACGCGTGTTTCAGCAGCAGCTCCAGCATTGTTACGCCGTATCCCCTGCCTCTTGCCGCCGTATCCACCACGATCAGCTTGACGAATCCGGAATTGTCTTTCTCATTCACGGAATAAGCGCAGAATCCCACCGGACGTCCGTCCTCTTCCGTAAGCACATAACGGGCATCTCCCTCCCGCTCCTCAAAATATCTTTCAAAATCCGCTTTGGCAAGGGGATAGGGAAACAGGCCGGCACACCAGAGCGCATGCGTCCTTTCCTCTCCCAGCCAGGAAGAAACCAGAGGAAAATCCTCGTTTTTCCTGTAAGTCCGCAGTTTCATTTTCGTTTCTCCTCTATGTAAAATCTTTTTTTCTGAGAAAAACCACCGTAAAAGGAACGCTGGCCAGTCCCGTCAGTACGTCCGCCAGAGGCTGGGAGATCTGGATCCCCAAAAGTCCCCACAAACGCGTTGTGATCAACAGGGTGGGAATAAACATGAGCCCTGACCGCAACAGGGACAGAAAAGAGGAAACAGCCGGTTTGCGGATGCTTTGGAACAGCATGTTCACCGGCACTGACAAAGGCAGAAACATCACTCCCACACAGGCGCAGCGCAGCGCGAACACGCCTATGGCCATGACCTCTCCGCTTTTCTGGAACAGATATACGATCTGCTGGGAAAAAAGCAGTCCCGGAACGGCAAGACAGGAAATAAACGCCATGCCCACGCCCATGGTGATGAGCAGGCCCCTTTTCACCCGCTTGTATTCCTTTGCCTGATAATTAAAGGAAGCCACAGGCTGGTACCCCTGCCCGATCCCCAGGCCCACGCACATTACAAACGCGCTGAAGCGGTTGACTACGCTCATAGCCGCGATAGCCGCGTCACCGTACGGTCTGGTCAGGTTGTTCAGCAGCCCGCTGGAAGCGGAACTCAGGCCCTGTCTGATCAGCGCGGGAAATCCCACCCTGGAAATGGTAAGAAGCACTTCGGCCCTCCTGCTGAACAAAGAAACGCGGATGCTGCTCTGGGCCATTTTTCTAAAGAAATACAGCAGGATCAAAAAACTGATGAACTGGGATACCGCCGTGGATATCCCCGCGCCCAAAACGCCCAGCGAAAAGATCCTGATCAGCATGTAATCCCCAAAGATATTCAGTACGCCGCCGGTCACAAGCCCTATCATGGCGTAAAAGGCCTTTCCCTCGTAACGCAGATTGTTGTTTAACACAAAAGAGCCTATGGTGAACGGGCAGCTTGCCAGTACGCAGATCCCGTACTGTCTGGCGTAGGGCAGAATGGTTTCCGTACTGCCCAAAAGCCGCATAAAAGGCGTCAAAAAAAGCAGGCCTCCAACCATCAGCACAACGCCCATTCCCACTCCCGTAAAAAACGCGGTGGAAACATATTCGGAGGCCTCTTTTTGATCCTTATCCGCCAGGGCTTTGGACACCATGGTGCCGGAGCCCTGTCCCAGCATAAACGCCACAGCCTGTATAATGGCCTGCAGCGTAAAGAGGATCCCGGTGGCGCCCTGAGCGCTCTCGCCCAGCGTCCCTACAAAGTAGGTGTCCGCCATATTGTAGATGCTGGTCACCAGCATGGAAATGGTAGTCGGTATTCCCAGGGTGATGATCAGCTTCGCCAGGGGCGTTTTTGTCATTTTATCATAATAAGCCTGAGAATCCTTCCCGACGTTTTCGCTCATAAGGCGCCTCCGTTTTCTATTTCTCCCCCCCGCGGCGTTACAATGCCACATCTACGCTGGCGCCTTCCACCGCGGCGGGAGCCGCCGCTTCCACGGGAACCGCAGTTCCGGAAAGTTCCAGCGTAATACCGCCCGGGAAGCCGCCGGAACCGTTTTGCTGCTCCTGCGCCAGCCTTTCAAACAGAGCGCGCAGATATTTCATATCCGCTTCCATGATCTCCCTCTGTTCATCCGACCTGTGTTTTTTTCTGAGCCGGTCCAGATCCTCCGGCGTCAGTTCTCCCGACGCGGCGATTCCCAGTTCTTCCGCCAGGTCATCGCAGGACATTTCCCTTTCCAGCTCTTCCATCTCATCCGTAAATTCTTCCATGGACTGCCGCATTTCTTCCATGGAACGCTGCATCTCTTCCATAGACTGCCGCATCTCGTCCATGGATTGTTTCATCTCGTCCATGGACTGCTCCATCTCGTCCATGGACTGTTCCATCTCTCCGCCGGTTCCAAACGGATCCTGTTCCTCTAATTCCTCTGTGTCCGGCATATTGGAAGCAGCGCCGCTGTTTTTCGCCATCTCTTCCATTTTCAGGTGTTTCAGTTTCTTACGGGCGATCCGCACCATTTTCATGGCGTGCAGTATGGCGTGTTCCAGCTCGCTCTCGTCATATTCCCCGCTCCGCCGTTTCCGCTCCAGCAGCGCCACTTTCCCGCGGGCAGCCGCGACGGCGCGGCTGGCGGACGCTGAGGTTTTCGCCCGCAGTATCCGCGAGGAAACTTCTTTAAAATTATACTGTAAACGTTTTGTCTTTTTTCCGCTGCTCCCGCCCGTACTTCTTTTGGCGCGGCCGCAGGCTCCCATGGCGGTTCCATCCGCCTTCTTAAAAGAGAGCTGCCCAAGTCCAAAGGTATTTCCACCGATCATCATACTCATGCAGTCATCCTCCCTGATAAATGCAAGCTGTCGGCCTAAACGCTGAAATCTACTTTTTTGCCGCTTTCATTGGGATCCTTAGGATCGACGGCGCTCCAGTCCACTTTTCTGACTTTTTCCAGAAGCTCTTCCAGACTGTCCGCCCAGACGGTAGCACTCTTTACGCGCTCCTCTTTTTCCGCCTTCTCTCTTTTTTCGGCGCGTTTTTCCTCTCCCGCTTTCTCTATGCGCTCTCTCTGTTTTTCACTGCTCTTTTCCAGCTCCGCGAAGAAAGTCGTGCTGCCGTCCTGGTTAAAGGAGATCCCCACACGGGTCACTTCGCCGCCGTTTCCGTCTTTGCCGAAAGCGGACTCAAACCCGAACTGCTGATTGATCTGCGAGGACATGCGCACCGCGCTCTCTACCCTGCTCATATATTCCTGTTCGTACTTTTCATCGGACGCCATCTTTTCCAGCTCGTCGCAGGAAAACAGGACGGAAAATTCTTTGGTGCCCCGTGAGAGGATTTCCTTCGCTTCCTCCCCGTCCTCAAAATCCGCCGCCATAAAATCCATGTTGCCGTAGGTTTTACGCAGCTTTTCCAAAAGCTTCTGCGCCTTCTCGGAAAGTTTAGGCCGCGCGGCGTTTTCCGCCCGTCCGGCGGACCTGCTTCCCGCCGCTTTCCTCTCGCTTCCGGTTCTTCCCACATATCCTTCCGTATGGGCGCCGTAAGTACTGCCGATCTCCATTGCCATAGTATCATCCTCCTTGAATTTATTCGACAGAAATCCGTTTCTTATCTATTTCTATATATCGGCAGATACACGTGATTCTTTAACGCTTTTGTCCTGTGTCCCGCAGCCACGCTTCCACGCCTTTCCGAAAACGTTCCAGGCCGTCCTGCAGAAGACAGCGGGGACACGCCGCGTTCCAGCGCAGAAAGCGTTTCCCCGTCCCACCGTAGCGGGCGCCGTCGGACAGATAAAGCCCCGTTTCCTTTCGCAAAAACTCCTGAAGCGCCCCGCTGTCCTCGCAGATATCCCCGCAATCCAGCCAGAGCAGGTAGGTAGCCTCCGGGACCCCGGCCTTCACCCCAGGTACGTTCCGGCGCAGAAAGTCCACCGTCGTTTTTTTGTTTTCGGACAGATATTGCCGCAGTTCCTCCAGCCACGCTTCTCCCCGGGTAAAAGCCGCCACGGCCGCCGTTATGGCAAAGGCGTTGGGTTCCGCCACTTCGTCGGTATTCAGTCCTCTTTGGGCCTTATGGCGCAGCGTTTCATTGGGTACGCAGACAGCGGCGGTCTGCAGTCCCGCCAGATTAAAGGTCTTGGTAGGGGCGATACAGGTCACGCTGTTCTCCCGGCATTCCTCGCTGGCAGAAGCGAAAGGGATATACTCTTTTCCGGGCTCCGTCAGATCGCAGTGGATCTCATCCGACACCACCAGCACATGATGTTTCGCGGCCAGATGTCCGATCCGTTCCAGTGTCGGTCTATCCCAGATCTTCCCCACCGGATTGTGGGGATTGCACAGTATCATCATGGTAGTCTGCGGCCTGGCCAGTTTTTCCTCCAGATCCACAAAATCCACGGAATAAACGCCGTTTTCATCACGCAGCGGGCTTTCCAGCACATGCCTGCCGTTGTTGATAATGGAATGGAAGAAGATATCGTAGACCGGCGTCTGTACCAGCACGTTTTCCCCCACCGTAGTCATTTTCCGCACAAGGGAAGACAGCGCGGGTACTACGCCCGTGCAGAAGACCAGCCACTCTTTTTCCATGTGAAAGCCATGCCGCCTCTCCCACCAGCCCTGTATGGCTCTATACCATTCTTCCGGCACGACGGAATAGCCGAACACTCCGTGCTCCAGCCGTTTTCTCATGGCTTCCAGGATTTCCGGCGCCGTCCGAAAATCCATATCGGCCACCCACATGGGAAGAGTTCCCTCCGCCGTATCCCACTTCAGGGAACCGCTCCCTTTCCGGTTTACCGGCGTATCAAAATCATACTGCATACCTGCCTCATTTCTCTGCCGCCCTACGCTTTCTCCCGGCAGACGATCACCGTTTTGGACGGGTCTATTTTATCTTTTTCCAGGATCAGTTCCCCGATACTCTCCGCCGAGATCCTTCCTCCCGACGGATTCATCACGCTGTCTATCCTGCCGGTAATATCCGCCTCCACCGTGGAATATTCAAAAGCCAGCGTGGTATTGAGGAGCTTACAGTTCTTCATGACCAGATTGTCGATATAGCACATTCCCTGCAGGCTCTCCACCGTACAGTTTACCAGCGTCAGATTCCGCGCGTTCCAGCCCAGATATTCACCGGAAATAAAGGAATCGTACACGGTCACGTTCTCGCTGTTCCAGAAAGAATCTTTGGAAAGCAGCTTCGCGTTCCGTATTTCCACATTCCGGGCTCCGTCAAAGCTGTAGTTGCCGTACAGGGTAAGATCCTTCACCGTCATGTTTTCACAGTTCATGGCAAAGTAATCGCCCTTCGCCACCACCTGCTCCAGGGTAACGTCCCTGCACTGCCACAGGGTTTCCGCCGCGTTGGAAAAGGATACCTGCCGTAAGGTCACGTCTTGGCAGCGGCGGAAATTTTTGGGCGCTTCTATCCGGCAGTCTTCCACTTCTATGTGGTCGGTATACCACACGCCGGCCCGCGCCATCTCAAACCAGGTGCAGTCCTTCGCATGGATATCATGGGAATACCAGAGCGGATATTTCCATTTAAACATACAGCCCAGCAGTTCTATATGGAAGCACTCCTTCAAAGGGGATTCCCCGTCGGTAAAGATGGTATCCCGCACCCGCAGCTCCTTTTCTCCGAACAACGGTCTTTCCCCCGTATAAAATGCCTGATTGATTTCCCGCATTTTCCTCACGTCCTTTGCTGATCAATTTTGATTTTCTTATTTCCGCCGGCGGAACCGGTAAAGAGAAATCCCCGGAAAGTGCTGCTCTCCGAGGATTTCGCAATCTTTATCGCTTGCTGAACTGCGGCGCTCTTCTTGCCGCCTTAAGTCCGTATTTCTTACGCTCTTTCATACGGGGATCACGTGTCAGATACCCTTCCTTCTTCAGGACAGGTCTGTAATCCGCGTCCACCTGGCAGAGCGCTCTCGCGACGCCGTGACGGATAGCTCCTGCCTGGCCGGTGGTGCCGCCGCCCTTTACATTTACCAGAACGTCAAACTTATCCAGAGTTTCTGTAGCGTTCAGAGGCTGACGGACGATAACCTTTAAGGTTTCCAGTCCGAAATAATCGTCAATATCTCTTTTATTTACGGTAATCTTGCCTTTGCCGGGCACAAGATATACCCTCGCGATGGATTTCTTCCTTCTGCCTGTTCCGTAATATTTTGCTGCTTTAGCCATTTTATTTTTCTCCTTTCAGTCCCTAGAACGTTAATACTTCGGGCTTCTGAGCCGCATGCTTGTGATCCGGTCCCGCGTAGACATGCAGCTTGGTAAACATCTGCCTGCCTAAGGGTCCTTTGGGAAGCATACCTTTTACAGCCAGCTCTATTACCTGTTCAGGCTTCTTGTTCAGCTTCTCTCTTAAGGTGGTTTCCTTCATACCGCCTACATAATCGGAGTGGCTGTGATACACTTTCTGATCCAGCTTCCTGCCGGTTACTTTCACTTTCTCGGCATTGATAACGATCACGTTGTCACCGGTATCCATATGAGGAGTAAAGATAGGCTTATTCTTACCTCTTAAGATCTTCGCGACCTCTGACGCCAGACGGCCCAGAGTCATATTTGCAGCGTCTACTACATACCATTTTCTGTCAATGGTAGCCGGACTAGCCATAAATGTTTTCATGATATTTCCTCCATAACATATAAACAACGTAAAATTCTGTGTTCCTGCAGTATCTTATCCGACGGATGTCCGGCCGCCTCGTAAGATTCCTCAAAACAGCTTTCTGCCGCGGTCATTCCTGTGCCGCCGGGGCTTTGGCACCACACGAAAACACCGCCACAGTGATATATTATATTATATAGATTCGGTACTGTCAAGCCCGCGAAACGCAAAAATTCCCCTGGAATCCTGTTTTTTCAGAGCCGTCAGGGGCGCAAAGGCGTTTTCCACAGAAATACGTAGTCCACCAGCATCAGCCCGCAGGCGGGAGCGGTAGGCCCCGCCGCCTTTCTGTCCCTGGCCTGCAGCGTTTCCCGGATGCTTTCCGGCTGCCGCTTGCCCTGGCCCACTTCCATCAGGGTTCCCGCTATGATCCTTACCATATTGTAGAGGAAACCGCTGCCGCAGACACGGATCACCACATCTTCCTCCTGCTCCGTCACATTGACGGAATAGACGGTGCGCACCGTGCTTTCGGCCCCGGAGGCCGCCGCGCAGAAGCTCTTAAAATCATGTTCCCCCACCAGAAACGCCGCCGCCTCTTCCATAGCCGCTATATTCAGCACGTGATAGGTGAAGCAGGAATAAAGCCGCTTGGTCGGAACGGGGAAGGCCCCTCTCGTGATACGATATTCGTATGTCTTCCTGGCGTTGCAGCGCCGGGGATGAAAATCGGCGGGCACCTCTCTGGAAGCCCGTATCCGGATATCTTCCGGCAGCTTCTGATTGAGCGCGTAAGCCAGTTTGGGCGCGGGGATCGCCGTATCCGCGTCAAATACCGCCACATTGCAGAGCGCGTGCACGCCGGTATCGGTCCGGCTGGCGCCGATCACTTTGATCTCTTCGTCCAGCAGCTGCGAAAGACAGCGGTTCAATTCCCCTTCTATCGTCGGGCAGCCGTTCTGCGCCTGGAAGCCGCGGTAAGCGGTTCCGTCATAGGCTACCGTAAGCATATACCGTTTTTTCATCCGGCTTCCTCCTTCGTGGTACTCGTTTTAAAACAGCACTCTCCCTACCGTGACGCTTCCCGCCAGATAGGCAAACAGCGCCAGATACGCCAGGATATCGCGTTTCTTATATACCAGGGGTTTCATCTTGGTGCGTCCTTTCCCGCCTCTGTAGCAGCGGGCCTCCATAGCCATCGCCAGATCGTTGGCTCTGCGGAAAGCGGAGATGAACAGCGGCACCAGCAGCGGCACCATGGCCTTTGCCTTTTTGAAAAGGCCGCCGCTCTCAAAATCCGCGCCCCGGGCCGTCTGCGCTTTCATGATCTTGTCCGTTTCTTCCATCAGAATGGGAATGAACCGCAGCGCGATGGACATCATCATGGCGATCTCATGTACCGGCACCCGTAAAAATGTCAGCGGCCGCAGTCCCTTTTCGATCCCGTCCGTCAGGTTGTTGGGCGTGGTGGTCAGCGTCATAATGGAAGAACCGATGATCAGCATGGAAAGTCTGGCCGTCATCTGCAGGGCGAGCGCTACGCCTTCCCGGGTGATCCGCAGTTTCCACACGGAAACCAGCGCCTCCCCCGGCGTGAGGAACAGATTGAACCCCACCGTTAAAAGCAGCAAAAACAAAATGGACTTCATTCCTTTTATCATATAGCGGAACGGTACCCGCGAAAGTCTTATCATAGCCGCCAGAAACGCCGCCGCGCACAAATATCCCCAAAAATTGTCGAAAAGGAACAGCGAAAGAATAAAGATGAGCGTACCGGCCAGCTTTACCCTGGGATCCAGCCTGTGGATCACGGACTCGGTCTGATAATATTGTCCTATGGTAATATCTCTTAACATATGGCTCCTTGTTTCAGGAAAGGGCCCGCAGGATGGCGTCCGCCGCTTCCGGTATCGTGATGGCGTCCGTGTCCACATCCACGCCTTTTTCTTTTAATTTATGCATGATATAGGTTACCTGCGGAGCTGCCAGCCCCACTTCCTCCAGTTCTCTGTAATGGGAAAATACTTCTCTGGGTTCTCCGTCATACAGGAGTTTCCCCTTGTTCATCACCAGTATCCGCTCCACATACTCCGCTACGTCATCCATGCTGTGCGACACCAGGATCACGGTGATGCCTCTTTCCCTGCGCAGTTTCTCTATCTGCCCCAGTATTTCCTCACGTCCCCTGGGATCCAGTCCCGCCGTGGGCTCGTCCAGGATCAGCACCTCCGGTTTCATGGCCAGCACTCCCGCGATAGCGGCCCGCCGCTTCTGTCCGCCGGACAGATCAAAGGGGGATTGGTAAAAGCAGTCATCGGGCAGCCCAACCTGCTTCAGCGCCGCGTAGGCCCGCAGTTCCACTTCCTTTCTGGGAAGTCCCAGATTCCTGGGGCCGAAGCACACGTCCTTGAACACATCTTCCTCAAACAGCTGATGCTCGGGGTACTGGAAGACCAGTCCCACCTTGCTGCGCAGCTCCTTTTTGTTGTAACCTTCATCGTCGATATCCTGTCCGTTAAAATAAATATGGCCGGAATCCGCTTTCAGCAGACCGTTCAGGTGCTGTACCAGCGTGGATTTCCCGGATCCGGTATGCCCGATCAGGCCGATAAACTGTCCGTCGGGGATCACCAGGCTGATATCGTCCAGCGCTTTGACTGCCATCGCGGTATCGGAACCGTATATATGACTGACATGGTCCAGAATAATGGACATAGCTACTCCTTCCCTCCCAGGCTCCGCCGGTACCGCAGGATCTCTTCCACCAGCTCTTCTATGCTCAGGATCCCATCCGGCAGGGGGATGCCTCTCTGCTGCAGTTCATAGGCCAGCAGCGTTGCCTGGGGCGCTTCCAGGCGCAGTTCCTTTAATCTTTCCACCTGCGAAAAGATCTCCCTGGGCGTTCCTTCCATGGCGATCCTGCCCCCGTCCATGACAAATACCTTATCCGCGTGAATGATCTCTTCCATGTAATGCGTGATCAGGATAACCGTTACGTTCTCCACATCGTTCAGCGCCCTGACAGCCCGTATCACTTCTCTTCTGCCATTGGGATCCAGCATGGCCGTGGGCTCGTCCAGGACAATGCATTTGGGGTGCATGGCCAGTACGCCGGCGATGGATACTCGCTGCTTCTGACCGCCGGAAAGCTTATTGGGAGAATATTTGCGAAATTCATACATTCCTACCGCTTTCAGGCTCTCCTTCACCCGTTCCCAGATCTCCGCCGTGGGCACTCCCATATTTTCCGGTCCAAAGCCCACATCCTCTTCCACTACCTGACCGATGATCTGATTGTCCGGATTCTGGAAGACCATACCGGCGCTCCGGCGGATATTCCAGATCTCATCCTCTTCTTTGGTGTCCCGTCCGTCCACCCATACGGTGCCTTCCGTGGGGAAAAGCAGGGCGTTTATATGCTTTGCCAGCGTGGATTTCCCGGAACCGTTGTGTCCCAGGATAGCGACAAAATCTCCCTGCCTGATACCCAGCGTCACCTCGTCCACCGCGCGGTTGATGCCTTCCACGTTGCCGTCTTCGTCCCGTCTGATATATTCAAAAACCAGTTTATCCGTCTTTACGATCTCCATTGCCGTCCGCCGTCCCCAGGCGCCGTTTCCGTTGGCGCGTGATTTGATTTTTATTGTACTAAATATTTTGAGGAAATACAACTATTTTACAAAATCCTTCCGGCATGCTACACTTAAGACACTACGGACAAGGAAAAGGAAGGAAGCGGCCATGAAAGACCTTTCACCCAAGCGCAACGCCAATATCGTTTCTCTGCTCAAGATTTTGGGGCTTCTGCTGCTCATCGTCATCCTTTTTTCTCTGCTCTCCCGATACCTTTTCGGCAGCGGCATGACCTTGCGGGAATACGCCGACTCCCGGGCAGAGGAAAGCCAGTCTTCGGAGAGCGGCGGTGAAACCCTTCTTTCCGAACCGGGATCCACTTCGGGGACCGTTCCTGAATCTGTTCCTGAATCTGCCTCTGGAACCGCCCCCGAATCCGTCCCGGAATCTGTCCCTGGAACCGCCCCCGAATCCGTCCCGGAAACCGCGGATATCCCCGCGGCGGAAACGGAAGCCGTCAACGGCCTGCTGCCCGGAACACTCCCGGAAGAGAATCCTCTCTGCACGGTATACCAGGACGGTTTTTATTATGAGCCCCTCGGCGGGGAAGTGATCGAATATATCACCGGCACTTCCTATCCCGCGGACGGCGCGGAAGAAATCTCCTATGAGGATCTGCGTTATGTTCATGTTCTGCACTACAACTTCAACGGGGAAACCGCCCACGGAGAGCTGATCTGCAATCAGGCTATCGCGCAGGATCTGGTGGAGATCTTTTATGAGCTGTATCTGGCGGAATACCGGATAGAAAAGATCCGGCTGATCGAAAATTACGACGGGGATGACAACGCCTCCATGGAGGACAACAATACTTCCTGCTTCAACTACCGGCCCGTCACCGGGCAGGACAATCTGTCGCGGCACGCGCTGGGACTGGCCGTGGACATCAATCCTTTTTACAACCCCTACATCCGCGGCACACAGGAAGGCGGCCGGATAGTCCTGCCCGAAGGCAGCGAAACCTATGCCGACCGCTCTTTGGATTTTCCTTATAAAATTGATTCCCAGGATCTCTGCTGCCGCCTTTTTCTGGAACACGGCTTTATCTGGGGCGGCAACTGGAACTCCGTAAAAGATTATCAGCACTTCCAGAAGACGCCTGACTGAGCCGCGGCTTACAGCTTGAAGATAGCCATGCTCTTGTCCATTTCGTCCGCTATGTTCTTTAAATGGCCCGCCTTTTCGGAAATATCGCCCACTGTATTGGCGATCTCCGCGACGGATGCCGATGTCTGCTGCGTGCTGGCGGCGTTCTGCTCCGCGATGGCCGTCAGTCCCTGCACCGTATCCACTACATTGATGCGGGCCTTGTCCATTTCTTCCGTCTTTTCCACGATCCTGTCAATGGCCTGCATGGAACTTTCGATCCCTTCCAGCACTTCCCCGAATTTTTCATCTGTGATGACCACTTTCCTGCTCTGCTTATCCATGATCTCTTTTACTTCATCCATGGTCTGCACAGCCTTGTCGGAATCCGTTATCAGGTAGGAAATGATCTCCTCAATGCGGCTGGCCGATTCATTGGACTGCTCCGCCAGCTTCTGGATCTGGGAAGCCACAACCGCGAAGCCTCTGCCCTGTTCTCCCGCTCTGGCCGCCTCAATGGAAGCGTTTAAGGAAAGCAGATTGGTTTCCTCCGCTATGGAGGTGATCAGCCCGGTTGCTTCCCGGATCTTCTGCACGGACTGATTGGTCGTATTGGTCTGTTCATAGATAATATCAATGGACTCTCTGGCCTGCCGGTTAATATCCTGCAGCTCATGCAGCGTCGTAAAGGCTTCCTCTCCCAGCCGCTTCATATCCCTCGCGCTGGCATGCATGGACTCGGCCTCCCTGGCGGTGTCTTCCACCATCTCTCCAATGCGCACCACATTGTCGGTAGCCTTCTGGGTTTCTTCCGCCTGATTGGTAGCGCCTTCCGCCACTTCTCCCACGGCCTTTTCCACCTGCGTGATGGTATCGGAGGTTTCCACGGTCTTATCGTTTAAGAAAGCGGCCGAAGTACTGAGAGCCTCGCTGTGTTCCTTCACCGTACCGATCACGGAGGTCAGTTCACTCTTCAGCTTCTTGATGGAACGGGTGATGTTGCCGATCTCATCTTTTCTCTTTAATACCTTGCTGTCCAGTTCTACATCCAGTCTACCCTGCGCCAGCTCTCCCAGAGCCCTGGAGCCCTTCTCCAGCGCCTTTACCAGCTTGCGTACCACAAAGCTCAGGATGATCGCGCCCAAAATACCGGTCACTACTACAATGGCCACGATCAGTCCCAGGATACTGGCGATCTGCGCCTTGGCGTCCGCCTGGGGCATTCCCGCGAAGATCATTCCCACCGCTTCGCCGTCAGCATTTCTCAGCGGCATATAATAACCGAAATATTTCTGTCCGTAAATGTCCGCGTTCTGGGTAAAATATTCTTCTCCGCGGTTTATCACTATCTCCACTACTTCGTCACTGGCTCTGGTGCCTATCATCTTGTTGCCGCTTTCTCCCACCAGGGAAGTCATATAGCGGATATTTCCGTAGAATATGGTGATGTCCATGTTGGTGGCTTCTTTGATATCGTCTACCAGCGCCGGGGATTTGCTGATATTAAAATCGCCCTTGCAGAAATTACCCTTTCTGTCCATCTGGTAATCCCCTTCGTCCGCGAAATTCAGCGTGCCTTCCACCGCGACCGCGGCGCCTTTCAGTCCGTTCATAATGGAGTTCGTTACCACGTTGTTGATCTTTGCGTTGCTGAACAACAGAATGATCACGCCCAGGATCAGGAGCGGCCATATAGCCAGCGAAAGAATTTTATACTGCATTTTCATGATAAGTCCTCCTGTTTCAAAATATAAATTGACAAAATTATTATATCACAGGCGCCTTCTTTTTTCCATTCTTTTTTCGGCAAAAACAGAATCCCCCGCGCGGGAGGGCGCCGGGGATCTTCCATACGCAAAAAACCGGCAGCCGGCCGTATCCACGGCCCGAAGCTGTCGGTTTCATTCGCGATCAAAATATAGTTAGTTATACCAGTTCCAGTATCACTTCCATAGCGCCGTCACCCTTGCGCTGGCCTACTTTCACGATCCTGGTATATCCGCCCTTGCGGCTGACATACTTGGGAGCGATATCGTCAAAGAGCTTCGCGGGCATATCCACTACTTTGGTGTTTTTCTTCTTTCCGGCATTCGCTGCGGGTACTTCCTTTACAGGATTTAATACCTTCAGCATCTGACGGCGCGCGTGCAGTCTGGAAGGCAGATCCTTTTTGATCTCCTTCTCCACAGTATCGAACTTGGTCACTTTCTTACCGTCCACTACTTCTTTTACTCTTTTGCCGTCCTTGTCCTTTACGGGTACTTTGGCGGAAACCTTCACGGTTTCAAAATTGTCCTTTTCCTTTACCGCCAGGGCGATCAGGCCCTCCGCGATCTTCTGGACTTCCTTCGCCTTTGCTTCCGTGGTAACGATCCTGCCGCGATATAACAGCGCCGTTACCTGATTTCTTAATAATGCCTTCCTCTGGCTGCTGGTTCTGCCAAGCTTTCTGTATTTTGCCATTTTTTTAGATCCTTTCTCATTTCATGGTACATCCGGCCACGCGCTTTGGACTTACTTACCGAATGCTGTTTACCTTGCCATTTCATGATATACGGCCGCGCACTCTTCGGTTTTACCGCGGTCCGCATACATTGTCAGTCTTCGCTGGGGTTCAGCTGCAGACCTAATTCCTTTAATTTCGCAAGCACCTCTTCCAGGGATTTCCGGCCCAGATTCCGTACCTTCATCATATCCTCCGAGGTCTTGTTCGTCAGTTCTTCCACCGTATTGATGCCCGCTCTCTTCAGACAGTTGTAAGAACGGACGGAAAGCTCCAGCTCATCAATACTCATTTCCAGAACCTTTTCCTTTTCATCGTCTTCCTTCTCCACCATAACCTCCGCGGTCTTGGCGTTCTCGGACAGATCAATAAACAGGCTCAGATGCTCGCTGAGCACCTTGGCCGCCAGGCTGACTGCCTCGTCCGGCGCAAGCGTTCCGTTGGTATAGACATCCAGCGTCAGCTTATCCAGGTCCGTATCCTGACCTACACGGGTATTTTCTACGGTCACGTTTACTCTCTCTACCGGAGTGTAGATGGAGTCCACAGGGATCACGCCGATGGGCAGATCCTCCCTCTTGTTCTTCTCCGCGCTGATATATCCTCTGTTCTTGGTGATCGTCAGTTCCATGTACAGCTTGGTATTCTTACCGCCGCTCAGGGTGGCTATGACCTGATCGGGATTCAGGATTTCAATGTCCTGGTCAGTGCGGATATTGGAGGCTCTTACAACGCCGTCCCCTTCAAACTCGATGTAAGCGGTTTTGGGCTCGTTCGTTTCGCTGTTGTTCTTAATTGCAAGACTCTTGATGTTCATGATAATTTCGGTCACATCTTCTTTTACGCCCGGAATGGAGCTGAACTCGTGCAGTACGCCCTCGATCTTCACCTGGCTTACCGCAGCGCCCGGCAGGGAAGACAGCATGATCCTGCGCAGAGAATTGCCCAGAGTGATGCCATAGCCTCTTTCCAAAGGCTCTACCACGAACCTGCCATACTTTTTGTCCTCTGAAATCTCAGCGACCTCAATATTTGGTCTTTCAAATTCAAACACTGCAAATACCCTCCTTTACGAACACTTTTCACTACGGCTTATTTAGAATATAATTCGACAATAAGCATCTCATCTACAGGAACATCGATCTGCTCTCTGGTAGGAAGTACCTTTACAGTTCCCTTCAGCCCTTCAATATCGGATTCCATCCATTCCGGAACCAGCCTTCCGGCCGTTACCTCGACGATATCCTTATATCTCTGCAGGGACTTGGATTTTTCTCTGATCTCAATGACATCCCCCGCCTTTATCTGATAGGAAGGAATGTTGATACATTTGCCGTTTACCAGTACGTGCTTGTGGCCCACGATCTGTCTTGCCTCTCTTCTGGTCCTGGCGAATCCCATCCTGAACACTACGCTGTCCAGTCTGCTCTCCAGCATGACCATCAGATTCTCACCGGTCATGCCCTTCATTCTATCGGCCTTCTCATAATAATTTCTGAAAGGCTTCTCCAGCACGCCGTAAATAAACTTCGCCTTCTGCTTCTCTCTTAACTGCAGGCCGTACTCACTCATCTTCTTGCCTGCTCTCGCGGAAGTCCTGTTGGACTTCTTGTCATATCCCAGATATGCCGGTTCCAAACCCAGGCTTCTGCATCTTTTTAATACCGGTACTCTATTTACTGCCATTTTCTGATTCCTTTCTGTGAGGCCATCTGCCTCCAACTATTGTTTACAGTCAGGCTGCTGCCTTGACTTTCTTCCAACCTGTTCTCCTCGTGTTATACACGACGTCTTTTCGGCGGGCGGCAGCCGTTATGAGGAACCGCGGTCACGTCACGGATGCTCGCGACCTCCAGTCCGCATGCCTGTAACGCGCGGATTGCCGCCTCACGGCCTGAACCGGGACCTTTTACAAAGACATCCACGGTCTTTAAGCCGTGCATCAGAGCCGCTTTGGTAGCGGTTTCTGCTGCCATCTGTGCTGCATACGGAGTAGATTTCCTTGAACCTCTAAATCCAAGACCACCTGCACTTGCCCAGCTCAACGCATTGCCCTCCATGTCAGTCAGAGTTACAATGGTATTGTTAAAAGAAGACTGGATATGTGCCTGTCCACGTTCAACGTTTTTCTTAACTCGCTTTTTAGCGACTTTCTTATTAGCTGTTACTTTCTTAGCCATTTTAAACTAACCTACTTTCTCAATATTGTTTACAGTTACGAAATCATTTCTATTATTTTTTCTTATTTGCCACAGTTCGCGAAGCGAACTTACGTTATTTCAGTTATTTTTTCTTATTTGCCACAGTTCGCGAAGCGAACCCAATTCAAGCGTTATTTCTTTTTATTGGCCACTGTTCGCGAAGCGAACTTACGTTATTTCAGTTATTTTTTCTTATTTGCGACGGTTCGCTTTGGTCCCTTGCGCGTCCTCGCGTTGGTCTTAGTCTTCTGCCCACGCACCGGCAGTCCCTTACGATGACGCACACCGCGGTAGCATCCGATCTCCTGTAAGCGCTTGATGTTCAGAGCGACTTCTCTTCTCAGATCGCCTTCTACCATCACTTCCAGTTTTTCCAATGCTTCGCTGATTTTCTTTACTTCCTCGTCGGTCAATTCCCTGACGCGGGTATCAGGATTTACTCCTGCTTCCGCGAGGATCTTGTTTGACGTTGCTCTGCCGATTCCGTAGATATACGTCAAGCCGATCTCCACGCGCTTTTCTCTGGGTAAGTCAACACCTGCAATACGAGCCATTTACGTTTTCCTCCATTTTTTTCAGTTACTAAGTTGATTGGGGCTTTCACCCAACTGGACGTTTTCTGTTTCATCCAATCTTTCCACGATATCGCTGTGGTATCAACAAGTAATCTCCCGCAAGCTCTTCCATTATATATAAACTGCAATTCCTGTTATGGGATCCGCTTTCACGGTCACCGTGTCAAAGGGAACTGCATTTTCAGCCGCATATCATAATGGGACAAGAACTCACATACCTGAATCTTTGTTTCCAGGCCGGTGATTATCCTTGTCTTTGTTTGTGTTTCGGATTTTCACAGATTATCCTGATACGTCCTTTTCTCTTGATGATCTTGCACTTTTCGCAAATCGGTTTTACTGATGATCTAACCTTCACGTTAAACCCTCCTTTCAAAAAAGACCGTCTTTCATTATAACATGGAACATTCGCATTTACAAGCACTTTTTTATTTATCCCGCCAGATGATCCGGCCCTTGGATAAATCGTAGGGAGAAAGCTCCAGCGTCACCTTGTCACCGGGCAGAATACGGATAAAATTCTGGCGCAGCTTGCCGCTGATATGGGCCAGCACCTTATGTCCGTTTTCCAGCTCTACCTGGAACATGGTGTTGGGAAGCTTCTCGATCACGGTTCCTTCAATTTCAATGACATCCGATTTTGACATTAGATACCTCCTTTTGTCTGAAACATTTTGATTGCTCTCCTGATTTCTTCATCGCGCACAGGTTTCCCGGCCAGCAGCCGTTCCCGTACATCTCCGCCATAATCCTGCCTGACGGGCTGTATATGCTTTTTATTTTTCTTCTTTGGATGCGCCAGCGGTTTCAATCTGCCGTCGGAAAGATACACATAGCCGTCTTCTTCTCCTACTATCATATAGAGCGTCTGTCCGTCGTGTCCCGCTTTGGAATATGCCAGCATACCTATCATAATCGTAACCACGCTTTCCGCCGGCCCCGCTGCCGTTTAGTACAACGTCAGGATCTCCGGCTCCCCATCCGTAATGAGGATAGTGTTTTCATAATGGGCGGATAAAGAACCGTCCGCCGTCACCACGGTCCAGTCATCGTCCAGCCATTCCACATCCGCTCTGCCCATATTGATCATGGGCTCCACGGCCAGGGTCATGCCCGGCACCAGTTTCGGCCCCCGGCGCTTCTGCGCGAAATTGGGGATCTGCGGGTCCTCGTGAAGCGCGGTTCCGATCCCGTGTCCCACCAGATCCCTGACAATCCCGTATCCGAATCCCGACACGTAACTGTCAATGGCATTGGAAATATCGTGGAGATGGCCGCCGGCTCTGGCTTTTTTGATCCCTTCAAAAAAACTCTGTCTGGTCACGCTGATCAGTTGTTCCGCTTCCGCGCTGATCTTTCCCACGCCGTGCGTTCTGGCGGCATCGGAATGATAGCCCCGGTAGATCAGTCCCGCATCCAGGCTGATGATATCCCCTTCCTGAAGCACCCGCTCCTTGCTGGGGATCCCATGCACTACCTGGTTATTGACGGAAGTGCAGATGGAAGCCGGATATCCCTGATAGTTTTTAAAATTGGGTACACAGCCCAGCTTCCGTATCAGCTTCTCTCCCAAAGCATCGATATCCCATGTGGTCATGCCGGGACGGATGGCCTCCTCCAGCTCCTTATGCACAATGGCAAGGAGCCTGCAGGATTCCCGCATCAGTTCTATCTCGCCGGCTGATTTTATCCTGATCGCCATAATCTTCCCTGCTTTTCTCAGTCCAGTATCGCCGTAATGGCAGCAAATACATCCTGCATATCCTGTGTACCGTCCACCGTCTTCAGCACGCCCTTCGCGGTATAGAAGTCGATCAGCGGCTGCGTCTGCTCGTGGTACACCTGCAGCCTGTTCTTTACGGTTTCCGGCTTGTCATCGTCGCGCAGCACCAGCGGCTGGCCGCAGTTATCACATATTCCTTCCTTTTTGGGGGGAATATGTACCAGGTGATAGGTGGCGCCGCAGGAAAGGCAGGCGCGTCTGCCGGACATTCTGTTGATGATGTTTTCGTCCGGTACGTCCACATTGATCGCGTAATCGATCCGATCTCCCAGCCCGCTCAGCGCTTTGTCCAATACCTCCGCCTGGGGAATGGTCCTGGGGAAACCGTCCAGTACATAGCCGTTTCCGCAGTCTTTCTGCGCCACTCTGTCAAGGAGGAGCTTCACCGTCAGTTCATCCGGTACCAGCAGCCCTTTGTCCATATAAGTCTTGGCCTCTTTGCCCAGTTCAGTGCCGTTCTTGATATTGGCCCTGAAAATATCTCCGGTGGAAATATGGGGGATCCCATACTTTTCCGCTATCATCTTTGCCTGTGTACCTTTACCCGCGCCGGGGGCGCCCAACATAATAATCTTCATACAGCCAGCCTCCTGTTTTATTCTTCAATATGTCATGAGAAAATATCCGGAGAAAGTTTTCTCCGGATATCTTGTCCTTAAAAGACCGTTTAATCGTTCAAAAAGCCTTTATAATTGCGCACCAGCATCTGGGACTCTATCTGCTTTATGGTTTCCAGGACCACGCTGACAATAATGATCAGACTGGTTCCGCCGAAGGAAACGCTGGCCCTAAAAAGCCCGTTAAACACATAGGGAAGGATCCCGACGATAGTCAGTCCCACCGCGCCTATAAAGATCACATAGTTCAATACCTTGGTCAGGTAATCGCTGGTAGGCTTGCCGGGTCTGATACCCGGGATAAATCCTCCCTGCCTCTTCATATTGTCCGCCACCATCAGAGGATTGAAGGTGATGGAGGTATAGAAGTAAGCGAAGAAGATGATCAGCACTACATACAGCAGCATACCCAGTGTATAGATCGGTCTTGCCCTGTTGCACCAGTTCTGGGAATTCAGTCCGTTTATGATCTCTCCCCAGATCCCGGAAGGCGTCACGCCGATAAAAGAACAGATGATCAGCGGGAACTGCATAATGGACTGCGCGAAAATAATGGGGATTACTCCCGCGGTATTGACCTTCAGGGGAATGCTTGAGGACTGTCCGCCCACCAGCTTCCTGCCCTGCATTTTCTGTGCGTACTGTACCGGTATCTTACGGGTGCCGTCGTTTAAGATGATGACCAGCACTACCATGACCACAATGACAGCGAAGATGACTACCACTGCCAGCGCTGCCGTAGCAAAGGGTTTCCCGATCACGAACTGCGCGAACAGATTGCCCAGATCGGAAGGGATCCTTGAGATGATATTGATGACCAGCACAATGGATATACCGTTTCCCACGCCGTTTTCCGTAATTCTTTCGCCAATCCACATCAGGAACGCGCTGCCTGCCGTCATAGCCGCGATCGCGGTGATCACATTCAAAGCGTTATAATCCACCAGCAGTCCCTGACGGCCGAAGCCTACCATGGCGGTAGCCTGGATCAACGCCAGTCCTACTGTGACATACCTGGTAATGGAAGCGATCTTCTTTCTTCCGTCCTCGCCATCTCTCTGCATTTCCTCCAGCTTCGGGATCGCGATGGTCAGAAGCTGCATGATAATGGAAGACGTAATATAAGGATTGATGTTCAGCGCCAGCACGGACATATTGATGAAAGAACCGCCCGTGATCGCGTCAAAGAAACTGAATGCACCGCCTGTCTGCTGGGAAAACCAGCTGGCGAAATAAGTTCTGTCCACACCCGGTACGGGCAGCTGTGAAGCCGCGCGGATCACCACCAGCATGGCAAAGGTAAACAATAACTTTTTTCTTATTTCTCTGATTTTAAATGCATTCTTCAGTGTTGTAAGCATATTACATCACCTCTGCGCTTCCACCAAGAGCCTCGATCTTTTCTTTCGCGGATGCGCTGAACGCGTTTACCTTAACGTTAAGCTTCTTGGTTAACTCTCCATTTCCGAGTATCTTCACGCCATCTCTGGGATTCTTGATGATGCCGGCTTCCATAAGCGCCTTTACGTCTACTTCGCTGCCGTTTTCAAAACCTTCCAGCGCACTGATATTGACAGCAACGATTTCCTTGATGTTTCTGTTTTTGAAACCTCTCTTGGGAATACGTCTGTATAACGGCATCTGTCCGCCTTCAAAACCGATCCTGGGAGCTCCGGAACGCGCTTTCTGTCCTTTATGTCCCTTGCCCGCGGTCTTGCCGTTGCCTGAACCGTGTCCACGGCCTCTTCTGAAATTATTGCTGTGCTTGGAGCCTTCTGCGGGGCTTAAATTTGACAATTCCATTCTGACACCTCCTTATCTGCTTATACTTCTTCGACTTTGATCATATGACTGATCTTCTGAATCTGTCCTCTGGTAGACGCGTTGTCAGGCAGGGTTACGGAGCTGTTGAGCTTTCTTAAGCCCATGGACTCTACAACCGCCCTGTTCTTGGGAACAGCGCCGATAGTGGACTTTATTAAAGTGATCTTTAACATCTTTTCTGCCATTGCCTTTTTTCTCCTTTCAAACCATATCTAAAAGGTCTGCCTTAAGCCATAACTTCAGCAACTGCCTTGCCGCGGTTTTTGGCCACTTCTTCGGGAGCCTTTAACTGGCATAATCCGGAAATCGTCGCGAGCACGACGTTCTGCTTATTGTTGGAGCCCAAAGACTTGGTACGGATATTCTTAATGCCGGCCAGCTCGCACACGATACGCGCGGGACCGCCCGCGATGATACCGGTACCTTCGGGAGCTCTTTTCAGAAGAACGTTGGCAGAGCCGTATTTACCGATGAAATCATGGGTAATACTGTTGTTTTCATCCATGGCAACCTGTACCAGATGTTTCATGGCATCTTCTTTTCCTTTGCGGATCGCCTCAGGGATTTCCACTGCCTTGCCGAGCCCCGCGCCTACATGACCGTTGCCGTCACCCACTACCACCAAAGCGGTAAAGCGCATATTACGTCCGCCCTTTACAGTCTTGGAAACACGCTTGATGACAACTACCTTGTCGGTCAATTCCAACTGACTTGCATCTATGATCGTATGTTTCATCTTTTCTCTTCCTTTCCTAGAATTGTAAGCCAGCTTCTCTGGCCGCATCAGCTAACGCTGCAATTTTTCCCTGATATATAAAGCCGCCTCTGTCAAAAACCACCTGCGTGATCCCTTTTTCCTGCGCTCTCTTGGCAATAACGGTTCCAAGATATGCCGCCGCCTCAACATCATTGGTCTTCTTCAGCTCCGCCTTTACCTCTTTTTCCAGTGTGGAGGCAGCGACTAAAGTGTTTCCGACCGTGTCATCGATAATTTGAGCATACATATGATTATTGCTTCTGAACACAGCCAGACGGGGCCTTTCAGCAGTGCCGCTGAAACGGTTACGAATTCTCTTGTGTTTCTTCACACGAACTTCCTGTCTAGATTCCTTACTAACCATCTTCATACTCTCCTTATCTGTTATTTCTTACCGGTCTTGCCGACCTTGCGCCTGATAGTTTCATCAGCATACTTGATACCCTTGCCCTTGTAAGGTTCAGGCCTTCTCTTATCTCTGATCTCGGCCGCGAACTGTCCGACCTTTTCCTTGTCGATCCCTTTTACGATGATGATATTCTGTCCGTCCAGAACGGTTTCGATCCCTTCCGGATCCGTCATTTCCACAGGATGGGAATAACCCAGGGACAGCGTCAGCACCTTGCCGGACTTGGCAGCCCTGTAACCTACGCCGTTTACTTCCAGCTTCTTTTCAAAGCCCTGCGTAACGCCCACCACCATGTTGTTGATCAGCGTTCTGGTAAGGCCGTGTAAAGACTTCATTTTCTTCAGATCGTTAGGTCTGGAAACCTGTACTTCGGCGCCCTCGACCTTGATCTCCATTTCCGCGGGTAAAACTCTTTCCAGAGTGCCCTTGGGACCTTTTACGGTCACTTTGTTATTTTCTGCGACATCCACGGTAACTCCCGCGGGAATCGCGATTGGCATTCTACCTATACGTGACATGCCCGTACCTCCTAATCTTATTATGAATTTACCATACAAAAGCCAGCACTTCGCCGCCTACCTGCAGTTCCCTTGCTTTCTTATCGGTGATGATACCGTGATTGGTAGAGATGATCGCGATACCCAGGCCGCCCAGTACCTTGGGCAGTTCTTCCTTGCCGGCGTATACGCGAAGACCCGGCTTGCTGATCCTCTTGATCCCGGAAATAATCTTTTCATTCTTGTCGGCGCCATACTTTAAAGTAATGCGGATGGTCTTAAAAGCGCCGTCTTCTATAATATCATATTTCTTAATATAACCCTCGTCCAGAAGAATCTGCGCGATCGCCAGCTTCATCTTGGAAGAAGGAATATCCACCGTGTCATGCTTTGCAGTATTAGCGTTACGGATTCTCGTAAGCATATCTGCAATAGGATCACTCATTGTCATGATTTAGTTTCCTCCTTATCTATTGACTTGAATCATGCGTCTTAAATCTCTGCGGCGTTTTACCAGCTCGCCTTTTTAACGCCGGGTATCTGTCCCTTGTACGCCAATTCGCGGAAGCAAATTCTGCAGATTCCGTACTTTCTTAAAACAGAATGAGGACGCCCGCAAATCTTGCAGCGGGTATAAGCTCTTGTGGAGAACTTGGGTTTGCGCTGCTGTTTTAATTTCATAGATGTTTTAGCCATGAATTTACCTCCTGTTATTTAGCGAAAGGCATGTTGAACAATGTCAGTAATTCCCGCGCCTCTTCGTCGGTATGCGCGGTTGTTACGAAAATGACATCCATACCTCTTACTTTGTCCACCTTATCATATTCGATTTCGGGGAAAATGATCTGCTCCTTGATGCCGAGCGCGTAGTTCCCTCTTCCGTCAAACGCGTTGGGATTCACGCCTCTGAAGTCACGCACGCGGGGCAATGCCAGATTGATCAGACGATCCATAAACTCATACATCTTCTCACCCCGTAAAGTGGTCTTGCATCCGATGGCCATGCCTTCACGGATCTTGAAGTTCGCGATAGAGTTCTTAGCCTTTGTCAGGACCGCTTTCTGTCCGGAAATGGTTTCCATATCCTTTACGGCGCTCTCCAGTACCTTGGCGTTTTCTTTCGCTTCGCCCACGCCCATATTGATAACAATTTTCTCCAGCTTCGGAACCTGCATCGTGTTCTTATAGCCGAATTTCTTGGTCATTGCGGCCACGATCTCGTTTGTATATAAATCTTTCAGTCTGCTCACGCTCTATTTCCTCCTTCCCAAAGATTAATCGACCACTTCGCCGGTTGTCTTCGCAAAACGGACTTTCTTGTCCCCTTCAACCTTGAAGCCGATCCTGGTAACCTTTCCCTTATGAACATACATCACGTTGGATATATCAATGGGAGCCTCTTTCTGGAGGATCCCGCCATTGGGATTGGCCTGGGAAGGTTTCGCATGCTTGGTGATCATGTTGACGCCTTCCACCGTTACTTTGTTTTTCTTATGGTCTACGGCAATTACCTTGCCCTCTTTCCCATTATCCTTACCGGCAATTACCCGAACGGTATCACCCTTTTTGATCTTTAACATAATCCTGGATACCTCCTTATAATACTTCGGGAGCGAGGGAAACAATCTTCATAAACTGCTTCTCGCGAAGCTCCCTGGCTACCGGTCCAAAAATACGAGTTCCTCTCGGAGTCTTATCCTCCTTGATAATTACGGCAGCATTCTCATCAAATTTGATGTAGGAACCGTCTTTGCGGCGCGCGCCTTTGACAGTACGAACGACAACGGCCTTTACCACATCACCTTTCTTTACAACGCCGCCCGGTGTTGCATCTTTAACGGAAGCAACAATGATGTCACCGATCTGCGCATATCTTCTTGTAGAGCCGCCCATAACCCTGATGCAAAGCAACTCTTTCGCACCGGTGTTGTCGGCCACTTTCAGTCTGCTCTCTTGCTGAACCATGTTCATTCTCCTTCCAAAATAGTACCGTTGTTATTTTGCTCTCTCAACGATTTCCACAAGACGCCATCTCTTATCCTTAGAGAGAGGTCTGGTTTCCATTACCTTAACGGTATCGCCGATATTGCATTCGTTGTTTTCGTCGTGAGCCTTCAGTTTGTAGGTATCCTTTACGATCTTCTTGTAAAGAGGATGCTTCACATGGTTCTCGATGGCAACAACAATGGTCTTATCCATTTTATTACTTACGACCTTGCCGGTACGTGTTTTTCTCAAATTTCTTTCCACGGTCAAATCTCCCTTCTGCATTAAGCGTGCGCTTTTTCTGTAATAACCGTCTGAATGCGGGCGATGTTTCTTCTTACTTCCTTGATCCTCGCCGTATTGTCCAGCTGGTTGGTCGCGTTCTGGAATCTCAAATTGAAAAGCTCTTTTTTAGCTTCAACTAATGCCTGTGCCAATTCTGCTTCTGATTTGCCCTTCAAATCTTCTACATACTTATTAGTTTTCATCTGCTACACCGCCTTCCAAATCTGCTTTAGAAACAACCTTACATTTACAGGGGAGCTTGTGCATCGCAAGACGTAATGCTTCTTTCGCGTCTTCCTCAGGAACTCCAGCTATCTCAAACATAACGCGTCCGGGCTTTACTACCGCTACCCAGTACTCCAGCGCGCCTTTACCGGAACCCATACGGGTTTCAGCAGGCTTCGCGGTCACGGGCTTATCCGGGAAAATCTTTATCCAGACCTTACCGGTACGCTTGGTATAACGGGTCAGCGCGATACGGGCCGCTTCGATCTGATTGGACTTGATCCAGCAGGGTTCCACCGCGACCAGACCGTATTCGCCGTAAGTCAGGGTATTTCCTCTTAACGCCTTACCGGCCATACTGCCACGGAACTGTTTACGACGTTTTACTCTTTTAGGCATCAACATAACTAATTCTCGCTCCCTTCCTGATTTTTAGTGGGAAGAACTTCGCCTTTGTAGATCCATACCTTAACGCCGACTTTCCCGTAGGTAGTGTCAGCCTCAGCGAAGCCATAATCAATATCCGCTCTCAAGGTCTGCAGAGGAATGGTCCCCTCGTTATAAAACTCGGTACGAGCCATATCCGCGCCGCCCAGACGTCCTGAGCAGGCCGCCTTGATACCCAGCGCGCCGGCCTTCATGGTCCTTCCCATGCAGGACTTCATGGCGCGTCTGAAGGATACACGGTTTTCCAGCTGCTGCGCGATATTTTCCGCCACCAGCTGGGCATCCTTATCGGGCCTCTTGATCTCCTTGATATCTACCAGCACTTTCTTGCCGGTCATCTTTGCCAGTTCGTTCTTCGTGATCTCGATCTCAGCGCCGCCCTTGCCGATCACAACGCCGGGCTTCGCCGTGTAAATGATCACCTTTACTCTGTCGGATGCTCTTTCGATCTCGATCTTGGAAACACCGGCAGCATATAATTTTTTCTTTAAAAATTTTCTGATCTTGTAATCTTCAACCAAGTAATCGGAGAATTCTCCTTCAGCATACCACTTGGAATCCCAATCCTTAATAATGCCGACTCTCAGGCCATGAGGATTAACTTTCTGTCCCATAATCTATCTCCTCCCTACTTCTTCTCGTCCAGAACGATGGTAATATGGCTCATCTGCTTCTCGATCCGATACGCTCTGCCCTGCGCTCTGGGGCGTACCCGCTTCATGGTCGGTCCTTTGTTGGCGCAGCACTCCGCGATATAGAGATTCGCAGGATTCATGCCGTTGTTATTTTCAGCGTTGGCGATTGCGGATTCCAGCAGCTTCTTGATAACGCCAGAAGCATATCTGGGATTGTATGACAGAATTGCCAGAGCAGTCTGCACATCCTTGCCCCTGATGGCATCCAATACGAAACATGCCTTCTGCACAGAAATTCTGGCATAGGATAACTTTGCCGAAGGTCTGGTGTCTTTACGGGCATTTCTTTCTCTTTTAATTTGACTTCTATGTCCTTTAGCCATAGAATGTGTCCTCCTTTCAATTTGCAAGCAGACGTCAGAATCCTATTTTACCTTGGATTTCTTTTCGTCTTTTCCGTGGCCTCTGAAGGTTCTGGTGGCTACAAACTCACCCAGCTTGTGTCCAACCATATCTTCGGTTACATATACAGGAACGTGCTTTCTGCCATCGTGTACCGCAATTGTATGTCCCACGAAAGAAGGGAAAATTGTAGAACGACGGGACCATGTTTTGATAACCTGTTTCTGTCCGGATGCGTTGAGCGCATCGATCTTCTTTAATAAACTCTGGTCTGCGAAAGGTCCTTTTTTCAGTGATCTAGCCATTGTTTTTCCTCCTCAACTATTTGATAGCTCTACCGTCGCGTCTTCTTACAATCAGCTTATCGGACGCTTTTTTCTTCTTGCGCGTCTTCAAGCCGAGTGCCGGCTTGCCCCAAGGGGTGCTCGGTCCGGGACGGCCGATACCGGTCTTGCCTTCACCACCGCCGTGAGGATGGTCGTTGGGGTTCATAACGGAACCGCGCACGGTAGGACGGATGCCCATATGGCGCTTGCGCCCCGCTTTACCGATATTGACAAGGCTGTGTTCCACATTGCCTACAACACCGACGGTCGCTCTGCATACCAGAGGAACCATTCTCATTTCACCGGAGGGCAGTCTTAAGGTGGCGTACTTGCCTTCCTTGGCCATCAGCTGCGCGCTGTTGCCCGCGGAACGGACCAGCTGGCCGCCCTTTCCGGGATATAACTCAATATTGTGTAACTGGGTACCGACAGGGATCTGCATCAAGGGCAGGCAGTTGCCTACTCTTACTTCGGCATGCTCGCCGTTCATGACTTTCATGCCGTCCGTCAGTCCTTCGGGAGCAAGGATATATGCCTTCTCGCCGTCTTCATAACAGATGAGCGCGATGTTCGCGGTCCTGTTGGGATCGTATTCGATACCAAGTACGGTAGCGGGAATGCCGTCCTTGTTTCTCTTAAAATCAACGATTCTGTATTTTCTTCTGGAGCCGCCTCCACGGTGTCTTACCGTGATCTTGCCCTGATTGTTGCGGCCCGCGTTCTTTTCCAAAGAAACACAGAGGGATTTCTCGGGGGTCTTCTTGGTAATTTCAGAGAAATCCAAACCGGTCATATTTCTTCTGGAAGGTGTATATGGGTTATATGTCTTGATTCCCATTGTTGTATCTCCTTTTCTGTTAGATTCTTTGCGCAGCGGTCAGCCCGCCGCATACTTTAATCCCCGGATACTTCTTTATAATCCGGCAAAAATCTCAATATCCTTGCTGTCTGCCGTCAGCTGCACGATCGCCTTCTTGGTCTTTTCGGTACGGCCGACAGTCATGCCGCGTCTTTTCTTCTTGCCGTCATAGTTCTGGGTATTTACCTTTGCCACCTTGGTTCCCTCGAACATCTTCTCTACAGCTTCCTTGATCTGGATCTTGTTCGCATCGGGATGTACCAGAAAGGTGTATTTCTTCTCGCCCATACCGGCCATGCTCTTCTCGGTGATAACCGGTTTGAGGATTACGTCATAGTATTTGATGTCAGCCATTACGCGTATACCTCCTCAATCTTTGTAACCGCATCCTTTGTCAGAACCAGCTTCGCGGCCTTCATCACGTCGTACACGTTTAAGTTGCCGGTCAGTATGGTCTGCACCGCAGGAAGGTTTCTCGCGGAAAGAACCACGTTCTGGTCGTTTTCTCCCAGTACCACCAGGCCCTTATCCACATTCAGATTATCCATAACGGTCTTAAAGTTCTTGGTCTTGATCTCATCCAGCTTCAGCTCGTCGATGACGATCAGCTTATTGTCGTTTACCTTGCTCGTCAGAGCGGACTTCAGCGCCGCCCTCTTCTCTTTCTTATTTAACTTGAAAGAGTAATCCCTGGGCACGGGCGCGAATACCATACCGCCGCCCTTCCACTGAGGAGCGCGGGTGGAACCCTGTCTTGCGTGGCCCGTTCCCTTCTGCCTCCAGGGCTTTCTTCCGCCGCCGGATACTTCGGAGCGGGTTTTTGCTTTCTGGGTTCCCTGGCGGTTGTTCGCGAGCTGCTGCACAACTGCCATATGAACCAGATGTTCGTTGATCTCAACACCGAAAATGGCATCGTTTAAGTCGAGTGTTCCGACTTCCTTGCCTTCCATATTATAAACAGATACCTTTGCCATGTCTGTTTAAATCCTCCTTTCATCTGCGCACCAATGGTTCGCTGCTATGCTTCCGCCCTAACGGTTTCTTTGATGGTAACCAGTGCCTTTTTAGCGCCGGGAACCGCGCCCTTTACCAGGAGCAGATTCTTCTCGGCATCCACCTTTACCACTTCAAGGTTCTGGACTGTCACCCTTACGCAGCCCATATGTCCGGGCATGCCTTTTCCCTTGAATACACGGCTGGGGGAGGAGCAGGCGCCGTTGGAACCCTGATGACGATGGAACTTGGAACCATGGGCCATGGGGCCTCTGTGCTGTCCGTGCCTTTTGATCGCGCCCTGAAAGCCTTTACCTTTGGAAATGGCGGTCGCGTCTACCTTATCGCCTTCCGCGAAGATGTCAGCCTTGATCTCCGCGCCGACGGTGTACTCGTCCGCGTTGTCAAACTTAAATTCCCTTACATATTTCTTGGAGCTTACGCCGGCTTTCTTAAAATGTCCCTGCATAGCTTTGTTAACGCCATGTCTGTGGATCGTTTCCTTTTTGCCGCCGGCATCCTTGTTGACGATCCTGTCTTTCTTGTCCACAAAGCCGACCTGTACCGCGCTGTACCCGTCATTCTCTACGGTCTTGATCTGCGTAACCGCGCAGGGACCGGCCTGAAGAACGGTGACGGGGATCAGGGTACCGTCTTCGCTGAAGATTTGAGTCATTCCGACTTTTGTTGCCAAAATCGCTTTTTTCATGTTTTCCTCCTGTTTGTTCTACAGCGGGACGCGCGCCCTTTTCGCGCCTGCGTCCATACTAGTAGAGGATTGTTGTGTTATTTGGTTTTCATTTTGATGTCGATGTAAACACCGGCAGGCATTTCCAGTCTTTGCAGCGCATCCACCGTCTTCTGGGTGGGCGCGATAATGTCGATCAGCCTCTTGTGGGTTCTCTGCTCAAACTGCTCACGGGAATCCTTGTACTTGTGAACCGCTCTTAAAATAGTAACAACCTCTTTCTTGGTGGGAAGAGGTACCGGGCCGCTCACCTGGGAACCGTTCTTCTTAACTGTTTCGATGATTTTTTTGGCAGATGCATCAACCAGCTGATGGTCATAAGCTTTCAGTGTGATCCTCATTACCTGACTTGTTGCCATAAAAAAAGTCGCCTCCTTTTCGCACTTTTCTTGATAAGTACGACAAGCGGTGACTGTACACTCTCCCGTGTGTGTCCTGCTTTCAAACGCGTACGCGCTTCGCTTCGTTTCTCACGGTTGTTTCTGCCTTACACAGACCTGATTTTTGTACAGTGACTTGTCGTCAGTTTCCTAACTTGACATTCGCTCCACGGAAAACCTGCTATCCGGCGTTGCCTTTAGCAGCAACCTCGCGCTTCACAGCTATCATGTCACAGCAAATATTAATATACATGGTATTTTAACGGATTGCAAGCACTTTTTTATAAAAATTGTATTTTTTTAGAAACATCGCGCTTCTCGCGGGCAAAAAGGCCGGGTTATTCCACCCGGCCCGCCTTTACGTCTTCAAATTCTCTGAGCATCTCCTCACTGGGAGCTTTACCCGTAAGACTCGCTATCACAATGGCGATAAAGCTGACCGCGAATCCGACCACCAGCGAGTAAAGGCCGGTGGCGCTTCCCAGGGTGGCGCCGTTCACCAGCGGGATATAGTCCCATACGATAACGGTCAGAGCGCCGGCCACGATACCCGATACCGCTCCGGCAAAGTTGGTCTTTTTCCAGAACAGGGAAAGCAGTACGATAGGGCCGAACGCCGCGCCGAATCCCGCCCACGCGTTGGAAACCAGTCCCATAATGGTATTGTTGGGATTCAGGGCGATGATATACGCCAGTATGGCGATCACAAATACGGTAAAACGGCTGATGTTGAGTACCTTTTTGTCATCCGCCTTCTTATCGATCATTCCTTTATAAATATCCTCCGCTACGCTGGAAGCGCTGACCAGCAACTGGGAATCCGCCGTGGACATGATGGCCGCCAGGATACCGCAGAGGAACAGTCCCGCGATAAAGGGCGCGTTGAGTTCTTCCGTAAATACTTTCTTGATCATTTCGATGAAGATCTTCTCACTGCCGCTTTCCACCAGGGCCGTCTGCATATAAGCGCGGCCTACCACGCCGATCAGACAGGCGAAGAACAGGGAAAGGGCTACCCAGATGATCGCTACCGACTTGGATTTTCTCAGTTCCTTCTCATTTTTTACCGCCATAAAGCGCACCAAGATGTGGGGCATTCCAAAGTATCCCAGTCCCCAGCCCAGTCCGGAAATGATATTGATAAAGTTATTGTTCCCATCTCCCAGCTTAAAGGGATTCACGAAATTGGCCGCGTTGGCCACATTTCCCTCCGCCGCCAGACCGGAAGCAATGCTCATGCCGTCCTGTCCCATAAAGAAAAGGGCAAAAATGGGAACCGCCAGGATCGCCACCAGCATTAATGTTCCCTGGATAAAGTCCGTGGTGCACACCGCCATGAAACCGCCCATGAAGGTATAGACCAGAATAACCACCGCGCCTATGGTAAGGGCGATACGATAATCAATGCCGAACACCGATTCAAAGAGCTGTCCGCCAGCGGCCAGCGCGGAAGCGCAGTATACCAGGAAAAAGATCACGATGGTAACGGAAGAAACAGCCATCAGTATTTTCTTTTTATCATGAAACCTGTTTTCAAAGTAGGCGGGCAGCGTCACCGCGTTGTTGGCGCGGATCGTGTATCTCCGCAGACGGGTGGAGATCACCAGCCAGTTTAAAACGGTCCCCACGAACAGACCAATGGCGATCCAGCCGTCACCTCCCACGCCGGAAAGGTAAATGGCTCCGGGCAGTCCCATCAGCAGCCAGCCGCTCATGTCGGAAGCCTGCGCGGAAAGGGCCGCTACAAAACCTCCCAGCCGCCTTCCTCCCAAAAAGTAATCCTCTGAGTTATTATTGCCCTTCGCGAACCAAGCGCCTACCACGATCATCATCAGCAGGTACAGCACAAAGGCCACAATTACCCAGCCTAACGTATTTCCAGTCATATCAATACTTTCCTCCTTTTTACAAATACGTTTCCTATTATATACAAAGCGCCGCGTAAAGTCAACAAATTAACGAATTAGCATGACAAAGCGCATGAAAAATATCGGTTTGGGAAATTAAGGTTGTCTGACCGGGGTCCTTAGTGTATAGTATAATCGTGACGTCAATATGACGTCAGAATATAGAAAGAATATAGAAGGAACAAAAGGAAGCCTGAATATGTGGATCGCGGACAACTGGAAAGAATATGAGGTTTTGGACACTTCATCGGGAGAAAAACTGGAACGCTGGGGAGATTATATCCTGGTCAGGCCTGACCCGCAGGTCATCTGGCGCACTCCCCGCGCCCACGCCGGCTGGAAACACAAAAACGCCCATTACCACCGTAGCAGCAGAGGCGGCGGCGAATGGGAGTTTATTGATCTGCCTCAGGAGTGGGACATCCACTACCGCGGCCTTACCTTTCACCTGAAACCCTTTCATTTCAAGCATACCGGCCTCTTTCCCGAACAGGCCGTAAACTGGGACTGGTTTTCGGGACTGATCGGGGACGCGGGACGGCCGGTTAAAGTACTGAACCTTTTTGCCTATACCGGCGGAGCCACGCTTGCCGCGGCTGCCGCAGGGGCGCAGGTCACCCATGTGGACGCCGCCAAGGGTATGGTTGCCTGGGCCAGGGAAAACGCCGTTTCCTCCGGGCTAGCGGAAAAACCCGTCCGCTGGCTGGTGGATGACTGCGTCAAATTCGTGGAAAGGGAGATCCGGCGCGGGAACAAATACGACGCCGTCATCATGGACCCGCCCTCCTACGGGCGGGGGCCTAAAGGAGAAACCTGGAAGATCGAGGAAAATCTCTGGCCCCTTTTGGAACTGACGGCGCAGCTGCTTTCCCCTTCCCCTCTCTTTTTCCTTATCAATTCCTATACTACCGGCCTCCAGCCCGGGGTCCTTTCCTATATGCTCCAAAGCGTCCTGCAAAAACGTTTTGGCGGCATTGTACATTCGGATGAGATCGGCCTTCCCGTTTCGGGAACCGGGCTGATACTGCCCTGCGGCGCTTCCGGACGCTGGCAGCCGGCGGACTGAATCATAGACGATCATAAAAAACAGGCGCGGGAAACCCGCGCCTTACGTTTCAAAAGTTTTAAATCTGGCATAGATGCTCTCATACTGGTTGTTGATCTCGATATAGCGCTCCATCGTCACGTCGCGCTCTTTTTCATAATGCTGGATGATCTGATCGAAATTGCTGATGGCCACTCCCACTACCTTAGGACATATTCTGCCTCCGTCGGCGTCCTCCTGCAGGATGCCCTTTATTTTTTCCGGTGGGAATGAATCCTTATAGCTGCGCTTGCCATAGAGCGCGCTTAAGATATCCGCTACCGCGATGATCCTTTCCAGCTGGGAAAGATCCTCCCCCCGCAGTCCTCTGGGATAGCCTGTTCCGTCCAGTTTCTCATGATGCCTTGCCGCCACTTCCACAATTTTGGGATCCATGACCCCCCGCAGGATTTTGTCCGTGATCACCACATGGGCCTTCATCACCTGCATTTCCTTGTCGGTAAGCCGCCTGGGGGCTTCCAGGATCGCCGTCGGGATCGCCACCTTGCCGATATCGTGCAGGAGCGCTCCATAATACAGCGCCTGCAGGTCCATGGTAGGCACCCGCAAAAGCCGCCCCAGCTCCACCGCGAAGGTTTTGGTGGACATGGTATGGATCACCGTCTGCTGGCTGCGGAAATCAATGGCGTAGACCAGCATTTCCAAAAAGCCCTTTTTAGTCTTTTCATTCAGGGCCACATGCTCAAACAGTTCCTGCAGCTCTTCTATATATTGATTGGTCTTCAGTTTTTCCAGAAAATGGAATCTGGCCTGGGCCTGTTGAAACAGCTCCAGCGCTTTGGCTGAAAATTTAATGTCCGCCTGCTTCACGAAATAATCTTTTTCCATGCCCTGGCCGCCCATCCGCATAAAGACGTCCATCTGATCGGCCAGCGTCAGATATTCCGTCACTTTTAGATACTTGCTCTTGATGCGGGAATGCAGGTAGTAGGGCAGATGATGATACAGTATCAAATCCGCCTTGTCTTCCACGGGGGACAGATATTTCAGGAACAGATAGCCGTAAACCGAATGCGCCCACACATTGTTGGTTTCATAGTCCGCCACGCCGCTTTTGTTCTTAAATCCGGTCTTGATGATGCCCACATCGTGCAGCATGCCGATCAGCGTATACTCACCCAGTTCGATATCCGTATAGATGCCTTCCGCCAGCAGCATATTGTAAAATATGTAGGCCGTAATTTCTCCGTGCCGCATGACTTCGTTGTCCATACACCCCATGGTTCTGCGTATTACATTGTATATGTCGAGGGTCTTTACCAGTTCCGCCATCTTTTCCTCCGGTGAGATTCCTGTTGTTTATTCGCGATGACCTTAGTCTATTATAATCTGCCGTTTCCTCTGTTGTCAACGTCAAACATCCGCCAGGATCGCCCCGGCGATGATCCTGCCCGAAACCGGCCGGGGATCTGTAAACAACCGGTAAAGAAAAGCAGAATGCGGGAAAAGTTCCCCGCATCCTGCTCTAAAACCATACACCGTCCCTTTATCTTCCGCCGTTATACCCGGATCAGTTCATATTCCCTGCTGCCGATACCAAGTGCCGCGGCGGCTTCAATGGTATGGACCCCGTTACGGGATTCCACACGCTCCAGGAAATGCTTCTGTCCGGGATCCTCCTTCGCCGCGTAGACCAGATCCAGGCAGGCCTGATCTATGGCAACGGGATCCGTCCCGGCCAGGATCCCGATATCCGCCATGCAGGGATCCTCCGCTACCGCGCAGCAGTCACAGTCCACGGATATATTTTTCATCACATTGATAAACGCCGTATTCCCTTTGAAGAAATCCATAACGCCCTGCGCGGCATCCGCCATGGATTCCAGAAACGCGTCATGATCGGCGGTCCAGATCTGCTCCGGCACGCCTGCCCCGTGAATATAGGCTTTCCCGGCTGAAGAAGCCACACCGATGGAAAGCTGTTTCAGCGCTCCGCCGTATCCGCCCATGGGATGTCCCTTAAAATGGGAAAGCACCAGCATGGCATCATAGCGCGCCAGATTTTTTCCCACAAAATTCTTATGAATACGCCTGCCGCGCGGCAGAGGCATCTCCAGATCCGGCCCCTCAGCGTCCATCAGGTCCACTGTAAAATACTTGTCCCAGCCGTGCTGTTTTATGGTCTGTAAATGTTTGGGCGTGGTGTCCCTGGAGCCGTCGTAAGCGGTATTGCATTCCACTACGGTTCCCTTTACGTATTCCACTATAGGCTTCCAGAACTCAGGGCGCAGGAAATTCTGATTGCCCACTTCACCGGAATGCAGCTTTACAGCCACCTTCCCGGTCAGCTCTTTCCCTGTCAGCTTATATAATTCCACTACCTTTTCGGGAGTGATCTCCCTTGAAAAATAAACTTTGGTCTTCATTACGCGCCTCCTTTCCTGAATAAAGTCATTATAGCACATTTTCGTTTTTAATTTAAGTACCAAATTCCCAGATTCAGATATCCCGCGAAGGTCACCCATACCAGATACGGAATGAGCAGATACGCAGCGGTTTTGCGGATACAGTAAAAAACCAGGATATTGACCAGTATCAGGCCCCACAGCAGCGCCAGCCATACAAAAGCGAAAAGATACCATTCCAGTTTAAAGAAAAACACCGGCCAGAAGAAATTGACAAACAGCTGCCTGCCGTAAACCATCAGCGCGTAGAACACATTCTGCTTTTCCGCTCCGGAATCCCAGATCAGCCAGGACGCGATCCCCATCAATATGTACAAAATCGTCCACACTACCGGAAAAATCCATCCGGGCGGTGAAAAAGGCGGTTTTTTCAACAGGGCGAACGCCTCCATGCCGCCCCCTGATAAAAAGGCGGAAAGCCCGCCCACAAACAGCGGGATCGCGATGCATTTTACCAGGTCCCATTCTTTGTTTTTCAGTTTGAATCTTCTTATTGACATGTTTTTTACCGAAAATTTCCAATTATCATTTTTATTTTCTTTAAAGAATATGATATTTTTCCGCCGAGTATGTCAAAAGGAGGTTTTTGGCATTTATATTATTTCTAAATAAAACAGTCCGTTCCGGGCAAAATATTTAAGACGCCGTAAGTTTCAAAATTTGAGAATCAAAACGCAGGAGGAAGATTATGGAACAGAACGATACCGTACGTTTACTCAAGGAGTGCGACGCCGGCACGAAAATGGCGGTGTCCTCCATCGACGAGGTACTGGACCGGATCCAGGCCGACGATATGAAGCAGATGCTTACCAAAATCAAAAAAGACCATGAAAAGCTGGGCAATGAGATCCATTCCCTGCTGATAGAGCATGACAGTGAAGAAAAAGAACCCAATCCCATGGCCAAGAGCATGTCCTGGGTAAAAACAAACATGAAGCTGGGTATGGACGAAAGCGATGCCACCGTAGCGGACCTGCTGACCGACGGCTGCAACATGGGTATCAAATCCCTTTACCGCTATATGAACCAATATCAGGCAGCCGACAGCACCTCCAAAGGGATCTGCAAGAGCCTTGCAGGGATCGAAGAAGAACTTTGCAGGGATCTGCGAAAATATCTGTAGACAAAGACCGCCCCGCCGGGCCCTTCTATCCGGCGGGGCAGTTTCCCATAAAGTTTTCGCGAAGGTTTTAGGAACCGATCAGCCCTCGCAGCAGTTTTCCAGTTCCTCCAGCAGCTTTTCCATCTGCCGGATCCCCTGTTCCTGAGAAGCGATAATGGACTTTAAGATAGGCTCAAGCCCATCGCAGATCCGATACCGCAGAGTTGCTTTGCACATTTCCACAGCGCCTTTGTGATGCGGTATCATTTCCCGCAGAAAGCTTATATTGATCCGGTTGCAGGCCGGCGCGTTCCGCATACAGGAGAACATATTATTTTTAATCTCGTTGATCTTACACTGATAATCCCGCAGTTCTTCGCCGCAGTTACGGCACCTGCCGCAGGAGTTCAGCACCCGTTTCATATCGGCGATACTCTGTGTCTGTTCCCGGATAATATCACAGCAGATATTCTGCAGTTCTATATTGGTCG
Source organism: uncultured Lachnospiraceae bacterium (assembly GCA_947632555.1). GTDB lineage: Bacteria > Bacillota > Clostridia > Lachnospirales > Lachnospiraceae > Acetatifactor. The sequence continues at coordinate 81,984 of CANRPU010000004.1, forward strand.
TATAACGCAGGAGATTTTCGCACATTTCGATGGCGGCCCTGTGATGGGGCAGCATCTGTACGATAAAATTACGCGAAATGCTGCAGCTCAGCCTGGCGCTGTTCATCCCGCAGATCATGTTCCCCAGGATATCTTCATAAGCCTTCAGGTATGCTTTAGAAACATTGCTCAATGTCTTTTTCATATGCCGGAAATTTTCCTTTTTTCTACATTATATGCAAAAAGACGCAAAACGGCCCTTCCGCCAGCGCCCCGCGCCGCGATATTTTCACGGGGCCAAGATATCCCTTCCGCATCCGCCCGTCTAGGCTGCCGCAGGTCCTCCAAAAGCAAAGGCCAACAGTAATACCAGGCAGATCATGACCGGCAGCAATAACGCAAGTATTCCCAATATCAGCGTGGCATAATAACTAAGCTTCATCCTGCGCCTGCGTACGCTGAGTATGATAAGCACGATCCCTATCGCCAAAAATATAAATGGCATACACACAAAAATAAACGCTTCCCACCGCATGAGATCCATCAAAAATATCAATAATACAACGGACGCGGCGGATAGAACACTGATCACAATATTCCTTCGCTCCATCTGGCGTTGATGAACTACCAGGCTGATCACATTCTCCAATGCTTCCGCGGCCTTATCCGCGGGTATTTCGTCTTCGGGTTCTTTTTCAGACTGCATTATTTCCAATATACTAACTTCCAAAGCGTCCGCTAAAGGTTTCACGGTGTTAATATCAGGAAATCCCAGGCCCCGTTCCCATCTTGAAACTGCCTTATCTGTTACATTCAATTTTTCTGCCAGTTCTGTCTGCGTCCATCCCTTCTCTTTTCTTATCATGGCAATAAATTCTCCAAACTTTCTGCTGTCCATATTTTCCTCCCTTCTTATGTGATCAAATTGTATTCCATTTCAGGATTTTATCAACCGATGAATCGTAGAGTTTCGGGGAAAGTGCATTTATACGGCTTTCCTGATTGAAAAGACCGCTTTTATTGTTATAACAAAAGGACGGATGTTAAAGCGGATACTGTGAAAAATCATACGCCGGCCAAAGGCTGCCGCAGGCAAGGCCCGTTTTAACCTGCGTCCTGTTTCCCGGGTTTTTTAGCAGGCGTCAAAAAGTATCCTCGCCACTCAAAAAGCCGGGAAACCTGCTGTTTACGCAGCTTCCCGGCTTTCTGCAATCAGATGATATTAAGCACAAACCGCACAATGAAGTATAGTGATCCAATATGCGAGAACCCAAAACCTAATATTGTTGCATGTTTTGAAGATTTCAGTATATACTAAAGTATATTATTATGAATCAAAATATGTACTGATTATCGGTACCACAACCTTTTTTACGACTTCAATATCTCTGAAATCATATACGCCTGAATCCAAGTGGACGACACGCACAAAAATCTCATTTAAACGATTGTTCACTTGATTCACAGTATTTTTCAGATAATCTATTGAAACCATTTTTTCATTTATCCTTCCACGTGCAATAATTCTCTCTTGCAAAATTTCGGGAGCGCATTGTAAGTTGATAATTAAACTTGCTTCCCGTATTTGTGTTAGCACTTCATCAAATACCAATTTAAATCCTTTCCATGCGTTACCAACTATATTCTGCTTTGCATAAGCATAATCTTGTTCAAAAGAATAGTCACATATAACACAGCCACTTGTTTGGTATTGCTTTTTTAATTGATACATATGCTGAAGTAAAAAGAAAAACTCAGTTTCAAAGTTATATCGTTCAGGATCAGCATAAAAGTCATCTAAAGGGGCAATTAAAGAGAAATCTTCATATATACAGGCGTAACCGAGTACCTCGAGCGATTTAGCCAAAGTAGTTTTGCCAGCAGCTATTCCCCCACATATTTCAATTCTCATCTTATTTAATCTCCATGCAATTCACTATTCTGCTCCCATATTATCTTGGCTTTGTAACTCATTTACTGTATTAGTTAACTGACTAATCTCATTCTTTAGCAAAGAAATTTCAGTTTCATAATCCATTTTCATATTCGTATACTCTTCTACTAAGGAATCATATCTATCATTTGCCTTACTAATTGCATCCAAGGAACACTGCACGGCAGAAAGGACCAAAGTACACACAGCGAGTACGCTAATTGCTGCTTGTGCTAGCGAAGCGTACTTCATTTTCTTAACCGCCTTATTTGCAGAATGAACTTCATTTTTACACTCTTTCACGGCATTCGGAATAGAACTGATAACCTTATCTAAGCGGTCCTTTTCTAAGGCTTTTGTGATATATTCATCCACTGTACGATCACTTTTTATTATATTCGCAATATACTGCTCATCATGGGACTTAATAAAAGTTGAATCCATCCATGCAACATTTGGGCTCATTTTAGTAAATTCCATGGTTATTAACTCTTCCCCATAAAAAAATCTATATGTATTAGATGTCAAATTGTGAAGTGGAATAGATAGTTTTCCAGAAAAGCCCGGGTCAACTAAAGGGCCTGTTCCTAACAATAATCCTTTATAAATATGAGTTATCTTCAAATTGAAACGCAAAGCTAAATAAGTTGGTATTCTAAACATAGGTTCTAAAGTAACAAATGCAATAGAATTAGGTTCTAAATCAAAACTATCTCCTTTTTTCGCAATTTGAATTGTTTTTTTCTCCACTTTATCAGGATCAGTCAACTTCCAATAAACCACGGGTCCCTTTATTGTGACATCGTATGAAGCACCTTTCAACTTTTTTTCATCAAACGGATAAATTAAAGCAGTGGCTTTCACATATGCAGCAATATCCGCCGAATTAAGCAAAGCAGCTGCAATTAGAGGATAAGGATCCACCGTTTCATATTTCTTATGTCGCTCCTCTGCCTCCAATTCTGTTTTGGCATAAACATTCTTATCAATACTTTTTTCACTACTTGTTTCTGTTGATTTCGAGCAACCACATTTGATACCCTCGCAGAATTTAAACTTAGCCGCTTTCATGTTATTACCCCCATTATCTTCGGTCAAACAGTGTTCGATCTCCCGTCCCAACATAATCAACATTTCCTATCTGCATTTCAATTTCTGCAACTTTTTTTTCAACCAAAGGAGATAAATATTCCTTATTATTGATTGAATAATCAAAATAATCACAATGATTTAATACCACAATATTAGGAGAGTTTGCAGTAATAGACCGCTTAACAATCTCTACATCAAATTCAGCAACCCTTCTCATTCGTTTTGTCACGGTTGTATGTTCCAAAATCTTGCAATTAGCCCCTGACTGCTTTGTTACATCTTCCCATGTTGTTTCTTTAGGCAAAGGCCCAGAGTTTCCTGCTACCCTAATAGGAAATGCACGTAAAGTCATAATAATATTTTTAACATCAAACGGACTTATGCCTGTTTCTGACAAAAAAGCTGCCGCCGAAGTATCTCTCGATGTTGTATATGGGTACTCTCTTGCATGTAGAACTGATAATCCAAACCCTTGAGTTCCTTCAATAATAACCTCATGAGATTTTCTCAATTCCATACGTAAAAATTCCTCCGTATCACACACAAACGGTTGCAATATCTCCGTATCCCGTGCCAAGCAAGCACTCATATTCCTTTTAATCCGAGCAATGACTGCATCACCTGTCCCACTTTCCGTGGATCCGATTTTGTCATTAAGATTTTCTCCCATCTCTACCTCACGATTTTTGCTACTTATAATCACGGCATTGGGATGTATCTTTAGATTTTTACAAGAAAGGCCACTCGCCTTCATTTCACTATCTAATATATCAAGATCTATATACGAGCCTGCTGGAAGGACACATGTTACGCCGTCAAGAACTGAGGCAACTGGTAGGATTTGAAATGATAGCTTTTTCCCGTGTTTGTCAACAATTGTATGTCCAGCATTTGGGCCACCTACGCGTACTACCGCTGACACACATAGTTTTTGAGAAAAAAAATACGTGGTTTTTCCCTTTCCCTCTGAACCCCATTGTCCACCAAAAATAATGCTCACACCCATACTTTTATCTATCCTCCACAATTCTATCTGATTTTTTAAATATATCTTCTATAAAATTTTCTATTCTTGTATATAAATCATCGAAGTTTCCCCTATTATCAATCACAGCGTCTGCATATGTGCGGAGTTCTCTTATTTCCTGCTCTACATGGTGTTTGGCAACAATTTTATAGTTGTCTTTTCCATATCGAGTAGCACAAATATTTTCATCTGCGTCAACATATATCAAATAAAATTTAGAGAAGCACTTTTCTTTCCAATAAGTATAGTCCTCATAGTGCCGCATACCATCAATAACAACGTACGAATGACCAGTTAATCGTTCTTCGACCTGTCTGTTTAAATTATATTGACCTAAAGAATCAAACCATTGACTACCTGCCTCTTGTAAAGTTGTGCGATTGATTTCCCGATTATCACATCTTAGCATTTCAGCAATCACTTGACTATACCTACAATACGCAAAGCCCTTTTGGCTGATATATTTTGCAACAGTAGTCTTTCCTGCCGCAATATGCCCAGTTATCCCAATGACAATATTAAATCTACCTTCCGCCTTTATTCGGCTAGGAACCATCATATAGTTCTCTTCTGGAATACCAATAGGCTCATAGTAATCATCAATAAAAAACTTTCCAACTATCGCGGCGGTGATAGCATCAAGTTCATCATGAACCACCTTTCGATTCTCAAAATCTCCATGTATTCCCAAACGTATCAACCCAGTTTTCAAAAGATTTTCATCAGTTCTTTTCCTTGGAAGTTGTAAAATATCCTGTGCTGCACCAGGAAAACATTCAATTACTGGATATCCCATTTTCCGAAGTTGTTGGCTTAATGCAATACCACGCTTAGTCAGTTCCTGCATAGAATCTATAAGTGCAGGATAAGAGTTCACACCTCTGGAATGAAGAACCCTTTCACAATATCGCATAATACCTGCATCTTGACGCATTGGATCATCATTATATACAGAAGTTCTTCCTTGAGGAAGAGATAATGGAGCATCTATTGAAACAATATCAGCTTTCGCCTCAACAATATACTGAATAATTTCTTCATCATATTTTGCAACCTTAGTTGAAGCTTGATCTCCGACCAAAAGGCATATACCTGTCTTACTAGAACTATTGACTACTCCCGCCAAATCAACGCCAACAATGCGTTGATTCATCGAATTTGTTAGTAGATGCATATCAAAATTCTGGGCATTAATATACCTCCTGATGGATGCCATTACTTGCCTATCATAGCTTATACAATTTTTGCGCCTTGAATTATAAAATCTCCTAGGTTTGCAGATTCTAGGGAACTCTTTCCCATATATGCGTTGATAAAAAACCGTATCTAATATGTATGTCATTCCAGATATGTCATAAAAGTTGTAATCAATCAACAATTGAAGTGCCTCATCATCTCCAAAAATAAATTTATACCAAAGCGCTATGGCTTCTTTTCCATCGCAAGCAAGTACGCTATCAGGCCGTTTAAAGCCGAGTAATTTTTCAATATTTTTCTGGCCTTTTTTTAAGCCATACCTCTTGCAAAAGTACAATAAATCCAAATTGGGTTTATCTTTTATATTTAACTTCGGGAACACTTTATCAAGAAATTTACAATCAAATCTGATTCCATTAAAAGTAACTAACATTTTTGCATCCTGAAGCACATTAATAAAATCCGTCGGATCAGTACCCACAATCCAACATCCATACTTTCCATCCATCATCCACCCAATTAATGTTACATAATGGTAAATAAAACTCAAACCAGTTGTTTCAATATCTAAAAACATTACTTTTTCAGGAACCGAATATGCAATTCGGTAGAAATCTTTTGTCCCAGATTTTTCATCAAATCTCTTAACAATGGTATCAATACAATTATTCCCTTTATCAATTAGTTGTTGAATTTCTTCAGTCTGACTCAGTGAAAAAAGTGATAGTTGTTCTTCAATATTATCGGCGAGATCTTGTAAAGTAAATATACCTCTTTTCCAGTATTCTAATTCTTGTTTACTTGTTATGCGTGACACTTGAATTAGAGAGGCAAAGAGCAGTGAGTCCTTATATTGCATTTAAACAATCTACCCCCTTACGATTCACATTAGTATTCCCTGATAATGTAGTTGTATCGTCATTCCGAAAATCAATGTTTTGTAACAGTCAGTTATTAACTAGTTGAACATTATAAAAGTGATTCTGGAACTGCCCATAACAACTCACTCCTATAATGTAAAGCAATAAATACCTCTAACAAGTCAAATCAGTGCTTTCCACTACATGATATACTTACTCACAAGCACGACACGTCATTATTTTATCATGTCAACCGCAGAGTCGTCAATTAGGAACGACCGCCAAATAAATATCTATTGTAGGATTACAATACATGTGTTACAACTGAATATTTCAAAGACGCAGATACCATCTCAAAACCAACCCAAAAAGAAGGTATCTCCGCATGGCTAGTATAACACAAGATATGAAGTTTCGTCTATCCCTTATCCGGTATGCTCAAAAGTATGGTGTCACTAACGCTGCCATCAGATATAAGACCAACAGGCATACCCCTCAGGAGATCAAGCTCATCTCTGATATGCGCAGGCGCAATCCTGATGCCGACCGGGTCATCTTCTGGATAAAACTTACCCAGTGCGGCTACAGCCGCTCTATCCCAGGCCTTTACCGCTTCCTGAAAAAGCAGGGCCTTACCGCTGTTAAACCGCCCAACCCAAAGTACGTCCCCAAGCCTTACGAGCAGATGGACCATCCAGGAGAACGTATCCAGATCGATGTGAAATTTGTCCCATCTGCCTGTCTGGTCAACAGCCATGTGCGCGGAAAACAGTTCTTCCAGTATACCGCTATTGATGAATACTCCCGCTGGCGCTTCGTAGAAGCCTTTGAAGAACACAGCACTTATTCCTCTGCCATGTTCCTGGAACATCTGTTAAAGGCTTTTCCTTTCCCTATAGAGTGTGTCCAGACCGACAATGGGCCTGAGTTCACCAACCGTTTTACCACCTATCGGGACAAGCCAACCCTCTTTCAGGTGCATTTGCAGGACCATGGCATCCGCCACAAGCTGATAAAGCCTTACACACCCAGGCATAACGGAAAGGTAGAGCGCAGCCACAGGAAGGACAACGAACGCTTCTATGCCACCCATACCTTTTATTCCTTTGAGGACTTCAGCAGGCAGCTGAAGATATATAACTGCAGGGATTACAACAACTTTCCCATGCGTCCTCTTGGAGGGAAGACTCCCAGACAGGTACTGCTGGATCATCTGCGGTCAGTGTAACATATGTTTGACAAACCTACATGCTTCCTTTTCGATGAAGTAAATGAACATTTAGCTGGTTGATAAAAATCCGTTTTCATTCATGGCCACTATGCTACTAAAAATAAAAATGTTTGCATAATTTCTCACTTATCAGCCTTTCCAATAATTATCGGTAGTGTCAAGATTTTTTCGCAAAAACAGTTTCAACCGTTTGGTGGCTGCTAGTCAGCCTGCCATGTGACCCGACTCCAGATCATCTTCCATGTGATGGAGGTGATCCATGTTCATGTACCGCCTTGCGCCCCATTGTGTCCCGGCTACATGACGCAGTCTGACACAGACCAGCATCAGAGCGCTCTGTCCGTCCGGAAATGCCCTGATGGCTTTGGTCCGGCGCTTGATCTCGCGGTTCAGTCGTTCGATCGTGTTGTTTGTCCAGATCCGGCTCCAGTGTTGGGTGGGAAGATCCATATAGGTAAGCGTTTCCTCTATGCCATCCTGCAGTTTCTTCACCGCGGCACTGAGTTTCATCTCCTGCAGTTTTTCTGCCACCTGACAGTCCTTCTCCCGAGCGGCCTCTTTGCTCTCCTGGGCATGGATCGCCTTCAGCATCATGGCTACTGCTTTCATCTTCTTGCGTGGGGTGACGGAAAAGATGTTCCGGTAAAAATGGACCGTGCGGCACTGGTAACGGGTATCTGGAAACACTTCCGGTATGGGCTCCAGCATCTCGAGGGTCTTGTCACCGATGATGAGGCGGACACCGGTAAGGCCCCGTTCTTTCAGCCCCACAAAGAACGAGCGCCAGCTCTCCCGGTCTTCTTTCATGTCCTCGGCAGCACCGATGATCTCGCGGCAGCCATCATTGCTTACGCCGATCGCCACAAGGATGGAAACGTTCCAGATCTCATCTCCCAAGCTGCGCTTAAGATAGACGCTATCCACATAGACATACGGATACTCCCCGGTAAGCGGGCGGGTACGCCATGTTTCGATATGCTCATATGCCTTTTAGTTGAGGTTGCTGATCGTTCCGGGCGACACTTTTGTGCCCCACAATGCTTCCGTGATATCTTCCACAGAATCTTCCCTGCGGCGGTAACGCTCGATGATGGCAGTTTCAAAAAGGACTCCTTTGAGCTTGGGGACTTTCAGTTCCACCTCACCAGCGGTTGTCTGGAAGTTTCGTTTATAATAACCGGAGCGATAACCTTGACGGTCACCGAACCGCTCATATTTCCGGGCGTTGAGGGTTTCTTCCACGCTGCTGCGGACAAGATCTTTTAGATCATGCTTTATGAAATCCTTACTCAGTTGTATAATATTATCAGACATGATTTTTGCCTCCTTTAGTAAGATTTTGTGTGGTAACTTAATTCTACCAAACGGCATAGACCATGTCTATTTTGATGAAATTGAATTTGTGAAATTAATTATACGTCATCCTTTTAACTATTTTATCACCCCATTATGTAAGATTTCTAAACAGCAAAAAAGTCACCCTATCATATGGAGTGACTCCCTTTCTCTTTCGTAAAATATCTTTATTGCGCTACGGCAACCTGCTTACTCAATAATCGTAACCACACGACCAAATTCAACCGTTCTGCCACCCTCACGGACTTTTGTGCCGAAAATCGTTATGCTTTTATATGATTTTAGGGACGTTTTCAACACTTTTTTCTTGGATATACACTTTGTATCTGAGGTTTTTGGATTTTTTGTTATCATGGTGTTATCACAGGACGAATTGCGTCCATTTGCGTTTTAAATGCGTTTCCACTCAAAAAAACGCATTTAAACGCATTTATTTTTATAATACCTAGCCGCACGTCCTTTTCCTTCCAATTCCCCTCACTTATTCCTTTATCAACCTATATCGCCTTGTCTTATTTGCACCAATCGCTTCTATTCTGCCTTGTTCTTGCAACTCTTGAAGGAGTCGTCTCGCTCTGCGCTCTTGGACTTCCAAAAGAGTACAAATATCTTTACATGTGCATTCTGACTGTTCCGATAAATGCTGGAGAATTTTCTCTAGCTGCCGTTGTGTCTTTATCGGCACTTTTTTATCGGCATTTTTTATCGGCATTTTTTTATCGGTATTTTTTATCGGCACTTTCTTATCAATGCCTTCTTCTGACGAGTCACTACTCGTATCTTTAAAACTATAATTCAAATTTTTCAATATTAACCAAAATTCACTATTACTCGACCGAAACTCCGGTTTCATATCTTCTGTATAATGCTCTTGAAATTCATAAGAATTCAAAATCTTCTTAAAACCACTACCCCGGCGATCCATATACTGCAACCGATTAAATATATCGGCAATGACAGGATTGCGCCTTCTGGAAGATACATTCCTTAAATCCAGATCCTGCACCCTGCGGCCATCCGGCATCCCGCCCGGTGAATAGATTTCAAGCCTATTGTCAAACATATCTATATGGACTTCGCTTCCCAGTTCTAAATAATCTCTATGGATAAGCGCATTTACAATCCCTTCCAATACAGCATCATCCGGATAATCCGGCATTTCAATCCTTCCGTGTCCCGTTTTTCTCCACGACTTCTTCGTATTTCTTTCCACAAATTTAAGACTATCCTGTAAAAGATTTACCAATCCGCCACTATATTCTTCGTCATCAATGGCATCCATTAACCCATGCGCCTTATCCAAACCATTCCAATGGGTACAGAACACTCTTGAATGACGTATTGGCGATTCATCCGCCAACAATGCTCCGGCATTAGTGAGATTGCCTTTTTCATCTATAATTCCCCAAGACTCATAATCATTATCTTCAAAACTTCTGCCTGTCTTGTACTTATAAACCGAACGCAGCTTGGTAAATGCCATATTTTCAAAATTATATTCTGAAACAAGGCTGTCATAGGAGCGATTTGCTCCCCGAAGGACTAAACGCTTTAATGTAATATTGTCTGCCGGAACGCTTTCATTGCCCAATCGAATGTAGGCTGTGCGATTTCCCTCTCCCACATAATAGTAAGGTGTTTCTTTCCCTGCATATACATCAAGAAGAAGCAATTTTTTATTATCTTCCATATGAAAACGCAAGTTTATGTTGGGCATAGAATCAATTTTCGCTTTAATCGTCTCACTTATAAACTCCGCATCCGACTCAGCATCTTCTAACCCGACAATTTCGTTCTCATTGGTAATGCCCCAAATCAAAGTTCCACCAGAACTATTTGCAAAAGCACTGACACTTTTCAACCAACTCTTTACCTGCTTTCTCTCTACGCTGCGCTTTTTATCATATTCGGTTGTTTCTCCAATTAATTTTGTTGGATCAATCTGCATTAATTTATTTCCTCCGTTCACTACTTATTAAATCAAGCACAAACTATATAGTGAATATGTCAATGCCAAATCGCGTTTATTACCAAGGAGCATTCCATGGCAACAGTATAGCTTACGCTTCCCATTATTATTACAATGTTCTTTTCACGCTAAATAAATCTTCTCTTATAAAAGCAACAATTCGATTTCACGATCGCTAAATACGCCTGATTGCCTTAATAATTTCTTAAAACATGCCTTTACTGTCTCTTTCGCAACACAATGTTTTGCCTCATTCAAATATATAAGTCCTATCACAATATCCAGCTGCTTTACTATATCCTCTTTTGTTACATTCTCATAATAATCTGCATTCACCCGTACTAGCCGCACCCCATTGGCCATAGTAAAAATTTTTTGATATTTATGTATATAATCTTGCAGTGTTATCCACATAGTCTGTTTATCCCCTGTTTGAATGGCTTCTTGGGCCTTTTGAGATAAAAGTTTAGACCGTGCGCCAACTTCATGCGTCTTTTCGACGGCTTTGACTATATTTTTGCAAATAATTAACGCCTTTTCTTCATCTGTGAAAGCCAAATTTTGTGCATATTCTTTCATATTTTATCTTTTCCGATTTATTATGTTTTCTGAAATACTCTCCCTTGTGTATTGGCATTCAAAAATGAGTTTTCTCAATACCACTTTATCTTTATAATCAGCAAAAATTTTAAATAGTAATTTCAATCTGACGAATATTTTTTCGCAATTGATTTACCAATACCATCTAGGCCAGGATAAATAAATTTCTCATTTATTCCCAGCATATCTAATTGCTTTAAAATTTCAGATTTCTTTTCGGGATTAACTTCTAAGGCATATAAAAAACCGGCAGTATCCGGATCTACCACTTCTGTATCATCAAAGTTCATATAATCATTTTCTGCAAGCATATTCGTTAAAGCTCCACCCATGGATCCCCAAATCATAAACATGCTTGACTGAAATTTCATCCGTTCATCTCTATATCGCGGTTTGTATATCCAAGGATATTTATATTCAGGTAAATTATTTCTCTGTTGTTTCCCAAATAATAATATCTCACGCTCAATTATAGCATTGACTATCGTCTGCGAATCTAAAGTCAATTTTAAAAAAGGCTCATTCCAAATCCTTTTTTCATATGATTTTTCATTTAATATCCAAACGGCAGCAACAGTATCCGTTTTACTTCTACACGCAAAATATAATGCCACTAACGGATTTTCCGTAAAATCCAAAAGTCTAGTAGGAACTTTATGATGTTGCGCTATTTCCAGCCATGCTTGTATGTCATTATCCAAAATATTTTTTTCGTATGCCTTAGCTTCAGAAATAAAATCTGACAAAATATTATATTCTAACTGTGAATATTGAGTAATAGACCCATATTGAGTCTTTTTTGTCCTAAAAATTTTAGGTTCTAATTTATACTTATCATGATTCCCATGACCTCGGAACAAAAATTGGGGTTCAACAATATCATTATTAAAAGCACCTATGCTCCCCGTGCTATATGTATATTTATTCTTTAATTTTTCTATAGTATCAATATACTCTTGAACATTGTTGATTTGCATTATAATATGTCCTTCCATATAATTCATTATATTTTAAATACAATTATTTTTACAAATCTATTTTGTTTTAATTTATCTCTTCTCCAAGTTCCCCCCTCTGCTTCTGCAACATTTTTAATTGCCACTTTTTCTTCATCAGCACTTTTATTATCCTCATCCAATCTCACATTTCTCATCATTCCGCATATCTTCTACGATAATATTCCATCGTGCGGTACTCCAAAATATCCTTCATGTGTTCTTTAAAAGCCACATTCCCTATCACAGATTCCAAGTCTTCCCTGATTGCGAGCGCATAACCCGCTTTTTCAACAAAAAATCCTTTCCCTGACGCCCGCAAAAATTTAATCGGCATACTTTTTGCTTTGCTTAAATGCTGTTTATCTGTCATAGATTTATAATCAGCATAGGAAATATCCGGTGCAAAATCTTTCCAGTTAGTCCCATTATCAAAAAATGTTTTCCATGCCTCCAATACTTCTTCATCCTTAACTGCAAGCCGAATATCGCCATCATGATAGAAACTGTACAGAATCGGTATCTTATATACCTTCTGCATATCCGTTGTTTCAATGAGTGTCAGAAATTCTCTGCCGATTCCAAAATAAACTTCCTGCTCCATCGCAGACAGTTCATTTATTTCATTTAAAAAATCCAGATATCTTCGGAATGGATTTTCTTTCGCATGTTTGATGCAATACCGGTAAATATCATCATCCATGTATGTAAACAATTCCATGCGAGTAGGTACTTTACCGTCCAACAATTCTTTTACTCTGTAAAACTCCTGTTTAATACGTTCCTTAATAGATAAAGACTTCTTATCCATTTCCTTAAACAGATCGATCAGCCGCATATCAAAATCAATGATACAATCATCAGGATACTCTATGCTGCTATAATCATGTATAGGCTTTTCTTCCAGAGCTTTTGCGCCACTCAAAAGCAAGGGCGCTCTCCCTGCTTTCTCATAATTACCGATAAAATCTAAAACATTCAGAAATTCCTTACCCTTGCTGATGCGAAGCCCACGCCCCAGCTGCTGCAAAAATACAGTAGGTGACTCTGTCGGACGCAAAAACATGACCATATCAAGAGCTGCGATATCCACGCCTTCATTAAACATATCTACAGAAAAAATGACCTGGATATCCTGATCTTTTAATCTTGCAATCGCCTTGTCCCTGTCTTCCGCGAACTCACCATCCGCATTACTGTATACTGCTACAGCCTTAATCCCTCTCTTGCAAAATTCCTTTGCCATTTCCTCGGCATGTTTTCTGGAACAGCAAAACCCCAGCGCTCTTTTGGATCCGTATTTCTTATAATATTTATAGATCAGATCATATCGTTTCACATTTCCGATATAAGTTTCATTCAATTCCTTTTCATCATAACGCCCTTTTACAAGATGCAAAGAAGAATAATCCGTTTCATCATAAATACCGTAATAATGAAACGGAACCAATACACCTTTATTAATCGCCTCTTTTAATGAAATTTCATATGGCACATTGTAATCGCAAATCTCATAAATATTTTTGCCGTCCAGTCTTTCCGGAGTCGCTGTGAGTCCCAGTAAGAACTTCGGCTTAAAATAGGCCACAATCCTCTGATACTGTTCGTTGACCGCATGATGAAACTCGTCAATAACCAGATAATCAAAATAATCTGGCGCAAAAAATTCCTCTGTAAGATATTCACTCCTGCCAAGCGTCGCAACAGACGCAAAAATGACGGATTTATCTGTATCTTTCTGTTTTCCATAAAAGAATCCGTAATCGTCAGATTGCCTTACATTACGAAAGGATAGCGCTGCCTGCTTTAAGATTTCCTCTCTGTGAGCCACAAACAAGACACGTTGATATTGAGCAGAATCAAATGCCGCCAAGTAGGTCTTTCCAACACCCGTAGCTGCCTGTACCAGTCCTTTTGTGGCTCCTTCTGCCCTGCTGTCCTGTAATGCATACAAAGCCTCTATCTGTGCACCTCTCGGTTGAAACAGCGTTTCTGTATTTGTATCAGTAGCATCTTCCAGATCATCATATTTTGCCAAGTCTTTTGATACAGCAGGCTTATGCCAATTTCGGGAATATCTGGTCAGTTCCTGGTCATCTATCACAATGGAATGATTTTTAAACAAATCAGCAAAAGCAGCATAGAACAGATCAAAGTTTTTCTTATCGCCAAGACTGTTAAACCGATAATTCCATTCTATTCCTGAAGTCAACGCGCTTCTGGAAATATTAGAAGAACCTATATATATTTCTCCCATATTATTATAGTGAAATATATAGGATTTCGGATGAAAAGAACGCTCCTTATCATTATAGAACCGTAAATCTACCCTATTTCCCAGTTCTTTTTTAATCAGGTATAATGCCGACGGCTGTGTGATACCAAGATAATTTCCAGTAAGGATTCGCACCGGTACACCGCGATCCAATGCTGCCTTCAGGTCATTTAAAATCATCCTGACTCCAGACTCCATAAGAAAAGAAACAATAATGTCAATTTTGCTTGCCTTTAACATACTCATCTTTAACTGGTAATACAAAAAGCGGTTTTTATTTTTATCACCAGTCATAACATCTGTATATTCTATTTCTAATCCATCTGAGTTTATCTTTTCCGCAAAATTAAATTGAGCCATTTTTCTTCACTTCTTTCCGGGCGCACATCAGAAGAAACCCATTGTTCTTCTACTTCCAGACCAGTAGTTCCCCGCAACAAACCTTCAAAGGTTGTTTCTGTCATATCGGTAAAAAATCTCCCGTTTCTTTCACCGGAAAAAATTCCATATTTAAAGGATGTATAGATGATCCCCTTTTCCCTTAGCGCAGTCCCCATCTTTTGCATCACTTTCGCCAGTAGGTCGACCGATAAATGTAGTATAGAAGAACATGCCCATATGCCGTCATACTTGTCCACCGCTGCTAATTCCTCGAAAAGCATTTGTTTGACTTGGATGCCTGTATATTGACTGGCCCGCTTGCATAACTCCGCTGAACCATCTATAGCCTCTACATGATATCCTTGTTCCAGGAAATACTTTGTATCACGCCCTGATCCACAGCCAAAATCAAGTATATAAGAACCTTTTTTTAGTTTTTCCAAAAAACGATCCTGTGTCGCGGCAAATTCAACAGACACTGTACTATGGTAGAATTCGTCAGCATAGTCGTTATAATAGGCAAGGGTATTGTTGTGCTCCATTCTTATTCAATCCTTGGTATCGTGTAGTTATCAGGTATGATAATACATAGCCTATTCCTGTAGATAATAGTAATGTACTCTATTTTAAATTATACGCGATTTTGCTTAGAGCATCAATAATCTATAATTTCTTTTCTATTAAGTCAAAATTATAACTGTCTATAAAACAAGAAGTATATGGCACTGTTTTGACACGATCAGCCTCTTTCCTGTCTTTTTCAGATAGGGAAAGACTTCCGAAATAATCTCTGGAAGTCTTGATTGTGCTTTAATTCTACTGAATACTTGATGATACTAGCAACATGACCAGCTCCAACTATTCTACTACCTTCACGGACTTTTGCGCCGGAAATCGTTATGCTTTTATATGATTTTAGGGGTGTTTTCAACACTTTTTTCTTGAATATGCACCTTGTATCTGAGGTTTTTGGATTTTTTGTTATCATGGTGTTATCACAGTTACACTGATCCGCAACTTATTCCCCATTATCATAATGCTCAAGGGCATTTATCGGCATTTTTATCGGCAATATTCCGATCATTTGTGCCGATAAAACACTTCCGATATATTGATACGACAGAGATTATATGTAGTAATATTGATCTCTTATTCTTTACATACCCATAATTTAACTAATCTCCTCAGCAGCAAGAATTGCTTCTAATTGCTTGATCATAATCGGAATTTCTTCAAAAACAACATCCGCTATGATATTCCAATTTGTTCCATCATAATTATGCACCAAGCGGTGCCTCATACCGGCAATCATCGACCACTGAATCTCACTATGTGCCTCTTTATACTCGTTTGTCAAATTATAAACATGTTCACCAATATTATATAACGGTGTTGTAACAAGCCATTGTAAAGAAAACTCATTCAGTAAATCTTCTTTTGTTATCTTGTTATCCTCAATATATCCATATAATTTCACTGCATTTTCGTATATCTTACGAATGCGCTGTTGATCCGAATATTTCATGCGACAAGCAACCTCTCTTTCATAATAGTGTTATAAAATTCACTGTCCACATTTATTTCATGAATTTCAAATACATCTACCCGTTTATTTAACACATTCCTCAATTCCTCTGCAAGCGCAAAAATCATTGTGAGTTTAAAATTTTCTCCTCCATATACCAAAAAATCCAGATCGCTTTCTAGATTTGCCTCCCCTCTGGCATAAGAGCCAAACAAATAAATATTTTGCACATGGTATTTTTCTGCAATCGGCTTAATTAAATTTATAATATTTTCTATTGTAAGTACTTGATCATTCATAATACTGTTTTCTCCTTAACATTAATCGTGCTATAACATCTGTTAATCTAATATTAGTCTATTTTACACCTACAACATTTTTCGCACAATGCCAGACACACATCTAATTGAAATATATATCAAGTGTGCTCATGATACTGTTTCCTTTTCCAAATACTCGTGAAATCTTTTTGTATTAAACCATTCTCCCATAAATATCTCGTAAAAATTCCAATACGTTAATCTTAATTTTGGAGATTTAAACAAAAGCATGATCGCATTTTGCGTTTCCTGTTTATCCATAGCAAAGTTTTGAGTTGCCCAATACTCAACCAGGACATATAATGCACATAACGCATTTAACACGTTTTCCTGATTTGCATACCTATAATTTACTTTATCACCTTCAATCTCGTCTCTATGATGCTTAACCGCATTATATCTGCGCCACCATTCTGGTGCTTCTCCACTCTCAATAGATCGCCATGGCTGCACTTCGTGATATTTATAATTTATCAATTCAACCTTTTCTCGTGCAATTGTCGGATATGCTCGATTCAAAATAGGGATATAATCCATAATTCCACATCTGTCCGATTGCAGCCCAGCATCCAACAATTTACAAAATCGCTTACAAATAGTGTCAATTTCACTGCATATAGATAAATAAAGCTGTAAATATCTTACTGAAAAGGCATTGCCATTGTGTTCATCAATTTCGCAATATGGACTATATGAGAAAAAATCCTGTTCCATTTGTTTATAATAATTCCAATAGGTATTCCGAAAGATCAATTTGTCCATTGCTATACCATCCTAAGATTATATATTAATTTGTATTAACTTTCTTATACATCTTCCTTTTATGTTGCCTGTACTTACAATCATTCCTTGCTCTGTCATATTTTTAAATAAATCTTTTATCTGTGATTCCTTAACTCCAACAACATTTTCAAACTCTGATGCCTTATGCCATATATCAGGCTGCATAGCGTTCAATATAGCCTCGTACTTTTCCTGCGTTTTTATCGCTTGCTTTTTATTGCTTGTTTTTATCGCTTGTTTTTTTACAAAAGAAAACGTCAGTACCGTCCTATCCAGATCAAACCTTTCCTCAATAATCGGCTCCTCCCAACCCTCATCTGCCCAGACATTAAAGATATTCGGCACACCGCTTCCGGCGCGTTCCCCAATATTGATAAGATTAAACATCTTCATAAGCGCTTTGTTTCTCGGATCAGACTCGCCGCCAAGACGCATCTGCTTTTTACCCGTCCTGATATAACCGGGATTTGTCAAAATCAGCTTGTCTGCTTCTTTTCTGATCACGATACCGCGCAATCCATGATAATCTGCATGGATCAAACAATTTGCCAAAGCTTCACGGAGCGCCTTGTGTACCGGAGTATCGTCAATGCGCGCTCCGCCGGACATTTTGAATGGCACTTTGACATCTTTGATAATTTTGTTATAGACTTTGAAATAAAAATCACACACATTTCCGGACCACTCGCCGGAACTGGACTGCAATCTGTCGTTCCAACGGGTCAGGCCGTAAAAACCTGAGATAGCAAATAGCATATTCAAAGGCTTTTCTGTCATCCGGTTTTCTGAAATTAATGATTTTCTCTGTTTTTTAATTTTTGTAGCCAATATGTAGCTACGGACAAAAGACACAATTTTATGGCAATTCTAAACTACATCTATTTGTTTCGTTAATTTCAATTTTATCCAATGTTTTAAACATAGAAAAAATTTTGCCAACAGCTTCTAAATAATCAGATGCCAACACCAGACCAATTTCATCAAACACAATTGACTGTTCTGGATTTTTCTTCTTCGTAACTCTAGCCGCCATATCTAAATACTGTTTAAATAACTCCCTAATTTTCTGCCTGTCACTTTCTCTCTGTGCAACTTTCGTCAAAACACGAACGTTATTTCCTATTAACTCACAATTATTTAAGTCATAGTATTGCACTATCTGTTTTTGAATTTCCTGATAATTTGCATGCCACTGTCTTTGGGGGAATTCATAATTAAAAATAGACTTTGGCATACTTATTACAAAATTCTGCACATTCTCCGGATAATGGTCTAACGGTATTCTCTGCAAAAAACAAATATGTTTACTCGAACATTTGTTGCAGTTTCGATATCTCAACATATTTTCATAGTTATTGGTCATAATAGCATTATTCCCCTCTCTGTTTCAACTGTTCCTATCATTAGCAATCGCCAATGATAATATTTCCTCAATTTAAATTACAAATCCGGTCCTTCTTCTATCCATTCCTTTAATTTCTTCTGAAGTTCCTTCTTGTCCGGCAAGTATAATTGGTACTCTGAAGCATAGATATTGGCATCTTCCGGCAGAGTAATCTCTACAAGAGCGTCATCCTTTTCTCTGCATAACAAAATCCCAACTGTCGGATTCTCCTCTGGCAACTTCTCATATCTATCATAGTAATGCACATACATCATCATCTGTCCCAAATCCTGATGTGTCAACTTATCAATCTTCAAATCTATCAACACATAACACCGTAAAATCCTATTATAAAACACAAGATCCACATACTTTGCTTTTTCATCTAATCCAAGGAATTCAAGTACAGTAGGCTGCTTTACAATGTCTTGTGGTTTCATAAATAACATTTCCCTCAGACGCCAGCCGCAGCACTTCGCCCTTTTCTCTGCTCAAAGCCAGTCTTTCATAAAGACTTGAATTATATTGCCTTTGTAATGTCCTTATTCCCCATGCCTCATTCGTCGCTTCTATTTCATAAAATTTTCTTTCATTTTCATCTTTAATACGCATTAATTGAAGATAATGAGACCATGGCAGCGTAAACGGCAACTCTTTTTCAAAAGTGCTAAACACTGTTTCGGATTTTTCCACAGCAAATTTCCGAAACACTGTTTCGGAAATTCTATCTTGATATATAAGAAAAAATTTTCGTGCATTCTCCAATGTATCTACAGAGAATCCCTTCCATATTGCTCTGTCAGCGCCTCAGAAAGGCGTTTTATCACCTGTTGACCATATTTCGCTCTGCTTTTGCCCTGCTGCTGCTCTTCCACAATCCATCTTCCTATGGAATAAAATGTCATTAACTGGATAATATTAATCTGTTTTGCAGTGATTCCCCTTGCGTATTCAATTAAATCTATTGAATTTTGGCATAATTCATTCAGGGAGTTATCTGCCTCTATTGTTTCCAGCAGGTTTTTCATAAGATTGCCGCCTCCATTCTTATTCTTTAACCTGCTTTACATATCCAATTATTACATGCTCTTTTTCTGTTGGGGATAATTTGTTATCTTCCGTATCAACCCATACCTCGTCAGCGCTAGTTATATAGTCTTTTTGAAGCAGTTTATTAAGAAGTTCCATATTATAATTCGTATATGCAAATTTAAACTTATGTTTCGTTCTATCTACAAGTTGATGATAAACCGGTGCCAACTTTGCAAACAAAGCAGGCAATTCTGCATTTTTATATGCGTCTATCTGATTTAGCAGAAGTGCATACTTATCTTCCTCTTCCAAAACATTCCATGCTGCATCTGTATAAGTTCTATCAATTCTAAAATTCCACTTGCCGATAATCTTTGCGGTTTCTATTCCAAGTGTTTCAGCATCCAATCTCGTCAAAATTTTTTTCTTCTCTTCTGGTATAAAATGCTCGGATTGCAGCAAGCTATTTATTTCGTCTATTTTTAGTTCTATATCGTCCAATGATGCAATAAATGCTTCCTCATTTTTCTCCGCATAAAAGACTTTATATTCACAGGCAACTCCTTCCATTTCCTCCCAAAAAGCAACATTGTACGGCAATACTCCCTCTTCTATCATTACCCTTACTTTCATCTTGTTTAATTTATTTAATGATTCCTCATATGTATTCAATTTTATACTCAAAACATATTTTCTAAAGCTTTCCTCCGTCATATCCACAAACATCAATGCAGATAATACTTCCTCTGTGATTATTGGATTGTCAATATCATTTAACAGGATATCTACGTTCTTGTCAAAATATTCTGCCCAACACATTTCTGCGCCATACTGCTCATAATATGCGATAAAATTACCCCATGTACATTGAATTCTGCTATTGTTTAATAAGAAATCCCAAACCGCCTTTTTAGATTCTTCTATGCCAACACTCACTTCTTTACAACAGTATTGAATATCATCCCATACTGCCTGTTCTTTCTCAAGAACCATAAAACACACTTCTTCATCTTCTGGCAAAAGGCGCTCTATCATATCTTCTATCGCATATATTTCCTCGTGTTCATTTGTTTCTATACCAAGTACAATATCCTTAACATAGTCTATGAAATAATCCCTCACATAATCAATCAGGGGAGTATAACCAAGATTTAAGATAGATGTGTAATTCTTATATTGCAAGGATTTTACCTGTTCCGGTGATTTCCACTCAAACAACCGCTGAATCATTATATTATTCAGTTCATAATGACAATTGCTAAATATTATCTCTCGGATACTTTCGTCAACTGTGTCAAGCTCAACATCAGAAAACTCCGCTCCCAATTCTTCTATCAATTCAACCTGTTTGTCTGCCGGTGCCTCCTTGATATTCTTTAACACATTAGGATCTGACTGAAGAAACTTAGTTAGTAACTTACCCTCTCCGTCTGATGCATTATCCTGTGCCACAATATCATCCATATCAGCATATTTTAAGAGCAATACAAGATACTTATATCTTGTTTCTAGCGAAATTCCATCGTCATCCGTAATATTCTTCCATAAAAAGCAATTTGCTTTACACAAATAATGAATCAGTCTATCTATATTTTCCCCTCGTTCAATATATGCCTTTATAAATGACATGCTTTCCTCTGTATGATTTGACAATTGTTCTATAAACATCTTTGCAGATGCCGAATCTATTTTTTTAGTGAGGACATAATCCACCAAATCAAAGTTAAAGATTTCCTTCTGCTTAAATTCGAAATCTTGTAATCTGTTAAACACCTCTTCTACATTCTTTATAGAATATGAATAATCAACTTCCAAGCGATGGTTTCTCACTCCCAAAATAAAATTCATTTCATCTTTGTTAATGCTTTTGGGATGGAAATAATTAATATAATTTTCATATGTTTCATCCAGATATCCTCGTCGAAGCAAAAACACTAATAAATCATTATTGCGAACCGACTCATCCAGAAAATTGATTCCAAACTCTTCAATAATGGCACGTATCGAGTATGTTCGTAAGCCATTTATCCTCTTTTCGTATTCTTCTATTGCACAACGAGATTCCTCCTTACATTTATCAAGTCCATTTTTGAGACATTCTATTCTTGTAAAATAATCGCCATTATCTTTTATCTTATCTTCAATATTATCAATCTTCTTCCAACTGTTGCTATTACCATTATCTCCATAAACTTCAATCTTATTTTTTATCAAATTCATATCAAACGAATCCGATAAAAACTCTGAGATTGTATATATTTTACCAACATCGATCCGAGTAACTGCAAATTTAAAATCTACTAAAGAAGTAACCAGCGCAAGCTTCAATTCTCGTACACTTTGCAATACTTCCTTTTCTATCTGGTTAATTTTTTCTTTTTCAATCTGCTTTTTTTCCTCGATAAGTTTCTCTCGCTCCTCAATAAATTTTTTCTGGTTGGCAAATGCCCTTCTTACAATACTTTCTTCCTTTTCATCTTCCATATTGGCGAACTCTTTCGGTTGAAGGTTTTTAAGTACTATAAGCGCAAACATATGCTCGTCAATCAAATTTAACTTTTGATTCCCTTTTAAAGTATTCTTAAAAACATTAAACTCATTACATATGCACGTTAAATCTCTCATATCACTGATATATGGTGAAATAAGTGATATGAAACTTCCCGAAATATCATAAATACTACTTTTATTTGTTGCACTATCAACCAAAAGCTTCTCCCAAAGTTTCTCTCCCGAATTAGTAGAACTTATATAGGGAACAATGGGTATTATGAAGTCAAAAAACTTTGCCCGTTCTCCCTGTTTCTCAAACATATCATCCTTTATTGCATATACGAATTTAACCCTGCCCTCAAGCTTTTCATAGTGATTAAGGATATTATTTAGCTCTCTCAAAGCTACAAAAATATTTGTGTTTTCGAATCGGTCAAGATCTTCTATTATTACCAGTTCAGTCTTTG
Source organism: uncultured Lachnospiraceae bacterium (assembly GCA_947632555.1). Classification (GTDB taxonomy): domain Bacteria; phylum Bacillota; class Clostridia; order Lachnospirales; family Lachnospiraceae; genus Acetatifactor. Next base: position 104,883 of record CANRPU010000004.1, read on the forward strand.
TCGTCTCAAAAAAATACACAATTTCATCCATATTTTTATTAAATATGGACTCCTCTTTCTCATACTCATTTGTAAGCGTGGCATGATCAAAAATTTGCAACTCCTTAATATTACCGTTTTTTCTAAACCACCTCACAAATCTGATAAGCGAATACCAACTCACTCCAAAAAGAACTATATATATTATTGCAGTCAACCACCATGCCAAAGAATTAACATCGGTAATAAATGTGGTTGTCTTATTGGGAGCCATAAAGTAGATAACCCCACATAAGACAATCAACATCAATAGTCCCATCAAAGAATTTCTCAACTTAGTTTCTGGCTGTAACTTTCTGTATCTGCTTTGCGGTATTGTTTTTGAAGATACAGAATAAAATAACTGCTTTAATATTCTTGCTTCCAATTGTTTATCAATTTCATCTTCATTTCTCGTTTCTTCAAGATTAAAAGCAGCAAGTGATATACGAAGTACCTTTAATTTCGAACACTTTTTCAAATAGCTTTCTATAACACTACTTTTTCCTGAACCATAAGGACCTGAAATAGCTATATTATGTATTCCTGGATTGGAGAGTGCCCAATCCAAAGCCGCCATATATTCCTGCCCGTTTTCGATATTATTATTTGGAATAAGCGCTTCATACAGACGGTTTTTATCATCCACATTAGGGCAAGCAGAATCTATATTTCTTTTTCTTCTATTCACAAGTACCATTTTCAATTAGTTCCTCTCTGATTACCAAACAAATAATAATTCAATACTTAGTTTTCTCATTTCACTTTTCTTATAATCAAATTATTTTTATTTACTTTAAGTCTTAAATTCATATAGTGGCTTATCTAAGTACTCTAAATTCATATTTCTGATTTAATAACTACTTATCGCATATGTTTGAATTAACATCATTTTCATGGTTATATTAAAACATTTAATTCTCTGAGCTATTTTTTACTACAATTAGCATCCTTATAAACATCCCCGTCTGATACATAAGAAATTCTAAATATTTTTCATCCATTTTGTCGTTGTGCTTAGCTACTTCATTATTAAGCAAATAATAATGACTAATTAATGCAACAAACATTACTATCAACTGCGGGTCGGCATTCTGTGATTTTAAATATGTTTCAACTTCCTTTTTATTTTTATTCAGATCGTTGTTATTATTAAAAAATTCCTTTAAAAAATCCTCAAAAGCTTTTCTAAAATTATCGGCTACATCTCGAATGTATGATCCATTAGAATATTGCCGAAGAGCATTGGCAAATGTTTTTCTTGCATTGGGATAATCATTTAACCATTCTAAAGGTTCAGATACCAAAGCATCATCCAGTTCCTTTGCGCCTAAAGGAAAAACAAATATACCATCTTCATCTTTAATAATTTCGTATTTTATATTTAATTTATCAAGAGATTCTTTCAAATACCTCAGCACTTGTTCTTTATCTACAACATTATACAAATAGCCAGTATATTGTAGCGAATATGTATTGTAAAATGCAATATATTTTGCCACAAGTTCATATATTGATTTAGCTTTATCCAAACTATATTGAAGATTTTGATATGGTTGATTAAAATCCAAATAATCCTCACCCACCATCTGACAATATCTGAAGTATGAATCTTCATCAAAATTCTCTTCCACAACATTTCCTACATAATTTTTTAGTATTGCAGTTAACATTTCAAGCTTTTTTCTATCATCAAATCCAATTTTCAACTTTTCTCTATAATCTACCCATTTCATCATATAACCTCTTCATTATAAATTTCTTCAATTTCATTGTTTTTACAATTAATTTTCGTATATTTTACATTAGTTACTGACAATACTGCAACAATTCATCTATCCTTTCCACAATTCTCTTTTGCTCATCCAGAGGTGGAAGCGGTATATACGCGTTCTTTAATATATTTTGTGTGACTTGGTTAATCTGTTTTGTATCATCATCAGAAAAATATCTTCTAAAAGCTTGCGTATGAAGATAATAATAAACATATTTATAGCAGGGTGTACGTAATACAGCCATAAATGCACCAAAAGATGCTTCTTTATCTTTACCTTCAAAAATTGCACATTTCCCAACAAGTGCCTTACTTCCGTTTCGTGCACAAATCACAATATCATTATTGTTGAGGTATTGGTTTCCTTTGATAGGACATTTAACACGCACTATGTCATTATAATCCACCTTACCATTTTGTATATTGCTTGAACGGATTACCATTGTTCCATCTTCAGAAACATCTTCCGGGCGATAAGTTAACCCAATGTTCGTATATGCAATATCCGACAATCTGCACCATTCCCAATTATCAGGAATATCAAATGGTAATTTTTCTACTTTTATTGCTTTTTTTGATTTTTTTCTTCTACTATTATTAAATGTACTTGTTTCACTTTTTAGTTTTATTAATAAATCTATAGTTTTTCCATCCTCCGGAAGTTGTTCCGTTAATTTGCCTCGGATTCCTGCATCGATCAGTTTGCTTTTCAACGCCTCTTTATCAATCTCATATTGTTCCTGCTGTTCCTCAAGCTCCTCAATTATGCCAAACACTTCATCGATAACATTAACTATTCTTATCTGCTCATTTAACGGAGGAAGCGGTAAAAGCATTTTTGATAATGTTTTCGCATTACAATTAGGCTGTGCAGTTGCAATCGTACCACTTTGTAACTGTTTCCAATACAATTTACTTTCCATAAAATATTTCATATACTTCGCACAAAGTTTATTGCTATAGCTTGTCCTGATAAGATACCCCGCAAAAACTGCATCTTCTGCTATATCTTCAACTAAATAGGATTTACCAACCGTTCCACCTGTTCTTGCAAAGAGAATATCATTTTCATGCAATAAATAAGTTTCAATAATAGATTCCTCAATATCACAATAAGGCACAGTATCCCATAACACTTTTCCCCCTTGGATATCACTAATCCTGACTAACTTGATTCGCCCTGATTGCTTTCCAGGCGCATTATATCCATATTGAATGCGCTCGGACAAATCCCCCCATCTTATCCACTTCCAGTTATCAGGTATCTCATATGGGAAATCTTCGTCAGTTATCGGAATTATTTTATTTTTCTCAATTTCCCCAAGTGCAAACAACTTCTTCTTGTCTTCTTGAATACTTTCATATAATTCTTGTGCAGACCCATCCTCTTTGATCTGAGTAGTTAATAACCCTCTCAATGCAAGATCAAGAACTTTATCCTTTAATGCATCTGTATTAATCACAGCCCAATCCCTCCAAGCAACTCCTTCAATTTCATAACAGCAGCCGCTATTCCATCCGATTCTTCCTGCATATCATCCAACACCTCTGTAATAGTACGCTCGTCCTTTTCTTCCAGATCAATCCATTTAAAATCCAGTGTATCAGAGCTTTTTACCTCTTCTTCTGTGAATTTTCTCCACCTACCATTTGGATTTTCTTCCGAGTATGTTTGCTTCCGATCTTGCAAATGCCCAGAACAATAACAATCTACAAACTCCTGCAGATGTTCTCTGGTCATCGGTTTTGTCGCCATCGTATGTTTGATGCCGGTTCGATAATCATAAACCCAAATGTCTTTTGTAGGTTCACCTTTTTCAAAAAAAAGCACATTCGTCTTTACCCCATTTGCATAGAAGATACCAGTAGGCAAACGAAGAATTGTATGAAGGTTATAATCCTTCATCAACTTCTCCCTGACTTTTGCCGTAGAACCTGCATCCGTAAGAACACTGTCTGGAAGAACCACGCCCACACGCCCACCAGTCTTTACGATAGACATGATATGCTGCAGGAAATTCACCTGATTATCGGACGTCTTGATAAATTCCGGTCTGTTCGCAGATACCTCCACGCTTCCCTGCGGTCTCGTTCCGAATGGCGGATTCGTCATAACCACCCGATACATATCATCCGTACTCTCAACCAGAGAATCCTTATATGCAATCGGACTCTTGTTTACGCCAATATCATGCAGATATAGATTCATAGATGCCAGCGTAACAACAAGAGATGTATTATCGGCTCCGTATAAGGCATTATTCTTCAAGAATTTCTGCTTTTCAACATCCTTGCTTTGTTTGCGCATATGCTCATAAGCTGCCAACAGAAAACCGCCTGTTCCGCAGCATGGATCTGCAACCGTCTCGGTAATTTTCGGATCAATCACGTCTACAATTGCACTGATGAGCGCTCTCGGCGTGAAATACTGTCCTGCGCCGCTCTTCTTATCCTGTCCATTCTTTTCTAGGATGTCTTCATAGATTGCACCTTTGAAGTCACCCTCCATCATATACCAATTCTCTTCTGATACCATATCAATGACTTTTTTCAGCATAACCGGACGGTCAATTTTATTCGTTGCTTTAGTAAAGATAGTTCCGATAAGTCCTTCATCTTTTGAAAGCTCATCAAGAATCTCTTCATATTTATCAACTAAATCTGTTCCGCTTAATTGAATCAGATTACTCCATTTATATCCATCCGGAATACTGCTTCCAAGCCCTAACTCTTCTTTTTCATCATCCATTTTTAGAAAAAGGATATAAGTTAACTGCGTAATGTAATCTGTAAATCCCACACCTGCAGCCGCCAAAACATTAGCGATATTCCACACTTTATTCAGCAGCGCACCTTCTGTTTTTTGATTTGCCATAATTATGCCACCTTCAATAAAAATCTTGATAAAGCCTGCATCTCATCCGCAAGTAGCTTCGCACCAAAACTTGTTATGCCTTTTCTCCAAAGGTCTGTATCAATTTCATTCAGTTCTTTCACTGAAATCGCGCCATCATTTATGACAAACTCCGCCACCTGTCGCATAATCTCTACCTGATTTTCTGTAAGAGCACGTTGACGTTGACCGCAATAAAGGCTGAATCGCTTTGCATATCCATTGAGCAGGCTGGTAAGCTTCTGATTTTTCTTATAAGCATACCGTACAATTTGGAGCAGATTAGTAAGCGCATTCAAATTAGTCTTTATATCCAGTTCGTCCACATTTCCCTCTGTATCGAGGGCCTTGTAATTCTTCCATATCTGATACACGCCATATTGCCTGCTCTCGGACAGTAACCTGTCTTTTAGTTCGCTCAGCATAGAATACGTAATAATCGTATCTTCGGAATTATAAATGATACGGAGCGCTTCAATACTATCCTTATTCTCACTCAAGTACCGCTCAAAGTTCTCAACAAAACTTTTCGCTGTTTCCTTTGAGAATCCGGCATAAATAATCTCATCGGGATCCTCGCCTGTATTAACTATGTAGCCACGCTGCATTTCAAGCAGCTTTTTTCTTGCAGCGATATTGCTTATTAAGCTATTAATCAATGCCATACGTCGGGTATTATCGTGCGATGGATCTATATACTCAAACTCTAACAATAATCCACCGTCAGTCGCTGCCTGAATATTCCCCGCGATTGTCCTTGGCGCAAATCCATAAGTCGTGATGAAGTAATCCAGATGTCGTCCGAACAGTGGATTATCCTCATAGCGCCGATTAATAGTTGAACAATAGTCTCTAAGCAACCATAAATTCTCATCACTCAGCTCATTATGCGCCAAATGCTCCAACAGATGTTCCAAAGACAGAACTTTTTTACCTGGACCTTGACTGATAACCGGAGGCGGAATAATCTTCTCATGTTCTGTAACCCCAACGGCATCCACAATGTAATAACACCCTTTGGTATCAGCATTGGGAGTAACCTCGCGCAATTTTCCATCATAAATGAAGCGGCACCCACGACCCTTCATCTGTGTATAAAGCACATCTGAATGGACATCTTTCATAAAGAACACCACTTCCAACGGTTTTACATCTGTACCCGTTGCAACAAGTGTAACTGTGACGGCAATACGGAAATCTTTCTCTGTCCGCAGAGCTCTTATTAAACCATTAGAGTCGCCAGAAGAATAAGTAATCTTCTGTACGAAATGTTCCGGCACTTCATGATTTTCAAATTCGTCCTTAAATACATCCTTTACGCCTTCCACAATTTCGGATGCATGATTGTCGTCTTTGGCAAAAATCAGTGTTTTTGGAATATATGCCCAATTCTTCTCACGCTCCGGATACAACTCATCATAAATCGCCTTTTTATATGCCAAAAGCACCTGCCTAATCTGATCTCTGTTGACAACAGATCGGTCAAGCTGCATATTGTTATAATCAATCCTCTGAGAAACCACGTAGGCAGTCGTTTCTCCCGTCTTACGAGCCGTTTCTGTCACACTCGTACCGGATTTGATTGCTCCACCATGTTCCGTAATCTTGGTCGTAATGCGATAAACACGTGGTGGAACATTAACACCGTCAACAACAGATTCACCATAAGTATATTCCTCTATAACATTATTATCAAAATACGAATAAGCCTCTGTAGTTGGCGTAGCGGTAAGTCCCAAGATCTTTGCTTCAGAAAAATAATCCAGTACGACTTTCCATTTACCATAGATCGATCTATGACATTCATCCACAATTATAAGTTGAAAATAATCTGGCGGAAGTTTCAAATCATCTCCCAACGTAATGACTTCATTCGCATCTCTTTCTTCATCTGTTGCTGTCTTTTCGTCTTCTGCGTCTTCACTTATCTCAGTGATTGTCTGTCCTGTAAGAATAGCAAAAAGCTTCTGAATCGTGGAAATAACAATATCTGCTTTTATATCGTTTTCATGCTTCAAACATTTAATCTCATAAATGAAGCTCATTTCTTTACGACCTTCTGTACGGTCAAATTTGCTAAACTCCGACTCCGTTTGTCTGGCAAGGTTATTTCTATCCACTAGAAACAAAATCTTCTTCGTTGGCGTGTAATTCAACATTCTATAACTTGCAAGACAGGCAAGATATGTCTTACCACTGCCTGTTGCAAGCACCGCAAGACTTTTCTTCTTTCCATCCTTCATAGATTTTTCAAATTCAATTTCAGCATTGTACTGGCAGTTCCTGAGCCCATGTTTCGCTAATCTTGGTAGAGCCCCATATTCTGACACCTGATTGATTAACAATAACATCTTCTTCGGAGAATGCATCTGTGACAACTCCACATAATCACCATCAGGATCAGTGAGCATATTCTTAAAATAAATCTTCTTTCCATTTGCCATATAGACAAGCGGAATCAGATTTTTACACCACAATCCATACCAACTCTGAGGACTTCTGGCATACTTTTCAGCCTGCCTTTCCACCGCAACTCCAAGAAGATTTTCCTCTCGTTTAGCCTCAACAACCGCAATAGCTTTATTATCAAGAAACAGCAGGTAATCGCTTTCTGTATTTCCCTGCATCAAAGCTTCCTTCACAGCCGATGCGGATTTTGGAACATATTCATTTCGCGACACAACATCCCAGCCTGCATCTATAAGCTGCTTATCAATTTTTTCTCTCGCACATTCTTCTGGCAGCATAGGAAACACTTCCATTCATTTTAGGTTTTATGTTTACTTATTTAATTTGTAGTATAACACAAAACTTTATGAATTTCGAGCTATTTTGCAACCATATACAGCAAAAAGCGGAGTAGTTACCCGCTCCACCTTAATCAAGAGTATATACTTTCTTCCCCCACAACCTCCCCCTCTCCCGTATCCCATTCACCTTCCTCACCCAGAGCATCTGATCCGCCGCCCTTAACCGTTCCGTCACACCCTCAGCCGCCATCTGCTCCACCAGCACATCAAGCCTTTGCTCTGCCTGCTTCTGCACCATCAGTAGATGCTCTTCCACCTTTCCGGCCAGAAACAGTCCTGAATGAATCCTGGAGCTGTCCATCTATCTTCCGGCGCTCTATTGTCCAATTTCCAAACGTCAAAAAAGTCACCCCGCAATGCGGAGTGACTCTTTTCTTTTTACCATAATTCTCGATTGCGCTTTGACAATCTGATTACTCAATAATCGTAGCAACCCTACCAGAACCAACCGTTCTACCACCCTCACGGATAGCGAAGGTAAGACCCTGCTCCATAGCGATGGGATGGATCAGTTCAATGGTCATCTCTACGTTATCGCCAGGCATGCACATCTCGGTACCTGCAGGCAGGTTACATACGCCGGTTACGTCGGTAGTTCTGAAGTAGAACTGAGGACGATAGTTGTTGAAGAAAGGAGTATGGCGTCCGCCTTCGTCCTTGGTCAGTACGTAAACCTGAGCGGTAAATTTCTTATGGCAGGTAACGGTGCCGGGCTTCGCGAGAACCTGTCCTCTCTCGATTTCAGTTCTCTGTACGCCACGAAGCAGCGCGCCGATATTATCACCGGCCTGAGCCTCGTCCAGCATCTTACGGAACATTTCGATACCGGTTACAACGGTCTTCTTAACGTCTTCCTTAACGCCCAGGATCTCTACTTCATCGTTCAGCTTCAGAGTACCACGCTCTACCCTGCCGGTAGCAACGGTACCACGGCCGGTAATGGTGAATACGTCCTCGACAGGCATCAGGAAAGGCTTGTCGGTATCACGCTGAGGATCGGGAATATACTCGTCAACAGTCTTCATCAGCTCAAGGATCTTGTCACCCCACTCGCCGTTGGGATCTTCCAGAGCCTTCAGAGCGGAACCCTTGATGATCGGGCAGTCCTTGAAACCGTACTCTTCCAGCTGCTCGGTAATTTCCATCTCTACCAGCTCAAGCAGTTCGGGATCGTCTACCATATCGCACTTGTTCATGAATACGATGATGTAAGGTACGCCTACCTGACGGGACAGCAGGATGTGCTCCTTGGTCTGAGCCATAACGCCGTCGGTCGCGGCAACAACCAGGATCGCGCCGTCCATCTGCGCGGCACCGGTGATCATGTTCTTTACGTAGTCAGCATGGCCCGGGCAGTCAACGTGAGCGTAGTGCCTCTTCTCGGTTTCATACTCAACGTGTGCGGTAGAAATGGTAATTCCACGCTCTCTCTCTTCGGGAGCCTTGTCGATCATATCAAACGCGACTGCCTCACCGGTACCAAGTCTGGAGTTCAAAACCTTGGTGATCGCTGCGGTAAGGGTTGTTTTACCATGGTCTACGTGACCGATGGTACCAATGTTACAATGGGGCTTAGTTCTTTCAAATTTAGCTTTAGCCATTATTAATAGTCCTCCTTAAAATTGTTAATTGAACTTATTACATTTCTGATTTAACCAGCTACCTTTAATTATATTAAAAACAGCCAAGTTTTTCAAGCATTATTTTACAGCGCTGCCTATATTTGGAAGGCGCATTTTACTTTGCTTTCGCCGCCAGTACCTTCTCCTGTACGTTCTTGGGAACCTGCTCGTACTTTTCAAAGAACATGGAGTAGTTACCGCGTCCCTGCGTTCTGGAACGCAGGTCGGTGGAATAACCGAACATTTCGGCAAGGGGCACAAAGGCTTTTACCATCTTGCCGCCTCCGATATCCTCCATACCTTCGATCCGTCCGCGGCGGGAGTTGATGTCACCGATCACATCGCCCATGTATTCTTCGGGCATGGTAACCTCCACCTTCATGATAGGCTCCAGCAGTACGGGCGAGGCTTTCTTCATCGCTTCCTTAAACGCCATGGAACCGGCAATATGGAACGCCATTTCGGAAGAGTCCACCTCATGGTAGGAACCGTCATATACGTTGGCGTATACGCCCACTACGGGGAATCCGCCCAGAATACCCGCATGGGTTGCTTCTTCGATACCTTCGCCTACCGCGGGGATATATTCCTTGGGGATCGCGCCGCCCACAACGGAAGATTCAAACTTAAACAGCTGATCGCCGTTTGCGTCCATGGGCTCAAACTTAACCTTACAGTGTCCGTACTGTCCACGGCCGCCGGACTGCTTCGCGTATTTGTATTCCTGATCTACAGGCTTGGTAATGGTTTCCTTGTAAGCAACCTGAGGAGCGCCTACGTTGGCCTCTACCTTAAATTCACGCAGCAGACGGTCTACAATGATCTCCAGATGGAGCTCGCCCATACCGGCAATGATGGTCTGTCCGGTTTCCTGATTGGTATGCGCGCGAAAAGTAGGATCTTCTTCCGCCAGCTTTGCCAGCGCCTCGCCCATCTTGCCCTGTCCCGCTTTCGTCTTCGGCTCGATGGCCAGCTCGATAACGGGCTCCGGGAACTCCATGGACTCCAGGATAACGGGAGACTGCTCGTCGCAGATCGTATCACCGGTGGTAGTAAACTTAAAGCCTACCGCCGCGGCGATATCGCCGGAATAAACCTTCTCCAGCTCTGCTCTCTTGTTGGCGTGCATCTGCAGGATACGCCCTACACGCTCTTTCTTGTCTTTGGTCGCGTTCAGTACATAGGAACCGGCGTTCATGGTACCGGAGTACACTCTGAAGAATGCCAGCTTTCCTACGAAAGGATCGGCCATGATTTTAAACGCCAGCGCCGCGAAAGGCTCGTCATCAGAAGAATGCCTTTCGATCTCATTGCCCTCCAGATCGACTCCCTTGATCGCGGGAATATCGGTAGGCGCGGGCATATATTCCAGAATGGCATCCAACAGCTTCTGCACGCCTTTATTGCGGTACGCGGAACCACAGCATACGGGAACCGCCTTGCACTCGCAGGTAGCCGTCCTCAGAACTCTCTTCATGTCTTCCACGGAAGGCTCCTCGCCTTCCAGATACATCATCATCAGATCGTCATCCAGCTCACAGATCTTCTCGATCAGCTCGGAACGGTAAAGTTCCGCGTCTTCCTTCATATCCCCAAGATCATCTGTGACCGTGATATCATCGCCCTTTTCATCGTTATAGATGTAGGCTTTCATTTCAAACAAATCGATGATGCCTTTAAAATCATCTTCTTTGCCGATAGGCAGCTGCAGACAGATAGCGTTCTTGCCCAGCCTGGTCTTGATCTGCTCTACCGCGCCATAGAAGTTCGCGCCCAGAATGTCCATCTTATTGATGAAGGCCATACGGGGTACATTATAGGTATCCGCCTGACGCCATACGTTCTCGGACTGAGGCTCCACGCCGCCCTTCGCGCAGAATACGCCCACCGCGCCGTCCAGTACGCGCAGAGAACGCTCTACTTCTACCGTGAAGTCAACGTGTCCGGGCGTATCAATGATGTTGATACGATGCTCCAGCGCGCCCGGCATGGGCTTGGTTTCTTTTTCCAGAGTCCAGTGACAGGTCGTTGCCGCGGATGTAATGGTGATACCTCTTTCCTGCTCCTGCTCCATCCAGTCCATGGTAGCGGTGCCTTCGTGGGTATCGCCGATCTTATAATTCACACCGGTATAATAGAGAATACGCTCGGTCAATGTGGTCTTGCCAGCATCGATGTGAGCCATAATACCGATGTTTCTGGTTCTCTCCAATGGATATTCTCTTCCAGCCAAGGTCTTTTCCTCCTATAGTTATTCAACACACACCTGGGATCTTTCCCATCCGCACATTTTCCGGATCAGAACCTGTAATGAGCAAAAGCCTTGTTTGCCTCCGCCATCTTGTGCATGTCCTCTTTTCTCTTTACTGCCGCGCCGGTGTTGTTGGCCGCGTCCAGTATCTCGTTTGCCAGTCTGTCACCCATGGTCTTTTCGCCTCTTTTACGGGCAAACATGACCAGCCAGCGCAGTCCCAGCGTTTGACGTCTTTCAGGCTTTACTTCCAGCGGTACCTGATAGGTAGCGCCGCCGATACGTTTCGCCTTACACTCCAGAACAGGCATGATATTGTTCATGGCCTCTTCAAATACCTCCAGAGCGGGCTTGCCTGACTTTTCTTCCACGGTCGCAAACGCGCCGTATACGATCTTCTGCGCGACACCCTTCTTACCATCCAGCATGACGTTGTTGATAAGCTTTGTAACCACTTTATTGTTGTACAAAGGGTCCGCTAACACATCTCTTTTCTGAATATGTCCTTTACGTGGCACGATTCTTCCCTCCTTAATAATGATAACGCCGCGAACCGATGCGGGCGTTAATTTAATTAAATCATCGGTACTCACAAATGTTTCCCTAGTGTCCGTGCGGTATATCTGTATTACCACAGAATTCCAACACTTAAATAGTTCCGTTATGTGAATCCAATTTCATCGGCCGAACCGGATTTTTCCCGATCCCGCTGATTATTTGGCAGCTTTAGGCCGTTTCGCGCCATACTTGGAGCGGGCCTGCTTCCTGTTAGCAACGCCGGCGGTGTCCAGTGTACCTCTGATAATGTGATATCTGGTACCGGGCAGATCCTTTACCCTGCCGCCTCTGATCAGAACAACGCTGTGCTCCTGTAAGTTGTGGCCTTCACCGGGAATGTAGCTGGTCACTTCGATCCCGTTGGAAAGACGTACTCTGGCAATCTTTCTGAGCGCGGAGTTAGGCTTCTTAGGAGTAGCCGTCTTAACAGCGGTGCATACGCCTCTCTTCTGGGGAGAAGAATTGTTAATGGCTTTCTTGTGCAGGGAGTTAAAGCTTCTCTGCAGCGCGGGTGCTGTAGACTTCTTTTCGGTTGTCTGACGTCCTTTTCTTACTAACTGGTTAAATGTTGGCATTCTGTTTCACCTCTTTCTTATTATGGTATAATTTGGTTTTGTTTATGCAGTAAAAATGCATACGATGATAGTATACGTTCTCGCAAATGCGTTGTCAACTGTTTTTTACCGAAATCTGCGCATCCAGCGCTTTCAGATACCTTTTCAGGGCATCCTGCCACGGCGGCAGCCGGTCAAATCCGTTTTCCGTAAGTTTTTCCTTGCTCATGCGGCTGTTTTCCGGCCGTTTCGCTTTCGCCTGATATTCCGCCGCGGTAACCGGTACCACTTCCACCGCCGCGTTGGCCTGCCGGAAGATCTCGCAGGCAAATTCATACCAGGTACAGATCCCTTCATTGGTGGCGTGATAGATGCCGTATTTGTCGGTCAGGACCATATCCACCAGCAGGCGGGCCAGATCATAGGTATAGGTGGGAGAACCGTACTGGTCGTTGACCACCGTCACGCGTTTTCCGGTTTCCGCCAGCCGCAGCATGGTCTTAACGAAATTTTTTCCGTTTACGCCGAATACCCAGGCGATCCGCACGATAAAATATTTTTCCAGCAGTTCCTGTACCGCCTCTTCCCCTTCGCACTTGGTCTGTCCGTATACATTCAGGGGCTGTCTTTCGTCCTCCGGCTCCCAAGGCCGTGTTCCCTGTCCGTTAAACACATAGTCCGTGCTGATATAGACCATCTTGATATCCAGCTTCTTACACATCCGGGCAATATTGCGGGTGCCGTCCGCGTTTACCCTGCGGCAGAGCTCCTCCTGCTCCTCCGCCGCGTCCACTGCCGTATAAGCGGCGCAGTGGATCACCGCGTCGGGAGCCGCCTCTCCCAGTACTTTTTCCACGCTGGCCGCGTCCGTGATATCCATTTCCTCGATATCCACTCCCACCGCGTCCATGCCTCTTTTCTCCAGTTCTTTTACCACATCATAACCCAGCTGTCCTTTAACGCCCGTTACCAGTACTTTCATGATCCGTGAGATCCTCGCATTTCTTCCTTTATATATAAGGAGTATTTTCCCGAAACTTCGGCTTGTCATACCTTTCCCTGGAAATAAGACGCTGTTTTCCGCGAAAAAGGTTCATTTTTCCCATATTTTTTCTTTTCTTTTTATTTCAGTTATTTTATAATGAAGAAAAAAGAGGAGTTTGCTTTATGAGGGAACAGAAATTTGTCCGGCAGTTCCGCGCTGCCAAGATCGTCCATCTTGTGCTGCTCACAGCTCTGGAACTGCTGTTCAGCATCATCCTGATACTAAATACCGGCCTGCGGGCGCAGGTCTTTTCCAGCGGGCCGCTGTCCATTCTCTGTATCTTTGTGTGGCTGCTGATCCTTTTGGAACTGGTATTTCTGCTCCATGACTTCTACAAGCTGCGGGCCTTTGCCCGGGAAAGCCATCTGCTGAACCAGACGGCCTATCTGGACCATCTGACAGGGCTTCCCAACCGTTACGGCCTGGACGAGATCTTCCGTACATACGATACGCCGGAATCCCTGGAAAACACGGGATGCCTCCTCTTTTCCATCGCCAATCTCGCCACCATCAACGAAATCTCAGGACATAAGACCGGAGATACCATGATACAGGATTTCTGCAGTATGTTTGAAGAGATCGGTGACCGATACGGGTATACGGGGCGCAACGGGGGCAATGAATTTGTAGCGGCCATCACCCCCTGCAGCCAGCAGACCATTCAGGATTTCCGCACCACTTTGGAAAACCGGATCTCCCTGTATAATCAGGAGCACAAGTCCGCTCCCATCGTTCTGCGTTCCGCATATACTCTTTATAAGAAAGAAGAACCGGTGCAGACTTTTACGGAGCTCCTGGTTCTGACTTACAACAAGCTGCACCAGGTTTCCCAGCTGTAGCTTCCGATCATTTGTTTACGGAGAATTGTATCCATATGAAAGAGGCAGATATCCAATATTTAGCCGAACTTGTTCTCCGCGCCAAACTGAACGACAGCGATGCCTTCGCGGAGCTGTACGGTCTGACCTACAACAGGGTATACAATTACGCCAGACACTATCTGCGTGATGAATACCTTGCCCAGGATGCGGTGCAGGAGGTATATGTGTCCGTGCTGAAAAATCTGAATAAACTGCATTCTCCCACGCTTTTTCTGGCATGGTTGAACCGGATCTCCTTCCATGTATGCTACGATATCAGCGAAACGCTGAACGAAGGAAACCTGTTCGCGGATCCCGGTATCTTAAATATTATCCAGGACGAACATGACGATGTGGACCCGGAATCCAGTTACCAGACCCGGGACGAGTACCGGAGGCTGGCCAAAGCTTTGGAAAGTCTTCCCTTCCAGGAAAATCAGGTCCTCACCATGCGTTATTACAACAACCTGAAACTGGAAGAGATCGCGGCCGCTATGGACGTCAGCCGCAGTACCGTGAAAAGATATATCGCTTCCGGGCAGGAACATTTAAAACAGCTATTGAAGGCATAACGAGGTGCGTGTATAATGTTTGTGAAAAAAAGAAAATATCAGATGAATAAAAAACAGGCCGACGCTACGCTGCAAAAAGTATTCGCGGCCTGCAGCCAGCCTCCCAACAAAACGGCTTTTGACAAGCTCCTGCTGCGAAGGCAGGCCGACACCGGCCTTTTGGACCATATGATGCTCCTCACGGCCGTTATCCTGTTGTTAACTCTTCTTTCCCCGCTGGTGATCGCTTCCGTGAACATGGCGTTCCCTCCGACGGAAGGGCAGCCGGCGGTCATCACAGACGCCTCAGACAGTATCTATACATATACAGAATAGGAACTTATGCGTAAACTTAGGATTTTATCAGTCTTAACTTCATATCTGCTCTGCGCCGCGCTGCTTGCGGGCTGCGGCACCAATATTGACTCTCTGCCGGACAGCGTTTCCTCCGGTGTTTCGCAGGTGCCTCCCGCTTCCGGAAGTTCCGAAACTTCCACGGAAACCGGTGAAGAACCGGCGGAAAGCGCCGCTTCCACAGAAGATCCGTCCCCCGCTGAAAGCGGCGGTCCCGACAGTACTTCCATGCCCTCTCCTTCCGGCGCGGCAACGGAAACCTCACCGGAGGAAACGGTTCCGGAAAGCGAGCCGCTGCCTTCCCCCTCTCCCGAAAAGACTGTGGGAAGCCGCAGCAACACTCCCCAATGTCTGACGCCCACTGCGGACGGCATCAGCGAAGTGCACAACGACGTATCCTCCATTGACTATTCCAACGCCTCCGAGGGCTATATCATGGCAGTCTACACCGGCACTTCTCCCAAGGTCAAAATGCAGATAGTAGGCCCCAACGCGGTCACCTACACCTACAACCTGACCGGTTCCGACTATGAGGCCTTTCCTCTTTCCAGCGGAAGCGGCAGTTACACGGTGACCGTTTACGAGAATCTCTCCGGCAACCAGTACGTCATCTGCCTGACTACTTCGGTGGATGTCGCGCTTACCAGTGATTTCCGTCCCTACCTGTATCCGAATCAGTACTGCGATTTCAACGCTTCCTCCGATGTGGTGGCGAAAGCCAAGGAACTGGCGGAACCGGCAGATTCGGATCTGGATGTGGTGACCAATGTGTACAACTATATCATCGAAAACATCAGCTACGATTATGACAAAGCCTCCACTGTTCCAAGCGGCTATATTCCCGACGTGGACCAGGTGCTGGCCTCCGGGACCGGTATCTGTCTGGATTACGCGGCAGTGATGACCAGTATGCTCCGCAGCCAGCGCATTCCCACGCGTCTGGAAGTAGGATACGCGGGGGATGCTTATCATGCCTGGATCAGCACATATATCTCCGATATCGGCTGGGTAAACGGCATCGTGGAATTTGATGGCCAGAGCTGGGAACTGATGGATCCCACCTTCGCCGCCAGCAACAGCGAAGAAGCGCTTCGGGAATTTATCGGAGAAGGTACCAATTATCTTGTAAAATATATGTATTAACAATGTATTAACATAGAAGGAGATCATACCATGCATCAGAAAAGACTATCCAATCAGGAAATCGCTTCTTTCTGCAGCCAGACCGCCATGCTCTTCCGCGCGGGTATCACGCCGGAAGAAAGCGTCAACATTCTGTTAAACGACAGTAACTCCAACGAGGGGCGGGATATTCTTCAGAAAATACTGGATACCTGCAAGCAGGGGGATTCCTTTTCCCAGGCTCTGCAGAAATCGGACGTATTTCCCGATTATGTGCTGCACATGATCGCCATTGGAGAAGAATCCGGCAATCTGGATGACGTCATGCAGTCCCTGGCCGACTACTATGAGCGGGAGGATTCTATTTCCGACAGCATCCGAAGCGCCGTCACCTATCCCTTTATCATGATCGTCATCATGCTTTTGGTCATTTTCGTTCTGCTGGGAAAGGTCATGCCTATCTTTAACCAGGTGTTCATTCAGCTGGGCAGCGAGATGAGCGGTATTTCCGCTACCCTGTTAGGCATCGGCAAAGCGCTCAACCGGTACTCCCTGATCATTACCCTGGTGCTGATCTTCCTGGTGCTTCTGTATTTCTTCTCCGTCAAAACCAGGAAAGGCCGGACGCTTTCCGCCCGTTTTCTTTCCGCGTTTCCCCTGACCAGGGGATTTTATGAGAAGCTGGCGGCGGGACGTTTCGCCAGCGGTATGGCCCTGACCATCAGCAGCGGCATGGACACCTTCTCCAGTCTGGATATGGTGGCCGAGCTTACGGAACACAGCGGCATGCAGGCTAAGATCGCCGCCTGCAAGCGTTCCATTGAGGAAGGCTCCAATTTCGCGGAAGCGCTTACCAGCGCCAACATCTTTTCCAATCTCTACGCGCGCATGGTAACGGTGGGCTTCCGTACCGGCTCGATCGACACCGTCATGCAGAAGATTGCCGACGCCTACGATAGAGAAACGGAACGCAAGATCCGTTCCATCATCGGGATCCTGGAACCTACACTGGTCATTATCCTGTCCCTGATCGTGGGCCTGATATTGATGTCCGTTATCTTCCCGCTGATGGGAATCATGTCCAGCATCGGCTGAGCCGCGCGGCGCGCAGGAGAAAGAAACTATTATGAGCAGAAACCGTTTTGAAGAAAATAAAACAAACCCTCTGCGGAATGTGGTCTATCTGCTTCCGCTTCTGGGCTTCATCTTACTCTTTATCCTGTTTTACCGCGGTGTATCTTCCGTTTCCCACACCGCCGACGCCAAACAGATGGAGAGTCTGGAGAACGCCATCAACCGCAGCATTACCCAGTGCTACGCGGTGGAGGGCGCCTATCCGCCCAATCTGGACTATATCAAGGAACACTACGGACTGGTCTACGATGAAACGATGTTCTATGTGGATTATCAGCCCATCGGTTCCAACATTATGCCGGATGTGACGATCTTGCGGAGAACAGGAGGGCCCCAATGAAAACAGGCATAGGAGAAAATAACCGCCATGTGGTGGACGTATTGTTCGTACTGGCCCTTTTCGGCGTGTTCGCGGCCTCCGCGCTGCTTTTGGTCACTATCGGCGCCGGTGTGTACAGGCAGACTGTTTCCGACATGGAACAGTCCTTTACCGACCGGACTTCCTATTCTTATGTTGTGGAAAAACTGCATCAGAGCGATATTTACGATTCCATAGAGATCGGCGAACTGGAAGGCACCCAGGCCCTGGTGCTGACACAGCGGGTGGGCGAAGAGGAGTTCTGCACCTGCCTCTACCTGTACGACGGTTACTTGAAGGAGCTTTTCACCAGAAAGGGCTCTTACGCGGGCACGGATATCCTGGCCGCCGGTCAGAATATCATGCCGCTTTCGGGCTTCTCTCTGGAAATGCCTTCCAAAGGCCTGATCAAACTGACCATCGACACGGGAAACGGCCCGGCCGTTACGCTTTATACGGCCCTGCGTTCCGACCATTCTTAACAGCTTATTCCTAAAAAGGGAGTATTGATACTTATGAAACCATCGAAATCCAGCTTGTTTTTAATGGAGCTCATTATTTCCATACTGTTCTTTTCCATAGCCAGCGCCGTGTGTATCCAGCTTTTCGTAAAGGCTCATCTTTTAAATGTACGCACCGGCGAGCGGAACGAAACCGTGGTATGGGTACAGAATCTGGCCGAACTGTGGACCGCCTGCGACGGGGATTCTTCCCTTATTTCAGAACAGCTGCGAAAAGACTATTCCTGTGAAGACGATTCCCTCTGCCTGACCGACGGACAGCCCGGAACGCTTTCCCTGTATTTTAACCGGGACTGGGAATTTTCCGGAACGGACAAGGTATACCTTATTGAGCTGTCAGGCGCGCTCTTCCAGCCCGATACCAGACTGATCACATCCGAGATCCATGTTTATAAAGGAGAGGAACTGCTCTACAGCCTTCCCCTGACGCATCATATCACGGAAGGAGGGAGCATTTATGAGCAGCGGTAAAAAAACGTTTTCCGGGATCTCCTTCAGCAACGGAATAGGCTCTTCCTCCCTGCTGGTAACCTTTATCATTCTCTGCCTGGTGTCCTTTGCCACACTCTCCATTGTCAGCGCCAATGCCGACTACAAACTGAGCGGCAAGGTGCTGGAGCGCACCACCGCGTATTATGAAGCCTCCGGGCAGGCGGAAGTCCGGCTTTCCGCGCTGCAGCAGACGCTGGAGGAAGCCTACGCTTCCTGTGACAGCGAAGAGGCCTACTTCGCTCAAACGGGCCATGAGGCTTCCTGGCAGTTTCCGATTTCCGATCTGCAGACTTTGGACGTCCGGGTGGAAATCCTCTATCCGTCAGAACAGGGCGATCCCTTTTACCGGATCCTGTCGTGGCAGGTCACTCTGACCGGGAATTATGAGTACGAAGGCACCATTGAATTTCTGGAACCCTAAGACGATGAAAAACCGGCGTATCACTTTTTCGTGATACGCCGGTTTTTTGTTTTCACCGCAGGATCCGCGCTTCTTACTCTTCGGTTTCCGCGCCTGCCGTTTCCAGCATTTCTTCGTTTTCCGTTTCCGTCATGTCTTCCCGCGCGTCCATATCTTCAGGTCTTTCCTCCACAGCTTCCTCTTCGTCCTGACCGTCAAAATTGATCTCTTCGTCAAAAGCGATCTCTCTGACATCGTCCGTACTCAAATGAGTAGCGCGGTACCGCTTCATACCCGTTCCTACAGGGATCAGCTTACCGATAATGACGTTTTCCTTCAGACCGATCAACGGATCCACTTTGCCCTTGATCGCCGCCTCGGTGAGCACCTTGGTCGTTTCCTGGAAAGATGCCGCCGACAGGAAGGAATTGGTTGCCAACGCCGCTTTGGTAATACCCAGCATTACCTGTTTGCCTTCCGCGGGTTCTTTTCCTTCCGCGATCAGCTTTTCGTTCATTTCCTCATAATCCAGTACATCTACCAGCGTACCGGGCAGGAAATCCGTATCGCCGTTATTTTCAATACGCACCTTCTTTAACATCTGGCGCACGATCACTTCAATATGCTTGTCGGCAATATCTACGCCCTGCAGACGGTATACACGCTGTACTTCACGGAGCATATAGTCCTGTACCGCGCGGATCCCTTTGATCTTCAGCAGATCATGGGGGTTGACGCTGCCCTCGGTCAGTTCGTCACCGGCCTCCAGCTCCTGCCCGTCCATAACCTTGATACGGGAGCCGTAAGGGATCAGGTACGCTTTATTCTCTCCGGTTTCCTCGTTGGAAACCACAACCTCACGTTTCTTCTTGGTGTCGCGGATCTCGACCTTGCCGCCAAATTCCGCGATAATGGCAAGTCCCTTGGGCTTCCTGGCCTCAAAAAGCTCTTCTACACGAGGAAGACCCTGTGTGATATCGTCACCCGCCACACCGCCGGTATGGAAGGTACGCATGGTCAGCTGGGTACCGGGTTCTCCGATACTCTGCGCCGCGATGATACCCACCGCCTCGCCTACCTGTACGGATTCTCCCGTAGCCATATTCGCGCCGTAGCATTTCGCGCAGATACCGTTGTGGGAACGGCAGGTCAGGATCGTACGGATCTTTACCCGATCCACAGGCCCGCCCTCGGCATTGACGCCCGTACTCAGGATCCTTGCCGCCCTGGCCGGCGTGATCATATGATTGCGCTTTACGATCAGGCTGCCGTCCTTGTCATAAATATCCTCACAGGAGAAACGCCCCGTGATCCTGTCCTTCAGGCTTTCAATGGTTTCCTTGCCGTCCATAAAGGCCTTTACATACATACCCGGGATCTCATCCTTCCCTTCCGCGCAGTCCATTTCACGGATGGAAAGTTCCTGGGATACATCCACCATACGTCTGGTCAGATAACCGGAGTCCGCGGTACGCAGAGCGGTATCGGACAGACCCTTCCGGGCGCCGTGAGCGGACATGAAATACTCCAATACGTCCAGTCCTTCACGGAAGTTGGATTTGATAGGCAGCTCAATGGTACGTCCGGTAGTATCCGCCATCAGTCCGCGCATGCCGGCCAGCTGCTTGATCTGCTGGTTGGAACCACGGGCACCGGAGTCGGACATCATAAAGATATTGTTGTATTTATCCAGTCCGGCGATCAGCTTATCTGTCAGCAGTTTATCCGTTTCGTTCCAGTTTTCCACTACCGCGCGGTATCTTTCCTCTTCGGTGATCAAACCGCGGCGGAAGTTCTGGGAGATCTTATCCACCGTTGCCTGCGCCTGCGCCAGCAGCTCCGGCTTCTCCGCAGGTACCGTCATATCCGCGATGGATACGGTCATGGCAGCCTTGGTGGAGTATTTGTAACCCATGGCTTTGATATAATCCAGTACCTCCGCGTTTTTGAACGCGCCGTGGGTATTGATGACTCTCTCCAGTATCTGCTTTAACCCGCCCTTCTTTACCAGGAAATCCACTTCCAGCTTCAGGAACTCATCAGGATTGCTCCTGTCCACAAATCCCAAATCCTGGGGCAGTACTTCATTAAAGATAAACCTTCCCAGAGTGGACTCTACCGTGCCGGTCACCACTTCACCATCGTCCTTTTTCTTGCTCACGCGGACCTTGATGCGGGACTGCAATGTAATAACGTCGTTTTCGTATGCCAGTATCGCTTCGTTTACGTTTTTAAAGAATTTGCCTTCTCCTTTCGCGCCCGGCCTCTCCTGGGTGAGGTAATAAATACCCAGTACCATATCCTGCGTAGGCACGGCCACGGGGCCGCCGTCGGAAGGTTTCAGCAGGTTGTTGGGTGACAGGAGCAGGAAACGGCACTCCGCCTGCGCTTCCACGGACAGAGGCAGATGCACTGCCATCTGGTCACCGTCAAAGTCCGCGTTGAAAGCGGTACATACCAAAGGATGCAGCTTGATCGCCTTACCTTCTACCAGAATGGGCTCAAATGCCTGGATACCCAGTCTGTGCAGTGTAGGAGCGCGGTTCAGCATAACGGGATGCTCCTTGATCACTTCCTCCAGCACATCCCATACGCTGGTGTCCAGTCTTTCCACCAGTTTTTTAGCGTTCTTGATATTCTGGCTGATGCCCCTTGCCACCAGTTCCTTCATCACAAAAGGCTTAAACAGCTCAATCGCCATTTCCTTGGGCAGACCGCACTGATAAATCTTTAATTCAGGGCCTACCACGATAACGGAACGACCGGAATAATCCACACGTTTTCCCAGCAGGTTCTGACGGAACCGTCCGGATTTACCCTTCAGCATATCGGAAAGGGATTTTAACGCTCTGTTGCCGGGGCCGGTCACGGGACGTCCGCGTCTGCCGTTGTCGATCAGCGCATCCACCGCTTCCTGCAGCATTCTCTTTTCGTTGCGTACAATGATATCGGGCGCTCCCAGCTCCAGCAGTCTTTTCAGTCTGTTGTTTCTGTTGATGATCCTTCTGTAAAGATCGTTTAGATCGGAAGTGGCGAAACGTCCGCCGTCCAGCTGCACCATGGGGCGCAGATCGGGAGGCAGTACGGGAATGGCGTCCATGACCATCCACTCAGGCTTGTTGCCGGATTCCCGGAAGGCCTCCACTACCTCCAGCCTTTTAATAATACGGGCGCGCTTCTGCCCGCTGGATTCTTTTAATCCGGCTTTCAGTTCCGCGGCGTCTTTTTCCAGATCAATGGCCTGCAGAAGCTCTTTGATAGCCTCCGCTCCCATACCTACCCGGAACTTGTTGCCCCAGGTTTCCCTGGCATCCTGATATTCCTTTTCGGACAGGATCTGCTTATACTCCAGGTTGGATTCCCCGGCGTCCAGCACAATATAGGATGCGAAATACAGCACCTTCTCCAGTACCCTGGGAGATAGATCCAGGATCAGTCCCATACGACTGGGGATCCCTTTAAAGTACCAGATATGGGATACGGGGGCGGCCAGTTCAATATGCCCCATACGCTCTCTCCGCACGCTGGATTTGGTTACTTCCACGCCGCATCGGTCGCAGACAACACCTTTATATCTGATCTTTTTATATTTACCGCAGTGACATTCCCAGTCCTTGCTGGGGCCGAAGATCCTTTCACAGTACAACCCGTCCCTTTCAGGTTTCAGCGTCCTGTAGTTGATGGTTTCCGGCTTGGTAACCTCTCCTCTGGACCATTCCCGGATCTTCTCCGGCGAAGCCAGGCCAATCTTAATGGCATCAAACGTCATGGGCTGATACACTTCGTTTTTTGTTTCTGACATTTAAGGCACTCCCTTCCATGCTAAAGTCTGTTTTAGTACTCTTCGTCTTCCCCTGCGAAGGCCGCATCGTCCTCAAACTCTTCGTCCAGATCCTCGTCCTCGTCTTCCATGCTTACCAGCTCGCCGTCCTCGTCGAACTCCTGACGCTGGTATCCAAACTCACCCAGGGAATTTTTCTCATAGTCATCGTAGTCTTTTCGGTCACCCTCGATCTCGTAGCGGTAATCCGTGTCACTGTAGTCTACCATTTCCATGATCTCCACTTCCGTGTTATCCTCACGCAGCACTCTGACGTCCATGCCCAGAGCCTGCAGTTCTTTCAGCAGTACCTTGAAGGATTCCGGAATACCGGGTTCCGGAATGTTGTCCCCCTTGATGATCGCCTCATAGGTCTTCACGCGTCCTACCACATCATCGGACTTCACCGTCAGGATTTCCTGCAGAGTATAGGATGCGCCGTATGCCTCCAGGGCCCAGACCTCCATTTCGCCGAAACGCTGTCCGCCGAACTGGGCCTTACCGCCCAGGGGCTGCTGCGTTACCAGGGAGTACGGGCCGGTAGAACGGGCATGTATCTTATCGTCTACCAGATGGTGCAGCTTCAGGTAATGCATATGGCCGATGGTAACGGGGCCGTCAAAATATTCTCCGGTACGCCCGTCGCGCAGTCTTACCTTACCATCACGGGAGATGGGAACTCCCTTCCAGAGCTTTCTGTGCTCTCTGTTGTCGGAAAGGTACTGCAGTACTTCCGGAAGCAGCTCCTGTCCGTGTTTCTTTTCAAATTCTTCCCACTCCAGATTCACATAGTCATTCGCCAGATCCAGAGTGTCCATGATATCCTGCTCGTTCGCGCCGTCAAATACGGGAGTAGCCACGTTAAAGCCCAGCGCCTTTGCCGCCAGGGACAGGTGGATCTCCAGCACCTGGCCGATGTTCATACGGGAAGGCACGCCCAGAGGGTTCAGCACAATATCCAGGGGACGTCCGTTGGGAAGATAAGGCATATCCTCCACGGGCAGCACGCGGGAAACTACACCCTTGTTGCCGTGACGGCCCGCCATCTTGTCACCCACGGAAATTTTCCTCTTCTGCGCGATATAAATACGTACCGCCTGATTGACGCCGGGAGAAAGCTCATCGCTGTTCTCACGGGTAAATACCTTCGCGTCCACCACAATACCGTACTCGCCGTGAGGCACTTTCAGGGAAGTGTCCCTGACCTCTCTGGCCTTCTCGCCGAAGATCGCTCTTAACAGACGTTCCTCCGCCGTCAGCTCGGTTTCTCCCTTGGGCGTTACCTTGCCCACCAGGATATCGCCGGCACGTACCTCCGCGCCGATCCGCACGATACCTCTGTCATCCAGATCTTTCAGCGCATCGTCACCTACGCCGGGCACGTCGCGGGTGATCTCTTCGGGTCCCAGCTTGGTATCCCTGGCTTCCGCCTCATATTCCTCAATGTGCACGGAGGTATACACATCCTCCTGCACCAGTCTTTCACTTAAAAGGACCGCGTCCTCGTAGTTATAGCCCTCCCAGGTCATGAAACCGATCAGAGGGTTCTTGCCCAGCGCCAGCTCGCCCTGGGAAGTGGAAGGTCCGTCCGCGATAACCTGATGCGCCTCCACATGATCGCCCTTATTCACAATGGGCTTCTGGTTGTAGCAGTTGGACTGGTTGCTGCGGGTAAATTTGGTCAGATGATACTCGTCCTTCTCCCCGTCATCATAGGTCATACGGATCAGATCGGAAGCCACATAGTCAACGGTACCCGCCTTCTTTGCCAGTACGCACACGCCGGAGTCCACAGCCACTTTGGTTTCCATACCGGTGCCCACTACAGGCGCTTCCGTTACCAGAAGCGGCACTGCCTGACGCTGCATGTTGGAACCCATCAGCGCGCGGTTCGCGTCATCGTTTTCCAAAAACGGGATCAGCGCCGTCGCTACGGAAAATACCATCTTGGGCGATACGTCCATATAATCGAACATCGCCTTGGGGTACTCCTGCGTTTCCTCTCTGTAACGTCCGGACACGGAGTTGCGGACAAAATGACCTTCCTGATCCAGCGCCTCGTTTGCCTGCGCTACATGATAATTGTCCTCTTCGTCGGCCGTCATGTAGACCACCTCGTCGGTGACCCTGGGATTCTCCGGATCGGACTTATCTATCTTGCGGTAAGGCGCCTCCACAAAGCCGTACTCGTTGATCCTCGCGTAGCTCGCGAGAGAGTTGATCAGACCGATATTGGGACCTTCAGGTGTTTCAATGGGACACATTCTCCCATAGTGGGAATAATGTACGTCACGCACTTCAAAACCGGCACGGTCCCTGGACAGACCGCCGGGACCCAGCGCGGACAGACGCCGCTTGTGCGTCAGTTCTCCCAGAGGGTTGTTCTGGTCCATGAACTGGGACAGCTGGGAAGAACCAAAGAATTCTTTTACCGCGGCAGTGACCGGTTTGATATTGATCAGCGCCTGCGGCGAAATATCTTCGGAATCGTGCGTGGTCATTCTTTCCCTTACCACTCTTTCCATACGGGAAAGCCCGATGCGGTACTGGTTCTGCAGCAGCTCGCCCACCGCGCGGATACGTCTGTTGCCCAGATGGTCGATATCATCGTCGTTGCCCAGACCATACTCCAGATGCATATTGTAATTGATGGAAGCAAAAATATCTTCCTTGGTGATATGTTTCGGAACCAGCTCATGGGCATTCTTATGGATCGCCTCCGCCAGTTCTTCAGGATTATCTCCGTATTCCTCCAGGATCTTGGCCAGAAGAGGATAATATACCATTTCCGTAACGCCCAGCTCTCTGGGATTACATTCCACAAAATGGCAGATATTGACCATCATATTGGACAGTACTTTTACATTCTTTTCCTCCGTCTGGATCACGACGAAGGGAACCGCGCTGTCCTGGATCTCATCCGCCAGTTCCGCGCTGACCTTGGTTCCCGCCGCGGCGATGATCTCACCGGTATTGGGGTCCACCGCATCCGCGGCCAGGATCTGGTGTCTGATGCGGTTGCGCAGCGCCAGCTTTTTGTTGAATTTGTACCGGCCCACCTTAGCCAGGTCATATCTTCTGGGGTCAAAGAACATGGCATTGATCAGGCTTTCCGCGCTTTCCACGCTCAACGGCTCTCCGGGGCGGATCTTTTTGTATAACTCAAGCAGACCCTCCTGATAATTCTCAGCAGTGTCCTTGGTAAAGCTGGCTTCGATCTTGGCTTCATCGCCAAAGAGCTCCCGGATCTCCTCGTTGGTACCGACGCCCAGAGCCCTGATCAGGACCGTGATCGGAACCTTTCTGGTCCTGTCCACGCGCACATAGAACACGTCATTGGAGTCCGTTTCATACTCCAGCCATGCGCCGCGGTTGGGGATCACCGTGCAGGAAAACAGCCTTTTACCGATTTTGTCATGGCCGATGGCATAATAGATGCCCGGAGAACGGACCAGCTGGCTGACGATAACACGTTCCGCGCCGTTGATCACGAAGGTGCCCGTTTCGGTCATGATAGGCAGATCGCCCATGAAGATCTCATGCTCGCTGATCTCTTCCTTTTCCTTGTTATACAGGCGCACCTTTACCTTGAGCGGCGCCGCGTAAGTGGCGTCCCTCTCCCTGCACTCCTCGATGGAATACTTCACGTCATCTTCGCATAACTCGAAGTCCACAAACTCCAGGCTCAGAGAACCGCTGTAGTCCGCGATCGGAGAAATATCATCAAAGACTTCTTTTAAGCCTTCTTTCAGAAACCACTGATAGGAATCCTTCTGGACCTCTATCAGATTGGGCATCTCCAAAACCTCTTTTTGTCGTGAATAACTCATACGTATGTTCTTGCCGGCGGCAATAGGACGTATTCTGTTTTTTTCCATTGACATTTCACCCCGTTCTTCTATGATATTAAAGCTATTATGTCAGTACATGGCTATACAAAATAGACATAACACACCACAATAGTGCATCGTCCATATTACTACAAATTGGAAAAGCAGTCAAGTTTTTTTCATTCGTGAAATAAAATTCTTTGTTGGGGAAACTTCTTTCCATTATCACACAAAAGGGCAGTGAACCACGCAACATGGTACTGCCCTTTTCTCTTCATCCTATCAAATATGATGTGCCGCGTCCGGATTACTTCAGAGTAACCTTCGCGCCGACTTCTTCCAGCTTCTTCTTGATA
Organism: uncultured Lachnospiraceae bacterium; assembly: GCA_947632555.1. GTDB lineage: Bacteria > Bacillota > Clostridia > Lachnospirales > Lachnospiraceae > Acetatifactor. Next base: position 132,206 of record CANRPU010000004.1, read on the forward strand.
TCTTCGGATTCTTCCTTGCTTGCGCCTTCCTTTACCATCTTGGGAGCGCCGTCAACCAGATCCTTTGCTTCCTTCAGGCCGAGGCCGGTGATCTCACGAACCACCTTGATGACCTTAACCTTCTCAGCGCCGACCTCAGTCAGTTCTACGTTGAACTCGGTCTTCTCTTCCTCTGCCGCAGCGCCTGCGCCGGCACCTGCCGCTGCCACTACAACGCCTGCTGCCGCGGATACACCGAACTCTTCTTCGCAGGCTTTTACCAAATCATTCAATTCCAATACGGTTAACTCTTTGATCGCGTCAATGAGTTCCTGAGCTGTTAACTTAGCCATTTCTTATTTACCTCCGTTTATCAATGTTTTCTTGCTTCATTTTCAGTTTCACGCGGCCTATTCCGCCGCAGGTGTTTCTTCAGCGGACGCATCGCCTGCGGGCGCTTCTTCTACTGCCGCGGCTTCTTCCTGGGCAGGCGCTTCTGCCTCCGCCGCGGGTGCTTCTTCTACTGCCGCGGCTTCTTCCTGGGCAGGTGCTTCTGCTTCCGCCGCGGGCGCTTCACATGCTCCGGCTCCGCCTTTTTCCGCCAGCTGGTTCATAACGCGCGCGAAATTGGTGATCGGGGACTGTAAGCTTCCCAGCAGCTTGGAAATAAGCTCTTCTCTGGAAGGAATGCTCGCGATGTTCCTGATGCCGTTCGCGTCATACACAACGCCTTCCACAATGCCGCCTTTGATCTCCAGCTTCTCCGCGGTCTTCGCGAACTGCGCCAGGACCCTGGCGGGAGCGGTCGCGTCGCTGTCGGATACCGCCATCGCGCTGGGGCCTTCCAGATACTCGGAAAGTCCTTCACAGTCCGTGCCCTTGAAAGCGAAGTTCATCATGGTATTTTTATATACCTTATAAGTAACTCCGGCTTCACGCAGCGCGCGGCGAAGCTGTGTATCCTGTTCTACAGTCAGACCTCTGTGGTCTACCAGCACAACGGACTGCGCGTTCTTGATGCGTTCGGCAATCTCCTGTACAACAGGCTGCTTCAATTCAACCTTTGCCATTTCTGTTACCTCCTTATAGAATTTGTGGGGAAATCCCCTGCCGAAAGGAGTTCTGTAAAGAAAAGCCTCCCTGAAGACAGGGAGGCTGAAAGTCTTGATCAAACTCTTTCCTCGGTAGGCGCTGCGCTTACCCCCTGGGGGACCTACTGTCTTCGGCATATTAAAACTTCATATAGAATACCACATGGATATTCCGCTGTCAAGCTCTGAAGCTTAGAACTTTGCCACACTGACCTTTACGCCGGGGCCCATGGTGGTGGTCAGGGTAATGCTCTTTAAATACTGGCCCTTCAGGCTGGAGGGTTTCGCTTTCACGATCGCGTCCATCAGCGCGTTGAAGTTCTCCGTCAGCTTCTCCTCGCTGAAAGAAGCCTTTCCGATGGGAACATGCACGATATTGGCCTTATCCAGTCTGTATTCAATCTTACCGGCTTTGATATCGTTTACGGCCTTGGTCACGTCCATGGTTACGGTGCCTGCCTTGGGGTTGGGCATCAGGCCCTTGGGACCCAGCACCTTACCCAGACGGCCTACCACGCCCATCATATCAGGCGTCGCTACTACCACATCAAAATCCAGCCAGCCGTCGTTCTGTATCTTGGGGATCAGCTCTTCGCCGCCCACATAATCGGCTCCCGCGCTCTCTGCCTCGGTCACCTTATCGCCCTTGGCGAATACCAGGACCTTAACGGTTTTGCCCGTACCGTTGGGCAGAACTACCGCGCCCCTGATCTGCTGTTCCGCGTGACGGCCGTCGCAGCCCGTTCTGATATGAACCTCCACGGTTTCGTCAAACTTCGCCGTCGCGGTCTTCTTTACCAGCGCGATCGCGTCCGCTGTTTCGTAAAAAGTCGCGCGATCCACCAGTTTAGCGGCCTCGCTGTATTTTTTTCCATGTTTCATTTTTCAATCCTCCTATGGTTCCAGCGGCAGTTTCCTGCCTCCCAATTTTTACCTGTTTAATCTTCTACTACAATACCCATGCTTCTCGCGGTTCCCGCGATCATGCTCATGGCTGCTTCCAGACTTGCCGCGTTCAGATCCGGCATCTTCATTTCCGCGATCTCCTGCACTTTCGCTTTGGAGATGGTTGCCACCTTAGTCTTGTTGGGAGCTCCCGAACCGGACTTAATGTTGCAAGCCTTCTTCAAAAGTACCGCCGCGGGCGGAGTCTTGGTCACGAAGCTGAAGCTTCTGTCCGCGTATACGGTGATCACAACGGGAATGATAAGGTCACCCTTATCCGCCGTTCTCGCGTTGAACTGCTTGGTAAATTCAACGATGTTTACGCCATGCTGTCCAAGCGCCGGTCCAACAGGGGGAGCCGGAGTCGCTTTGCCGGCAGGAATCTGCAACTTAATATATCCTTCTACTTTCTTTGCCATAATGGCACCTCCTAAATAAAATTAACGATTAAAGCTTTCTTACTTCCGCGAAGCTGATCTCCACAGGGGTTTCCCTGCCGAACATTTCCACATTGATGGTAGCCGTCTGCTTTCCGTAATCCAGCCTCTGTACAATACCTACGGTATCCTTCCACGCGCCGGCCACAACCACAATGCTGTCACCTTCGCCAAAATCAATGGTCACGTTTTCCATCCTGACGCCCAAAGGCTTCATTTCCGCTTCCGTCAAGGGCACCGGCTTGCTTCCGGGTCCTACGAATCCGGTCACGCCTCTGGTGTTGCGGACAACGTACCAGGTATCGTCATTCATCACCATATTGAGCAGCACATAGCCCGGAAACATTTTTTTCTGTACCGTTTTCTTGGCGCCGTTCTTGATTTCCACCACATCCTGCATGGGAACCTTGACCTCCAGGATTTCCTCTGCCAGGTGCCTGTTGTTTTTGACGGTCTTCTCAATATTGGCTTTGACCTTGTCCTCATATCCGGAGTACGTATGCACTACATACCATTTTGCCTCTGCCATATAATCACCCTCGCTCTATAATGATGTTAAGAAGTTCACGCCATATTGAGCCACAAAATCAATCAAAGCAACAATGACGCCCACCACTACCGATATCGCAACAACCGCAACGGACTGCTTGAGCATGGTTTTCCGGTCCGGCCACTGAATTTTCTGAAATTCCGCCCGCACACTCTTAAAAAAGCTCTGTTTCTTTGCCTTTTCCGTTTCTGCCATCGTTTCTCCTTTCGGTCAATACTACTTGGTTTCCTTATGCAGTGTATGAGTTTTGCAGAATCTGCAATACTTCTTGGTTTCCATCCTGTCCGGATGAGTTTTCTTATCCTTGGTAGTATTGTAATTACGCTGCTTGCATTCAGTACATGCCAATGTAATCTTTGTACGCATTTTCCCACCTCCACGCGTTCTCTGTCCTAATAAAAATAAGCATAAAAAAAAGACCTGTAACTCATCTTGCTTAGCTACTATACCATATCCCCGGCCTTCCGTCAATGCTTTTCTTGTCCTGATCCGTTCTTTTTTTAAAAATTTTAAATTTTCGTTTTAAATTTCGCGCCAGACACTTGTATTTCCACCCCGGAAATGTTACAATGTACACATAAAAGTAGGTTTTTATACCCTGCCATATGGTTTCAGAGTATCTTCCTATTAAATGGATTTAATAGTCGATATACAGATACCGCGTATTTCACGGAAGAAAGGAGGGTTCTGTATGAGCAATGCCATTATGAATAATATCTACAATCATTATCTCACTACTTACGCGCCCAGAAGCACCACGCAGTATGACACGCATAAGAAAAGTGAGCTTCGCGGCATTTATAATTCCATTGTTAAACTGAACAAAGAATCCCCCTGGTATCTGGATATCAACAGCGCTGCCACGCAGGAATACGCTATCAGCCTGAAGGAAAACGCCAGACTGCTGCACAATACCATCGCATCTCTGGGCGGTCTGGACGAAGAACGGTCCCTGGCGCAGAAAGCGGCTTATTCCACCGATCCCGACAGCGTATCCGCATCCTACATCGGCGCCGCGGGCGAAGAAAGCGACAGCGCTCCCCAGTTTGAGATCTCGGTCAACGCGCTGGCTTCTCCCCAGGAAAATATGGGCAGCTACCTTCCGGACGAACCGGTGGCTCTGGCACCCGATACCTATTCCTTTGATGTAGCCATCAATGACCTGAATTATGAATTTCAGTTCAATATCAACGCCGGAGATACCAACAGAGCCGTTCAGGAACGTCTGGTCCGGCTGATCAACAACGCGGATATCGGTATACGGGCCCATGTGGACGCGGGCAGCTCCCGCAGTTCCATCCGCCTTACTTCCACCGCCATGGGTCTGCCGGAAGGCAGGAACAGTATCTTCCATATTTCCGATGACAGGACCAGCAAGGCGGCCGGCGTAGTGGATTATCTGGGACTGAACTATATGTCCCGCCAGCCCTCCAATTCCTCTTTCCTGTTAAACGGAGAGGAACACAGCACCAGTTCCAATACCTTTACCATCGGGCAGCAGTTTGAGGTGGAGTTAAAGGCCGTAACCCCGGAGGATGCTCCTGTCACCATCGGCCTGAAAACAGATATAGAATCTCTGACGGACAATATCAATTCCCTGATCGGAGGTTATAATACCTTTGTCAGTGCGGCCAATTCCTACCAGGAGAGCCAGACGCTGAGCAGCCGCCTTTCCAGGGAAATGGGCGCCATCGCTTACCGCTATACCGGCGGGATGGCAGATATGGGGATCCGCCTGCAGTCTGACAATACCATCTCCATTGACGAAGAACTGCTGCGTGAAACCGCCTCCGGTCCCGGAGGTCCGGCCTCCTATCAGGCGCTCAAAGGATTTGCCCACGCGCTGGTACAAAAGACCTCACAGGTTTCCTTAAACCCTATGAATTATGTTAACCGCACTATCGTGGCCTACAAAAATCCGGGACACAATTTCCCCAGTCCCTACGCCACCAGCGCTTACAGCGGCATGATGTTCAACAGTTACTGCTAAAAAAGCACCTGACCATTGTCAGATGCTTTTTTCTTTATCCTGCCGTCTTATAACCGCGCTTTCTACTGCGCCGCGGCCATTTCCAGAGCGGCCGCGATCACCTTGTCCATATCATAATAGCGGTACTGTCCCAGTCTTCCTCCAAATAAAACCCGCTTTTCGCCGGCAGCCAGCTCCGCGTATTTTTGATAGAGCGCGTTGTTGCGCTCATCGTTGACCGGATAATACGGCTCGTCCCCCCGTTTCCATTCCGCGGGATATTCTCTGGTGATCACCGTATCCGGCTGCGTTCCAAACTCAAAATGCTTATGCTCGATGATACGGGTATAGGGAACCTGTCTTTCCGTGTAGTTTACCACCGCGTTGCCCTGATAGTTGTCGCAGCCTGCGAGCAGTTCCTCCTCAAAGCGCAGGGAACGGTACTGCAGCTCTCCGAAGCAATAATCAAAATACTCGTCTATCATGCCGGTATAGAGTACCTTATCAAAACTGTCCGCGCCTCCGCTTTCTTCCTCTTTCAGAAATTCCCGATAAGAGATCCCCAGCCTTACCGGGATCCCGTCCAGCAGTTTCTCCACAATACGGGTATAGCCGCCTTTGGGGATCCCCTGATAGGGATCCGTGAAATAATTGTTATCGTAGACAAAGCGCAGGGGCAGCCTCTTTATGATGAAAGCGGGCAGTTCCCTGCAGTCCCTGCCCCACTGCTTTTCGGTATAGCCCTTTATCAGCTTGGCGTATACATCCGGCCCCACCAGCGAGAGCGCCTGTTCCTCCAGATTTTGGGGCTCTCCGATCCGCAGTTCCGCGATCTGCCCGGCGATCTTCGCCTTTGCCTGCGCGGGCGTCTTTACTCCCCACAGTTCATGGAACGTGTTCATATTAAAGGGCAGATTGTACAGTTCTTCCCCATAGACCGCCACGGGGGAATTGACGTAGTGGTTAAATTCCGCGTACCGCCCCACATAGTCCCATATCCGCCTGTCGGAGGTATGGAAAATATGGGCGCCGTATTTGTGTACCTGAATCCCGGCTTCCTCACGCGTATAAATATTGCCGGCAATATGCTCACGCCTGTCGATCACCAGACAGCGCTTTCCCCTGTCCGCCATTTCCCGTGCGAACACCGCGCCGAAAAGTCCCGCGCCTACGATCAGATAATCATATTTCATTTGGATTTTCCTCTTTCCATGCCGTCAGTTCTTGCTCTTCTTTGCCTTGGCCCGGTATTTGTCAATCTGTACAAAATCGTCCATCAACTCCAGGACCTTGTCCCGTCCGTTCTGATTCAGCCTTATGTAATACTGCATCACGCGGTTTTCCAGAAGCTGCTCACCCAGAGAGATATCTCTTTCCAGAGAACTGAAATCCACAGGATTCAGGCTCAGTTTGTCGCACATTTTAATGACCGTGCCGTAAGCCATTCCCTCGATGCCGCGTTCCAGCGCCGTTACCAGAGTGCTGTAGGGAATTCCCAGCTCCAGCGCGAACTGCCTTACGCTTCTGTACTGCCGTAAAATCTCTTTCTTTAAAATTTCCGCCTTGCTCATCTCATATCCTCCATCTTTGTTATATGTGTTAAGTTATAGTGTACGATATATCGTAATTTTTTGCAAGGGTGCGGAAGAAATTCATGAAAAATTAAGTTTTGGCATTTTATTTTTCAATAAATTCCACAAACTACATACAGTAAAATAGGAACGATGACCAAAGCCGCTTTCGCGGCAGAAGGAGAAAACAGATGAATAAAAGCCTGAAATTTTTTCTCGCGGCAGGAGGCATCCTGGTATCCCTCGCGGGCGCCCTGTCACATTTTGTATATGAATGGACCGGTCAAAATCAATTGGCCGGCCTTTTTGTCCCTGTAAACGAATCTATCTGGGAGCATATGAAGCTGTTCTTTTTTCCCATGCTCTTTACCGCCCTGCTGCTCACCGTTCTGATCCGGCGCAGCTATCCCCGCATTTTCACCGGAATGCTGGGCGGCCTCCTGGCCGGAACCCTGTCCATTCCCACGCTGTTCTACACCTATTCGGGGATCCTGGGCTTTTCCCTTCCCGCCGTGGATATCGGCATCTTTTATGTCAGTGTATGCGCTGGTTTTCTCACCGCGTACCGGCTGACGCTCCGGCCTTCCGCGGACTCCTTCCGGCCGCTCTTCTCCTGCCTGGCGCTTCTTCTGCTGGCAGCCTTCGTGCTGTTCAGCTACAGCGCGCCCCCGCTGGGAATCTTCGCGGAACCCCAGGCTGAAGCCGCCTGGCTAAACCTCCCTTATTGGGGAGGAATTTAGCCAGATTTCTTTTCGGTTATTTCATAACGCTTCCGGCACCCTTCTTACATGCGCTTTGACGTTTTGTAAGTGATCGTACATAGAAAAAGTTGAATTTTGGGGAAATATGCGGTACTATAATAGCAAATCCAGTACGGCAGGAGGAGCTCATGACACCTATTTCGATCTGCGTAATCGCCAAAAATGAAGAAAAGCACATGGATGCTTTTCTTTCCGCTATCCGGGAGCATATGAAGGGTTATCCCTACGAGGTAGTCCTGGTGGACACAGGTTCCACCGACAGGACCGTGGAGATCGCGTCCAGGTACAACACCAAAATTTTTCATTTTGACTGGATAGATGATTTCAGCGCCGCGAGAAACTACTCTCTTTCCTGCGCTTCTTTCAGCTGGGTGCTGGTGCTGGACTGCGACGAATATCTGACCGACATAAAAACCGAATGCTTTGAGCAGATGATGAAACAATATCCCAGAGGCGTGGGAATGATCGTCCGTAAGAATCATTGCTGGAGCAATGGCAGCGACCGCATTTTTACAGATGATGTAAACCGCTTTTTCTGCAGAAAGCATTATCATTATGAGGACATGATCCATGAACAGCTCTGCGCCAATAACGGCCAGCCCTATGAAATGGTCAATCTTCCTGTTGCAGTGGAGCATTTCGGCTATAACGGCACGAAAGAAGAACTGGAAGCGAAGGCGCGGCGCAACAATGAGCTGCTGTTTCGGATGCTGGAAGAGCATCCTGACGATCCCTATCTCTACTTCCAGATCGGGCAGTCCTACAATCTGATCGACGAAACCGAGAAGGCCTGCGAATACTACGCGAAGGGGCTGGAATTTGACGTGAATCCCGAACTGGAATATGTGCAGCTCATGGTACATTCCTACGGCTGCGCCCTGCTGAACTTAAAGCGTTACCAGGAAGCGCTGGCCTTTGAGAATATCTATGATGCCTTTGCCACCACCCCGGAATTTGTCTGTCTGATGGGGCAGATTTATATGAAAAACGGCATGCTGTTAAAGGCCATGAAGGAATTTTTGAAAGCCACTACCTTTCCGGCCTGTGACATGGAGGGCGCCAATACCTTCACTCCCCTGTACAACATGGGCCGCATCAATGAAATGATGGGCGATCAGGATTCCGCCATGAAACTGTATGAAAGCTGCGGCAGCTATCCTCCGGCCCAGGAACGTCTGAAAGCGCTCCGCGGTTTACAGGATGGAAGAATCTAAAAAATAAGTTGACATATTTTTTAGATTTTCATATAATACTATTAACGGTAGCGATACCTTATGTTTCCGCCTACCGATGGCGGATATGAAATAATAATCGGGCACAAATGCTTCCGCCTACCGATGGCGGACATGAAACAATAATCGGGTACAAATGCTTCCGCCTACCGATGGCGGACATGAAATAATAATCGGGCACAAAAAATTTTAACGCTCTGTCTTTTGGCAGAGCGTTAAATTTTTACAACAGGAGAATCCTTTCATGAAATCAGGGAACTTTTTATTTATTACTGACGCTTTTTATACCAAGTATGATCCTTACGGCAGGCTAATGAAAAATAGAGGAGAAAATAACAAAAGACCTTGTTTTTACGCGTTTCAAGATAAAAAAGAACCTAATATTTTTTGGTGCGTACCTATTTCCTCTAAGGTACAAAAATATGAAAGAATCGTACAGAAAAAGATCTCGGGCCAAGTTTCCCCCAAAAGCCATAAAATACAATGTAATACCATTGTGTTCGGTAATGTTTTAGGGCAAAAAAAGGCTTTTCTCATTCAAAATATGTTTCCTGTCACCGCCGCGTATGTTTCATCTATCTATATAGACAAAAATACCAGAAATCCCGTTACGATTGATCCTGCTACCGAAAAATACATTGTGAAAAACGCGAAAAAAGTATTAAGCATTGTCTTTCGCGGACACAGCAATATTATTTTTACCAATGCGCAAGAAATATATAAAGATCTAACCGTGCAGCTTTACCATGAGCAGCAATAAAAAATCATTCCCACATATATTTTTAAAAAGTAAAAGGGATTGGCTTTCGCCAATCCCTTTTCGGTAGTAGTCGCAATGATTACTGTAATAAGGAAAGTACACCCTGGTTGGACTGATTAGCCTGAGCCAACATAGCCTGACCTGCCTGAGCAAGGATCTGGTTATTGGAGTACTGAACCATCTGGGTTGCCATATCCGTATCTCTGATAGCGGATTCAGCAGAGGTGGTGTTCTCAACTACGTTGTCCAGGTTGTTGATGGTGTGCTCCAGTCTGTTCTGGATTGCACCAAGGTCGGAACGCTGCTTGTTCAGAGTCTTGATAGCGGTCTTGATGGTAGAGATTGCGGACTTCGCAGCCACACCATCCTCACCACTTACATCCAAGCCGTTTACTCCAAGACCACTTGCGCTCATAGCGGAAATGGTAACGGAAATCTGATTTCCAGCCGTGCCTTCCGCGCCAACCTGCAGCTCAACATCGGTAAAGCTACCATCCAGCAGCATCTTCTCATTGAAAGTAGTGGTTTCCGCTACACGGTCGATTTCATCAACCAGCGCATTAACCTCAGACTGGATGTAGTCACGATCTTCACTCTGATTGGTGCCGTTAGCCGCTTTAACAGCCAGCTCGTTCATTCTCTGAAGCATGTCATGAACTTCGTTCAGCGCGCCTTCAGCGGTCTGTACACAGGAGATACCGTCCTGAGCGTTTGCAGAAGCCTGGGTAAGTCCTCTAATCTGACGTCTCATCTTTTCGGAAATTGCCAGCCCTGCCGCGTCATCTGCTGCACGGTTTACTTTGTAACCGGAAGATAATTTCTCGGTTGCCTTAGCCTGCGTTGCAGTGGTCAGTCCTAACATTCTGTTAGAGTTCATTGCTGTAAGATTGTGTTGTACTACCATAATATATTCCTCCTTGAATTTAAGGTCGCTTCCCTGCGACTCATTTTTTGCTGTAACGCTTTTCACCGACCGGCCGTGTCTTCAAAAGCGTTACGTTAGTTTGTAAGTAAGTATTTGCTTTACTTGTAATATATATCGGAGCAAAAGCAAATTACTTTATACCTGATTTTAAAAAATCTGAAAAAAATTTTTGACCCTGTTTTACTGCTTGCTGTCCAAAAACTGAGGAGGCAGCGCTTCGGTGTTGCTCATGTTCTTATAATAGTCATAAGCTGCCTTGGAGGCCATCCTGCCCGTCCGCATCCTGCTGCGCTCATTGGTAAAATAGCGCTGCAGCGCTTCTTTGTTCCTGGCTTCCTGTGCCTGGATGGACACGCTCTTCGCCGTCACTTCCCTGATCAGCTGCTGCAGACGCGCTATCCGGTCCCGGTATGCCTCCCGTCCCTGAGCCAGCTGCTCCTTGATCCTCTGGTACAGTGTTTCAAAGCCTTCATCCATCCGGCTCAGCTTCTGGATCAGCTCATCCTTTTTGTCCACGCAGGCGTCAAATTCCTCCAACGACATGGATTCCTGCTTTAACAGTTCCTCCTGCCTGCCGCTGTACCTGGCAACCTCGTCCAGTATTTCGGACTTCTGTTTCAGGCTCTCCTCCAGAACATCCAGATAGTTCTCTATCATACGGCACCCCCTTCGCGGTTCCGCCTCATCACTTCTTTCCAGGTATCCCGCATGGAGCGGAGATGCTCACACACCTCCCGCAGGATCCCGGCGTCCTTTTTCATGTTGGCCTCTATCAGACGCTGGGACAGATAGGTATATACCCGTTCAAAATCCTCTGCCACGGGATAGCTCATATCCAGCGTCATACGGAAATGATCCACGATCTTTTCTACTTTGATGATATTGGTATGGGCCTTCTGCGGATTCTTTTCCTCAATGGCCGCGATGGCGATATTGCAGAACTTGATCGCTCCGTCATACAGCATCAGCACCAGCTCTGCCGGTGAAGCCGTCAGTACTCTGTTGTTACTGTATTGGGAATACGCGTTGGGTAAAGCCATGATGTCAACCTCCTAACAGACTGGTTACCGCGCTCATATTGGACTGCATTTTCGCCATGGCAGTTTCCATCTTGGAAAACTTAGCGTACCATTTGTCCTCATAATCCGCCAGTTTCTTCTCCAGGTCCTTGATCTTGGACGTATAATCGTTGTAATCCGCCTTCATCTTCTTATCGTCAAAGAAGCTTCCGTAGCTCCGGTAGCCCTCTACCGATTTGGAAAGGTCGCTCATCTTGCCATACAGATCCTTGGAAAGCTGAGAGAAGAAAGAGATCACCGTTTCCGGATCGCTGCTGATCATGCTCCTGAGCTTGTCGGCGTTGCCGGATACCATGGCGTCATCCTCATCTCCGTCAATATGATAAGCGTTCCTCTCATTGTCGGCGGCTTCAAAATACCCTAAGGTGTTGATGCCGAAATCCGACAGGTACATGGTCTTTCCGTTGACGGAAATGCCGCCGGCCATAATGCCCCGCAGTGCGGAACTGATCGAAGAAAGGTTCTCGTCCCTTCTTAGCAGGGCGTCCTTCACCTTTTTCTCCCATTCCTCCACATCGCCTTCGGACATGGCTTCCTTCTCCTCGTTGGTCAGAGGCTCATACCCTTTAGCCGACTCCGCGTTATAGAGCTTATCCATCTCGTTGATGATGGCGTTATACTCCTTCAGGAAATCCTTGATCATATTGTAGATTCCGTCGGTATCGTCCTGGGTGGTAACGGTAATGCTTTCGCCCTCTTTGGTTTCGCTCAGCGCGGTAAAGGTAAGTCCGTTGATCTCAAACACGTTGGTGTTGTTGGTAAATTCAGCGCCGTTCAGATAAATAACTGCGTCCTGGCCGTTTACCTTGGTGGCCCCGGTCTGCGATGCGTCACCGGGATTGTAGCTGTCCATTACCTGGGCCGCATACTGCGCTTTCTTATAATAACTGTCCTCTATTTCCCCGGTCAGTTTCTCTTTTGCCGCCGCGCTGTAGGTAACGCTCCCGTCTGCCGCGGTTTCCTGCGATATGGTCACATATTCTTCCACTCCGGCGATCTGCTCTTGCAGAGAGGAAACGGTATTCTGGCCGGAAGCCAGCGCCTGCGCGTCGCTCTTTAACGTCTTCAGTTCTTCTACTTCTTTTTTCAGGCCGTCCAGTTTTTCCTGCGTCTGCGCTTTCTCTTCTTCATTCAGAGGAGAATCCGCCGCTTTCAGGCTTTCTTCCAGTTTTTTGATCTCTTCGTTCTTGCTGTCGATGTCAGCCTGATAGTCCTCCGCTGATCTCAATTCCTGTCCTTGATATTTTTTGGTCAGCTCATCTACCTTGCTCTGCGCGTCCTTCAAAGAAGCCTGCAGGTTCTTATACTGGTCCAGATAGCTCTGCACTCTGGCATCTACGCTCTTGCCGATCAGGTCGCTCATATTCTCCAGCGTCTTCGCCCTGTCACCGGCATCATAATAGGACGCGAACCGCTGATACTCCTGCAAAGCAGCCTTATCGTCATTCAGATTTACCTGCAGTCCCAGCGCGGATAACGCTTTCGCTCCATTTTCGTCAGACGCGGTAATACTGAAATCATTGGCGGCGCCGGAGTCCTTGGCATTCACGAAAAATCTCTGGTTCTTAGCGTCAAAGCTGGCATTGAGGCCCGCGTTTTTCAGCTGGGTGAGCACGTCGGAGATCGTAGTGTCACCGGTGATACGGATATCCACCGTATTGCCGCCGGATTTGACGCTGATGCTCCCCTCTCCAGAAAATCCATCCAGGATATCGCTCATTTTGGAAAGCGCGGTAAGCTCAGAGCCGTCCTTACCGGAAATCTTGGCTCCGGTCAGATAACCCTTCTTGGCCAGCTGCCTGATCTCCAGATCCTGCACACCGTTCATGGCGTCTTCCCCGGTCAGCACGCTGACAGCGCTGCTGTTGGAAACCTTGGTGACGCGCTTGCTGTATGAAGATACGAACCGCATATTGTTCAGATACTTGCTCTGCAGATTCTTGAGCTTGGTATTTAAGTCCTTCCAGGCTTCCTGCTTCCATTCCAATTTGGTCTGGGCCTTTTTGGCGGTGTCTACCTTCGTGCGTTTTGCCGCTACCAGCTCCTGGATAATACTGTCCGTATCCATGCCTGACATCAGGCCTGATAATCTCATTGGCATAACAAAGCCCTCCTATCTCTTTTCGTCTACCAGGATACCTGCCATTTCCCACACTTTGGCTATCATATCCAAAGTTTTTTCCGGAGGAAGCTCTTTGATCACTTCCTTGGTATCCTTGTCTACTATTTTAATAGTCACCCGGTTCGTAGCCTCATGAATGCCAAAAATAGCCTCTGAATGCGCCATCTTCTTATTCATAGCCTCCACAGCCTTCTTGATCTGCTCATTGCTGGGCTGCCTGTTTTCGTTTCCCTGGGCGTTATTGGAATTGCTCTTTCCCTGGGGATTTTCCACAATGCTGATGGTAGCATCCACCTGGGGCTGTTCGTTAGCAGTTACATCCGTGTATTCTGCCGCGGATCTGGCAGTCTGCGCTGCCGGTTTCGTCTGTACCTGCGGCTGCGCCTGTACAGTCATAACACTTCCTAATGGTTCAATAGCCATTTTTCTCACCTCCGTGTGAATCGTCATTGAGAGTTTTCTAGGTTATGTATCGGCCGAAGGCCCGGGAAAGTTTATAGAAGAAGAAATTTTTTACGGGCGAAAAAAGCCGCGGATCCGGTCCTCTCCCTGCGGGGAGCCTTCCTTCTCCGCGGCCGCTGTGACACGGTCATACGCGCTCAGCCCAAAAGATTCTTTAACGCGTCCAGTCCGGCAGTATCCGCCGCGGCCTTGTTGGCCTCCTGGATCTGCAGATAGACTTCCTTGCGGTATACCGGCACCTCCTTGGGAGCGGTAATGCCTATCTTTACCTGATCACCCTTCACTTCCAGGACGGTGATCTCAATATTGTTGTTAATGATAATGGCTTCATTCTTTTTTCTGGATAAAGCAAGCATTCTACTCACCTGCCTTTCCGGCTTTCAAAATGTCGTAAATGGGATATTTCACGGCATATTCATCGCCTTCCACAATGACCTGGCAGGCTCTGCGCGTCTGGGCGTTGATCACAATAGGTCCCTTTAAATTGACCGTCATCTTGGTCAGGTCGGAAGGTACCGTGACGGTTACCAGCACCAGCAGATTGTCCTCATTTAAATCCTCCAGATCCTTCAACAGTTCGTCTTCTATCTGGGGATTGTAGCCGGGCGCCACGTTCAGCGGATCCATCACAGGCATGGCAAACGCGGGCTCCTGCATGGACTGCAGCCAGCGGATCCCGGCTCCCACACCCTTTTCCTCGTCATGGATCAACGCGAATGTAGTCAGTTCAGGAAAACCGATGATCCCTCCCGCGAAATGGATCAATTTGTCATCGGCAATGTCAACTTCCCCAAAGATTTTTGTATTTACCCTCATAGTTCCTCTTTTCCGCCGTCCATACGGCTTTTTATAAGAAATTCAGCAGATTGGTCTGCATTACCTTTCCGGTTGCCATCAGTGAGGCGGTATAAGTCATCTGCGCGCTTTCCAGATAGATCGCCACTTCTTCGATGTCAATATCTTCATTTTCAGACTGCAGTGTTTCAAAGGTGGTCTTCTGATCCTGCATGCGGTTTTCGATCAGTTCCAGCTTGGCGCTCCTGGTACCGCAGTTGGTAATGGACAGATTGGAGTCATCCAGATGCTTCTGCATAACGGTGATACTGTGCTCAAACATCTTCTGCATCTTGTCCTTGCTCAGCGTCAGCGCCTTATCGACCGCCTTCAATCTGGATTCCAGCGTTGTCCTTTTCCCATTGTCGGTTTCCTTTTCCAGCAGTTCATTCAGGCTTTCGGATATTTTCTCCAGATTCTTCACGTCTTCCAGCGCGCTGATCAAATCATCCACTTCCCTGCCGATATTGGGGTCAAAGCACTCGTCCGCCGTGGTATTGACGCGGATGGTCTGGTTAAAGCCCACGTCATATTCAATGACCTGCCGCTCCACATCCATGCCCTTGAGGTAATCCTGATTGTAGTCGATGGCTTCTCCCGCGGCATCCGTCGTGCTGCACGCGTAATAATGCTCAGGCCGCAGATCCCCTTTCTCCCAGCTGCTCTTCTCATAGCTGATGCGGATCTCCCCTTCATTTACGGAAGCCGTAGACGCATCGTCCCTGTAAGACATCATGGACGCGTATACTTGATCTCCCAGGACCAGTTCGCCTGTTTCCGGCACAAAGTACATACCGTCCGGATTCTGCGCCGCCAGCTCGTAGGCGCTGGGCACCTCATGGGAGTGCACCATGACCACGCCGTTTCCCACCGGCTCGGTGATCAGGCTTCCGTCCGGATTCTTTCCCGTCACCCTGGTCACTTCAGGCACCACATCGTCCACATCTCCATAGGCAAGCCGGATCTTGTGCACCTCCACGGAGGTAACGTCCTCCTCCGTCACGGTAACGTCCGCGTAGTTGGCGGCATCCATATTCCGCACATCCTGCAGATCCGCGCCGGCTCCCGCGGTGGTCTTGACATAGGTCATGCTCTCTATGGCATCACGGTCCAGCTGCTGGGTAATGCTGTAATGCTTTTCCGTCTGGGCCGGGAAACTGATGGAAGTATCGGTACGGTAGCCGGAAAATACATATCTTCCCGCGTAATCCACATCCGCCGTGGAATAGATCTCATCCCGCAGCGCTTTCAGCTGTTCCAGGATGATCTCCCTGTCCGCTGAAGGCAGATCCCCGTTGGAGCCCTTAGTACACTGGCCCAGAACACTGGTCAGCACCTTGGACAGATTCTGCAGCGCGCCTTCCGTTACATCCAGCCAGCTTTCCGCATCGGGAATGTTCTTACTGTAGTACTGCGTAGCCTCCGTTACATTGGTACGCAGACGCAGAGCCCTGATCGCCACCACCGGATCGTCGGAGGGTTTGTTTATCTTTTTCTTGGTAGACATCTGCGTACTCAGCTTATCCTCCAGGATTTTGTTATTGTTGATGTGCGTCAGATTATTCCTCTGCATGATCTTGTTGGTAATACGCATCCGAATCTCCTTCCCGACCTTATACTCCGGTCTGCAAAATCAGTCTGTCATATATTTCCGTCAGTGTCTGTATCATCTTGGAAGCCAGATTGTAGCCGTTCTGATATTTGACCAGGTTGACCGCTTCTTCGTCCTCATCCACGCCCGAAATGGATATTCTCTGCGTATCCACCGTGCCGGAGATGTTTTTATAATTTTCCGCCAGAGTGTTGGCGTTGCTGGCGTTCAGCGCCACATCGGAGAGGATGCACTGTAAGAACTCTCCCGCGCTGCAGCCCCTGAAGCTCATCATGGACTTATCGCTGGCCATCAGTTTCAGTTCCTCCAGCAGATCGTACTGGTCCACGCCGTCGGAAGCGTTTTTCCTGGTGGCCAGCAGGTCCGCATCCTGTATCAGTCCTGCCACGATCGCGAAATTTTTGGCGGTCAGGCGGTAATAGCTGGAATCCGTAGAACTTACAGTCAGACTTCCGTCCGTCTGCCTGTCATAACGGGTGCTCTCCTCAAACAGATACTGCTCATCGTCCGTCGCGTGATTGCCGGTAAACATATCACAGCCTTCTTTATTGTAGGAATCATAGCCGCTGTTCAGGATATCGTTAAACTTCTGGGAAAAGGTCCGCACCCACTCGTTCATCTGGTTCATATAATAAGGAATTCCCTGATAATCGATGCTGTTGCCTACGGAAGCGTTTTTCCCCACTCTGTCATTGGTGATATGCCTGTCATTCAGATCGCTGTTGGAAAGTACAAAAGTATAGGTATATACCGGCTCTCCGTCCTGGTAAGTACAGGTATAGGACCAGGAATCATAGTAAAAGATCTGATTCCCCAGATTGATCATGCCGCCGCTGTCGGAAAGATTGCATTTATTCAGATCCTGCAGATAACTCTTTCCCACCTCTATCGTCACGGTATCATGATTTCTGGCCACGCCGTCCGGGTCCGTCCGTCTTTCGCTGCCAATACCGGTAATGGTTCCCGTAAAATTCTCGCCGTTATTGCCGTCCCGCATCTCTATCAGTCCCTGCAGCGTGCCGCCCAGCGTCTGGCTGTTGAGATTGAATTTCTGTCCGTTCTTCCAGTACACGTCATAAAGTCCGTCAATATCCGTCTGATTGGTCTTTTCATACGTTTCTCTGGCCACGCATTCCAGTTCCTGAAACTCTCCGGTGTCCAGAAGCAGTTCCCCGCCCCCGATCTTTACCAGAAAACGGTGAGCTCCCGTTTCCCGCTCAGGATTATTGGCGTCCACCACGGGGATTTCCTGGGTTTCAATATCCACTATCTGGGAAAGCTGATCCAAAAGCAGGGTTCTTCTGTCCCGCAGCTCATTGGCTTTGCTGCCCGTCAACTCTATTACATTGATCTGTTTGTTTAAGGTAGCTACTTCCTCCGCGATGGAGTTGATCTCGTCTATCTTTAATTTCAGCTCGTCATTGACATCTTTCTGTACTTTTTCCAGATTGGCCGCCAATCCGTTGAAATAGTCCGTCAGGTTGCTTCCGTAACCCACAAACTGGGATTTGGAAGCGGTACTGCCGGATTGCTTCAGTACTTCCTGCAGTCCCTCGGTCATAAATTTGTCAAAAATGCTCTTGAAACCTTCGGTAAACTGGTCATCCGCGAAATAGTTTTCCAGCTGCGCCATATAATAGGACTTGATGTTCTGTTCTCCAAAGTTAGTGTTGGCTTCCCAGAACTTATGGTCATAAAATTCGTTCCGCACCCGCTCGATCGCCAGCGTATCCACGCCCGCGCCCGCGCAGCCGTAAGTCTGGAATACCCGGAGCGCATCGCTGGCCTGCTGTACTACCTGCTGGCGGCTGTACCCTTCCGTCTGCACATTGGCGATATTGTTGGAAGTGGTGTTCAGAGCCGCGTTGGATGCCAGCAGTCCGGTATAGGCGATATTCAATCCAAAAAACTGAGATGGCATAAGCTTCCTCCTTACCTGTTCTGAATCAGACGGCGAGTGTGCTGATAATGTGCTCCAGCATCTCGCTGATCACATTAATATAGCGGCTGGCCGCGTTATAACCGTTCTGAAATTTGATCATATTGGAAAGCTCTTCGTCGGAAGAAACTCCCACTATCTGCTCCCTGGCCGCGCAGGTGGACTCCACGGTAGCCTCCTGATTGGCATATATGCTCTGGAATACGGAACCGGATGTGGCTACCTGGGACACCAGGTCCTTATAGTAATCCACAAAATTAGTCCTTTTCTGTACGTTGGGATTCAGCGCGTAGGCCTCCTCGGTAAAAATCCCCTTCAGGGCCTCCGCCGTAGCGTAATCCGCCTTTCCGTCCACTGTCATGAAGCCCAGCATGGAAGGTTCCTGCAGCAGATGCGGATTGACCTTCAGATTCTGCAGCGTATAAAGGCTGTCGGGATGGTTAAAATCCTCTTCCTGATAAACCCAGGTTTCTTCTCCGTCATCGCCCGTCACTTTCTTATATCCGTCCGTAGTCACCTTCTGAAACAGCTGCAGAGGAGAACCGTCCTTATCACAGAGGTACCCTCTCGCGGGATCGCTGGCACTGGCCAGTACCCCGTTGATCTTCGTCACCACATTGTGGATCAGCTGGTCAAATTCCGCCTGAATGTTCATCATTACGGACTGGGAAATACTGTCATAATCCTTTTCGATATCGGAATAGTTGGCTCTGTGGTCCCCTCTGGCCAGCAAAGTGGCCTTCAGGCCGCCGATATCCGTATCCATGGTGGAAGACACCGTTCTGTTCAAGTCGAATACCTTGGCATTGGTAATATCATACTTTCTGGTACCGTCCGCCAGAATGGTGTACTCCGCGTTCTGCGGCCAGAACGGCGTATAAAAACCTGTATTGGAGTCTATATCCAGTCCGATCTCATAGCACATGCCGCCTTTTACGAAATCGGTCCCCTCTATCTGTACGTAAACATTGCCCATGGCGTCCTCGCCATAGCTGATGTCACAGAGTTTGCCCAGTTCATCCAGGATCTGGTTCCTGCTGTCCCGCAGGTCATTGGCATGCTCAATGCCGCCCGCTTCTACCTTTTTAATGGCGTCATTTAACTGCAGCAGCTGCCTGCCATACTTGTTGATGGCATCTACCTGTTCTTTGACTTTTATGTTCAGGCTGTTCTGATAAGATGTCAGATCATTATATACGGAAGTGGAGCGCTCTACAAATTCCGCGGCGCGCTGAACCAGAAGTCCCTGCGTTACGGAACTGGAAGGATCCTTCGCCAGCTCCTGCACGGCGGTCCAGAGATTATCCATGGAAGTCTGGAAATCCTTGCCGTTAAATTCGCCCAGAAGTGTCTGCACTTCATCCAGCGCGTCAAAAGACACTTCATAAAACATACTGCGCCCCGATTCCCGGCGGTATGTTTTATCCAGAAAAGTATCTCTCACTTGTCTGACTGCGGAAAAATCAACCCCGAGGCCGTATTGTTTGTTGGACACTGCGGAGGGGTTCGTGGATATGGTAATATAGCGCCTGGTGGCCAAAAGGCTCTGCTGCCTTGTATAGCCGACCGTATCTATATTCGTAAGATTGTGCGCCGTCGCGTTCAGCGCGTTCTGACTGGTCTGCAATCCGGAATTTCCGATGTATAAACTTCCCATTAACGGCATACTATCACCTCTCGTCACATGCGGGGAATCCCCGCCAAGGATCAGCTTTTCGCGTCGAATCCGCCGTTCACGCTTCCCATCACGTCACCGGAAGTATACGCTCCCTTGTTGTAGTTCGCGGTTTCCGGCGCGGCCTTCATCGCCTGCAGCAGATTCATATCAAATTCTACCATTTCCAGAGAATGAGCAATCAACTCTCCGTTCTGTTCGTTTACGCGGCGCAGATTGTCTACGACGATCTTTAATCTGTCGTGCAGCTCTGCCAGTTTTTTGCTCTCCTGCGGCCTGGATGCCAGCATTTCGATCAAATTTGCCAGCTTCAGGCTTTCAACATCCTTGTTTGTAACGTTGGCAATATCTTTGACTACCTCCATCCGTTCACTGTCCAGACGGGTAATCCTGCTCGCCACCAACTGTTCTTCATCCGTGATCTTCTCTAATTGCGTTAAATCTCCGGCCACAATGACCGGAGTTTTTTTCTGAGATAATTCCAGCAGCATTTCGTACTCTGCGGTTTCCTGTTCTAATATACTTATCAGATTCTCAATCAGGCTTGCCACCGGAATTACCTCATTTCCTCATATTTTGCCAGTAATTTATCCGCAAAGCTTTCCGCGCTGACCTGGTAGGTGCCTGCGCCGATGCTTGCCTTGATAGGAGCCGTTACGTCTTCCCTGACATCAGGGCTGGCAGCAACTGCGGCTTTCGCAGTCTGGATATCCTTTCCAATACTGCTGATCTGTAAGCGATCCGAAAAACTTGTACCGGCAGCTTTTTTTATCTGGCTGGTCTTCTTGGTGCTGTAAAGCTGTTGTACCTGATTATATGCTTCAATACGCATATTGGACTCCTCCTTTCCGTCAAACTTAAAGCTTGTTACTATATATATCGTAAAAAAAAGGATGAACTTTAGTGTTCACCCCGAAAAAAATTGCGGAAAGTTCAAACGGTCATGATTTTCAAATGATCTTCGGATTTATTTTTCATGATCCTCAGTCCCCCGTCCAGACCTTCCAAAGGCAGCCTGTGTGAAATGAGGCGCTCCGGCGCAATACGCTTCCGCTCCAGAAGCCCAAGCGCGTACTCCCAGTCTGTGACATCTTCCGCGGGATTGCGGAAAAAAGAAGAATTCCACGTGCCCGTTATCTGTATTTGATTTCGTAATATCTTCCAGTAAACAGCTTTTTCCAGCGCCATATCTGTGTCCGGATTCCCCGTCAGACAGATTCGTCCTCCCGGAGCCGCCATATCCACTGCCCATGAAACAGTCTGGTTCCTGCCGACACACTCAAAAAACACGTCGGTGCCCTTTCCGCCTGTACGCCTCCGCATCCATTCCGCCGCGTCCTCATTTCCGCAGTCGCAGCAGTTTTCGGAAGGTATCCCCAGCTCCAGCGCTTTCCTCCGCTGGTATTCCTTATTGCCGATCAACAGGAGATTTTCTGTTCCCCGTTCCATAAGAAGCATGGTCAGGAGCATACCGATCGTACCCAGTCCGCATACGGTGACCGTATCCTCCGGGGCAGCCGGGATCCTCCGCATGGCATGTACCGCTACCGCCAAAGGCTCCAGCATCGCGGCCTGTTCATAGGATACAGTATCGGGCAATTTCATCAGATTGTCCTGAGGTACAGCCGCATATTCCGCGAAGCCGCCGTCACGCCTTGAACCAAGATAGCTGTACTGCCTGCACATCTCATATCTGCCGCTTTTGCAGACAGCGCAGACACCGCAGGGGATCAGCGGATAGATCCCGACACGCTTTCCCAGCCATTTTTCATCCGCCTGACTGCCCAGTTCCACCACCTCGCCGGAAAACTCATGTCCCGGTATCAGCGGCATCTTGTGCGCTCCATCCCTGTAAATACGCGGAATATCCGAGCCGCAGATACCGGACGCCATTACCCGGACAAGGACTTCTCCGGCCGCGGGCCGCGGTTTTTCCGTTTCTTCATAACATATATTGTCTGCGCCACGCAGTATCCATGCTTTCATTATCTTTCTCCGTCCGTTCCGCCATCCGGCATTTCCGGCCCTTCCCCTCTCCTGTGCCCTGCGCGCAGAACGCGCCGGAACCGCTCCAGATCCGCCGGGGTCGTTATCTTAAAATTATTTTCGTCCCCCGGGATCATAACAACATCCATGCCCGCCATCACCGCCGGCTCCGTGGAACCGTTAATCTGCAGAATTTTATGGGGAAACAGCTTCAGATTAGCTTCATAGTATTTCTTAAAGTCAAATACCTCCGGTGCCTGTCCCGCAAAGATCTGATTCCGTTCCAGCAGTTCGGATACGCTTTTCCCATCCCGGCTCAGATACACCGTATCCCGCATCGGCAGCACCGGCATCGCGCCGTCATGGCTCTCTGCCTGTTTTATGCATTCCTGAAGCAGTCCGCTTGTTACCAGAGGCCGCGCCGCATCGTGGATCACCAGACGATCCCCTGTCCCGGCCATTTGCCCTCTTCTTTGTAAAACGGCCTGCATTCCGTTTACAACAGACATCTGGCGAGTGGCGCCGGGCTGCGCGAATCCCTTTATTTTACCCACAGGGATCCCCCTCGCCTCCGCATCCGTCAGGATATCTTCTCTCCACTTTATATCCGCCACGATCTGTATTTCGTCAATATCCGGCGTTTCCGCCAGGATTTCCAGCGCATAAGTGATCAGCATCCTGCCCTCTACACGGATATACTGCTTCGGTATGTCCGAGGCCAGCCTCGTTCCAACGCCGCCGGATAATAAAATTGCCGTATTGATACTCCTGCCCATATGCTTTATCCCGCCAGTCAGTCAAATTTCAATGTCCGGATATTTTTCAGAGTTTCCCCGTATGGCTTATCCTTTCCGAACAGAAGCGTAGTCCCCAGCACAAAACCTTTTACTCCTCTGGGCGCGTATTCCAGAATACGCTGTGCGCTGCATGCCCCGTCCCAGTAGAGTTCAAAATCCATATCTTCTTTCATCGTCAGCAGCTTCGCGATTTTTTCTCCCACATAAGGCAAAAACATCTGTCCGGCATTGCCCGGATTCACGGACATGACCAGCACCTTTTTTACAATGCGCAGCAGTTCCATGACCGTTTCCACCGAAGTACCGGGATTAATGGCGATACCCGGTATCATCCCCGCGTTGATCACTTTCTGCAGCGTTGTGGACGGGTGGTACTCCGCTTCCGGATGGATATAAATGGTATCCCCCCTGCGGAGATTCTCCAAAAACAACATGATGGTGTTATTGGGATGCTCGATCATAAGATGAACGTCCAGCGGCTTTTTCGTCGCGCCGGCTATATAGCGCATATCATTCAGCGACATAGCGTAATTCGGTACGTAACGCCCGTCCATGATGTCAATATGGAAGGAGTCGATGCCCCCGATTTCTAAATCCCTTACTTCCTGTTCCAGTTTTCCATAATCCGCGCACATCATGGATGCCGTTAATTCAAAATTCATGTCCCGCCTCCCCGTTGCTTTTCTCTGATAACTTTCGACAGCGTCAAAACGCTGTCAGCTATTGATCTGTTATTCCAAAAAATTTTTATCCGCGTAAACTATCCGATAGTTATCACGGCATTTTTCAAAGAAGAAACTCATCAGCCTCTCTGACAAAAATCCCGGATAACGATTCTGATATGCATCTTCCCTTTCCCCTATGTGGTCCGCGCACGCCAAAAGGATCGGAAACATCCAGCTGCATACATCATTCAAAATACGTTTCCGCATAATGAACATATTGCATGGAGAATACAGATTTGTCGTTTCAAAGAACAGCTGTGCTTGCTCATAATCCTCCGGATATAACACCTTTAAATAATCCATCATAAATTCCCAATCGGAAGCCACATGCCTGTCCCGATAATTCTGCGCCAAACTCGGCGCCACATATAACGGTGTGGGCAGGATTACATCAATATGATTACGTTCCATTTTCTCCACCCAGTCCGCCTGACATAAAAAATGTCTTCTGTAATGCTCTAGTCCAACGATATCTTCTTTCGCGTTCTTCCAGATCCAGTACAGCCCTGTCAATTCACAAAACTGTCTGTTCTTTTGAGAAATATGAAAGCCGGTATCATCTGTAACAGCCGCTATGCGTTTTTCTGTCAATGCCGCTCCAACCTGAATCTCTTTCTCATATGCTTTTAACTCATAATCATTTTTTAACGGCTTGTCCGCGGCGGATTTTACCACATACACACAGGCAGCCGAATATTCATTCAGCTTTTTAAAATCCCGCCCTTGTTCCGCCAAATATTTTTCCAGGTAATGATTTCTAAGTTCTATATCCAGTTCAGGCGTTACCGGTATGATTCTTTTCATTCCCATGGCGGTTAAAAGAGCGGTTAATTCTTCATGATAGATCCCTCTTACTCCTAAATACACCGGAACGGATAAATCCAATACCGTATCGGTATTTACGCGCAGAACGGGAACGCCTTCTATCTCCTTTGCGTTCTTTTCATCATTATTTATCAGATAGGCTTCTATTGTCAGCCCCGGATATAATGATGTCAGGTATACCCCCAGCGTCCTCGCCCTTGAATGTGCCCCAAAAATATATACCCTCTCATTCATAATCTTACATCCACCTTACCATTCATTCATGAAACAGCCTTTATGCGTCAACATTTTCTGACCAGCTCATCTATCTGAACAGTCCTCCCCTGAAACCCCTGAAAATGCAAATCTCTAAGGACCTTGTCCGCATAAGGATAGTTCATAATAATCACCACATCATGATCCGACGGCTTATATTCGCACAATGGCTGTATCCGCAGTCCGCATTTTTCCTTGTTCTTCATATCGCGCGCGATCAGCCCCTTTATCCGTATTTTGGTATTTCTCAATATGTGGATAAACGCGGCCGTCATTTCCGTATCCCCGTATAAATAGACTTCATCCATTTTCTGAGAAAGCAGCTGGTTTTCTATTTTTTCTCCAAACCCTTCATCCACAAAGAATCTGTCCAGGATCTCCGCGTATTCCTGATATCGGTACGCCGGATGCCTCCTGCTTTCATGCAGATTGTGCGCCCCCCAGTAAAATACTCTCGGGTCCTTTAGGATCGGATCCTCCAGCATTTGAAGATATTCCTTATGATAGGGGTGCTGCGGATTCAGAACATCTTTAAACCAGTAATCATCTTCAGACAGCATGAACCATTGATAGAGCGGCTTCGCGACCACCTCATCCGCCGCGAATTCCTCAAGGCTTCTCCGCGTGAACTCAGGAAATTCCCAAAAATTCCTTTCCTGCAGAACCAAGGATATTCGGATCCAGTTGATCATTTCTTTCTGCCGGAGTTCTTTGACAAATTTCAGATTGCTCATAACCTTCTCATAGGAATGTATTCCCCCGTTCAGGTACTCAAATGTGGTTTTGACAAAACTATTCGGCGTAATTGTGACCTGAAGCCAATATTCCGCGAGATGCTTGATCCTGTTCCAATGCTCCTCGTCCAGTAAGGCGCCGTTGGTTTCAAACGTGATCCTGCATTTTTTATTCTCCGGCTTCAGCTGTTCCAGCATATTCATAATGTATGGGCTGGCGAAGCAATCTCCGTTGCCATCCGTAAGGATCTTTTCTGTTTCGACACGATTTAAGTAGGGAAGTATCTTTTCCAAAATTAGATTTAATCTTCTCTTATATTCTTCATCAGGCCTGAAAACTTCATAACGGCAGGATGGGCAGCGGTGATTGCACGTAAAATCACAGGCTACGCTGTATTCCGTCGGCAATATTTCCGGCTCTATACCCGCTGCCTCCTCCTCGTCCATATCGGGAAGGGAATCATTTTCCAGAAACGGGCAGGATGTTTTTCTACAATATTCATAATTGCCCCTCTTAATTGCCTCGCGAAGCTTGTTCGCGTTGGGGCTTGTCCAGATCTCCTCCATGCTCTGCTGTGTTAAATTGCCGATATTAATATCCGTCCAGGCGCATAATCTGCAGCCGCCATTTGGATCCAGATGAATAAATTGAAACGGTCTGCTGCAAAACTTCATAATTGACCCTCCTATAGTTTTACTCGTTTATCCGTTTTTTTGATCTTCCAATAATATTGTTTCATGGCTGTTATTTTTATCAGATACCAGCAATATCTGAGCGGCTTTCCGCTGTAACATATGATATTTCTGACCACTCTTCCGTTTTCTTTCACCGGATTGTTCATCCAGGTTACCACACTTCCCGCGAACCTGTCCTTTTTTACCGTTTCCAGATCCAGCTTTATACCTTTATTCCGCAACGCCCACTGCTCCAGCCGCATCATCATCAGATAATCTTCATCCCGGATGTTGTTTTGCTTTTGAAAGGTCATGAAATTATTATGGTTCCCGGAGATTCTGTATCTGTAACAGGCAACAACATCCGGCATGCACCGAATATCGCCCTCCACAATATGTACCAGCAAATGCGTTCTGTCACCCACCCGTTTGGAGGCCTTATAAATAATAGAATAATCCAGCGCGCTTCCCTTGATCACATTTCTTCTGGTCTGTGCGCAGCCGTGCCCCGGCGTAAGCCACTTCTCATAGTCCCGTAAAGTAAATACGTCCTTATCAAACTCCCAAAATTTTTCCCGGCTGTCCAAGGTATCCGGGGCGATTTCCCTGCCTTCCTCATCTACAATCCGGCATTTATGGCAGACTCCCACATACTCCGGATGACTTTCCAGATACTCGACGTCTTTCTGTATCCTGCTGTCATCACACCAGAAATCATCTCCCTCACAGCCCGCGACATACTTCCCCCGCGCATGCAGATCCAAAGAATAGGAATTCTTTGTACAGCCCAGATTATGCTTTTGGTATATTACACGTATTATCTCGGGGTATCTTTCTTCATACTCCTGTATGACCGCCCGTGTATTATCTGTGGAACAGTCTTCCCCGATCAACAGTTCATAGCGATATTCGGTTTTTTGCGAAACAATACTTTCGATCGCCTGCGCTATGTATTTTTCATGGTTATATGCCAGCATTTTAACTGTCAGCATGATTTCGTTATTTCTCATTCTCTTTTCCTTTAAAGTTACTAGCTTCTATTAATAAAGGGTATACCCAGTTATTGATACCGTTTCGCTCTATTCCCTCCAAAACCTCGTCCCACAATATGCTTGATATCGCAACAACCAGCAATGTGCTTTCTTTTTTTCTATATTCAGATAACTCAATTACCTTTTTCCCATGCAATTCCCGTGGGTTATCCTGAAGGCTGTTTACTACAAACCCATCAAATCCAATATGATTCCGCTCCAGGAAATTGGCCATTATATCGGCGTATTTACCGGCGCCGTAAAGATATATGTCAGTGCCATGCTGCCCTTTCAACAATGCTTCCAGCGCCGGTGACCGATAATATATCATTAATTTTACAATTCGCTCAATCTGATCCAGATAAATATCATATTCATGATTTTTTTCTTCCCTTACCACATTTACATATTCCATAAATTTCTGTTCCGGGATCGGTTCTTTCAGCAAATACTCTACTACGCCCAGAACACTCCTGGTCATATAAAGCTGAACATAAAATGTATATTTCTCTTTTGTATATAGGTCGTACTGATGCAAAAAGCGCAGTGTAACAGCGCGCCAATCAATTAATTTTTTCAAGTTATGGTTGACCCTTTGTGACCAGGAACCGCTGCTTTCGTACCTGTATACCGACATAATTTCATCCATGTAGTATATTTTCCCTTTTGTAAAAGCGAAAAAATCCGCCGGCATATCCCCAACTTCACCGCAGCTTAAAAATAAAGGATCTACGTATAAAACTTCCTTTCTATGCATTTTGGATGCTGTGGCTATAGACGGATGCCGTCTATCTATAACATCCCTTGCCTCTAAATATCGGGACTTATCGTAATTGTCCATTGCGCACAAAATACCCGTTGCGCAATACCAGATCAACGCGTTATGCGCTACGCAAACGCAATCTTCGTGCTGATCCAAAAAATCTTTTTGTTTTTGCAGTTTATTCCTGTCTATCCAGTAATCATCCCCTTCACAAAAGGCTATATATTTCCCTCTTGCCATCGGCAAAAGTATTTCCCTGAATATTTTTCTCCCTTTACTCCACTGATTACTGTCTTCATAGATCATTCTGAACTTTCCGGGATATTTTTCCTCATACTCCTTCAGAATTTCTTGTGTGCCATCTGTTGAGGCGTCATCATGTATGATATATTCCACTTCAAAATCTGTAACCTGTTTTATAAAACCTTTTAACATATCTTCTACATAATCTGCCTGATTGAATGTCAGCGCAAGAACTGATACGACTGGCTGGCACATTTTCATCATTCCTCCCTTTACTTCCCGCTCTTTTCTTTTCCTGTATGATCACACCCTGTTGGGCAGCAGTTTATTTATCAATCCGGTAAACTCCACTGCGCCAAAATAATTCAAATGCGTAGCATCCGCGTAATAACCGGCATTCTGTAATTCTTCAAAATAATCAAAAATATCCACGTCAAAATTTTGCATTATCTCATAAAAATCAGATTTATTCTGTTCTATAACAGTCTTTTCCTCTTCATTAAACGCGGGCAGATAAAACGGCGGGATTATTACGGCAGCTTTTATTCCCGAATTCCTCAGTTCATGAAGAAACCTGCGGAACAGTACTATATTTTCATCTATCGTTTCTTTATGTTTTTTCCTCCAGAGCCCTCCAAGTTCTGTTTCACAGTTTCCGCCTTCTATGGAATGCCGATTATATATGTTTTCTTTTATAATTCCTCTCAATGAATAGGACATGCCCGCGATAATTCCTTCGCAATACCCCCCGGCAAATTCCTTTAACAGATTTTTTTGTCTGACAAAACACGGATTTATCAGCATTACGGGTTCCACTATCTTTTCCTCCGGTACCCCCATTCCAGTCAGCAGCCGCTTGACCTCCGATCTCGCTGCCGTATTGACGATCGCAATAATAATATAATCGTATTCCAGTGATACGATATTTTCAGGCGCCGCGAAGTATTTTTCATCACAAAAATCCTTTTCTGCAAACGAATCCGTATACGCTGTTATCTGGTAAGCACTTCCAGCCATTTTTCGATCTTACGCCTCAGTTCGATATCGCCAATCCCGTATACTATCACCTTTTTCATCATGATTTATCTATTCCTTCAATATCAGGAGGCGCTTCCCCCCGAAAAATCTTTTATAGACAATATCTCCCCGCAATACCCGCTGGATATCAGATCCCGCCTTATCTCATCATAGACAGAGAGTACGGAAATAAATATGGCATCTACATCCTGAAAATCATTTCCTTCCCAGGTCCCTTTGATTTCCAGACCTCTGCACTGAAGTCCTCTGTTTCCTTTATATCTGTCAATGAAATATTTAATCTCAATACCGGGAATTTTATTTAATATTTCATAGCATATTTCTCCGTATTTCCACGCTCCATATATTCCTATTGATCTAATGTGACGCGACTGCAGATATTTGCTTATGATCTCCGTATCATTTTCCTGATTCAGCATGTTCCATATAAAGTCAGTATACGCCTCGTTATATACCGCCGGATGATGTTTGGGAGCGCGATCATGACTTTCCATTGTCCAATCCCACACTTTCGGATGCTGCAAAATAGGATGCTGCATAACCTTTAAATAATTCGTATGATATGGATGCATGGGATTGAGCACATTTTTATACCAATAATCCGCAGCATTCAGGCAAAACCACCTGTTCAGCGGTTTGATCTGAATAATATCCGGATCATATTCCTGTAAACAACGCTCAATAAACGACGGTATCTCCCAATAGTTACTTTCCTGCACTACCATATTAATTTTAAAGCTTGTGATCTCTCCCGCTTTTCTCAATTCACTTATAAATTTAAGATTCTTCTTGCTCTTTTCTACATTATCATGTCCTCCCGTCAGATACATATATGTATATTTCTCAAAACTGTTCGGCGTAACCGTTACATTCATTGGATATCCGTGTAAATTACTGATCATATCCCAATGCTTTTCATCCAACATTACGCCGTTTGTTTCAAAAGAAATACTGAACTCCGGATCAATCGGTTTCAGTTCCTTTAAAAACTCCATGATAAACGGCGAAGAAAAACAATCTCCCATCCCACATGTACTGACCCTCTTTGTTCTGTTCGCAATGGGGAG
This sequence comes from uncultured Lachnospiraceae bacterium, assembly GCA_947632555.1. Taxonomy (GTDB): domain Bacteria; phylum Bacillota; class Clostridia; order Lachnospirales; family Lachnospiraceae; genus Acetatifactor. The sequence goes on from CANRPU010000004.1 coordinate 162,288, forward strand.
AACGATATCTTTCATTTTTGCCATTTTGTCTTTATACGCTTGATCCGGAACAAACACGGCCTTTCTGCAGGACGGACATGAATGATTGCAAAATCTATCATAGGACACACTGATATCCAAAGGCGTCTTTTCCGCGCGGTAGTTCTTTACTTCACTGTCCTCCATGGTTTCCAGCTTCCCGCTGGCGCACCATGGACATTCTTCTTTTCTACAGTATCTAAAACTGCCGTCCCTGATGGAATCTCTTATTTCTTCCGCTTTTTCATTCATCCACAATTCTTCGATGGGCGTTTCCATAGGATTCCCCAAAATTAAATTTGTCCATGGACATGTTTTTACATAAGAGTCACTTATGTACAATTGTTCAAATGGTTTTCTGCAAAAATTCATCATCATATCCCTCCGTTTTATTTGTTAGATTTATTAAGTTAAATGATTTATCAGATCATTCAATTTGAGAGTACCCTCATGCAAGATCCTGCCTTTAACAGAGAAAAATGATTTCTCCATTAACAATGCCTCGTCGCTTATATATGGCTGCATCCAGCATTCTTTTCCGTCTTTTTTTCTAATACTTAAAATATAATTATTGGATCTCATACTCCAATATATGTTGTCCGTATCTTCCGCTTTTCCTACAAACTTTCCCCATCCGTTTTCGATATCGTACTCATAATCCTCCGGATAATCCCCATATTCGCGAGCATCCGTTTCTCCAAATCTATAAGTATATATTTTTTCTCCAAGTCCCGGTAAAAACCATATCACGCCGCCGGCAATACATATTTTGGAACAATATACAGGATCATTGATCTTAACGATCATCTCAAAATTATTGTTCATGCTATATACCGCGTTTCTCGACAAAATAAAAATATCATTTTCATAACACGTAACACAGCTGGCCAAGCCTTCAATATGTAAATCCTTTTCCTGAATCACTTTCCTTTCGTCCAGATCATATACATAATACTTTTTGGCATTACCGGAAAACAAATAGACGCTGTTCCCTTTCACACAGCCCGAATCAAAGTTTGCTTTAAAATCATGAATACGCAGTTCCTTACGGGAAACAGCCTTTGTTACCGTATCAAAGATCACAACCGCCGGTTCTTCCCTGAGAAATAAAAATAAATTACCGCCATACTCACATATATAAGAAAAATTTCCTGTACTTTTTCTGTTACAGGGTATCGGATAGCAGCTTATTTCCGCGGAGGAAACGGTCGTTTCCGCTATCCATTTTCCTCCCATATCTACCAGATACAGCGCATCTCCAATAGAAGTGATGTATTCTATTCTGTTCTCCAGGTTTTTCTTATCCATTAGGGAAACGCGTGAGGTCTTTAAATCAATTTCTATAAATACATAATTCTTTTCCGTTAAAGAGATCAGCTTATTTTGGTACAGACAACAATAATTTCCCTGTATCAGTTTCAGTTTTCTTTCCATCCGCAATTCCCCTTTTACGCCAGCTCCACCCGCGCAATTCTTGGTTCAAAGCAGCAGCACGGTCTTAAGCATACGATCCTGACACCGCTCGCCCTCTGCGGGCCCACCTTCATAAACGTAGACAGAACACTGCTCCTGCCCCGAAGTCCCATTGGCCCAATTCCGGATTCATTGACGCGGTTTGTGATTTCCGATTCCATATCTGACTGTCTGTCGTAATTTCCTTCTACCAGTGCTTCCATCATAAGCGCGGAGGCTTCATAATGAGATCTGCCCACACCTATCGCGAGCGTGCATGGCGAACATCCCAGCTGGGCTACCGCTTCTATCGCCCACTCCACAATTTCATTCATTACTTCCTTTACGTCATGCTTATGAAAAACCCTGTATGTTTTGGCGCGTATCGCAGGCCCGCCGCCAAACATCATGATATGTAATCTTGTAATGTCCTCATCGGATTCCTTGAGTAAAATAGGTGCCGGTAACACATCTTCCGAATTTGGGCTGATCCCGCCTGACTGTTCGAGCCGCTCACTGTCATTTCCCAAAAGCCCCATCGGCCGCCCCGGAAGCTTCTTAAGCCCCTCCTCCACACCATGCCTGATATCTTCCAACAGTTTTCCGGTGATAACCGAATGGGGGCCGGCCTCCAGCACCAAATGCGGAATCCCTGTATCGTCACATAACGGGCTTTTGTTTTTCTGTGCGATCTGCGCGTTTTCCAATAATGTCCGCAGGATGAATTTTGCCCTTTCATCCTGTTCCGACCCGATCGCCCGTTCATAAGCGCGTATTTTATCCGCCGAAAATGTAGAGCTGGCTTCAATAAGGGCATCCCTGACTTTCTTTACAACATCACCGCTATTCATCATAGATACTCCTCCCATGGGCGGCCGCGATAATAATCGGATATTCTTTTACACTTATCTTATAAAACGCTTCCATGCCCAATTCACTGTACCCGACTATTTCTTTTGATATCATCCGCTCTCCCAGCAGAGCCGTAACCGGGGGAATAACCGCATAGACGGAATGATATTGTTCCAGCGCCCGAATTGTTTTTTCATGCAGCTGTCCCTTCCCTATATGAAGTCTGACGCCTGCCGCGGAAAGCGGCGCGATACTGGATTCAATTTCCAGCTTATTGCTGGAAGTCGGTCCGACACCCGCTGCGCTGACCGCTGTATGAAAAATAGCGCTTCCCTTGAGATCCGGCCCTGAACCGGCCCTAAGCGACTCCACTATCCTGGGAAGGACCGCATCCCTGCCGCAGAACAGTTCTCCTGTCAGATAGAATAAATCCCCTGTTTTCATTTTCGCGATCATTTCATCGCTGATCGGAGTTGTAAGTACCATAGACACCCTCATAAACCATCATCTGTTACCGAAAACAATTTCATATACGAAGAAGCATTTTCTACTACTCCAAATGCCCGCGCGCGCATATATGTTTTCTGCGCCCAATTCGTATGGGGCCTGATCTCGTTCATCTTATTGGCCCCGCTGCCTTTTATGACGCCGCCTGTCTGACAGCCAAGTATCTGGCAGGCATCTTCATACTCTTCCAGCGTGACCGCCTGCAGCGCATTTACATATTTAATGTGCGTAGGATGGATCACTGTCCTTCCCACAAAACCGTTTGCCTTGTCAAGTATTACTTCTCGCAGCAAGCCATCTACCTCATTGTTGACAATGGGAATCCTTTTCAGCAGACAATCCTCCAGATCATGTTTGGGCAGCTCCTTAAACATCATCTGTTTACTTGCCCGAAAATATTCCCAGACCGGCCCTGATATGATATATTGGTTTTGCCTTCCGATGATGTTGATGATATCCGATAAACATTCCCGGACTGTCAAAATATCATAGATAGAATAGTCCACGCCCCGCCTTACTCCAAAGCAGGATGAAAAGTCTGTCGCTCCGACCCGAACCTGCAGTACAATGTCCTTGTAGGAATCCAGAATCGCTTTTATTCCTATCAGTTCTTTTATTCTGGTTTCCCTGTAAGCGACACTGGCATCTTCAATGATAGGCATGCCATATAACCGCTCGCCATACAACTCATTCAGTTCTTTTAAATATCTCAGGTATTCCCCGCCGTTTTCCGTATTAAATTTGGGGAAGTTAATCCCTGTCAATATTTGTACCTGCTTTTTGGTCAGGCCTTTCGCAAAATGTTTGAATTGCTCTATGTTCCGAATCCTGCAAAAAATAAGCGGAATATTTCCTGCGTCCATTTCTCCGTCAGCGACAGCATCAAAAATACGTTCCAGCATACTATGGACATTTTCCTCCGCCGCTTCCACATCCTCTTCCGGGCACGCATCTTCAAAACACATGACCATCGTTGTCAGTCCCGGCATTCTGCGGTTTATTATCTTTTCCGCGAAGTCTTTTGTTCCGGGCATATACATAGTTGCCCCCAGACAATATTGCAGCAATTCACGTTCTGTATTTTTATTAAATTCTTCAGGATTTATTACAAAAGAAAAACCCGGATTATATAAATGGTGTTTCATGCTTCACCCTTACCTTATACTTCCCCTGGGGGACTGTATCGCCTCAGGATAATATTCATCTATCATGCGTTGAACCAAAGATACCTGTTTTGCCCGCTTTCGCGCGTCCTCCTCCGTCGTATCCCAGCTATGCGTTGCCGCTACGGAGCCTCCTGTTTTCAGATACAGCGGCGAGGCTACGCGGATCATTTCCGGTACTTCATAATGCCTGATAAAACCACCGGTTGATTTCGGGTTTTCCGTATGAATATCCATTGGTATAGCAACCGCCTGCCGTATAGAAGCCATCATGGGAAGCTGAATGTCCCGTACCGGGTTTATGGAACTTGCTCCTATGGATTCCAACAGCTTTGCGGAACAGGGATTTCCATGCCCCGCATGCGCCGATACCTTAAAACCGCAGCCGTGAGGCAATTTCCCGGCCTTTTTCATTTCATTCAATATCCACAGACATCCCTCATCATATACCAGGAATGTCCTGACTCCGATCTTCGCGGCTCGTTTTACATCCTCAACCGCCCTGACTATCTGTTCTTGTCCCCGCAGCCGATAGCCCATTCTTACCCCTTCTTCTGTATGCACGGACGCGCTGGTATCGGTGGTTGCCCTGGGGCCAACCGCCATGACCAGATCTGTCTTCCAGTGTTCGGCATATTCGACCATGGTTAAGATCTCTTTGTCAGTTAACCGCATAATGCCCTGTGTCTGCGTAACCCTATGTATAAATAGTCCATACTCATCCAGCGCCTCCAGAAGCGCTTTCATCGCTTTAGGCCCCTGGATACCCGGCACTTCATAGCGGTACTGCCCACCGTCCGCAAATCTTTTTTCAGATGTCCGCAGAGAATAGTCATCCCCTCCCGGCAATCCTATTTCTTCAAGAAACGCTCGAGTTTCATCCATACTGTTCATCTTTTCATCTCCCGCTCTATAAGATATCCATTATTTTATCTATCTGCCCGTGTCCGCTCATAACCTCATGAAATATATGCAGTGCTTCTGTCCGTGTTTTCCCCGCATAGATAAACATATCACTAAACCGTTTTTCAAACTCTTCTTCGGTAAGGGGATTTTCCGGTTCTCCCTTCGGATATTCCACTGTATACTTATAATCTTTCCGTTTAGTCTTTACCGTAAGTTCCGCCGTCTGCGTATTTGGGAAATCCGCGCTGAAAGCAGCGTTTTCCCTGACTTTGACTATACTGATCAGCTTATTCAGCGTACTATCCTTCAGATATTTTTCCGTATATTCTTCAAGCCCTGCCGCGCCCAATCCAAGCCCTGCTGCCACTCCATATGGTATACTCATCTTCGCCGATGCCACATTGGGAATGACCGTATGATCATGCCCTTTTACAGCCAGCGAATAGGTATCGACAACGATCTCGGATATTTCAGAAATATCCTTAATCCCGTCCCGCACAGCATCCCTTAAACTGATCGCGCACTCTATTGCCGGATGGCAGTACCGGCAGGCCGCATAGGGTTTGGTATATGTTTTTTCAACGGCAAAGGTACCTGCCTTAAGCGGATCCTCTATCACTGTGTCAGGATTGCCCGTCATCATGGCCAAATAGCCGCGTTCACCGCCCAGCGGTTCAACGCTTCCTCTAAAACCGGCTTTGGCCATTTCCGCTGATGTCAGCGCCAAAAGCGCTGTCTTCGCCACATTATATGGCTTTAATTCGGATTCATCATCTAACACTTTCAGCATTCCCGACGCTGACACACAAGCGGCCGCGAACGCGTTCTTCCTCTCTTCAGGTGAAAAATCAAGGGCATAGCATATCGCAATTGTGGTACCCAGAATCCCGCAGGTTCCTGTCGCATGATATCCCCTTTTCTTATGTATCGGCTGAATAGAGCACGCCATCGTAAAGGAAGCCTCATACCCGGTAATTGCCGCTCTTAAGAGCTTTTCCGTTCCAATCTTATATTTTTGGCTCAAATTTAACAATACCGAAAAAATGGGCGCTCCCAGGTGTATGATCCCCGCATTTGTACCATCATCATAATCCAGTGAATGCGCATTTAATCCGTTTAAAAATACGGCTTCTTTGAACACTACTCTCCGGTCAGTTCCTATTACTGTGTATTTTCCGCTCTCAGGATCGGCAAAATCTAAATATCTTTTTATTTTCTGCTCATTATATTTTGCCCCCGCTGCCGTGACACAGATATAATCTAATAGTAATTGCCTTATGCGGAGCGTTACTTCAGCCGGGAACGCGCTATTATATACATTATCTATTTTTTCTAAAAAGCGATCCGTAATATTATCCATAGTCCCCCCGCCGCGCGATTACAGTTTGGGCAATAGATCATGCCGCATGATATCCTGTCCATTGTGATCTATTACTTTTATATTGTTTACTACATTATTATGACCAGCAACGTATTCCTCATATGTATCAGCGGCATATACCAGTGCCGCTATCCTGTCCCCGCTGCTCTTTACCCCTCCTATACATTCTCCCGGCATTTTCAGTGTATAGATCTCCTTGACCCAATTATTGTTTATACATAAATCCGCGCCTTCCAAATGGTCGAATACTCCTTCATTACAATATATAAACTCATCAATAATATATCCGGAGAATCTACGCGGACATATCCTTATCGGTCTGCCCTCAAACAAATCCACCACCGACTTGATCACATTGACCCCGCTGGCTAATTCTATCATCCGATACTTCACGCATCCGCCTGTTCTCGCGCTAAATTCTATGACATATACATCCTCATCTCTCACCAATACCTGCAGCAGCATGGGACTGTTGCGCAATTCAAACACATCCGCAATACGCTGGGCTATTTTCTCAATATCCGCGTACACGGCCTCGGAGATCTGTGCCGGATATTGGCCCTTATAAATTACAAATGTATGCTCATTGAATACTTTTTCACTCTCTGAAGCGCATAACACTTCCGCTTTTCCATTTTGCACAAATATATCAACCGATATCTCTCTGCCGTCAATATATTCTTCCACTATCGCTTCTTTTGTCCGGCTGTAGGAAACCGCTTTCGCGACGGCCGCTTCCAGCTGCGCGCTGTCAAACACCTTTTCAACACCTTTGGAGCTATTGCAATCCACCGGCTTGACGATCACAGGAAAGGGCAGCGCTATATCGCTCTGCGGCCTGTCAAAAATTTGGAACTTCGCGGTGGGTATTCCGTATCGCGTCAATAACTCTTTCATATATTTTTTATTTGTGACCGCTCGTCCGGTTTTTTTATTAATGTAGCACGGAAGGTTCAATTCCTGAGAAAGCGCTGAAACCGTGGCCAACGCCTGATCCGTACAGCATGTTATCAGCATGTCTACAGCTTCATCCACGGCTATTTTCCGGATCATCTCTACATTCAGCGTACTTTCCCGATAAAATCTGTCAGCAGCATTTTCCGCAACCGGATGCTCTGTATAATCTGCCAGGACTACATAATAACCCCTTTTTTTCAATTCCAGGATCAGCTCGATCTGCGGCAGCCCTCCTGCTAAGACAAGCGCTTTCTTCATTTCTGTAATTCCCTCATCAATCCATTAACTGCCTCTTTATGCGAAAGATTCAGCGGCGGAAGCGTCCCATCCAGGCCTTTATGTATTTTTACTTCTATAAATCCCGCTCTGTCCTTCGCGAACAGCGCGCGGCATGCCTCTTCCAGTTCTTCTTTCACGGTAACCGCCTTCCCCATCGTCGCGTATCCGCAGGCAGCCGCAATCTGTGTAAAATCAATCATATGTCCGGCAGACGGCTGGCCTCCCACCGACTCATGCGCCCCATTGTTCAACACAATATGTAAGAAGTTTGGCACCTTCCGTTTACTTACCATTGTCAGGGCCCCCATATGCATGATAACGGCGGCATCCCCGTCAAATACAACAAACTCCCGCTCCGGCCTTGCCAGCGCCATGCCGAGTGCGACGGAAGAAGTATGCCCCATAGCTCCTACATTGAGAAAATCATGCATCGTACTTTCTTTCCGTTTCTCTCTGAGAAAAAATAACTCTCTGGATGCTCTGCCCGTAGTTGCGGAATAAATCACGTCCCGCGGCAGATAATTCACAACCGTTTCTATAGCCTCACTCCTGCTTAACGGGTATTCCGCGTCTTTATTGTTTGACTTACTTCCTGACAATACCCCTTTGGGCACTATCAACGCGCAGGTTGTTCTGTCTTGCTTTACGCGCTCAACAGCCCACTTTACAGCCGGTCCCGCTTTTACTTCATCATCCGGAAGTATTCTGTAGGGGATATTCATGCTTTTCAGGATCTCAGGGGTTATCGCTCCCTGACATATATGCTGTGCCCAGTCATTTGTTCCCGGCTGTCCTCTCCAGCCGATCAAAAGGAGCATTGGCACATCATATACATGACGATCCACAAGCGAAGCTAACGGATTTACCGCATTGCCAAGGCCAGAATTCTGCATATATACCAATGGTATCTTCCCCGTTGCTATATAATAACCTGCCGCGATGGCAATCGCGTTACCTTCATTCGCGGCGATCACGTTTCCGTCCGGGCAATGATCCAAAAGATAATTACAAAACTCATTCAGATATGAATCCGGAACTCCTGTGAAAAAACCAATCTCATTGCCGGCAAGCTCATTGTACAAAAAATCTGCGCTTAACATATTTTCCTTCCGATCCTGTTTATATTTTCAAAAACAAAGTAATACTCATCTCTTTTTTCGTATTCCCATACCATCCTGCTGCAGATAAATCCATTTTCATACATGGCATTGATCAGTTCCGCCGTCGTTACACGCAGCACCACACAGTCTGTCACGCCATTGCACTCCTTAGCGTCCAATCTGATAAAGGGTTCCGTCCGTGACAGACTTAAAATCACATACTTGGCTCTTACAAACTGTTTCATCAGCCCTCTGATGTCACTGATATAATTGATCACACCCGCCAAGTAATATGCATCCACGCTTATCTCCGGAAGTTTGTCTTTGTCCAGATCACATACTATGGTATCCGCATCTCTTTTACAGTAATCCAGCCCATAATATTTTATACGCTCAGGAAGAAATTTCTTCAAAAGACCTTCTCCGCAGCCTATATCCATAATGGATCCCACATCGTCCGGTATCAGCCCGGCCATGGATTCAGCACGCTGCTGCCAGCCCCTTCTGTGCATTTCCATCACTGGCAATGTCATGTTCTCGATATTGGTCCACTGGCCGTCCCCAAAGAGTAATTGATAAAAATTACGATTCAGTTTCCACCCATTAAAAAAATGCACATTTTCTTTCAGCCCATAGCTTTCTAATCTATATTTTACCCCCCCATATGCTTTAGAATCAGTAACGATGACTATAATATTATCTTTGTCCTCCTGCAGCAGCCGCTCATAGCCATACACTGTTTTCCCGTAAAATATTCCTTCCTTTTCGTCCAGAAAATATTCTATGCTTTCCAATCTGGAAATGGTTAATAATTTTTTTGCCCATTCCCCCGGGGGACACGCTATCATTTTCCGCATATTTCAGGCCTTTCTTTTTCAATAAGCTCTATTTCCCATAAAATCGGTAATATTCCGGCGCATCCGCTTCACACATACGCCACGCGGCGGCAAACGCTTCATTCACCTCATCCGGTAGTGCCTCTTTGCGCAAATATACAATATTTTGGTCCAGATGCGGGAGCTTTGAAACTCCTATAATCACTCCGTCCCCTCTTTCCGTTTCCAGTATGGAAGAATGCGCCAGCCACCTTAACGCTGCCTCCGTTATGCCGATCCCATATTTTTCACTTTTCTCTTTCAGCATCCTTATTGCTTCAAAATAGCTCTCCTTCCAATACCTTTCCCGATAGTTCGGTCTAAATGTAAACCGCCCTTCCACAGGCTGCGCATAATAATCCGCATACTTCTCCGTCAGCAGGCCTCCCGCCAGCGGGTTATAACTGTACAGACGTATGGAAAATAACGACAGGCAGTCTGCCAGTTCAAATTCTATTTTCCGGCTCAGCGGATTATACAGCCCCTCATATACAGACGGTAAAACCCAGCCGTTAGATTGGCAGAGCGCACAGACTTCCTTAACAAGACCTGCCGGAAAATTACTCAGTCCAAGCTCTCTGATCTTTCCCTGTTCATAATACAGATTAAGCCTTTCCAGCACCGGCTCAACGGGGTTATTACTATCCGGAAAATGAATATAGTATGTATCAATATAATCCGTGCCAAGTCTAAGTAAAGATGTTTCCAGTTGATGCTCAACCGCGGCCGCATCCAGTCTGCCCGTTACCCTGGGGTTCACTTTGCTGGCAATTTTAACCCTGTCACGGCCTATTTCTTTTATTGCCCTTCCAATCAGCCGTTCGCTGCTTCCCTCATTATATACATACGCCGTATCAATTTCCTCATATCCGTATTCTAAGAATCTGCGAATGATCATTTCCACATCATCTTCAAATAGCTGTTCGCCAAAAGTCATGCTTCCCAATATTACATTCATTTTTCACCACACGCTCAAGTTTATTTTATCATACTGATGATGCTGTCCTGCACGGACTGTTCCATATCCGCCCAAAAGGGAATAACCAAAACCCTCGATGCCAGATTTCGCGCGATATCAACCTTCAGACCGCTATTGCGCAAATACGCCTTTGCGTTATGATCCTTATAACAGTTCTGATCACAGGTAAGCGGGAAAAAATATTTTCTCGCGAAAATGTTCCTATCCGCCATATGCTCGAACAATCCGTCCCTGTTTGTTTGATATTCCTGGCCAATAAGAATAGGAAAATAGGAATAATTTCTCTGAACCGTGGGAGTTTCACCGCACAAAAAGCTTATTCCGCGGACAGATGACAGCTCGTTCCGGTAATATTCCCACCGTATTCTTCTTTCCTCTATATATTCATCTATATGCTTGAGATTACATATCCCCATAATCGCGCAGAACTCATTCATTTTCGCATTGGCTCCAACTCCCTCTACAAGCTCTGTGCCATGAATCCCAAAATTTTTAAGATCATACAGTTTCTCATATAATTTGTGATCGGAAAACGCAACTGCCCCTCCTTCGATCGTATTAAACACTTTCGTCGCATGAAAGCTGAAAACGCTGGCATCCCCAAAATTTCCAATACCGACGCCTTTATATTTCTCTCCAAACGCGTGGGCCGCGTCATAAATCACTTTTAGCCCATGCTTTTGGGCAATTCTGCTAATTTCTTCTACATTACAGATATTTCCGTATACATGAACCGGAATAATCGCAACTGTCTTCTCTGTGATCAGCTGTTCTATCAATGCCTCGTCCATGGTTCCGTCTTCCGCTTTTACATCACAAAATACCGGAACCAGCCCGTTTCTGACAATCGCATGGGTAGTCGAGATGAATGTAAACGGTGTCGTAATGACTTCGGAACCACGTGGAAAATCGAATGCCTGAATCGCCATTTCTAAAGCCATATGCCCATTTACCATAAGTGAAACTTCCGGAACGGCCAGATAATCCTTCAGCTTGTTTTCAAAATCCCTATGATATACCCCCATATTGGTAATCCAATGGCTATCCCATAGCGGACGGATCGCCTCTATATATTCTTCATAGCTTGGCATTGAAGTTTTTGTCACTAAAATTTTACTGTCTTCCATCCGTTCGCTCAAGCTCCACTATCTCCACATCCTGTATCATGATCGGTTTTCCCGCCTGCAGGCATAATTTTACCAAACTGCTGTGATCTCCATAGTACGCATCGCTGACCGCGAGCGCCCTGCTTAAGTCCGCCGTGTCATCATAGATTCCCCAGCCCGCTTCTCTGTATCTATCCGCTAATTGCTTATATTCCGTCCACAGTTGCGGCCGCATGGCGCTGATGGTAGCTTCGATCAGAGGATGGGGGCGCCAGAGCAGCGCCGTCCGTTCCTGATTCGCCTTGAAAATTTCAAATACGTTTTTCATTTTGCGGATATACTGCTCCGAATGCTCCAGCAGTCCGCTCACGCCGGTATTGTACAGGAACACTTTCTTTTTAACGCCATCGGGACCGTAAATTATCTTTTTCCATTCATCCGGGATCTCCACATCTTCCGCTTTCGTATTGACCAGCTTATCAATCTTGGGAGAACCTAAGCCCAGGATCTTCTCTTTCCATGTTTTTTCGGTGTCTTTGCCGTAGCATTCCGTCAAAACTTCAATATATGCCCGGCGTATGTTTTCCGACTGTACGATCGTCCTGTCAGCATAAACCACCCCCGGCTGCGTTATAAAATGGGAAATGTTCTTCACCGCTTCTTTATCGTCCGGATTCAATTCTTCCAATACAAAATACGGAATGTAAACCAGCTTGTCCGTATATTCTCTTATATTCCTGCTGTAATACGCGGGTTCCACGCTGGTCACAAGATTATATTCATCATAGGGATTATGTATAAAGATCACATCGGGATGGCGTTCTTTCAAGTCATAATGCCCATAGTCCGTTACGGAAACATCTGCCGGATATTCCGCTCCTTCATAATGCTTTCTGCCGAAACTGCCGTCCGGATTTTTATCATAATAGGGAATGGGTATCACATAAACATCACAGGCCGGATCCGCTTTGGCCGCGCGCCACACGCTTTCCAGGCTGTCCCACATGGACGCTTTGTACGGCAGAAAGACCACTTCCATTCGAACCGGGATATCATTTCTGATACTGTTGGAAATCTTTGTCATCTGCTGCTTCAGATTCTTATATGCCCTGCCCGCGTTGGCCGCATTCCCTTTCGCGATTTCTTCATGTATCTGATATACCAGCTCGCAGTATTCCTCCAAAAGCGCGATGGTTTTAACGTTTTCGCCCTCCCACTCTTCAATGGAGGTTCCCAGGTCGATCGCGCCTTCCTGGCAGCTTTCCAGAAGCAGCATGGCGGCAGCGCCATCATGTTTTTCCATGCAGTATTTTATTTTTTCATGTGCTCTGGCAAGCGCCGCTACAACCCGCTCAGCCTGCTCTTTCTGCCCCCTTCTCATATACTGCCCTCTCTGTCCCGTTTGCGTTATTGACACGAAAAATAGCGTGTCTATTCTTCATATACACGCTTACTCTTCATCATTTGTAATACCACACATTCTCACTATAGCTGCCTCCCTGCAAATTGTAGCGAAATCCCATTCCGCCGGATCGTTTATGTATAAATATGTATCGGCAGTTTACCGCAAATTCTTAATACTCCCCATATAATGCCAATCCCATGCTTTATATCGCAACTTCTCCGTGCCTTTTCTGAACCTGTATGTCTTTATTATAGGATGCTTCATGTGTTTTTACAATGGTTTTTCTCATCTTACAATGTTATAATAAAACCGTAAGAGCACTAAAACCGGAAAGGAGATTTGATATGGTAGATCTAACAGGAAAATGGGCGCTGGTCACAGGCGCCGCAAGAGGCATCGGAAGGCTCGCCGCGGATTTTCTCGCGGGCCGGGGCTGCAATATCATCGTACAGAGCAGAACCCCTGAGGCCTCCGAAAAAACCGCGGAGGAACTGAAAAGATCCGGTATCAGTACCTTGGCCGTATCCGCCGAATTTACGGACATGGCTTCCGTCAGGCAAATGCTTCAGTCCATCGACGATGCCGGTATGGATGTGGATATCGTTCTGAATAACGCGGGTATGCAGGTGGCGTACCGGACACAATACTGCGAAACCCCCGTGGAAGATTACGAAAAAAGTTTTCTGATCAACACCATCGCCCCCATGATGATATGCTATCATTTTCTGCCGAAAATGCAGGCAAGAGGCTTCGGGCGGATCGTAAACACCACCAGCGGCATCCGGCTGGAGCCCGAGCAGGCCGGCTATTCCGCCAGCAAAGCGGCACTTGACAAAGTGACCATAGACATCGGTTCCCGGCTGCAGGGCAGCAACGTTCTGATAAATCTCACGGACCCGGGCTGGTGCAGGACAGACCTGGGCGGTCCCCACGCGCCGAACGCGCCGCAGAGCGCTCTGCCGGGCGTCATAGTGGGAGCTCTGGTCGATGACGGCAGGTCCGGACGCTTCTTCAACGCGGGCCTTTTTTACGGCATGACGCCGGAAGAGGCGGTCAGAAAAGCCGAAAGTATGGAAAGTCCCTATTAGGCTTACAGCAGACAGCAGACCACCAGCACCGCGGCACAGGCGGCAGCGGCGGACAGGAACAGATTGGAAGTGCGCCAGGCAGCCAGCGTTGCCGCGGCCAGCGCCGCCGCGCCGCAGAGCGGATCGTCGGAAATGGAAAAAACAGCCGGAACCGTCATCACCGACAGCGTCACATAGGGCAGATAGTACAGCACGGATTTGATAAACGTATTTTTGATCTGTCTGCGTATCAGCGTAAGGGGAAGTACTCTGAGCAGATAGCTGACGCCCGCCATGATCAAAATATAGATCCACACCTGATCGTTCATACGGTTTCCGCCTCCTCTTCCTCATCTTTCCGCGGGAAAAGAATCGCCGCGGCAACGGAAAGCGCCAGCGTCAGCACAATGATCCGCAGGCTTTCCGACTGTGCCGCCACCCAGGGGATCAGGGAAACTCCGCCGCTTACCAGAAAACTCACCGGCACGATCAGCAGTATGGCTCTGTCCTTTCTGCAGGGCGGGATCACGATGGCGATAAACATTCCGTAGATGGCGGCGCTTAAAGACGTCACCGCGACGGCAGGCAGTACATTCCCGGCCGCGATCCCCACCGCGGTGCCCAGCGCCCACATGGGAAGCGCCATGGCATAGGCGCCATATATATAGGAAGGCGGCACCGGATACGGCTGCGCGACGGAAATTCCAAACAGTTCGTCCGTTACGTCAAATCCGATGAGCATGCGATGGCCGAGCGACAGGTCCGGGGACAGTTTCTGACTCAGGGCGCAGCTCATCAGCAGATAGCGCGCGTTGGTAATCAGAATCAAAACCGCTATCTCCAGGTAAGGCGCCCCCGCTCTGATCGCCGCGATCCCGGCATATTCCCCCGCGGAAGCATTGTTCAGAAAACTCATCACAAAGCCCTGTATCACGCTTATGCCGGCGCTCTGCGCCGCGATCCCGAGTGAAAAGGACACCGCCAGATACCCCAGGCCAATGGGTATCCCGTCCCGCATTCCCCGCAGGACATTCTGTCCTGTTTTCGATATTTGTTTCATATTTATGATCTCCCGTACAGCTTTCTGAGGACCGCGGACGCATCCGCAGTCTGTTTTACATTATAACACTCTCCTCCGCATCCTTCCACCCCGTTTCGGCAAACTTTTCTCCTGTTTTGACAAAAGCGTCCGCATTGACACCAACACGCAAATTCGATACAATACAGATGATCACTTTTTATAATAAGGAGGATTTTATGAACCGATTAAAAGATAAGACAGCCGTTATCACCGGCGGCAATTCCGGTGTAGGCGCCGCTGCCGCCAGGCTGTTTGCCGCGGAGGGCGCCGCTGTTGTCATCACCGCCCGCAGAGAGGCCGCCCTAGAGCAGGTTGCCAATGAGATCCGGCAGGCTGGCGGAACCGTACTCGCCGTTTCCACCGATATTTCCAAACCGGAAGACCCGGAACGCCTGATGCAGACTGTTATGGACAAGTTCGGCAAGATCGACATCCTGGTAAATAACGCCGGCATCCTGGAAGAGGGCTTAAAGCCCATCGACCGCTTTCTGGATGAAGACCTGGACCGTATCGTAGAAACCAACCAAAAAGGAACCATGCGCTGTCTGCGTGCCGCCAGCAAAAGAATGTCCGCCGGCGCCAGCATCGTCAACGTGGCTTCCGTGGCAGGCTATGAAGGCTGCGGCGGTGCCGCGTATGTTTCTTCCAAAGCCGCTATCATCGGGGTTACCAAGCACACGGCGCTCCGTTTTCAGGCACAGGGGATCCGCTGTAACGCGGTCTGCCCCGGCACCATCGTTACCCCGATGACCTCTTCCATGAAGGCTGATCAGCTGGATCAGGATATGTTCGGCGCCATGTCCGCCCATTCCAATCTCCGCACGCAGCCCTGCATGGCGGAAGATGTAGCCAACATCCTTCTTTTCCTCGCCAGCGATGAATCCCGCGCGCTCACCGGTCAGATCATCGTTACTGATTTCGGCGCGAGCCTGTAAAATATCCGCCCGTCCGAAAGGACGGGCGTACTGCTGAATCCTCAAGGAGCGTGATATCTTATGTCAGGAAAACATAGGCTGCGGAAAAAAGAATATTTCAAGATATTTTTATTTTTGCTGCTCTTCTTTGTTTTCCTGCACGCGGCAGAGATGCTGCTCTACCCTTCCAACGCCATTTTTCGGACATGGCAGAGTTTTTACCGTCTGCCGCGGGGCGAAGTAGAGATACTGGTAGTGGGGAACAGCCATGCTTACGCGTCCTTCGACCCGGAGGTTATTTCGGCGGTAACGGGTAAGGACAGCTATCTTCTGACATCCAACTCTCAAAACATGGTTCAGACTTATTTCAAC
Source organism: uncultured Lachnospiraceae bacterium (assembly GCA_947632555.1). Lineage (GTDB taxonomy): Bacteria > Bacillota > Clostridia > Lachnospirales > Lachnospiraceae > Acetatifactor. The sequence continues at coordinate 178,702 of CANRPU010000004.1, forward strand.
GTAAAGGAAGCGCTTCACTATCAGCATCCGGATATCATCATTATGGAAGCCTTCACTCTGGACAACAATAATAACTGGAGATCCGGAACGGAAACTCCTGACCGGGACTGGAAAAAGGAATCCAATATCGACGGAATGCGTTTGGGCCTGACAAAGCTGGAAGCCATCACGGCGCAGTATCTTCCGGAAAACTGGAGCTACGCGTTGTTTCGAATATTAAGATGCCACGGTAACTGGGCGGATATTGAAACGATCGGCTCCAATCTGTTCTTTTACACGGGAGGGATCAGTCAGTATTCCCCCTTTCACCCAAGTGAAACATCCATGTCGGAAGAAACGAAAGCGCGGTATGACCGCGCCGAGTACAATCCTGCTCCCACGCTGATCTCAGAACAGAATATCCAGTATTTTCATAAACTTGCCCGGCTCTGCCGGGAGGAGAATATCACGCTCTGCCTCGTCATGGCTCCCATGTATGACGGATATATCCGCTCCATCAATTATGATGACTGGAAAGCCAAACTGGAAGAACTGGCCGAAAGCGAATCGCTGCTCTATCTGGACTGCAACGAGTTTTATGACGAGATCGGCCTGTCCAGCCGGGACTTTGAAGATGTTTACAGCGGATACCATCACCTGAACAAGGATGGCGCAGATAAAGTAACGGAATTTGTATTCAAGAAAATTTACGGCGGCTGAATCCGCCGGGAGGTACCTTTGTGCTGTTTAATTCCACCGGGTTTCTGATCTTTTTTCCCATAGTGGTACTGGGATATTTCTGGGTCCCCCAGCGATATAAAAATCTGTGGCTTCTGGGAGCCAGCTATTATTTTTATGCCAGCTGGAATCCGGCGTATCTGCTGCTGATCCTGTCGATCACCTTAATCTCCTGGGCAGCCGGGCTCCTGCTGGACAGGGATACGGGCGGGACCAGAAAGAAGATGGCGGGAAAAAAATGGTGTCTGGCGCTCTGCGTATGCTGTATCCTGGGAATCTTATGCTTTTTCAAATACATGACTTTTATCACAGACAGTCTTACGGAAGTCCTGAAGCTGTTTGGCGTTTCCGTCCGGCCGCCGGTTTATGATATCGTGCTTCCGGTGGGAATTTCTTTTTATACCTTTCAGGCGCTCGGCTATCTGTTCGACGTTTTCCGCAAAGAAACCGCGGCGGAGAAGAACCTGCCGCGCTATGCTTTGTTTCTTGCCTTTTTCCCTCAGCTGGTAGCGGGTCCGATCGAACGGAGCAAAAACCTGATGCGCCAGCTGCGGGAGGAACACACTTTTGATCCGGAGAGAGCAAAGAGCGGGCTGCTCCTGATGGGGTGGGGGTTCTTTCAGAAGCTGGTCATCGCGGATCGGATCGCTGTTCTGGTCACTGAGGTATATGATCACTATTCCGATCATTCCGGCCTGCAGATCGCCCTGGCCACCGTCCTTTTCGCGTTCCAGATCTATTGTGATTTCGGCGGCTATTCTGATATCGCCGTGGGAGCCGCCAGAGTCATGGGGTTTACCCTGACCAAAAATTTCAACAGTCCCTACTACGCCGTTTCGGTCAGTGAATTCTGGCGGAACTGGCACATCTCTCTGACTACCTGGTTTCGGGATTACATTTATATCCCACTGGGCGGAAACCGCCGGGGAAAATGGAAAAAATATCGGAATCTGCTGCTGACGTTTTTCTTAAGCGGCCTCTGGCACGGAGCCGGCTGGAATTACGCGGCCTGGGGCGTGCTGAACGGCCTTTATCAGGTAGTGGGAGATATCACCAGGCCATTCCGCGCCAGATTGCAAAAATTCCTGCGCATCCGCACAGACTGCGGCAGTTATCGCCTGCTGCAGCGGCTCATTACATTTGGATTTATAGATTTCGCCTGGCTCTTTTTCCGCGCCGACAATTTCAGCGCCGCTCTGAAAATGCTCAAGCATGGCTTCGCCGATATGGGTCTGTTCACCTTTTTTGATCCGGACAGTCTGCTCCTCATCAACACTGTGGCGCTGCCGGAAAAAGATTTCCTCGTTCTGCTGATCAGTCTTGTGCTTCTGGCCGTTGTGGATTACTGGAAACGCAGGAAGGTAGATATCAGAGGCATGCTGGCCCGGCAGAACATTTGGTTCCGCTGGCTGGTCTATTACAGCCTGATCTTTACCGTTTTGCTTTTCGGTGTTTACGGGCCGGAATATGATGCATCCACCTTTATCTACTTTCAGTTTTAATCCGCGGCGCGCCATGCCAAAACTTATTGAACATACGCGGGAAGTGTGGTATAATGCGCATAAAAGAAAGCGCCCGCTTTCACGCGGGCGCCCCTTTTGGAAATGGTCCTTACGGACACTGCCTATCCTGTCTATCCCACAGGGTAGGCATTTTATTTGTGGGCCACTTTCAAGCCCACCACCAGGCTGCCCAGATTGCACAGCAAGGCCGCGGTGTTAATGGCAAGTGTAGCCATTTCATAAATACTCATACTATCACCTCCTTTCCGTATATCACATTTATGTACAGCCCCGGCAGCTTCCGCGGCCGGGATCCGCATAACCTGCCTATAGCTTTATTCCCACATTTGCCGGATCTCCTTGATACGCTGCGCGCTGTCCTTTAGCTTTGTCAGCACCGCTATGTCCTCGTCATCCGCCTCCATAAAGTCGATGCGATGGGCCAGGTCCGCCAGCTGCTTCATGGCCGAATCCAAGATCTGCCTTACCTCTCCGTTTCTGGAAGGGGCTGCCGGTTCATCCGAAGATTCCGAGAGATCGGCCTGCAGCCGGAAGGTGCCACGCCCTCCTTTTTCGCAATTTACTGTAGCCTGCTGAATGCCGCCGGCAATGTGCCCGGCCCGAAATTCCGGTAGTTGATAAAATTGCCGTTTTTCCTCAATATACTTTGCCATCTCTTTGCGTGTATGGTATCGTCCGTCCTTCAACAGATCTTCCGTAAAGATCCGTACCTGCGCCGTAGGACTTTGATTTAGCAGCAGTTCTCTGTCCATGTTTTCCTCTCCTTCCCTCTTATTGTAACCTCAGTATAGCATCATTGCCCCCTTGTTGTCAATATTTTCGATGATATTTTTAATATTTTTGATATTTTGTTGTATTTACTTATTATATTACTTTTTATTACTTATTTCATTACTTACTTTATTACTTATTTTATTCCCTGTGTTTTACTCACTGTCCTGCCCTTCCAATTCATCTCTTACCCTTTTGGCGTTTCCCTTTATCCTGCGCATTCCGGACAGTAATGTTTGATAAAACGCTTTTACATCTGTATCATGCAGAATAGACCGGACCTGGCTGTTGTAAACGGCCGCGTCCATAAGATCCTCTATTTCATTCGAAGTCCACTTAGGGATCTGCGATAACTCTTGGATCACCGCATGGGTATTCGCGAAACTTTTACTGTTTTCCAGTGAAATAATCAAATCGGTCTTTCTCTTTTCCTTCTCGCTATTCTGCTTATCAGCTTCCACGCATTCTTTTTTATTTTCATAATGCAGCGTTTCCAGGGCTTCATTCGCAGCGGTTCTGTCAATAATAGATTTCACCAGCAGGTCCAGTTCTTTTCCTTCTGAGTAATCCGCTGCCGCATAGTACTTTACCCTGTTGTCCCGCATCATTTTATAGACTTTGGTTTTATCCTGGGTTTCAGCGTTATATACTCCTATGGAATGCCCTCCATAGGTATTCACTAATTTCATGCAGGGAATATCCGTATCGCTATCGCCGATATACACTATATTTCTGAAAGGCACCCTGATGTCCTCCGGTGGGAAATAATCATTGATCCCCTGATCATTCACATCCAGTACTCCTTTTTCTATCCTGAACAAAAACTGCGTTTTATTGGTATAGTTTACAACTTGAGCAGGCCATTTCGCTACTCCTTTTGAATTATAGTAAAATGAACTCGCGTATATTTTTTCAAACGCTCCGGCCTTAGCCACCGAAGTCCCTTCTATCATTTCTTTTAATCCGGACGAAATAATGTAGTGTTCTACAATAACCCCTTTGCTTTTTCCGTACTCCCGGATCCTCTCAAACCATTCCTCCACTCCCGGAAACAGCGCGACCTTCGAGCCATAATCATTTAAGGCCTTTTTATTGAATACAAGGTTTCCTTCCGCTTCCTCCACCATTTTATACATATAGGCCAGGTTCTGATCCATGTCATTATCTTCCGCCAGCTCATTGGATTCCTTCCAGAAATCAGGAATATCGTATCCTACGGATTGTATGTATCCCTGCGCCTGCATATCGTCCGGCGATAATGTTTTATCAAAATCGTAGCATATTGCCAATACCGGTTTCTCTTCTTTTGTCTTTCTTTCAAACTTCATTTTTCCCATCGCGAATTCCTCCTGTCTTTTCAGACTTCCCTTTTTCGGCAAACCCTTTGAACACGTTTTGCTGTTTATCAATATAGTTTAAAGCATTCTTTCCTGTCACGCAACTATAAAAACGATCATCATGACCGTGAAATCCCTGATAGACAATTTATCAGCAGGCTCCCATAATGATTAAAAAAACAAAAGAGAGGACCTGCTTATGAACACCTTGAACAATTATATCGAAGAATACATCGTATACTGCGAATACCGCAAACGCTTAAATTCCAAAACTCTGAAGGCTTATAGGATCGATCTCGCGCAGTACAAAGACTTTTGCGCCGGTTCTTCCGACTTTTTCAGCAAAAATATCGTGGACGATTATATTACCGGTCTGCATAAGAACTATAGACCCAAAACCGTGAAGCGGAAGATCGCCAGTTTAAAGGCTTTTTTCCACCACATGGAATATAGAGAAATACTGACCGAAAATCCTTTTAACAAGCTGGATATCCGCTTTCGGGAGGCGAAGCTCCTTCCCAAGACCATTCCTTTTCACTCTATCCAAACCTTTCTCTCAACAATTTACGCGCAAAAAGAGCAGTCGAAGTCAGAACACCAACTCCGCTGCTGTATCCGCGACATCGCTGTTATTGAATTATTATTCGCTACCGGAATGAGGATATCGGAATTGTGTTCCCTGAAACCATCTGATATTGACCTTGAAAGCAATAATATCCTGATTTACGGGAAAGGCGCCAGAGAAAGGATCATACAGATCGGCAATCAGGATGTGATCGACGCAACGGCTTTGTATCAGAAAACTTTTCAGACGGATATCGAAGCCTGCGGTTACTTCTTTGTCAACAGATTGCATCACAGGTTATCGGACCAGTCAGTCCGCCTTATGATCAACCGCTATACGGAGCTTGCCGGTATCAATCAGCATATTACCCCGCATATGTTCCGGCATTCTTTTGCCACTCTCTTATTGGAGCAGAATGTTGATATCAGGTATATACAGAGGATGCTGGGGCATAGCTCCATCAGCACCACGGAAATTTATACGCACGTATCAAACGCGAAGCAGAAAGATATTCTGGTTCATAAGCATCCGAGAAATCTGATGGAGGTGAATAAAGGATAATTTAGGATTATTATCGGGTGATGGGTAATTAAAGGTTATCTGCCATTATGTTAATAGTGGCATCACATTTACAGGAGAGTTCAATATGTCTAAATATTTAAAAAGTTTTGAAAATCTCTGTCATAATGTTAATACCTATGATGAGAATTTGCTTCCATTATGCGCTGCTGAAAATCCCATGTCACCTTTTGCCAAAATTGCTTTAAACTCACAACTGCAGGAAAAGTATATTATGGGCGGAATACAAACCTTAGACCAAAATAATAATTTCATTGAAGCAGAATACCTTTATAAGTTTTATCAGCTTTTAAATGCGCAATGTAGGGATTTATTTCACTGCAAATATGCTGACCCCCGCACTCTTTCAGGCGTTAATGCAGTCATGGTTCTTTTAATGAGCCTGTTTAAAGATGGAGATAAAATATTGATTTCATCTGAAGATAGTGGTGGACATAGTTCTATGCCATTAATTTGTAAACGTTTGGGAATTTCTACTATTGAATTACCTTTTGATTTTGATGAAATGGATTTTGACTATGATGCTGTTAATCAGATTATAAAAGAAAATAGTATTCAAGGTATTTTAGTTTGTCCCTCGGATTTATTGCAACAGCCCCATTTAGAAAAAATACAGCTTCCCGCTGATTGTATACTAATATATGACGCAACACAAACATTGGGATTGATGGTACATCAGAACAATGAAAATCCGTTAGATAAGTTTTCAGAAGACGATAATTTTATCTTAATGGGTGCAACACATAAAACAATCCCTGGTCCAACCTGTGGATTAATTATGACAAAGAATCTCAAATTAGCGAAACGATTTGATACAAGAATAAACCCAGATTATTTACGTAATGTACAATTTCATCATATTTTAAGCCTTTCGTTGGTTTTAATGGAATTAGAAGTTTTTGGAGATTCATACGGTAAAGCTATAATAAATAATGCAAATATACTCGGAAAATATCTGGAAAATAATGGATTCAATGTTATTAAAATAAATCCCAACAGGTATACCAATACCCATCAAGTCTTTTTGCAAATGTCAGTTGAACAGATGAACGTTTTTATGAACCATTGTAAAAACTTTGGCATTGCATTAAATGCCAGATATAAGCAACTTTATCAGGGCAGTGGCATCCGTATAGGTGTACAGGAAGTAACTAGGTATGGTTGGGGCACAAAAGAAATGGAAGAAATAGCATCTATTTTAACTTTGCTTCAATATAATAATATCGACACAAATACTGTCAATACAAGGATTTCAACATTAGTTAGCCATCGAAAAATCTATTATACCTTCGATGCTGCGACCAAAGAAAGAATAAATAATGCCTTACATAACGGTTAATTTTAACGGTTTGTTTTGCTCTATGTGCTGGATCAAGTCATAGTACCTGTTCGCTTTACAATAACAAACAAATTCTTCAGAAGGCTGCTCATTTGACAATAATGCTTTCATGTATGTTATATAAGCTCTATTAATCTCTAATCCAGCTTGCTCCATCTTTATATATTCCTCGTCTAAAGTCTTTAACTGCTCTTTGCGCCAAAATGTAGATTGGTCTTGTTCCATAAGCTGTGTAAGAGTTTTTCCCAGCCATGCACAACAAGCGAGATTAATATCTTGATTTTCTCCAGCAAATTGAATGGCTTTTTCATAGAAATCAATAATAGTAGATGTATTATTGATAATCATTTGGGCTTCAGTATTCTGTATACGCATCCATTCAGCCTTTTCAAAATAATAGTCGTAAATAATTCGCCATCTGGTTTTTTCTAATATCTTTAGTCCTTCATCAATAATTTTAAGCGCATCAACTACGCTACCATCTTGTTTCCATAAATAATGCGCAAAATGGCGCATTGCATGTAATTTTTCTGGTGTAATTTCCTCTATAAATGCATCATTCAAGCGATTAATAATTGATTTGTAATCATAGGTATTATCTCCCCAAAATAAATGAATAGCTAGTTGAGAATACAGAATCTTAATATATAAATCGTTGGGAACTTTTTCTTTTTCCAATCCTTTTAAAATGCAATCAGCCTCTTGTAACTGTTTCCCAAGATGTTTTAAGCAATGTGCCTTTAAGTATAACAGTCGATACTTATTTTCTGGTTGAATATTAATATTAGCTAAGACAGCATCTATTTCTCCTAGAGCGAGTTCAAATTGATTACTCAAATGATGCAAATCAATGAAAAGATATTGCATTTCGAATCCTGCAGATGAATCGCTTGCTCTCAGCGATGGTAATAAAATATCTGATTGTTCATAATATCTTAGCGTATCAATAGCCAATGAATATTCACCCAATTGTAATAGAGAACACAAATAGAAATATCGAAATGCGTTATACTCTTCTGGTCTATTATAAAGTGCCTTAAGTTCTCTGTTTTTATCCAGTTCTCCAAGCCATGCAAATAGAGAATATTTTTTTGCTTCGTAAGCTTTTTCTAAAATATCTTTGGATAAATCACTTTGTAAATCTGGTAATATTAGTAAAGTTGTCAATACAATATCGTTTGGGGGATATTTTTCTTTATAAAACCTATATATTTTTAATAGAAATTCATAGTATGGTATTATTTTTCGACAACATTCTGCTACCATTGTGTCCATTAAAACGACGGAACCATTTGAAGAAACCTCCTCGCGTGCTAAAGCGGCATCAAAAACTTCTGCCAGCTGGCACTCAGACGCTTTAGCCAAAGATAAAAGTTCTTCTTTAGGAACAGCTTGTTTTTGGCACAACTTTAAGCACGCAAGAAATGCAGCAATATCCTTATTGCTTCCTAATTTTTTTAATTGCAGATATACAATGTTCTGAATATCCTCGATATTTGACAGTGTAATTGATGAGTTTAGTTTATTCGCTTGAAAAATCATTCTTACATATGACGGTATGCCATTAGAGATTCGAATGATTTCTTGTTTATCTTGAAAAGAAATGTTTCTATTATATATTTTTGCAAACTCCCTAATTTGCATTTCACCAAATAATGGTGGCGTAAGAGTACATAAATTACCGGATGTAACATCCTCTGTAATTCCTAAAATAATTTTTAGCCGAGTATTATGATATAGAAGAGCATGAGCAGTTTCTGTTGCCATGTGGCTTTGGGCCTTGCTAATATTATCTATTAACAATACAACCTTTCTACGATAGCTGGCTTTTCTGAGGAAAACGCTCAATCTATCATAAGTATTAATCTTTTCATCTCCGCATAAATCAAGCCCAATTTTTTGCACAATATTGTTACAGGACTGATCAATAGCAATATAATATGCAGAGTATTGTTTAGCCTTACCATATTGCCTCTGAAATGTATTTTTAAATCCTATGTGATTGACATCATCTGCAAACCGTTGTAAAAGCATAGTCTTTCCTCGACACATGCCGCCTTTAACAAAGAAGAGAGAATTAACATTATCTTTAGATGTTAAGAAAGAAAATAAAACATTTCTTTCATCTAAGCGATCAATAAAATAATCATCTCTACAATATACTTCATGTTTTAGCACAGTTTTATGTAATTTTAAGGAAAGAAAACCAGATAGTGCGGTGACAAGCCACATACCTATATTTACTATATCATTGGATACATTATTAAAAATTAATATATGAAATGATTGCTCTATCAACGGTAGTATTACATATACCAAAGATAGGAGTACTAAAAAAACAAATATTATACTTCTAATGAGATTTTCCTGCTTATGACGCATATTCTGATACTCCAATAATACAATTTTGACACAAAGTATTTTAATTAAATTCTACAGATAACATTTAATTACCCATCACCCGATAATAATCCTAAATTATCCTTTATTTCCTTACCTATATATTTTTATTGTATCGCTTTCACACCTTTAATTCAACAAATTTCACCACAATATTTTCATATTTTTGTTTTATGCAAGATTGCCTCATAAATATGTACACTGGCACCACATTTCGATTTACAAGAAAAATCTCCATACAGTAACGAAAACTGCGTTCCATGCAGGCCATCCACTCTTTTCAGCATATTTATCCGATGTAAATACTTTTTACGCGAAACGGCTCTGACACGGTTCGCACCGCACCGGATCATAGTTTTGATTTCTTTATCCCGTGTTTCTATTCCGGCGGGCCGGTGGATGAATTATTCTTCCGGCTAAAACGTAATGTATAGCCACCACATGGGTAGTACTTAGTACTGAACAGTCTACTCCTAATTACGACTTCTATTCTTGGAACCCTGGAACTCCATATGAAACTAATGAAACACATGGAAACACAAACAATAGAATACTGCCAAAACATTTCCAAAATCAGAAGCAAAGTGACATATTATTAATTAGCAGTCAAAAAGAAAAACTAAGAAGCCGTCAATTTATGCCGAAAGTAAACTAACGGAATACGACTTCATGATGATGACTGCCCAAAACGAAAATAATATAAATATCTCGCGTCCGCTGCCTGACTTATTACTCCAGCATAACACTTTTGATCGGCAACCTCTTTATCCGCTGCGCGTATCCGTACATCACCATTTCATAGGTGAGGACAAATAAAACGACCGTAACTGCGCACATTTTAAGATCAAAATGGTATTCGGGTATATTGTCCACATCCGCAAATACAACCTCCACCGCAATTTTTAACAGCGTATACTGATAGACCGTGCCAATCACAAATCCCATATAAGAAAACGGTCTGTAACCGCCAAGAACAGCCTTGAAGCAATCGCTGTATTTATAACCGAATATTCTCATCATAGCGATGGTTTTCGTGTTTCCCTTTACTACGCTTGAGAGCGATAGAAATAAGGTTATAAAGGCTAAGAGCAGGCCTATCGTTATCATCATGACCGCCATTGTTTCGCTGGAAAGGTCTTTCATGGACATTGACATCTGCGTCATCGCGGAGAAACAAAATGCCGAAAACGCGGTGAAAAACGCGAGCGTTTTTCTTTCCCTTACCGTACTTCCCGCTAAATTTTTCAGGAAAGGTATATCCTTTGTTGCTCTTTTACTGACTTTTATCTTATATACATACTTTTCTTTCAACAGATCGAGTACGGGGCACTTCAACCGCAGGCAGGCATAGATTATCGCCAAGACCGAAAAAGCCATCGCAGGCGCGCCAATCAAAAGGAACGCTAAAAGAGGATGAAACCGCGCCTCTATTTCGGGAAAAAGATGATCGGTATTCTGCAGTTTATAGAACGACGGCATATAGAGAAAAGCCAGCGTGTATCCCAAAACACAGCCTGCAAAAACGCTTAGACCGAATACCCAAAAGTGTTTTGCTATCTTAAGGCCGGAATACCCGAGGGCTTTCAATATCCCAAGTTCTCTGCCATGTGTATCAATGTAATTTTTGACATAAAACAGAAGCATAATAACTGATGTGACCGCCAGGCACCCACCTGAAACGAGGGCCGTGACCTTTCCTGTTAAAACCTGTGCCTGATACATTGCCATACCAACTTCTGTTGTCACTTCATCTTTCATTGACGCGATGTCCATATTGTAATTCAGAAACAAGGTACATACAAAAACGGCACAACCCGCGATCATAGATATACTGACCAGTTTAGCCGCATCTTTCATCCCTACCACCATACTGTTACCACCCGATTTCGTAAGCGTTCTTCCGCGTTTTGTTCGTATAAACCTCGGATACTTTTCCGCTGTTCATCTTTACAACCGTATTCGCCATTTCCGCTATATTCTGATTGTGCGTCACCATTACCATGGTAAAGCCGGCTTCCTTATGCAGCCCGCAGATATAATCAAGCACCTGCCGGCCGGTCTGTTCGTCCAGCGCGCCTATGGGCTCGTCCAAAAACAGCGCTTTGGGCTTTTTGGCAAGCGCGCGGGCAACGGAAACCCTCTGTTGCTCACCACCCGAAAGCTCGCTGGGATATTTCCCTGCTTTATCTGCAAGTCCTACGGCATTTATCATTTTCCTGTATTCTCGATTACCGATAAGATCGGCTCCCATCCGCACATTCTTCTCAACTGTCATGTTCGGAAGAAGGTAATACTGCTGAAAGATAAAACCGATATTGTCCTTACGGAACTGCGTTAACTTTTCATCCGACAGTTTCGTGATGTCACTTGTTCCGTATACAACGCTTCCTTTGTCGGGAGGTTCCAGCCCTGATATGACATTTAACAAAGTAGATTTTCCCGAACCTGACGCCCCCAAGATCACGACAAAATCTCCATCGGCAATTCGCAGACTGATTCCTCTCAGAACTTGATTTTTATTTCCAGCATTTCCATAAGACTTTACAACATCTGATATGATGATCACTCTGTTTTTCCTCCTTTGCTTTTTACGCCCTTAAAAGCGATCTTCCTGGAAAGTCCGGTCTTGATATAGCCTGTATCTAACACTTTCACGCATCGAGAAACTATTGTTATGCAACATTTGTTTCCTATTATAACAGATAAAAATGAAATGTCAAGAGATTATCCTTCTATCTCCACCAAGGGCGTTCCGGCCGCCGTTTTCTGCGTAAAACACCGTCAGGAGTAGTTTCCGCCCCGCATGAATCGAAATGGAATAGAAAGTTTTTCCCTCTCGGTTTTATATTGACAAGATTTTTCCATCATGTTACGATGACGTCAGGATATAAGTAGGGGATATATCCTGATCTTTTCTACTTTCTTTGACTGCATCGTCCTCAATTCCCCTCACTGTGATCCATATGGAGGTGACTAATTGTGAAAAAACGCTATATTGTTCTTATCTCACTGTGTATCCTGCTTCTCGTGGCAGGCGGCTTCCTCTACTGTTCCTACGCCGTTTTTACCGATTCCAACGGGCTGACAAAAAAAGAAGCCGCTGACGCCGAAAAGACCTTATGCGCGTATATAGACGCGCTGCATTCGGGAAATATCGACTTTGTCATAAACACACTTTCCGATTATCATGTGGAAACGTATGGAAATGATTTGGACCGCGTGCGGCAAATTTATGAAGATATCAGCAGTTTCTACATATATGAAAACTTTCAATGCCAATATGACAAACAGGCTACTGCCAAATTAGCTTCCTCCTACATAAACAGTGGAGATGAATTGCGGTCAGAAACGCTATCCGGGGAAAAAATGATCTATCTGTCCTGCGCGTTCTATCTGCGATTTGCGGAAGATACCCCGGAAAACATGAAGACCTCCGGGGAGTTGGAAGTACCCCTTTTCAGCGGATATGGTTACTATATGGTTTACGAAAACGGCGGCTGGAAAATCGTAGATTACGGATATTAAAATCCGGCACTGTCAGATCTTACTTTGAAACCAAACTCAATTTAAAGTACTTCATACGGCACCAAAATAACAGCGGCAGAGGATTTTGTTATCCTCTGCCGCATTTTTCAGCATATTCTCTTTGTTGGGCCGTGAATCGGCCGCAGCCTTCCGTTTTCAACCGTTCAATCCCTTTTTCGTTACTTATGTCAGGCCTCTCATTTCACGCAGGTATTTCTCCACCATAGTAACTACCTCTTCCGCCGCGGAAATCTGTTCCCTCACTTCTTCTATCCGTATAATGTAGAAATCATCATAATCACTGGCATGGCGCACTTCCTGCGCCTTGTTGATCTTCTTGCTGATTTCTTTTGGAAATATACCGGTATGGACAAAATCTTTGTTAAAAGCGCCCATCACCTGCGAGTGCTGTTTAAATGATTTAAATTCTAATGCCAGGCAAGCTGATATTGACCGAAAGATCGCATAATACGCTCTATTGTTTGCTGTTCTATAAAAGCCTTGCGCCAGACAATTTTTTGCCGCAGCCAGATCTTCTTTAGCTGCTTCCAATCTGTACCCAGCCAGTTCTTTCGCACCGCCAGCATCATTTAACTCATGCTGCATACAACTCCACTCCCTCTCTTTGAACATTATTGTAGAATGGATATGCGCCAATCCAGCGGTTAAAATGCGTCACATTTTTTACTAACGGCATAATTTGTATATCATTATCAAAATTATACTCAAAAGTAATGTCTGATAACTCATTGCCTTTCTCAGCAATTTTTTCATTAGATATATTTACCAAAATCATGATGTCTATATCTGATTCCCTGCTAAAATCTCCCCTTGCGTAAGAACCATAAAGAATGATTTTCTGCAGATCAGATCCGTATATCTTTTTTATTTCATCCACATACTGTTCCAATAGGTCACGCATTCTTTGTGGCATGGATAGAATTCCCTCCTTTCGGGACATTTATTGATAATATATGTGGTAGATACCTCCATGTCCTTCTTGAGATCTTACTTTTATTTTAATTATAATCTATTCTACATTGTTCATGCAACAGGTTTCCCGGCAAAAAAGCAAAAAGGCCCCCAACCGGTACTAAAAAAGAGGAACACTCCACCTATCTGCAGCGTATTCCTCTTCGCTGAATCCCTTTTTCGTTACTTATGTCAGGCCTCTCATTTCACGCAGGTTTGGTGATGGTTTACTGCTCGAAAACGGGCCTTTGTCTGCCCCTGCCGGGCTATCGCTCCGCGAGGATACCGTATAATTCAGGCCGCCGGTTCCGTAGATTTTGCGCTTCTCTTTTGCGGTATTCCCGCAGCATAGCGATATCCATGTTCTGTTCAATGCTCCCCATGGGCATGATCTGAAGCAGGGCGATGTTTATCGAATCGTTCATTACCGTTTCCTTTCTATCATCCGCTTCCCGGAAAACGGGAATCCGGTGTTTGATCACATATTTTCTTTGACAATGAGAAAGTGGCATATGCCAAAAACCACCGCCGCGACGGCCAAAGCGGGATGGCGGAATAAAATACCGTTCAACAAGAACAAGACGGCAGGAACAAATGCTAACCCGTAGAGAACAAGCACTCCACCATTCGCTTTTTTAATCCAGAGCAAGCTGTAAATCGCCAACAGCAGTATTGTTAAGCATATCCAAACGAGCATCTCCGTTACAGATCTAAAACCAAATTTCCAACCTTTTGTGAACATAGGAAGAATCATAAGCGCCATACACCCGTATCTTCCTATTTGCTCAAAGATATTGACGATCAAATAAGATAAAAAGAATTATATAAAAGCGTATAGATTTACTCTATGCGCTTTTTGCTATGTTTCTAGTTTCTATTTAGTTACAGATATGGTAGATTGGCTGGACAAACGGGAATCTATAGGCTTTTCAGTTCATTTATGAATTCCGAAAAAACTGTCTGGTCTGTCATAAATTCAAACTTTAGAATGTGGCTGCCTATACCACTCCGTATATCACCAGATATTTTTATATGTCCTGTTCTGTCGCAATTGAACTCAATCCTATTACCATAACCCATTTCAACAAACGTTACTTTTTTTCCCTTAAATGAGAGCATTTCTTCCAGAGCTTTAATGAACTTCTGCAGCTCATGATAATCATATTCACAGCCGTCTGCAATACCGGAGAACACACCCGATCTCACTTTGATATCAAACGAACAATTATATGGATTTCCGTTTTTCTCATCATCAACGGAGTGGTGAAAATCTGTGATCTCTATATAATTACCACAATATTCAAGTCTTGCTTCCATAGATATTTCACCCTCAAATTCCTGTTTTTCTTCGAAATGGCCGTCACGGTGTCGGAGATCTCCGTGATGTAGCGCGCCAGTTTCTGCATCGTATCATTCAACGCCACGGACAGGGCGTTCACCTCCTGCGACTGTTCATCCACGCAGAAGTGATAATTCAGCTGCCCTTCCGATATCTTGCTCACATTGGCCGCCAGTTCCTCCAGCGGCATAAACATGGGACTGATGCCTTTGGTCAGCTGCTGCTTAACGAGGCCGCTCAGCGCGAAGCACAGTACCACCGTCAGCATGACAGTGACAAGTACCACGACCAGCACGCCGAACAGGGAAGTCACGGCTACGGCATCCCAGCCCGTTGCCTCCACGGGACTGCTGATGGCAAATTTCGGGCCGCCCGCATAATCCCAGATCAGTTTGGTTGACAGGATTTCTTCACACACCTTGGCGTACTGGCCGTTCAGCGCATCCGCCACCGTTGTGCTCTTATCCACGCTCAGCGCCAGCTCCTGATCCGGGTGCGTCAGGATCAGCCCGTTCTGCGTTGTCAGGAACACATAGCTGCCGCCTTTGTAGGAGCCCTCTATCAGCGACACCAGATCGTCCATATACATATCCAGACCGGCTACGCCTACGACAGCTCCGTCCCTGATGATCGCCTTGGAGAGCGTAACACAGATATTGCCGGTCTGCTCATCCACATACGGCTCGGACACATACACGTCATCCATGGCCGCCGCGCCCGAATACCACGCTCTGTCGGTTACGACAAAGTCATCATCCGGCACCCAGCCGCCCGACATATAGGTCATAATACCGTCCGAGTAAATCACGCCGTCCTGCTTCACACAGACATAAACCGCGGACACGTCATCATACATCTCCAGCATCGCGTCCACATAACTGTAATATTCTTCTTCGGAGCCGCCTACCGGCGCGCCTGCCGCCACCGAATCGATCAGCGCCGCCTTCTGCGCCTGCCGCCACCGAATCGATCAGCGCCGCCTTCTGCGCCATCTGTCCGTTGATCTGCGAGCCGTAGAGCTGCACCCGCATACGGTTTTCCTGTACCATGTAAAATAGGTTGATCCCCAGAACAATGAGCCCGGCTGCGGCACATAGCCCCATGATAATCCGCGGGATCCGCCTTACACATCTTACCCCCTGCAAGAATCCTGTCAACCGCTTTTTACTTTTTATGTGGTACAAGATTTCTCTTAGAAAAGCGGCTTTCAATAAGCGCGATCTTCGTATATCCGCCCTCAATCAGTCCAAACTCTGGGTCATAATATTTATTATCATACACCAGCGCCCAATGTGTATATCCCGCATCCGTATGAATTGTTTATTGTTCAATAAGACCATTCTTTTTCAGTATTACAAGATAAATATATGCAACGGCTGTACCTACAGCAACGAATATAGCATCCCATATATCTGGAGTATTTGCTCATGTGAGATAAAGAAGTAAAAGAAATGTAAAAAATTTTGCCGTTCCCTGTCCGGCTGACTGCCGGACGGGTCGGGCTTTAGTCGGGCAACTCTACCTTGCCG
>CANRPU010000005.1 GCA_947632555.1 uncultured Lachnospiraceae bacterium
AATAAGCATATGTCAAGGGCCAATATATATTTTTGCGATTGATTTTATGGTTGTTTTATTTATCTTGATCTTTTCCCCATATATATTTGATCGGATTTTGTTCTCCACAAGCGAATATCCCAGCTACCGACTTTCCAACATATAGATCTCTTATATCCCTATCCGCTATTCTTCCAACAAACTCATATCTCGATTTATACCTATCCTCACTGATAAGCTCCTGTCTTGTACTAAATGTTGAAAGGCCATGAAACCACGCTATGGGCTGGTATACCTCCATGACCATACCATCATATACAGAAAACACATATTCAGCCTTCTTTGCGTGTTCCGGATTAATCTTCCAATATCCTCTGGTGGCCTCATACAGTTCTAACGGCGTCATGTCGTTACGGTACAGATTATTGATCCGGATGAGAATGACATTATGTTTAATACCCTCAAAAGAAAGTTCCTCACACACATATCTAGCTTCAAGCGTTGATACTTCAATCTTTCCATATATGCCGGAACCATGTCCTCTTTGCTGATTTGTAAGATGATCAATGCCAATGAGGTCAATTGCCGCCGCCTCAACCTTTAAAGCTGTTTCCTCATTCAGACCGTGAACCAGGATTTCTATAAGCGGTTCTTTGCCGCGTGCTTTTATTTCAGCAATTTTCCTCACCTTATCGCTCTCCGACTGATCAGTAAGATGATCAAAAGCTCTGTTCCCTTTACCCTTGCCCACATAGAACGGTTTCTTCGTATCCGGGTCAGAATACACATAAACATAATAACCAAGAGCTTCCATTGTTTTAGGCGAAAAGTTATGTATCACAATATTTTCCCTCCGAGAGTAATTATTCCAGGTATATAAGATGTCAGTGCGAGCAGAAATTGTCTGGTTGCCGGTCATCTTACTCCACCGGCAACCAGATGATTTCATGAAAAATCCGTCAAAAACATTTTTACAATACTGCTCAGTCCAAAGTGATCAGCGGTATTTTCAAGACCTAACTTGATTTCCTCTCTACTGAAGCCATTTGCTTCTAAAAAATCGTCTGTTTTGTCATTCAAATAGGAATAAAATAATAGGGCGATTTCTAGATTATCCACATCTATATCGCTGATCAGATCATATAATCTGTTTTCTGCTTCATTGATCTTACCATCGTCAATCAAGCCTAACAGATTTTCCAATGTTTCCTTTTCTTCTTTGTTTTCCAGCAATTCTACTGTCGGTGACTCCGTATCAACATGAAATAACAGCTTTAAGATAGCCCGCACCATCTCTTTAATGAGCCTCATTACATAATCTTGCTCGAACACAATACCTCTCCTTTCTGCTTTTTATTTGCAGAAAGGTTTTAATCGTCCATGCGGACTTTTAATGTAACTATAGTATCTCCTCGCGGAAGTTTAATGAAATTAGCGCAAAAGCTGACGCATACAACCGTTATCAGAAGTTCAAACCAAATATTGAAAATGTTTGTGCCCTTTACGGTTTGGACTTTTTTATGACCTACGTCTTTAATACTGATAATTTCTTGTTCTTCATCTTCGACTATTGCACATGTCGTTACTTCACCAAATAAACCGTGAATATTTATGATTTCACAAGGAAGTATCGCAACAGATACGGATATTGTGAAAAGCACAAAGAACAGTCGGAGTATCCAATACTTTTTCCTGCCCATGATACCTCTACCAGCCTCCAAGTTTCCGCCCCCATAAAATGAATTTATAAGTTCATTATACCACAAGCGCAGAAAAGGAAGCGCCGCGTAAACGGCATTTACTTTTCAAGCAGTGGCCCGCAGGGATAATGCGCCGCGCAGCGGTGCCATGCCGGTGCAGCCGGCATGTATTCTGCGTCAGCAGAATCATTATACCACAAGCGCGGAAAAGGAAGCGCCGCGTAAACGGCATTTACTTTTCAAGCGGTGGCTCACAGGGATAATGCGCCGCGCAGCGGTGCCATGCCGGTGCAGCCGGCATATATTCTGCGGCAGCAGAATTATTATACCACGGATCAATCCATGATACCACCGGCTCTATACCTATATGCCCATCCCCTTCATTTTCCGCGGATTTCCGCGGGCGGCCGCGGCCGTACCGCCGCCGGAAGAAAATGACTTTTCCCTGCCGCCCCGATCATCCTCGTCACACCGGTATGCTGTCCGCCACGCACAGTGCGCCAAAACCCACTCTGGCGTTGGGCAGTTCCCCTTCTCCCCTGAGGGGCCTGGCCCCCTTCCGCAGATAGGCCTTTACCTTTTCCCCGTATAAAAACGCATCGTTTCCCCGTACGATTCCCCACTCCATCAAAAGAGCCGCGGCTCCCGTCACAAATGGGGTGGCAAAGGATGTTCCCGTAAAAAGACCGTATCCGCCGAAAGTATCCGGTGCGGTGATATTGACCCCCGGCGCCGCCAGATCGGGCTTGACCGCTCCCGCCGCCATCAGTCCCGCGCTTCTCTCCGGATATACGTATCCCCGCCCGGAAAAATCCGCGTAAGCCTCATAGGTGCTGTCATAGGCCCCCACCGTGATCACGCGTCCCGCGGTGGAAGGGATTGTCAGCGTCATCTGCGGCGTAGAGGCAAAGAAACGGGTGTCCCGGCTGCGGACGCCGGCGCTGGGAAGATAAAAATAAAACTGCCCCGTCACCGCGGCAAGCGGTTCGATGATAAAACTCCAGACGCCCGCCGTAATATAGTTTCCCACAGGAATAAAATCAAAATAGATCTCCTGCGTCACGCCGTATGGAGTAGGCTCTCCCAGATAGATCAAGATCTCCGTATCTTCCATCCTCAAAGTCAGCTTTCCCACGCCCGGATCGGGGATCACGATCTCTTCTCCTCCCGGGGAACGCAGGGTGATCCGGTAACTGTCCACATAGCTTTTCCAGAACTGAACGTTCAGGGCAGCCTCATACTGCGCCACCGACAGCTCCACCAGCTGCCTTCCTGCCGCGGCGCTCCCCTGCAGATGCCCGCCGGATGCCGCCTCGTTTCCGCTGCCCACACAGATGACCGTCCTGCCGATCTCCGCCGCGTTATCCAGGAAACGTTCTATCAGAGATGTTCCGTCATGCGCGCCGTAAGTATTTCCAAAACTCAGGTTCAGCGCCAGCGGCATGGACAATGTCTGAGCTTTTTTCACCGCGTAGGTCACCGCCCGCATCAGTTCCGTCGTGCGGGGAAAAGAATTTTTTCCGGCGATTCCAAGCTTTACCACCAAAAGACCGCTTTCCGGCGCCACTCCCTCAAAACCGTTCCACCTGCTTCCGGCGGCAATCCCCGCCACGGCCGTACCGTGCCCGCTGACGTCCACGCTGGGAACCAGTTCATATCTTTCCGCGGGATCGGACGCCCGCAGCGCCCTGTTTATCTGTTCCCGGTCAAACTCGGTCCCCAGGGCGAACCCTTCCGGCGGCCGCCGTCCCGCGGCTTCGTCAGGAGCCGCCGTCTGATCCCACAAGTACAGGATCCTGGTACTTCCGTCCGCCGTTTGAAAATGCCTGCTCGTATAGTCGATCCCCGAATCAATAATGGCTGTGAGCACACCTCTGCCGCTTAAATAAGGTTCCCGCAGCGTCACCTGGGGAATGCAGGAAGCGCTTTTTCCGTCCTGCGCGAAAAAGAGCCGTTTGGGTTTCTCCACATACTCGATCTGCGGCAGCGCGGCTATTTCATCCACCAGTGTTTCCGGCACTGTCAAAATGGCGTAACCGGCGATCAGTTCCTCCGTTACCACTCCTTTCTCATCCAGTCCGGACAGGTCCCCGTTGTATTTTACGATCAGCTCCCATCTGCCTCCGCTTTCATAACCCACGTTCAGGTTCAGGGATTTTTCTCTTGTCCCTTCCGTCACTTCCAGCGCAAGATTGAGCAGATTTTCTATCTTTTGATTGTCCTCGCGGTAGTCCATATCATTTTGCCTTTTTTCTTTATCCTATTCCAAAAAACGGATCCTGCCCGCCATATTTACAGCCGTCCGCCTCTTTTTCCCATAACCGCCCTTTTTTCCCATTGTGCGGGGAATGGCTCCTATATTATACTGAAATTGTACATGGGGTTATCGGGGATCTTAAAGGGGGATTTTATGAATTACGATATCTATACGCCGTTGAACGGCACGCGGATACCGGAGAATATCGCGGCTGACCTGGAACGCAGCCGCCACATTAAATACACGCCCGTTCCGGTAGAGAACTTCGACTTTCCGGTGGGCGCGCATTTTCTGGATTTGGCCAATCTGTCCATGCGGTTTATCCGCTGGCACTGGCACGAAGAAGTAGAATTTATCATCATTTACAGTGGTGATGCTCTGTTAAAGCTGCCCGACAAGGATATTCCCCTGTCCAAAGGGGACGGTATCTTCATCAACCAAAACTGCCTGCATTCCATTCATTCCGCAGGTACCGAGAGCTGTACCCTGTATACTCTGAAATTTCATCCTGCTTTTTTATTCGGTTACGGGGAAACGGTCTTCTCTTCCAAGTATCTCACGCCCATTCTTTCCTCCCAGGATTTCCACTATCTTGTACTGCGCAGGAACGACCGGGCGCTGTTTGAAATGCTTTCTCTGGCCAAGAGAGTCTACGACTGCTGCCAGAAAAAGACACACGGATATGAGTTAAGAGCCAGGGGATATCTCTGCCTCTTATGGGAAAGATTACTGCCCTTCTGCAGTTCCGACTCCTCTCAGGTTTCTGCCGGGTCCTCCCATTCCATCACCGATTCCAACCGCATCAAGGAAGCCATCCGATTTATTGAAAGATCTTACATGGAGCCCCTGACGCTGGAAGATATCGCGGCCTCCATTCATGTCAGCAAGAGCGAATGCTGCCGCTGCTTCAAACGCGCTCTGGGAATGACCCCTTTTGAATACCTGATGAAATACCGCATCTTCGCGTCCACCAAAAAGATCATAAGCGGGGACGAGGCCGCTTCCTCCATCTCCACCCTTGCCACTTCCGTGGGCTTCAACAGCTCCAGTTACTACAACAAGCTGTTTAAAAAGCATTTAAAATGTACGCCCACGGAATACATTCACTCTCTTGCCTCACAGAATATTCAGCCCTCATAAAATGTCTGAAACAGCCTGACGGCATAAGCCGTATCCTTCGCTCCCGCCGTTTCCACCGCGGAATGCATGGCCAGCTGGGGCAGACCGATATCTACGGAAGGCAGGGAAACATGCCGGATTGAGATATTTCCCAAAGTGGAGCCTCCGGCGATATCCGAGCGGTTGGCATAGGTTTGTACCGGCACTCCCGCTTTACGGCACAGCGCCTTCAGCCGTGCCGCCGTCGCGGCATCCGTTGTGTACTTCTGTCCTCCGTGGTATTTCAGCACAATGCCCCCGTTCAGATAGGGACGGTTGGTAGGATCCGACTTTTCGGGATGATTGGGATGTACCGCGTGGGCGTTATCCGCGGAGATCAAAAAGCTTCCGGCTATCCGTCTGCGCAGCCAGGCGTCCGTTTCTCCAAGTTCTTCTTTGATCCTGGACAGCACATCCTCCAGAAAAGTGGAATCCGCTCCCTGCATGGTGCCGCTTCCCACCTCTTCGTTGTCAAACACCACGCACAGATTGATATATTCCGCCGGTCTGCTCTCCGCCATAGCGGTCATGGCCGCGAAAGCGCACTGCAGATCGTCCAGTCTGGGCGCCAGAATATATTCCCCGTTTCCTCCGATTCGTTTTCCTTTTTCCCTTACATACAAAAACAGATCGTAAGCTGACAGGCTGTCTTCCGCCTCTCCGGCCGCTTCCGCCACACGGTTCAGAAAATGTTCCCCGCCGACTTCTCCGTAAAGCGGGATCAGATCCGTCTGGGCATTATACTCCTGTCCTTTTTCCGCTTCCCTGTTCATATGGATGGCCAGATTGGGGATCACGAGCAGATTCCTTTCTATATTGACCAATTTGGTCACTATTTCTCGGTCCCGCGTAAACACGGCCCGCCCGGCCACGGACAGTGCCCTGTCCAGCCAGGTCTGGGGCAGCATTCCTCCGTATTTTTCGGTATTCAGACGCACGTATCGGCTTTCCATGGTCATCTCCGGCTTTTCTTTTATCTTAAAGCAGGGAGAATCCCCGTGCGCCGCCACGATATGAAATCCCCTGATCTGCTCCGCCTCCTGCGCAGGCAGGGAAAACACCGCCACAGCGGAATCGTTTCGCATGACAAAATAGCGGCCTCCCGGCTTTATCTCCCAGTCTTCCTCTTCCTTTAATTCCAGATACCCTTCCGCCTTTACCATAGCCGCCAGATTCGCGGCCGCGTGAAAGGCGCTGGGGCTTTTGTCAATAAAAGCAAGCAGTTCTTCGCTGTACTTTTCCCAGTTTTCCATATCTGATCTCACTCCTTTGCTTCTCTGATCTTCCGCGGCATGTTCAGCAGTACGATCGCCAGAAAAATAAGCACGATCCCCACCGCGTTCTGCACCCGGAGCGGCTCGTGAAATACCAGGATCCCCGTAAACGCCGCTACCATGGGTTCCGCGAACGCCAGCACGGAAGCCTTCCCCGCCTCCACGCTCTCCAGTCCCTTAGTATAAAAGATGTACGGCATAACAGTGGAGATCCCGCCCAGTCCCAGAGCCATGAAAAGGATCCGCGTATCCGATGTCAGGACCGGCAGCACCTGTTCCGGATGCGCGAAGGGAAGCAGGCATACGGAAGACACCACGAAAGTATAAAAGATCACGGTAAAGGTATGGTATTTTTTCAGCGCCACTTTGGCGAAGATACTGTAGGTGGCATACCCCACACCGGAGCCTATCCCCGTCAGAAAGCCCGAGAGGCTGATTCCTCCCACCGCCAGACCGCTTACCAGCACGCAGCCGGCAAAGGCCAGCAGCAGAGCGGCCGCTTTCCCGGCCGTGACGCGCTCTCCGAAGAACACCGCGGACATACACATGACAAAACAGGGGGCCGTATACAGCAAAACGGAAGCCGCTGCCAGGGTAGTGAGCCGGATGGTGGTAAAATAGCATACGTTAAAAAATATGATACTGACCAGCCCCGTTCCCAGAAAGATCCAGAAATCCCGCGGATGTACCCTGAACAGTCCCCGATCCTTCACCAGCAGAAAAACTCCCATGGCCGCCACTACGATCACGCTGCGCAGGAAAGTAGTCTGCAGCGCCGAAAGCCCGGTGTCTGCCAGAGGCCTTGAAAAAAGACCGATCAGCCCCCAGCCGGCAGCGGCCGTCAGTATCATGGCAACGGAAAATACCTTTTTGTTTTTCATTCTGCGCCTCCCGCCCGTCAACTCCCCTTATTGTAATCTCTTCCGCGCGGCCTGTCAATTGTCAGGTATTCCTCCGCCTTATCTTGAACAAAACCGGAAAACATGTTATAGTAGGAGCAGTTTAGAACAGAGAAATCATCGTGGGGAACCGCCGCATGGATCATATTGTAAAAACAGAATCTCTCACAAAAAAATACGGAACCAAAACCGCCGTCAACGGCATATCCCTCCATATCGGCAAAGGGGAGATCTACGGCCTGATCGGTAAGAACGGCGCCGGGAAGACCAGCCTGATGAAACTGCTGACCGGTCTGACGCTGCCGGATTCGGGCAGCATAGAGCTGTTCGGCCGCGCGGATTTAAACAACGCCAGAAAAAATATCGGTTCTCTCATTGAGGCCCCCGCGCTGTACAAAAACGAAACCGCGTTTGAGAACATGAAGCGCTTCGCGCTCCTTTCCCAAACACCGGACGGGGAGATCAGCCGGCTCTTAGAGCTGGTGGGCCTGAGCGGCACCGGGAAGAAAAAAGTAAAAGCCTTTTCCCTGGGAATGCGGCAAAGACTGGGCATCGCCGTTGCTTTACTGGGCAGTCCGGATCTGCTGATACTGGACGAGCCCATCAATGGCCTGGATCCCGCGGGCATCAAGGAGATCCGGGATCTGATCCTGGAGCTTAACCGCACAGGGACCACATTTATCATAGCCAGCCATCTGCTGGACGAGCTGGGCCGGACAGCCACCCGGTACGGCATCATCGCGGACGGCGCTCTGGTGGAGGAACTCACTCCCCAGGAACTTTCGGCCAAATGCCGCGCCCTGATAAAGGCCGTCGTACATGACGCGCCTTACGCGGCCTCCGTCCTGACCAGGCTGCACCCGGATATCAGTCTGGAATGCGTGGGTAACGAGATCCATATTTTCTCCGCCATCGAAGATACCTCCGTCCTGACGGAAGAACTTGTGCGGAATCAGGTCAGGGTATATGAATTGAAAATTGAGAGTAAAGGTGTGGAAGATTTCTTCCTTGAAAGGCTCGGCAGATCCTATGAATAATCTACTGAAACTGGAATACAGAAAACTGAAAAAACAGAAAAGCTTTTATATCTGCGGCGGCATCATGCTGACACTGCTGGTACTGTCCGCCCTGGTGACCAGACTGCTGCTGGGCTTCGCCGCCTCCCTTTCGGAAGATCTGAGCGCTCTTGCCATAACGGGAGCGGATTTTCTGCTGGATACGCTGAACAGCTGCTCCTTTGTCCTTATCATCAGTATTTTTACGGCGTTAACGGTATGCGGAGATTTTGAACAGCAGACCATTAAAAACATCTACGCGAAAGGATACTCCCGTGAACAGGTTTATCTGGCGAAGCTGACCGCCGTCTGGGGAAGCTCCAGTGTGCTGTTTCTGGCCACGGAAGCGGTATCGCTGGTGCTGGGTATTCTGTTTTTCGGCACTCAGGGATTAGGTGACCTCAAACTTCCCGGGCTCATTGCCGCCCAGTACGCCGCGGTCATGGCGGAAACAGCCCTGTTTTTTGCCGTCAGCGCCATATTGCGCAGGACCGGTGCGGCTATCGCCGTGGTTGTTATCGGCCCCATGCTCATCGACACAGGATTCGCCGTAATGGACGTGCTTCTGGAAACGGACTTTGCCGTGGGAGATATCTGGATTTCCTCTTTTCTTTCCGACCTTTCCGACCTTACGGTCAGTCCCGGCAGGATAGCGGCCTGCCTCGCCTGTTCCGCCTTCTATATGGCGGCTTTTCTCCTGATCGGATTTCTCTTTCAGAGAAAAACGGAACTATAGGCTCTTTTTTACCTCACGGAGAGAAATCCCTTTTTCTTCCGCGATCTTTTTCAAATCTTCATACTCCGGCTTTTCCCTGGTGACGCCGAATCCTTCCGATATTTTGACCCGTACCGCCGCCCCGCCGGTTTCTCTGATCTGTTCCACGCGCTTTAAGACGGTCCTTTCGCAGACATGCGCCCGTATGCCGATGGTGGAGGTATGCCGGAAGATCAGTTCCGTGAACTTCTCTTTTTCCTCCGGTTTACAGAGGACCGTAAGCAGGATCCCCATTCGGGATTTCTTCATTCCCACCGCCGTGGTAAACACTTCCAGCGCGCCTTCCTTTAACAGTACTTCCTGGGCGTATCCCAGTTCCTCGGGGGTCATATCATCCAGATTGCAGTTTAGTTCTACGACCTGATTTGCGTCCCCGTTGGCGCCTGCCGCGCTCTCTCCCAAAATGGCGCGCAGACAGTTGGCCGCGGCGAAGTCCTTCTTTCCCATACCGTAGCCGATTTTCTCGATCCGCATGGGCGGCATCCCGCCCATATCCCCATCGTCCGGTCTGCCGTATTTTTTTGTAAAATAACGCAGCAGGGCGGCCCCTGTAGGCGTGCAGAGTTCTCCTTCCGTATCGCCCGCGCGGCAGGGCATACCGCTCAGCAGCAGAGCCGCAGCCGGAGCCGGCACAGGCAGGATCCCGTGCGCGCAGCGTACCTGGCCAAAGCCGGTGCTGATGGGGGATACCGCCACCCGGTCCACTCCCAGTCTGCGCATCAGCATAACGCAGCCGGTGATGTCGGCGATGGCATCCGCGGTACCCACCTCATGAAAATGGATGTCGCTCACCTCTCTGCCATGCACCTTTCCCTCCGCCTCCGCGATGCTCCGGTAGATCTGTTTGACATCCGTTTTTTCTTCTTCCGAAAGCCGGAGCCGGTCTATGATCTCATAAATATCCTGAAGAGCCGCGTGGTGGTGATGGTGATGTCCATGCCCGTTCTCACCGGGATGAGCGCTCCCGTCATGGTGGAAATGCTCGTGGGGTTCCGCCTCTTCCTCCGTACCGTGTACGACCACCCGGACATGCGTGCCCACAACACCGCATTTGACGGACTGTTCCCTGAAGACTTCCACATCCGGGATTCCAACGGCATTTAACTCGTCAAAAAAAGCGTCCTGATCCGGGAGAAGCTCGGACAGCGCTCCCAGCAGCATATCCCCCGCCGCTCCCATATTGCATTCCAGATACAGTACACGAAGCGTATCCATCTATTTTCCCTCCATATGATTGATCATGCTGGCCAGATAGCCGGCTCCGAAACCATTGTCAATATTCACCACGCTGACGCCGCTGGCACAGGAATTCAACATGGACAGCAGCGCGGAAAGTCCGCCGAAATTGGCGCCGTACCCCACGCTGGTGGGAACGGCGATCACGGGGCAGTCCACCAGGCCTCCCAGTACGCTGGCAAGCGCGCCCTCCATACCTGCCGCCGCCACGATCACCCTGGCTTCCATGATCTCATCCAGATGGTCCATCAGCCTGTGCAGCCCTGCCACACCCACGTCGTACAGCCTTACTACCTGGTTCCCGTATACTTCCGCGGTTTTGGCGGCTTCCTCCGCCACCGGTATATCGCTGGTACCTCCTGTGGCCACCACGATTTTTCCGATGCCGTCTTTGGGAGGCATTTCGCCCACCGTCCCGATCCTGGAAATCTCGTCGTAGACAAGGGGCTGGCTTTTTTCTATGAACACGGCGGCTTCCGGCGCCAAACGGGTGATCAGGATCGTCTTTTCCTCTTCTTCCCGCATGGTTTCCACGATCCGCAGGATCTGCCCCGCCGTTTTACCCGCTCCGTAAATGACTTCCGCCATGCCCTGGCGGATCCCCCGGTGCGTATCCACTTTCGCGAACCCCAGATCCCTGTAAGGCTCAATACGAAGCCGGGTAAGCGCTTCCTTCACAGCCACTTCTCCGGCTGCCACCTGTTCCAGCAGTTTTTCCAGTTCCCTTTTATCCATGTTCCCTCTCACTTTACAGTATCGTTTCCATGCCGATCTTCTGCGGCTTCAAGCCGCATGCCTCGTAAAATCTCATGGCGCCTTCATTGCAGGTCCATACATTCAGCGTCACATTATAGCAGCCTTTTTTCTTCGCGAAATCCAGCACATATTCATAAAGGCTTTTCCCCACATGTCTGCCCCGCAGTCCTTCGTCCACGCACAGATCGTCTATATAGAGCGTGGTGATATCCGTAAAAGCGTGGCTGTCCTCATGCTTTTCAAATACGCAGAACGCGTAGCCTTCCACCTCTCCCTGTTCTTCCGCCACGAAAACAGGTTTCTCATCGTCCCGCAGGATCTTTTTCAGTTCCTCGTCCGTATATTTCCTGGCTCCGGCCCGAAACAGATCCGGTCTGCCCTGATGATGCACCATGCAGACCTGCAGCAGCAGCCGGTCAATGGCCTGCATATCCTTTTCCTGCGCCCTTCTGATTATCATACTCTCTCCTCCCGCGGTCACGCGCTTTCGTTCATCTTGCTCAGCTTAGCCGCCTGGTCCGCCGCTATGCAGGCATCTATGATCTCCTGGATATCCCCGTTCATCACCTTATCCAGCTTGTAGAGCGTCAGGCCGATCCGGTGGTCCGTCACTCTTCCCTGGGGGAAATTGTAGGTGCGGATCTTTTCGGAACGGTCCCCGGTCCCTACCTGGCTGCGGCGCAGCTGCGCTTCCGCGTCATGAGCCTTCTGCTGTTCCATATCATAGAGTTTCGCCCGCAGCAGGGCAAACGCTTTGGCCTTGTTCTGCAGCTGGGATTTTTCCGTCTGGCTGTAAACCACGATCCCGGTGGGATAGTGGGTCAGACGCACTGCGGAATCCGTGGTGTTGACGCACTGTCCGCCGTTCCCGGAAGCCCGCATAACGTCGATGCGGATATCTTTTTCATCGATCACCACATCTACTTCTTCCGCCTCCGGCATAACCGCCACCGTAATGGTAGAGGTATGGATACGGCCGCCGGACTCCGTTTCCGGCACCCTCTGTACCCTGTGCACACCGCTTTCGTACTTTAACCGGGAATACGCTCCCTGTCCGTTCACCATAAAGGTAACTTCTTTCATACCGCCGATGCCGATCTCATCCACACTGACCGTTTCCACCTTCCAGTGCTGGCTTTCCGCGTAATGCACGTACATACGGTAGATCTCCGCCGCGAACAGAGCGGATTCGTCCCCGCCCGCGCCCGCACGGATCTCCACTACTACGTTCTTATCGTCGTTGGGGTCCTTGGGCAGCAGCAGGATTTTCATCTGCTGTTCCAGTTCTTCGATCCTCTTTCTGGCGGCCGCCAGTTCGTCCTTCAGCATTTCCCGCATTTCCCCGTCGTTTTCTTCTTCCAGCATAGCAAGGGAATCCTCCACGTCCTGCCTGCGCTTTTTATACTCGGTATAGGCCTCCACCAAAGGCGTCAGATCGCTCTGTTCTTTCATCAGGCCGCGGAAGCGGTTCTGGTCATTCACCACATCCGGCTCATGCAGCTCATTCATGATTTCCTCATATCGCCTTAACAGATCATCCAGTTTATCAAACATTTTCCTACCTCTGTCTTTTCTTTCCCAGGACCACCCTGTCCAGCCCGGCATAATCCTTTCTGATCTCCGCCGCGGATAGATCCGCGCCGCGCAGCATTTCCTTTACCGCCGCCCCCTGTCCGGCGCCGATCTCCAGAAGCAGCCAGCCCCCCGGTTTTAGGAAAGGAATGCCCTCCGCCAATATCCGGCGGTAAAATACCAGTCCGTCCTCACCGCCGTCCAGCGCGCTTCTGGGCTCGCTGACGCCTACCTCCGGCATCAGCCCCTCTATGTCACCGCCGGGAATATAGGGCGGATTGGAAACTATCATATCAAACTGTCCGCCGTCCGCGGGCAGAGCCCCGAACAGATCTCCCTGATACCAGCCCGGACGTTTCGCTTCCGGCAGCAGACGGCATCCGTTTTCCCGCGCCACGGCAAGGGCTTCGGCGGAAATATCGGCCCCGGCGCCGCGTACGCCTTCCGTCATGGCCAGCAGGCTTATCAGGATACATCCGGATCCGGTACACATATCCAACAGCCTCATGCCCGGTTCCAGCCTCTTTGCCGCTTCTTCCACCAGGATCTCCGTATCCTGCCTGGGGATCAGCACATGCCTGTTGACCCGAAAGGAAAGCCCGCAAAAGCTCTGCTCTCCCGTCAGATACTGCACGGGGATCCGGCGGGCTCTTTTCTCAAGAAGCGCCTCGTATTCCCCTCTCTCCTCCCCGGATACCGGCCGGTCACCATGGGCCAGCAGTGTATTCAGGCCGGTATGGCAGACATATTCCAGCAGCAGCCTGGCATCCGCTTCCGGTTCCGGCACTCCGGCGGCCTTCAGACAGGCGCGGCCTTTTTCATAACATGCCCGGTAATCCATGCGCTCATTCCTTCACTGAAGCTTTCTCTTCCTCTTTCGCTTCTTCCTCTTCGTCTTCGCCCAGGACGGGACTGTCCACCACATAGGCGAATTCATCCTTGAGGTATTTTTTCCAGTCAAAGACCGCCTCCACGGAAGCGATCGCCACTTCCGCCATCTCCCTGGTGGGTTCCTTGGTGGTCAGCCGCTGGAGCAGCATACCCGGCGCGGACAGTATCCTGACAAACAGGCTGTCGTTTCTGCCCGCCAGACGGATCAGTTCATAAGAGATACCTGCCACTACGGGTATCAGCAATATCCGCAGCAGCACCCGCAGCGCCGGATTCTGTACCCGGATAAAGAAAAACAGGATAATGCTCACAAACATCACAAAGAACAAAAAGCTGGTGCCGCATCTCTTGTGCAGTCTGGAGCTGCGCATCACATTGCGCACCGTAAGCGGTTTCCCTCTTTCCAGACAGTTGATGCACTTATGTTCGGCCCCGTGATACATATAGAGCCGCCGGATATCTTTCATGGCGGAGATGGCGGTCACATACAAAAGAAAGATCACGATCCGGATAACGCCCTCTATCACAGCCATCAACGCTTCGCTGCGCACATAATCCCTGAGAAAGGAAGTGATAAAATATGGCAGCAGAATAAAGATCCCCACCGCCAGCGCTATGGAAAACACCGTGGCCAGTATGGTCAGGATCTTCTCGCCATTGCCTCCGCTGACCTTGTTCAGCACCTTATCCGTTCCGGTTTCTTCCGCGTTTTCGTCTTCGTAAAAGCCCGCGGAATAGTTCAGGCAGCGCATCCCAAGGACCAGGGAATCCACAAAGTTGAAGATTCCCCGTATAAAAGGGATTTTCCTGAGTACGCCGGCATGTCCCACACCCTGATAGTTTTCCAGTTCCACTTCTATCTCACCGTCCGGCTTTCTCACCGCGACCGCGTACTTTTCACCGTTTTTCATCATAACGCCTTCCAGCACCGCCTGACCGCCGATACCGGAATAGTGGCCCTTTCTTTTCGCCATGGTATTTCCTTTCCCCGAATCATAAAAGGTTGAGATATACACCTCAACCTTTCAGAAATCTTATTGACCGAAAATTTACTTGCTTTCCACACCGTACTTCTTATTGAACTTATCAATACGGCCGTCGGCTCTTGCTGTTTTCTGCTGGCCGGTATAGAATGAATGGCACTTGGAGCAGACCTCCACGTGGATCTCCGGTTTGGTAGAACCGGTTACGAAAGTATTGCCGCAGTTACAGGTAACGGTTGCCTGATAGTATTCGGGATGGATTCCTTCTTTCATGTTTTTCACCTCTCTATATTCATATCGACTTATTCTGTTCTCGCCTGTGCCGCTTATGCAATCACAAACAGCTTTGTTATTGTACCATGCGGCACGGGATATTGCAAGGGTTTTTTAAATAAACTTCATTTTTTTGACCATATTGACAAATTCCATATTGCTGCGGGTGCGGGAAAACATGTCCAGGATACGGTCCGCCGCCTCGTCCGCCTTCATGCCGTTCAAAGCCTTCCGCATGATATTGATGGCTTCCAGCTCCTCCTCGCTCAGCAGCAGATCCTCCCGCCTGGTACCGGATTTCTGCAGATCAATGGCCGGAAAGATCCTCTTTTCGGAAAGCTTGCGGTCCAGCACCATTTCCATGTTGCCGGTTCCTTTAAATTCCTCGTAAACCACGTCATCCATCTTTGAGCCGGTGTCCACCAGCGCGGTGGCCAGGATCGTCAGGCTGCCGCCGTTGCGCAGATTGCGGGCGGCGCCGAAGAAACGCTTGGGCATATGCAGAGCCGCCGGGTCCAGACCGCCGGAAAGCGTCCTGCCGCTGGGCGGCACCACCTGATTGTACGCTCTGGTCAGACGGGTGATGCTGTCTAAGAGGATCACCACGTCCATGCCGTGTTCCACCAGCCGCTTTGCCCGTTCGATCACCATTTCGGAAACCCTCTTGTGATGTTCCGGCAGTTCATCGAAGGTGGAATAAATGACTTCCACGTTGGGGCCTTCGATCGCCTCCCTGATATCGGTCACTTCCTCAGGACGTTCGTCTATCAAAAGGATCAGCATATGCATATTGGGCTCATTGCGCAGTACGGACTTGGCCACCTGTTTCAGAAGCGTGGTCTTGCCGGCTTTGGGCGGGGACACGATCATGCCTCTCTGGCCTTTGCCGATGGGGCTGACCAGATCCATTACTCTCATGGCGATACTGGATCCGAGGCCTTCCAGCCGGATGCGCTCATCCGGAAAGACCGGCGTCATGTCCTCAAAATTCCGCCTTCGGGAAGCCTCCTCCACGGTATAGCCGTTGATCCCTTTAATGTATAAGAGCGCGCTGAACTTCTCCTGCTGCGTCTTGACACGTTTATTGCCCGTCAGCACGTCACCTGTTTTCAGGCCGAACCGGCGGATCTGGCTGGGCGCCACATACACGTCGTTTTCACCGGGCATATAATTGGCGCATCGGATAAAGCCGTACCCGTCCGGCATGACCTCCAGGATCCCGTTGGCCTCTTCTCCGCTGTCCAGTTCCGCGGGAAAACTGTTGATATCATACACCGCGTTCCGGTCAAAAGGAGCCCTGCCGTCCCCGGAAACCCTGCTTTCGCCGGAGGTTCTGCTGTCCGCTCCCTCACCTCTGTTTCCGTATGTCCTGTTATCGGAGGATTCCCTTCTGCCCGAAACAGGCCGCCGCTCCTCCGCGGGTCTTCTGCCTTCCGCCGGTTTGTGCTCCTCCGCGCTGCCGCGCTCCGAGGCCTTCTTTTCCTCCGCCTGCTTCTTTTCCTGCTCGTCCAGTTCCAGCATAGCTTCAATTACTTCCGCCTTTTTCATGGCTGAAACTCCCTTGATGCCTCTGAGCTTGGCTATTTCCTTTAAGTCTACAAGCGCCAGCGATTCATATTTTTCTCTCATTAATCTCAAAACCTCTCCTGCATTTTATCTTTTTCATGGGGTAAAATTTCCCATTCGGGAAATAAGATTTGTCAATGGATTATGTATAACGCATGTTTATTATATTACAAAATCCCCAAAATGGAAAGATTTTTCTTACAGACTGTCAAATAAAAATCCATCGCTCCTTATATATCCGCCTTTTCCCGCGCCCTCATGCGCGATAAACATTCCGGCTTTTACGCCTACCCAGCGCCCCGCGGACGCTTCCACGGTATCTCCCGCGGGAAGAAAGCGCTGTCCGTCCGTACTGTAGAGAAAAGAAACTTCCTTCGCTCCCCGTACCTGCATCCGCAGATATACCGCTCCTTCCGGGATCTCTGCCAGCGCCCGGCGCGTTTCATTCTGCCTGGTCCATTCGCCCGTACACTGCGTCAGCCTGTATCTCCCGCTCTCTTTCTGCAGCGCCAGCGCCGTATAGACGCCTCCCAGAGAGATCATACCTGCCAGATCGCCGTCGCGCATGCCCTCCGGCCACAAACGGCAGGTGATCTGAAATTCCGGCGCCGGCCATTTCTGCAGCAGCAGATTGCTTACGTCGCACAGCTGGGTATCCTTCTCTTTATCCTGCGCGTACAGCGTCAGGCCGCCTTCTCCCAGAGCGTACCAGTCCTTCCGGTAATTGGCGTTCCACTGCCACTGCAGTCCCAGGCGGCTTTCCGTAAAGCAGTCGGAATCCGCGGGCGAACAGACGGGAAACTCTCCGCCCACATCCGGTTTCTTGTATCTGGACACCGGTTCTCCGCAGCCGTTTTCGTCCACGTTGACGCCGATCACCGGCCAGTCGTTCTCCCAGCGCATGGGCTGCAGATGAATGATCCTTCCGGCTGTTCCCACATCCTGAAAATGAATGAACCAGTCCTCGCCCGACGGCGTATCCACCCATGCCCCCTGGTGCGGGCCGTTGACAGAACTTCCGCCCTGACGCAGTACGATCTTTTCTTCATAGGGCCCCCAGATGTTCCGGGAACGCAGCACGGTCTGCCAGCCCGGTTTTACGCCGCCCGCGGGGGCGAAAATATAATAATATCCGTTCCGCTTATACAGCTTGGGTCCTTCTATGGTAGGCTGGGTCACGCTGCCGTCAAAAATATGATGTCCGTCATCCAGCACTCCCGTACAGTCGGGCCGGATGGGGGAGAGATGGAGAATACTCTTAAACCCGATGCGGCTTCTGGCAAAAGCGGTCACCATGTAGGCCTTTCCGTCATCATCCCAGAACGGGCAGGGGTCGATCCAGCCCGTTACCTTTCTGACGCAGACCGGCTCTTCCCAGCCGGCAAACGGATCGCGGGTCCTGACCATAAAGATGCCCTCGTCCGGCATGGGGATCAGGATATAGTAAACGCCTTCGTGAAAACGGATAGCCGGCGCCCAGGCGCCGCAGCCGTGCATGGGCTTGTCATAATAGTCGAAAGGAAGCCTCTCCATGGCATAGCTGATGACCTTCCAGCTGACCAGATCCCTGGAGTGCAGCACGGGAACCGCCGGCGTATTGCAGAAGGAAGAAGCCACCATGAAATAATCTTCCCCCACCCGTATCACGTCGGGATCCGAATAGTCCGTATATAAAATGGGATTGGAATAGGTTCCGTCCCCATTGTCCGCGTTCCACATGCTTTTTTGCTCTTTCACTTCCATTTCCGTTCCGTCCTCCTACAGTCTTCTGATCTCGGTATAGGCCAGCAGAAAAGGTCCCACGCCCTTGGCATCATCTTCCACAATGGGTTCCGACATATAGTACTCGAAGGAACCGTCCCTGCGGGTATTGTCCGCGGGTCCCAGTCCCGCTACCAGGCAGATGCCTCCCAGGTGAAGCTCCCCGTCCGCGGTGGTCATGTATTTCTCCCGGATACCGTCGAAGGCTCTGATCCCGTACTCCCGGTAGGATTCCGGTAAAAATCCCAGACGCGCGCCCCGCAGGATGGCAAAGGACAGGATCGCGCTGCCGCTGGTTTCCAGATAATTGGGCTCCTTTCCTCCCAGAACGGGAAGCTGATACCACATACCGCTCGCATCCTGATATTTCAGCAGGGAATCCACCAGATCCCGGAACACCCGCTTTAACTCTTCGTATTCTTTTTCATATCCTTCCGGTTCCGTCTTAGCGAGGGTATCCAAAAGCGCCATGGAATACCAGCCCAGTGCCCGCAGCCAGAAATTGGAGGAAAGCCCCGTTTCCTTGTCGCACCAGAAGATAGACCTGGAGGCATCGTAGCCGTGATAGTAAAGTCCTGTTTTCTCATCCCGCATATGCTTCACCACATTGGCGAACTGCCGGAAAATATCGGGATAATTTTTCCTGTTGTTGAACCGGGTTTCATATTCCATGTAAAAAGGCTGCCCCATGTAAAGTCCGTCCAGCCAGACCTGATTGGGATAGATCTTCTTGTGCCAGAAATTTCCTTCCTCCGTTCTGGGCTGCTGCCGGATCTGGCTGTAGATCAGTTCTATGGCTTTCCTGTACTTTTCCTTTCCGGTAATGTCATAAAGCTGAAACAGCGTTTTGCCCGCGTTCACATTGTCAATGTTAAACTCCTCCACGGAATAGCCGTCGATCGTGCCGTCCTCCCTTACCCGATGGTCGATAAAGGCATCCGCGAAGTCCAGATATTTTTTCTCGTTCGTGGTATGATAGGTTTCCAGCAGCGCCAGGATCATACAGCCGTCTATGTAGTTCCAGCCGGCTTTCAGACCGTGCCGGGCTTTTTCAATATTCCATACGGGAACATCCAGCGTACTCTTTTCAATCAGTTCGTCGATATACCGTTCTATCACAGGCAATCTCATAGGCCACCTCCATGGACATAATATTTGAAATATGCTTTTATTTTACCGGTAAATACGGCCGCCGTCAATCTTATCGGGAAGAGATTTTGCAATTTTATCCGTGTAGTGTTACAATAGGGCTATATTATATACATAAAGGATACCTAGAGGATATACGGATATGAAAGTTCTGATTCTTTCCTCCGCTACCGGCGGCGGACATAACGCGGCAGGTGCCGCCATAGAAGAGGCGTTGCGAAACAAAGGACATGAAGTCGATTTTCTGGATATGTTTTCCCTTTCCAGCGAGCGCACCGCGCGCCTGGTAGGGCAGGCCTATGTAAAGCTGGCGAGCCGTCTGCCCAAGGCATTCGGCCTGCTGTATAAAGTTGGGAGCGCCATCAGTTCTCCCAGACATAAATCCCCCGTCTATCTTGCCAACGGCCTTATGGCCCGCAAGCTGAACCGGCACCTGCTGGAGCATGCTTATGATGCCGTCATCATGCCCCATCTGTTCCCGGCCGAAACCCTGACGTACATGAAGCGCCACCATATGAAGATCCCTCTCACGGTAGCCGTTTCCACGGACTATACCTGTATTCCTTTCTGGGAGGAAACGGACTGTGATTACTACGTCATCCCCCATGAGGATCTGCTTTCCGAATATACGGACAAAGGGATTCCCAGAGAAAAGCTGCTGCCTCTGGGGATTCCTGTAAAGGCCGCTTTTCTGGAGCGCAGGGAGCGGACCGCCGCCAAGGAAGCCCTGCTCCTGCCCGGTGACAAACCCATGTATCTGGTAATGAGCGGCAGTATGGGCTTCGGCAAGATACATCTGTTTGCCTATGAGCTGGCCCGCCGCCTGAAACACGGCGAGCAGATCGTGATCATCTGCGGCAGCAACACCAAGCTGCGAAATACCCTGCAGGCGCAATTTTCCCACAACCCCAACGTGCACGTGACCGGTTATACCGACCGGGTAGCGGACTACATGGCGGCCTGTGACGTCATCTATACCAAACCGGGCGGTCTGACCACCACGGAGGCTTTACAGATGAACGTGCCGATCGTGCACACCGCGCCGATCCCCGGCTGCGAAACCAGAAACAGAGAATTTTTCACCGCGCGGGGCATGTCCATCGCCGCCCAGCATATCCGCTCCCAGATCAGACAGGGCATGCTGCTGGTGGAAAACGAAGCGGTCCGCCTGGGAATGCAGTCGGCTCAGCGGGGACATACACCGAAGAATCCGGCCGAAGCCATCTGCGGATTTGTGACCGAGGCCGTTATGAAAAGGAGTTCGTTATGATGCGTTATCTTGCCTATATCCTCATCGGCTACTGTTCCGGCAGCGTACTTTACGCCTATCTGCTGCCCAGACTGTTCCGGCATATTGATATCAGAAAGCTGGCTCCCGACGGCAACCCCGGCAGCGCCAACGCCTTTCTGTACGCGGGCATTCCCGTGGGCATGATGAGCATCGTCTGCGAGCTTTTAAAAGGCGCCCTTCCCGTCTTCGCCGCCGCCAGGGACCTGGAGATTTCCCACTGGCTGTTTGCTCTTGTGATGGCCGCGCCCGTGGCGGGACACGCCTTTCCCCTGTTCTGCAAAAAGCACACAGGAGGCAAGGCCATCGCCGTGTCCTTCGGCGTCCTGCTGGGTCTTTATCCCCATCTGGCGCCCGTGCTGACACTGGCGGTCCTTTACCTCCTGTTTTCTCTGGTGATCATCATTACCCCGCACTTTTTCCGCTCGGTGGTAACTTTTACGCTGTTCGCCCTCTGCTGCCTGCTGGGCGGCAGACAGCCCGCATCCGTCACTCTGGGCTGCTTCCTGCTTTCTCTTCTGGTAGTGAGCCGGCACTTTGCCCGCTACCAGGGGGAAAAACCTGCCCTGCAGCTGCTTCACCGGCATTCCTGACAGCCTCACCCCACCTTATAACCGGTCCCCCATACCACTTTCAGGTATCTGGGATTTCCCGGATTTTCCTCTATCTTTTCCCGGATATGCCGAATATGTACCGCAACGGTATTGTCCGCCCCCACAGCCTTCATATGCCAGATGGATTCATAGATATCTTCTATGGAAAGCACCTTTCCCCGCTGCTGCGCCAAAAGGCGCAGTATCTTATATTCAATGGGCGTCAGCCGCACTTCCCTGCCTTCCACGGACACGCTTCTTTTTTCATCGTCGATCACCAGACCGTTTACGCGGTAGATGTGCTTGATATTGGCGGAAAGATTGGCAAGCTGGGTGTACCGGCGCAGCTGGGACCTGATACGCGCCAGCAGTTCCAGCGGATTGCAGGGCAGCGTCACATAGTCATCCGCTCCGGCTTCCAGCGCCTGTATTTTGGCCGGTTCTCCGCTTTCGGCGGAGCAGACGATGATGGGCAGACTGTACCCGGCCCTTATATCCTTAAGCAGCGCCGTTCCAAAAGGTGCCGTATCCGTGAGGATCAGCTGCGCCTGCCCGTCCTCCATATATTTCCAGAACTGCGCCAGGCTGCGGGCTTCCAGGATCTCATGTCCTTCTCCCTTTAACAGCGGCCGCATCATCCTGGTGATCTCCGTATCGGTATGAAAAATCAGAATGCTGCTCATATATCTTCCCTTCCCTTTTTCCATTATCGTAGTTCTGCCTTTTTTCATAGCTGTATCCAAAATGTAACCGATTTGTATCTTTTGCCGCGGTCCGCGGATCATTCTCACCCGCCTCCGCGCGGTCCTTCACACAGTCTGCCGCTACCCCCCCTAGGGCGCAGATAAGGACCATGCCCCCCGCGAACGCCGCGGCGGTCAGACCTCGTTTCCCCCGGGCGCCAGAACCGTCCTTTCCGCGTTCCGTCTGAGAGATTTCCCGCACATAAAAATCAGGGATCGGAATGGCATCCACCGCTTTTTTGTAACTTTCCCTAAAATTCTTCAAACCGATATTCCTCCTGCAGTTTCCGTTTCAGGATCCTTCTGCCCCTCGTCAGCAGAGAGGTGACGGTGGATTCCTGTTTTCCCACAATATCCGCGATCTCTTTCACGGACAAGTCTTCGTAATAAAAAAGATGGATCACTTCCCGGTACCTGTCCGGCAGCTCCCATACGGCCTTCAGCAGTTCCCTGCTCTGCTCGTCTTTCAGGCAGTAGGCTTCCGCCGTTTCCGGAACAGCCACCGCTTCCCCTTCTTCCGGCAGTGCGGCCCGGTACTTCATCCAGGAGGACTTCCAGAGCTTTCTGCAGCAATTCAGGGTAACTTTAATAAACCAGGCCTTTTCATGCTCTTTGCTGACAAATACCATGCCGGATCTCATGTAGCGGAAAAAGACCTCCTGCACCACATCTTCGGCATCCGCCTCGTTTTTCATCCGCAGAAACGCAATCCTGTAAAGCGTGGGGAAATAGGTTTCTATGGTAAGCCGCAG
Source organism: uncultured Lachnospiraceae bacterium (assembly GCA_947632555.1). Classification (GTDB taxonomy): domain Bacteria; phylum Bacillota; class Clostridia; order Lachnospirales; family Lachnospiraceae; genus Acetatifactor. The sequence continues at coordinate 22,661 of CANRPU010000005.1, forward strand.
GGTTTCCCTGCTCTGTCCGCCTTCCTCTTTCGCTAAATCGCTCATTCCCGTCCTCTTATGGTTCCTTCACAATATAAATATCCCCCAGGGCATAAAAAAACTGCAAAATTTAAAAATTTCGCAGTTTTGATCCTTTCTATTCAGCCGGATGTGTTTTGGAGAAAAGGCGGCTCCCTATCCTGAAAACCACCCAGCCCAGCCATACCCCTATCCCGTTTAACAGGATATCATCCACGTCAAAGCAGCCAAACGCGGTCCAGAGCTGGAACAGTTCGATGGCCAGCACCACGAAGAGCCCCGTGCCCAGGCAGAACAGACATTTCTTCAGTTTTTCGCTCAGCAGCGGCAGCATAAAGCCTAAGGGCACAAAGGCCAGCACATTTCCTACCAGATTGCCGAAACTATAGATACCCAGCCGGCTCCAGTGCCTGGTATACAGCCGGATGGTTTTCAGCCAGACAAAATTGGCGCTGTCCATTCCTTCCCAGAATACGTCATCCCGCCAGCCTTCCGCGATCTCCCGCAGGCGTTCCGCCGGATACTTGAACACAATGATCCGTACCAGGAGCAGAAGATACAGCACAAAGAGCACACGCACATATTTTTTCTTTATCATAACAGCCTTTCCGTTACTTATATCTTACTTCCATCAGCGTCAGACCGCAGGCGGGAACCAGCGCTCCCGACATTTCCCTTTTCCGGGAATTTAAGATTTCCGTCATTTCGCCTGCCCCGCGTCTGCCCAGTCCCACTTCTATCAATGTACCCATTAATATGCGCACCATATGAAAAAGAAAACCGTTTCCGCTAAAATAAAAATCAATTTCTTCTCCCCGCGCCTCGATCCGGATCTCCTCCAGGGTCCTGACCGCCGATTTCTTACTCCTTCCCGCGGAAGTAAACGCCGAAAAATCGTGGGTGCCGCAGAGCAGCCCGGCGGCTTCCCGCATGGCTTCCACATCCAGCCTTTCCGCGATGCGGTAAGTGTATCTGCGGTCAAACACATTGGGCAGGGCGCTGTTGATCACCCTGTAGCAGTAGGTCTTCCCTTTGGCGTTCAGCCGGCTGTGGAACCGTTCCGCCACTTCTTCCACCCTGATCACCGCAATGTCCTCCGGCAGGTAAGTGTTCATATATTCCAGGATCTCTTCCGGCGTCTTGTCCGTTTCCATATGGGCGTTGGCCACCTGACCGGCAGCATGCACGCCCGCGTCCGTCCTGCCGCTGCCCTGTACCCGGACGGGCTGTCCGCACATTTTGGACAGCAGCGCTTCCAGCTTTCCCTGAATGGTATTCCCGCTGCTCTCCTGCCTCTGCCAGCCCTGATAGCGGGTGCCTTCATACTGCAGCGTGAACTTAAAGTTTCTCATCTTCTTTCTCCTGCCGCTCCTCCTGGGTAATTTCCTCTCTGATCTGCTTTTCGCATTCTTCCCTGTAAGCATCCACCTCTTTCATATCCTCCGGCGTCAGTTTCCGAAACCGGTTGATCCCGGCGGTCAGTATCCGTACGCTGTTTCTTGTGGTATCAAAAATCCCCTCCTTGTACAGGGTCCAGAAAATAATGCCCACCGGCACCGCCACGATCATACCCAGCACTCCGGCAAATTTATAGCCGATAAAAAGCAGAAATAATGTAGGGATCGGGGGTACGCCGATGGAATCTCCCACGATCTTGGGCTGAATGATCTGCCTGACCAGCTGGCTGATGCCCCAGATCAGAAGCAGCCCGATGGTCATCTTGTAGTCGGCGCTCAGAAACTTCACCAGCGCCCACGGGATCATGACCGTACCGGTTCCGAAAAAGGGAAAGAAATCCAGTATGGCGATCCCCAGCGCGATCAGCAGCGTATAGTTTACCCCCAGCACCACCAGCCCGATGACCAGGAGCAGATAGATCCAGAGTTCGATCCTGATCTGGGCCTTAAAATATCCTCCCACGGCCTGAAACAGGCTCCGCCGGATGATCGTGTAACGGCACTGCAGGGATTCGGGCATGATCTCCCGCAGCGTTTTCAGAAAGGAATCCCTGTCCGCCACAAAAAAATAAGCGGAAAGCAGGCACATGATGATGCTGATGAGGATGGTGGGCAGCTGCTTGGCGAAATCCCCCACCGCCTCAATGGTAGGCGTGCTCACCCTTTCCATGATATCCGCGTACAGGCCGTTGGCGTTCTCTCCGATACGGTCCAGGGAATGCTGTATGTCCTTAGGAAGCTTTTCATACAGTCCGCTCAGGTTGTTCCCTATTTCATCAAAGTCCGCCTTCAGCGAACCCAGCAGTTCCGGCAGGTCCCCGATGAATCCCAGCAGTTCCCGGAAAAGTTTGCCAACTATCAGATATCCCGCGAACACCACCAGGCCGATGATCAGGATGATCACCACTGCGCAGCTGATCTTTCTTTTTATCTTCAGCTTTTTCTCCAGAAAGTGCACCGGCGGACCCGCGATCAGCGCGATGATCCAGCCGATCACGAAGGGCATGAAAAACAGCGCCGCGCGCGGCAGAAGAAAGATAACCGCCAAAAGGATACCGACCGTTATCAGTAAATTCAAAAACGCCTTGCCATATTTCTTCATACTTTTATCCTTCCTGGTCCCCGGAAAGGAATCCTTCCAGGATCCGATAGATCTCTTCCCTTCCCTCCTTACTCTGGGCGGAAAAGGGGATCAGCGCCGCTTCCGTTCCCGCCCGCAGCCCATCCCGTATCAGCTTCAGCTGTTTTTCTCTCTGGCTCCGCTTGATCTTGTCCGATTTGGTGGCCACAATAATGGGAGAATACCCCTGTTCCTTTATCCACCGGTACATGCTCCTGTCATTCTCCGACGGCTCGTGGCGGATATCCACCAGCAAAAAGACCGCCTTTAACATCCGGGACTGATGGAGATATTTCTCTATCATTTTTCCCCATTTTTCTTTTTCCCCCGCGCTTACCTTCGCGTATCCGTATCCCGGCAGATCCACAAAATACATTTCTCCGTTGATATTATAAAAATTAATGGTCTGGGTCTTTCCCGGCTGGGAGCTGGTCCTGGCCAGGGATTTCCGGTTCATCAGCGCGTTTATCAGAGAAGACTTTCCCACATTGCTCTTTCCGGCGAACGCCACCTCCGGCAGAGTATTTTCCGGCAGCCTGCTGGTAACGCCGCATACCGTTTCCAAATTGACGTTTTTGATTATCATCCGTCTTAACCTTTCCCGCTTTCTTCCGCGAAGGCCAGTTTGATCACTTCCTCCATCTTTTCCACATAAAGGATCTCCAGTCCCGCCTTAATCTCCTCGGAAATTTCATCCACGTCCTTTTTGTTCTCTTTGGGCACCAGCACCCGCTTGATCCCCGCCATACCCGCGGCCAGCAGCTTTTCCTTAAGCCCGCCGATGGGAAGCACCCTTCCCCGCAGCGTAATTTCTCCTGTCATGGCCACGTCCGCCCGCACCTTTCTCTCCGTCAGGGCCGACAGCAGGGCCGTTGCCATGGTAATACCCGCGGAAGGACCGTCCTTGGGCACCGCCCCTTCCGGAATGTGGATATGGAAATCCGTTTCCTGAAAAACATTTCCCGGAATGCCGTACTGCCCGCTGACGGAACGCACGTAGCTGATACCGGTCATGGCGGATTCCTTCATTACGTCCCCCATCTGTCCGGTCAGCTTCACTTCTCCTTTTCCGGCCATCTTATTGACTTCTATCTGCAGCGTTTCGCCTCCCACGCTGGTCCATGCCAGGCCGCGCACGATTCCCACCTGGTCGGCCTCATTGGCTTTGTTTTCCGTATAGCGGACCTTGCCCAGATATTTTTCCAGGTTCCGTACCGTCACCCGTATACGGCATTTCTCCCTCTGCTCCGGGGTCTGCCTGATCAATTCCCTGGCGGCTTTCCTGCATATCTCACCCAGCTTTCTCTCCAGGCCGCGCACGCCCGCTTCTCTGGTATAACCGGAGATCACGGCTCTGATCGCTCCGTCGCTGACCGTCAGCTGTTTCCTGTCGATGCCGTTCTGCGCGCAGACCTTTGGCAGCAGATGTTCCTTCGCGATATGGAACTTTTCATTCGCGGTATAACTGTTTACCTCGATCAATTCCATCCTGTCCAGCAGGGGCCTGGGGATATCCGCGGTGGAATTGGCTGTGGCAATGAAGAAAACCTGGGACAGATCCAGCGGCAGCTCGATATAATTATCTCTGAAGCGGCTGTTCTGCTCACTGTCCAGAACCTCCAGGAGCGCCGCTCCCGTATCTCCCTTGTAATCGCTTCCCACCTTGTCTATCTCATCCAAAAGCATCAGGGGATTGCTTACTCCGGCCTGTTTTATGCCTGCCGCGATCCTGCCGGGCATGGCCCCCACGTAGGTCCTTCTGTGTCCCCGGATCTCCGCCTCGTCCCGCACGCCGCCCAGGCTGATGCGGACGTATTCCTTTTTCAGCGCCCTGGCCAGACTTTTGGCAATGGAGGTTTTTCCCGTTCCGGGCGGTCCCACCAGACAAATAATAGACGCCGGGCCTTTTTGGCCGGCCAGCAGATTCCGTACCGCCAGAAATTCCAGGATCCGCTCCTTGATCTGTTCCATACCGTAATGGTCCCGCCGCAGGATCCGCTCCGCCAGTTCCATATCCGTATTGTCCCTGGATGTTTTACTCCAGGGCATTTCCAGCAGGGTTTCGATATAAGCGCGCTCCACCGCGCTCTCCGAACTGCCGGAGGACAGGTTTTTAAAGCGGGAGATCTCTTTGGCTATCTTTTCTTTTATCTCTTTCGCGGCCTCCAGCTTTTCCAGCGCTTCTTCGTACTGTTCCGCTTCAGAACCGGCATCCGCCTCTCCCAGTTCTTCCCTAATAGCGCTCATCTGCTCCCGCAGCAGGTAATCCTTCTGGTTCTTCTCTACCTTCTTCTGGATCTTCCCGGTGAGTTCCCTGCGCACCATGCCTATCTGGATCTCATTGTTTAAAACCGCCGCCAGCTTCTCATACCGTTCATTCAGGGAAACGGCATCCAGGATTTCCTGCTTTACCGCTACGGACAGCAGCATACCGCCGGCTATGGTATCCATCAGGACAGCCGGCCTGTCAATGGTATCCACCTTTCTGTCCAGGATCTTTCCCCGGTTGGGGTTCAAACTGCTGTAGGTATGAAACAGTTCCCGCAGTTCCCTGTTCACAGCCTCGCTATGTACGCCGTCCAGTTCTTCATCGTTGTCCTTTAAAGGCTCCACCTGCGCCAGCAGATAGCCTTCTTCCCCGGTTTTCAGCCCCCAAAGGCGTCCACGCTCCAGGCTCTCCACCAGCACCCGCACAATGCCTCCCGGCAGCCGGCTGATCTGCTTTAATCCCGCTATCGTGCCCGTCCCGTAAAGGTCCTCTTTTCCGGGCTCTTCCGTATTTTCGCTTTTCTGGGACACCAGAAAGAGCTTCTGCTCTCCCAGCATGGCCTTCTCCACCGCGTGGACGGATTTTTCCCTGCTTAAGTCAAAATGGATTATCATCCCCGGCAGAATGCAGAGTCCCCGCAAAGCCACCGCCGGCATTTCCAGCGCGGCCACCATAATTGTATCTTCCATTTCCGTCCTCTCCCTGACTATGATAAAACGCCGCACTTAAACAAGAGCGGCGTTTAGCTTACTTTGCCTTTGGCATACTCACATCCCGATGTATGGTAAGCGGCTCGCTGGTGCCTTCCACCGCGCCTTTGGTGATCACAACCGCTTCAATGGTCCCGTCGGAAGGGATCTCATACATAATATCCAAAGTGACGTTTTCCATCACCGAACGAAGTCCCCTGGCGCCTGTTTTCCGCTCCAGCGCCAGAGCGGCAATGGCCTCGATGGCATCCTCCTCAAAGCTCAGCTTCACATGGTCCATTTCAAAAAGCCGCTGATACTGCTTGATAAGCGCGTTTTTCGGTTCCGTCAGAATACGGATCAGCGCCGCCTTATCCAGCCCCGCCAGAGAAACGTTAATGGGAACACGTCCCACAAACTCAGGGATCAGGCCGAACTTGACCAGATCCTGGGGCGTCACCTCACCTAAAATCTCTCCGATCTCCTTGTCCGCCTTTTCCGTGATGACCGCGTTAAAACCAATGGATTTCTTGTTCAGCCTGGTTTCCACTATCTTGTCCAGACCGTCAAACGCCCCGCCGCAGATAAAGAGGATATTGGAGGTATTGATCTGTATCAGCTCCTGATGAGGGTGCTTCCTGCCCCCCTGAGGCGGCACGCTGGCCACCGTGCCCTCTATGATCTTCAGCAGAGCCTGCTGCACGCCCTCGCCGGAAACGTCCCGGGTAATGGATACATTCTCGCTCTTTTTGGTGATCTTGTCTATCTCATCAATATAGATGATACCGTACTGGGCGCGTTCCACGTCGTAGTCGGCCGCCTGGATCAGCTTTAACAGGATGTTTTCCACGTCCTCGCCCACATAGCCTGCCTCCGTCAGCGTGGTGGCATCCGCTATGGCGAAGGGCACATTGATGATCTTCGCCAGGGTTTCCGCCAGATAGGTCTTGCCGGAGCCCGTGGGTCCTATCATAATGACATTGCTCTTCTGCAGCTCCGCGTCCTCCGGTTTTTTGTCCGCCGTCACCCTCTTGTAATGGTTGTACACCGCTACAGAAAGTACCTTCTTTGCCGCATCCTGGCCGATCACGTAATCATCCAGGAAGCGCTTGATCTCAACGGGCTTCAGTAATTTAAAATTAGGCTTTTTCTCGGAATCGGTAAATTCTTCCTCTTCAAATTCTTCCTCTAAGATATCACCGCAGATCTGTATGCATTCGTCGCAGATATACACACCGGCGGGTCCGGCTATCAGCTTTCTCACCTGGTCCTGTGTCTTATTGCAAAACGAACATCTTATATCATTGCCGGAATTTTTTCCTGCCATCTTTCCTCTCATTCCGCCGCGCGGGCTGTCCGTCCCCGCGGTCCTTTTCATTTCCTGATATTATTTCTCCATCGCGGCATGGGATTCGATCACCTTGTCGATCAGACCGTACTCCAATGCCTCCTGGGCTGATTTCCAGTTGTCCCGCTCCGTATCCGCGGCGATCACTTCGTAGTCCCTGCCGGTATTTTCCGCCAGCATCCTGTTCAGCTTTTCTTTTGTCTGCAGAATATGTTTGGCCGCGATCTCAATTTCGGTAGCCTGCCCCTGCGCGCCGCCAAGAGGCTGGTGGATCATGATCTCCGCGTTGGGAAGGGCCATCCGCTTGCCTTTGGCGCCGCCCGCCAGCAGAAACGCGCCCATGCTGGCCGCCATGCCGATGCAGATAGTGGAAACATCGCATTTGATATAGCGCATGGTATCGTAAATAGCCATACCGGCAGTTACGGAACCGCCCGGACTGTTGATATACAGATTGATATCCTTCTCGGGATCTTCCGCCTCCAGAAAGAGAAGCTGCGCCACTACCAGACTGGCAGTGGTTTCATTGACTTCCTCTCCCAGGAAGATGATCCTTTCCTTTAACAGACGGGAATAGATATCGTAAGAACGTTCCCCTCTGCTGGTCTGCTCTATGACATAAGGTACTAAACTCATTTCTCTTCCTCCAATCAGTCCTGCTACAAGTCTTGTCTTTTTATCCAGTTTCTATAATAGCCCAAGGAAAAAAGTTTTGCAATCTCAAACAGAGGATTTAAGAATTTCTTAATCCTCTGTTTAAACTTTTTCTCTATTTGTACTCCGTTTTCAGGAAAATTATTCCTCTGCCGCGGATTCCTCCGCTTCCTGAGCGGAAGGAGCATCCGCGCTCTTTTTCGCCCTGGATGACTTGGCCGGCGCTTTTCCTTCCTTCGCGTTCGCTACCAGGAACGCCACCGCCTTGTTGATGGCAATATCCGCCAGCACCTGCTTCTTTCCTCTTTCGCCCAGCGTCTTCGTGATCTGCTCCGGCTCCATCTGGTATTTTTCCGCCATGGACTTCACTTCTTCTTCAAAGTCCTTCTCGTCCGCGGTCAGATTTTCCTCTTTCGCGATGGCCTCCAGCACCAGTCTGGACTGGATCCGCTGTATTGCCTGGGGTTTGGTCTGCTCCATTACGGACTGCGCGTTCATGCCGGTGAACTGCATGTACTGCTCCATGGACAGGCCCTGCATCTGCAGCCTCTGCGCGAATTCCTCTATTATCTGCCTCTGTTCCGTTTCTATCATGGCATCGGGGATCTCCATCTGCGCCTCTTCCACTGCCGCCGCGATCACAGCCTCTTCTTTCGCGCTCTTGGCCGCATCGGCTTTTTTCTGTTCCAGCCCCTTCTTTACGTCCTCTCTGTACTCGGCCAGTGTTTCAAAAGTGGAAACCTCACTGGCAAACTCGTCATCCAGAGCAGGCAGTTCCTTTTCCTGAATGGATTTTACGGTGCACTTGAAAACAGCCGCCTTGCCGGCCAGATCCGCCGACTGGTAATCCTCCGGGAACGTTACGTTGACCTCGGTTTCCTTTCCGATCTCCGCTCCTACCAGCTGCTCTTCAAAGCCGGGAATAAACGCGCCCGACCCGATGGTCAGCGGATAGTCCGTACCCTTGCCGCCGTCAAAAGCCACGCCGTCCACAAATCCTTCAAAATCCAATGTGGTGATATCGCCGTCCTTTACGGGGCGGTCTTCCACCGTAATGGTCCTGGCGCTGTTCTCTCTCTCTTTTTCGATCTGCTCGTCCACTTCTTTATCCGTAACCGTAAGATCCGCCTTTTCCACCTTCAGGCCTTTGTATTTTCCCAGCGTTACCGGAGGCTTCAGCGCTACCTCCGCGGTAAAGATAAAGGGTTTTCCCGCTTCGATCTGGGTCACGTCGATCTTGGGCGCGGAAACGATCTCCTCTTCACACTCCTCCAGCGCTTTTTCGTACGCTTCGGGGATCAGCTCATTGGCCGCGTCCTCATAAAAAATTTCTGGGCCGTAAAGTTTCTCCACCATCTTGCGGGGCGCTTTTCCTTTACGGAAACCGGGAATGTTGATTTTGTTTTTATTTTTCTGGAAAGCCGATTCCAAGGCTTTCTCCAATTCATCGGCGCCTGTTTCGATGGTCAGCTTCGCCATATTTTTTTCTAGTTTTTCTACCTGTAAACTCATTATTGCCTCCATACCGCGACTGTTTTTTGGAACATTGCAAAATTATAGCATAAAGAAGCCCTGTTGTCCATATTTTTCAAAAAAATCCCCTGTTTTCCTCTTTTTAAGACTTTTTCTGCCTGTTTTTTCCCGTTTCCAAAAGGCTCAGGCGTTCTCCGCCCAGTCCCGTTATATCCTCTTTATTATGGGTGGACACCAGCAGCAGCCTTTCGCCCCTGTACTGCAGGATGACCCGCGCGGACCGGTTCCGGTTTTCCTCGTCCAGTCCGTTAAAGGGCTCGTCTAAAAGCAGCAGTCCGCTCTCCGCCGCCAGCGCCCTGGCGATGCAGACTCTCCGCCGCATACCGCCGCTTAAGAGCTTTACCGGTTTCCGCAGGTCTTCTCCCGGCAGAAGCGCCTCCAGCAGTTCTTCCGCCTTTTTCCTGCTGCCGCAGACCAGTTCCACATTCCGCAGAGCGGAAACCTCTTCCGCCAGCCTGTCTTCCTGGAACACCATGGAAACCGGGATATTTCCGGGCTCGATCCCGCCTTCGTCCGCCTCCGTCAGTCCGGCCAGCACCCGCAGCAGCGTTGTCTTTCCCGCTCCCGAAGGGGCCATCAGACAATAGACCTTCTCTCTGCGCAGCTCCATATTGACATGGCGTAAGACCGTTCTGCCCGGATAGCTTTTGGCAAGATCGTTTAAGCGCAAAAGCGAAAAGGCAGGGATATGCCGTTCAGAAGGAGCCGAAGGATAGGGATTCCAGCCGCAGAAGCGCCTCCAGCAGAACAGCACCGCCCTTTCCAGACAAAAGCTCAGTACGATCACCACAAAGGTCCAGGCGAATACGCCCGCCGTATCCAGATATATCTTAGACAGATACAGCTCTCCGCCGATGGACCAGCGGGGAAGGCCGATGATCTCCGCCGCTACGCCGGCTTTGATCCCCATGCTTACTGCCGTTCTCAGAGCACTCTCTAAAAAAGGCGCCAGCGCCGGACGGTAAATATAAAAGAAGCGGGTTTTTAAAGGCAGGCCGAACACAGCCGCCATCTCCAAAAGCCCGTTGTCCGTATTTTCCAGTCCTTCTCTTACATTGACGTAAACAATGGGCAGCGCCACCAGAAAACTGATCGCCGCAGACAGCCTTCCGGCGCCCCACCAGATCAGAAGGATCACCACAAAAGACGCCACCGGAACCGCCTTGGCAAGCAGCATAAGAGGCGCCAGCAGTTCGCCGGCCCAGGGATGGCGATAGCTGAGCGCCCCCAGAAAAGAGCCCAGAAACAGCGCTGCCAGAAAACCTGCCAGCAGTTTTAACAGCGTTACGCCCACGGTCTGCCAGAAGGACAGGACACAGGCCTCCCTAAGCAGCGCCAGGACCGTTTCCACCGGTCCCGCCGCCAGCAGGGAATTGCCGATCGCCAGCGCCGCCAGCTGCCAGACACAGAGCCAGAACAGCAGAACGCAGGCTTTTTTTATGTTTTTATTCTTTTTCCGCCTGTCCTCTTTCCCCATACGCGCCCCGCTGTCCTCCCGCGTCAGTCTATATCGAGAAGATAAAAATCATCGCCGGGCAGCGCGCCGCCTACGGATTCGGGATTCAGCCCATAGAGCACTTCCAGATAACCGGACAGGGCCTGCTTCATCTCCTCACCCGTCATGCAGGTGATATTGCAATAGGGCAGCGCCTGTTTTGCCACGCCTTCCTTGGCAATGATCTCTGCCTGTACGCAGAGCGCAGCCGTTTCGTCGGGATTGGTCCGGGTATATTCCGTACTTTCCTTATGTTCTTCCACAAACAGTTCTACCGCCCGGGGATTTTCTTCCAGAAATTCTTTTCTCACTACCGTAACGCCGGTCACTAAACGGCTGCCGCCTTCCCCCTGCACTCTTTCCCATTCTTCCGTCAGGGAGATGCGGATAGCCAGCGCTTCATTCTGGGCGCAGGCCACCGTTACGAAGGGCTGGGGCAGAAGCGCGATACCGGACGGATCCTCCGCCAGGAGCGCGGCAACCTCAGTGGGCTCCGAACGGTACTCCAGGGTCACCTCATCCGCGCCGATACCGTTGGCGCTCAAAAGATACTGCAGCGCGTAGTCCGGGGTGGTCCCCTTTCCCGTCAGATAGATCGTTTTTCCTCTCAGATCCTCAAAGCCGGCGATCCCCTCATCCCCGGATACGATATAGAGCACACCCAGCGTATTGATGTCCACTACGCAGATACCGCCCTGCGTCTTGTTGTAAAGCACCGCCGCCACATTGGCCGGCACCAGCGCCACGTCCAGCTCCCCCTGCACTAACAGCGGGGTCAGTTCATCCGCTCCCACTGCCATGGTCACGGTATATGTATTTTGGGTTTCCTGATCTTCCGCCTTTTCCATCAGCCTGAGCAGCCCGATGGTGGTGGGTCCCTTTAGAGCTCCTATCTTTATTTCCGCTCCCGAGCCGCTTCCACAGCCTCCAAGCAGAAAGATTCCTACCAGCAGCAGGCACAGCATTTTTACCTTTTTCATGGTCTTCTCCTCCCTGTATCTCAAATTTTTCCCTGTTATTTTAACACAACCGCGTAAAAGTTTCCATACGTTCTCACCGCGGCAGGAAAATTTTTCAATTTCCGTGTATAAAACCGTTTTCCGTGTCAATACTAACAGTAACCGAAGACGGAACCCCCTCTTTCTTCGGCCGCATTTACCAAGGATAAATGAATACTTATCCTCTCCTAAATAAAGTTCCCGGCTCGGCGAGCCGGGAACTTTTATTTTGACTCCCGATCAGGCGCCGGTCTGCTCATAAGGATTGGAAATCCCTCTTTGTAGTCTTTGATCACAAATGGATGCCGCCGGGCGTAGCGGTAGATCTTCTCCCCCAGTCCCTCTTCCACCAGCCTTTTTAATTCCTCGGAAGGCGTCTTTCCCATTTTGGGACAGGTGGGGGTCAGCGCGATCACAAGCGCCCCATCTTCTTTTTCCATGATACGCAGAGGCCATATCTTGCAGTCGAACGGTTTGTCTTCTTCGGCCAGAGTACAGCCCCTCTCCCGATCCAGAAAATAGCAGGGGGCCTCCTCCCCGGGATCATTTGTCAGATATCTGTCCGACAGATCCATCCGCCCGTACCGCTCTTTGTTCTTCTCCCACAGGAATCCATACCCGCGGGCCTCCAGTTTTTCTACGGTATCCGGGGGAAACAGCGGCGTTTCCCACAGGCTCTGCCTGCGAAAGGCACAGCAGAACCCGCATTTCGCGCAGTCCTCCCGGGACAATACAGATGACAACATTATATCCCACTCCTCGCGCTGTATTTTTGAAGCAGAAGCCTGGGATGGTAGGAAAGCTTGGCTTTCCGCAGCCCTTCCATCCCGATATCCTCTTCTCTGTTGATCCACTCATAGCACGTCAGCCTTTCGGCGTACAGCTGATTGATCGCGCTGTAGCCGCCGTTTACCGCGTACTCGTCGTTTACCTTTTCGTAGTGGATATCGCAGACGTCCCCGTTGATGCGGGAGGAAATGGTCATGCCCGCAGGTGTTCCGTCCGCGTAGAGCACCGCGCCCTCAAAGCCCAGCTCTTCCATATTCCGCAGCGCCTCCCAGATGGCGTTCCGTTCCGACATCTGGGAATAATTGGCGTTTTCCTGATGGGCGTGATGCCATCTTTCCTCCACCGTCCACGCGTCTTCAATGTTCTCCCCGGTGATCGGACGCAGTTCTATCCTGTCATAAGCGCGGCAGAACTGCCGCACATGATTCTTTTTCTTATGGTAATTTCTGCCGGGCAGTTCCGCCAGATCCCGGGACAGATAGAGATAATCCGCGTCACCCTCGTTACAGGAAAACGCGAAACGTCCGGGATATATCTCTTCCAGCAGACCCTTCTGGACTTCCGTGAGCAGACAGAAACACAGCGTTTCCTTCCGCTTTGCGGCGTACCCGTCCAGCTCCTTCAGCGCGGCTTCCACATCTCCCCTGCCCACGGGAAACGTATATCCATGCCTCCACAGGCCGCTGTAGCGGCGTATCAGAAAATCCCCGCAGCGGCAGATCGTCGTATGGTACTTGTTCCGTAACAGATAAATATTTCCAAAGGCCAGATCGCTGCCCCGCTCGCCGGTTAAGGAAACCAGTTCCTCCACCCAGCCGCGGTCTTTGATGTTCGGCGCCGCAAATTCCAACATTCCGTTTCCTTTCTGCCTGCATGGGGCTTACCAGCAAAGGACTTCGCTGCCCTCTTCCGTCACCAGCACCATGATCTCCCACTGGGCGGAGGGAAGACCGTCCTCCGTATACACCTCCCAGCCGTTTTTATCATCTATATAAATGTCCGCTTTCCCCATATTGATCATGGGTTCAATGGTAAATATCATTCCCGGCACCATCAGCATCTCTTCGCCCCGGCGGGTATTGTATCCTACCCAGGGTTCCTCATGAAACGCCAGGCCTACGCCGTGGCCGCCGATCTCCCGCACCACCGTGCAGCCGTTGGCAAACGCGTGGTCATGCACCGCCTGCCCCATATCGCCTAAAAATCCCCAGGGTTTTACCTCCTTCAGTCCCAGTTCCACGCACTCCTTCGCTACCCGTACCAGTTTTTCCTTTTCCGGGCTGATCTCCCCTATACAGAACATACGGGAGGAATCGGAAAAATAGCCGTTTAGAATGGTGGAGCAGTCCACATTGATAATATCCCCCGGCTTCAGGATCACGTCTTTGGAAGGGAAACCGTGGCAGACCTGCTCATTTACGGAAGTGCAGACGCTGTAAGGATATCCTTCATAGTGCAGAGGCGCCGGTATGCCGCCCATGTCCGTAGTCATCTCATAGACGATCCTGTCTATTTCCGCCGTGTTCATCCCCGCCTGTATATGCGCTTCAATATAATCCAGCACCGCGATGTTGATCCTGCAGCTCTCCTTGATTCCGGCAATCTGTTCCGGCCCCTTAAGCAGCTCCCGTCCCGGCACCATATGGCCGGCTCTGGCAAATCCCTGTATCTTCTCATCCAGCGCCTGATGGCAGACCTTGTATTTTCTGCCGCTTCCGCACCAGCAGGGATCGTTTCTCCCCAGCTTCTCCGTCATGAAGATCCCTTCTTTCCTGTAAATGACAGAGTTATTATATAACCATACCTTATATTATGCAAATAAAATATCTATAAAGATCCGCCTGAAAGATTGTCCGCGGCCTCCGTTTGTAGTAAGATAGAAAAGAGTGCCGCCGGCAGAAAGGAGTTCTCCCATGATCGCCAATCTGGAATACTACAAAGTATTTTATTATGTTGCCAGGACCGGTTCCCTGACCAGGGCCGCGGAAATACTGTCCATTTCCCAGCCGGCGGTCAGCCAGTCCATGCGGCTTCTGGAAGAACAGGTGGGCGCCAGGCTCTTTTCCCGTATCTCCAGGGGCGTGAAACTGACGGCGGAAGGCGAACTGCTTTACTCCTACACCGCCGCCGGCTATGAACAGCTGGAGGCCGGCGAACAGAAGCTGAAGCAGATGTTAAACCTGGAACTGGGCGAGATCCATATCGGCGCCAGCGACATGACGCTGCAGTTTTACCTGCTGCCCTACCTGGAACGCTTCCATGAGCTTTACCCCTCCATCAAGGTGGTGGTCACCAACGCTCCCACTCCCGAAACCCTGCGGAACCTGCGCGGCGGGCAGATCGACTTCGGCATCGTTTCCACGCCTTTTCCGGAAAAGGACGGCCTGTCCGCCACGCCGGTGCGGACCATACAGGATACCTTTATCTGCGGCAGACGGTTTACCGCCTACAAAAACAAAACTCTGGATCTTTCCGAATTAAACCGCCTTCCCATCATCTGCCTGGAAAAAAACACCAGCAGCCGCAGTTATATGGACGATTTTCTTTCCGCGAACGGCGTGGTGCTGCAGCCGGAATTTGAACTGGCTACCAGCGACATGGTGGTGCAGTTCGTACTTCGCAACCTGGGCGTGGGCTGCGTGGTACGGGATTTCGCCCTGCCGCATTTACAGTCCGGGAAACTTTTTGAGCTGCGCTTTAATAAAATGATCCCTCCCAGAGAATTCTGTGTGGTGACCGCCGCGAAAGGCCCTCTCTCCGCCGCTGCCGCCAAATTGCTGGAGGTCATTCGGAAAGGTTCTTCCCCCGAAGGAACCGGAAAGGATACGCTATGATAAAAACCGTGATCTTTGATATCGGAAATGTGCTGACAAGATTCTGCTGGAATGAGTATTTCGCGGATTTTCACTGGGACGAACAGCTGCTGCGGCGGCTGGCTGCCGCCACCGTTCTGAGCGAGGACTGGGTGGAATACGATCTGGGCAATTTAAGCGACGAAGAAGTGCTCTCGCTCTTTATTGAAAACGATCCCGCCATCGAAAAGGAACTGCGCGCTTCCCTCCTCTGTGTCAGAGGCATTATAAGAAAATGCGATTACGCCATTCCCTGGATCGAGGAGCTGAAGAGCAGAGGGCTGCAGGTGCTTTATCTGTCCAATTTTTCCCGAAAAGTACTGATCGACTGTATGGATGCCATGGACTTCCTCCCTTATACGGACGGCGGCATCTTTTCTTTCAAGGTGCACAAGGTCAAACCGGACGCCGCCATTTACCGCATCCTGCTGCGAACCTATTCCCTCGCCGCGGACGAATGCGTATTTCTGGACGATACGCCGGAAAATATCAAAGCCGCGGAGGCGCTTGGCATCCACGGCATTGTATTTCAGAATATAGAACAGGCAAAGAACGCGCTGAACCGTTACCTGTCAGATCCTTCCTTGTGAGTATAATCTTCCGGATCCTCCATCAGGTGCAGGTCCGCGATGGTGTCCTTCCCCGCGGTCTGCCCGTAGATCCAGATAAAGATCCAGGCAAGCAGCGGGACCGCCACCGTACACAGCAGGCAGACGCGAAACAGGCTGCCCGCCGCGGTAGTATCAAAAATCGCCGTAAGCAGCGTGGCCACATACAGTCCCACCAGCAGGACCACCGCTGTCAGCGCCGCTATCCGTTTTACATTCTTTTTCTTTTTCATCCTGCCTCTCCATTCATCCGTTCAGACGGTCTGTGCCTGCTTCAGGGGACTTTTCCGATAGATGATGTCCTCTCTGCCCGGCCCGTTGCTCACCATGGTGATGGGGAAACCTATCTGCTCCTCGATAAACTCCACATATTTTCTGCAGTTTTCCGGAAGTTCCTCATAATTTTTGATCCCCCGGATATCGCATTTCCAGCCGGGCAGCGCCTTCCATACCGGTTTCGCCTTCTCCAGCTTTGTGGTAACGGGGAAGTCCGTGGTGATTTCTCCGTCTATCTCATAGCCTACGCAGACGGGGATCTCATCCAGATATCCCAAAACGTCCAGGACCGTAAACGCCACGTCCGTAGCGCCCTGCATGCGGCAGCCGTATTTGGAAGCCACGCAGTCAAACCAGCCCATTCTTCTGGGCCGTCCCGTAGTGGCGCCGTACTCTCCGCCGTCACCCCCTCTTCTGCGCAGTTCATCCGCTTCTTCTCCAAAGATCTCCGAAACAAAGGCTCCCGCGCCCACCGCGGAAGAATACGCTTTGCAGACAGTCACGATCTCTTTGATCTCATAAGGCGGCAGCCCCGCGCCCACTGCCCCATAGGAGGCCAGAGTGGAAGAAGATGTGACCATGGGATAGATGCCGTGATCGGTATCCTTTAAGGTTCCCAGCTGGCCTTCCAGCAGAATGGTCTTTCCCTCCCGCAGCGCTTTGTAAAGAAAAGCGGAAACATCGCAGACATAGGGTGCTATCATATCCCGGTATTCCTCCAGAGTCCGCAAAAGTTCCTCCGCATCCAGAGGGTCCTTGTGATAGAGGTGCGTCAGCAGGATGTTCTTGGTTTCCAGTACCCGGTATACTTTTTCCCGCAGTACTTCCCCGTCGAACAGCTCATTGACCTGAAAGCCTATCTTGGCGTATTTATCCGAATAAAAAGGCGCGATACCCGATTTGGTAGAGCCAAAGGATTTCTTTCCCAGTCTTTCCTCCTCATACTGGTCAAAAAGAATATGATAGGGCATCACGATCTGCGCCCTGTCGGAAACCAGCAGCCTGGGCATGGGCACATTCCTGTCCGTAATGGACTTCAGTTCCCCCATCAGGATCGGGATGTTCAGCGCCACGCCATTGCCGATAACGCTGGTGGTGTGTCCGTAGAACACGCCTGAGGGCAGAGTGTGCAGCGCGAATTTTCCGTAATTGTTCACAATGGTGTGTCCCGCGTTGGCGCCGCCCTGAAACCGGACCACAATATCCGCGTTCTCCGCCATCATGTCCGTGATCTTCCCTTTCCCTTCATCTCCCCAGTTGGCTCCCACAACCGCTTTTACCATTTATTTTTCCTCCATTTTACATAATATGACCGTCCGTTTCCGGGCGTAAAAAGGGGCAGGTGTAAAAACAACCTGCCCGTCTTTACTTTATGATTATATCCGAAAATATTTTATAAGTAAAATCAATATTATTTATATGTATCATAAGTACAACTTATGATTTACACGTTGATAACGGCTTTCACGCCCAAAAGCTCTTTGTTCTCTTCCAGTATGGGCTGAATTACATTCCGCAGGAACGCTTCCGTCTGCTCCCTGGCCCGTCCGATATACCGGGAAGGCTCCATGCTCTTTTGCAGTTCTTCCAGAGAAAGATTGAACGCGGGATCCGCCGCTATCAGTTCCAGAAGATTATTGTCCTTTCCCTCGGCCTTCACCGTTCTGCCCGCTTCCATGGACAGCTCACGGATCTTTTCATGCAGCTCCTGCCTGTCCCCTCCGGCCTTTACCGCATCCATCATGATATTTTCGGTAGCCATAAAGGGCAGCTCACTCAGCATATGTTTCTCAATGACCTTGGGATAGACCACCAGCCCGTCGGCTACGTTTATACACAGGTCCAGAATACCGTCCACCGCCAGAAATCCTTCGGGAATGGAAAGCCGCTTGTTGGCGGAATCGTCCAGCGTCCGCTCAAACCACTGGGTCGCGGAGGTAATGGCCGGATTGAGCGCGTCTATCATCACGTAACGGCTCAGGGAAGCGATCCGCTCGCTTCTCATGGGATTGCGTTTGTAGGCCATGGCGGAGGAACCTATCTGGCTCTTCTCAAAGGGCTCTTCCACTTCTTTCAAATGCTGCAGCAGCCGGATGTCGTTGCTCATCTTATGGGCGGAGGCCGCAATACCCGCCAGCACGTTCATCACCCTGGTATCCACTTTTCTGGAATAGGTCTGTCCGGATACGGGATAGCATTCCTTAAATCCCATTTTCCGCGCGATCATGGGATCTATCCTGTCGATCTTCTCCTGGTCCCCGTCAAAGAGCTCCAGGAAAGAGGCCTGCGTGCCGGTGGTGCCCTTGGAACCCAGCAGCTTCATGGTGGAGAGCACATAGTTTAAGTCTTCCAGATCCATGGAAAACTCCTGCAGCCAGAGGGTTGCCCTCTTGCCCACGGTAGTGGGCTGGGCAGGCTGAAAATGAGTAAACGCCAGCGTGGGCTGATCCTTGTATTTTCCGGCGAAATCCGCCAGCGCCGCGATCACGTTGACCAGTTTTTTCCTGACCAGTTTCAGCGCTTCCGTCATCACGATGATATCGGTATTGTCCCCCACATAACAGGAGGTGGCGCCCAGATGGATAATGCCTTTCGCCTTCGGGCACTGCACGCCGTAGGCGTAGACATGGCTCATCACGTCATGGCGCACTTCCTTTTCCCTTGCCTTCGCCACATCGTAATTGATGTCTTCCGCGTGGGCCTTCAGTTCCTCGATCTGCTCGTCGGTGATGGACAGTCCCAGCTCCTTTTCCGTTTCCGCCAGAGCGATCCAGAGCTTTCTCCAGGTACGGAACTTCATGTCCTGTGAAAAAATATACTGCATTTCCTTACTGGCGTATCTCTCCGATAAGGGACTCTGATATATATCTGTGTTCATAAATGTAACCGTGCCTTTCTCATTCCTGATTGATCAAGCTTCAAATTCTCCCCGGATATCCTCCGCCGGCGGCTCCATGGGATAGCTTCCCGTAAAACAGCCCCTGCAGATATCCAGACCGCCCACTATCTCCTGCAGACGCTCTTCCCGCAGATAAGCCAGACTGTCCGCTCCGATGATCTCCCGAATCTCTTCCACGCTGCGGTTGTAAGCGATCAGCTGCTCTCTGGCAGGTACGTCCGTTCCGAAATAGCAGGGCCATAAAAAGGGCGGCGAGCTGACGCGCATATGCACTTCCCTGGCGCCGGCATCCCGCAGCATCCGCACGATGCGGTCCGAAGTGGTCCCGCGGACAATAGAATCGTCGATCATGATGATCCGTTTTCCTGCCACCGGTTCCCTGACAGCGTTCAGCTTGACCTGCACGCTGCTCTCCCTGCTCTTCTGCCCCGGTTTGATAAAAGTCCTGCCCACATAGGCATTTTTTACAAAAGCGGTCCCGTAGGGGATCCCTGACTGCATGGCGTAGCCCATGGCGGCGCAGTTGCCGGACTCCGGCACTCCCACCACCATATCCGCTTCCACCGGGGAATCCATGGCCAGATATTTCCCGGCCAGGATGCGGGAGTTGTAAACGCTTTCCCCGTCTATATAACTGTCAGGCCGGGCAAAGTAAATATACTCAAAGACGCAGCGGGCCGCTTTCCCCTCCGTCAGCGCGTGGGACATATCGGATTCGATCCCCTTTTCCGGAGAGATCGTCACGATCTCTCCCGGCCGCACATCCCGGATAAAATCAGCGCCCACCGTATCCAGCGCGCAGCTTTCACTGGCCAGCAGATAGGTGTTGTCCCGCTTTCCGATACAGAGGGGCCTGAATCCGAAAGGATCCCTGGCGCCTATCAGTTTGCGGGGGGACATGATGACCAGCGAATACGCACCCTTGATCTTGCGCATGGCCCGTCCCACGGCTTCCTCCACCGTTTTGGAATTTAAACGTTCCCTGGCGATATAATAGGCGATGACCTCGGAATCAATGGTGGTCTGAAAAATGGCGCCGGTATATTCCAGTTCATGCCTGAGCTGGGGAGCGTTGATCAGATTCCCGTTATGCGCCAATCCCAGCGTGCCTTTCACATAGTTCAGGACCAGAGGCTGCGCGTTTTCCCGCGTAGAACTGCCCGCGGTGGAATAGCGCACGTGCCCGACGCCGATATCGCCTTTCAGCCTGCCGATGGTTTCCGCGTCAAATGCCTCGTTCACCAGTCCCATATCCTTGTGGCTCAGCACTTTTCCCTTGGGGCCCGCGGTATCGCTGACCGCGATCCCGCAGCTTTCCTGTCCTCTGTGCTGCAGAGCCAGAAGGCCGTAATAAATGGTGGAAGCCACGTTTCCGCCGTCCATATCATAGGCGCCGAAAACGCCGCATTCCTCTCTTAACTTGTCCTGTGTTTCCGTCTGTATGTAAATTTCGTCCTTCATCTTGCGCACTATGCCAGTCCTAAGCGTTTAAATACCTCGTTATAGGCCTCTTCCACATTTCCCAGATCCCTGCGGAAACGGTCCTTGTCCAGCTTCTCATTGGTATTCACATCCCAAAGCCTGCAGGTGTCCGGCGAAGTTTCATCCGCCAGAATGATCTGTCCATGATAACGGCCGAACTCGATCTTAAAGTCAATCAATTTAATGCCGGCCTGTAAAAAGTAAGCCTTTAACACCTCATTCACCTTAAAGGCATATTTTTTGATGGTTTCGATCTCTTCCCAGGTGGCCAGATTCAGCGCCCGCGCGAAGTAATCGTTGATCAGCGGATCGCCCAGCGCATCATTTTTATAAGAAAACTCCACGGTGGGTTCCTCGAAAGGAGTTCCCTCCGGCACGCCCAGACGCTTGGAAAAGCTGCCCGCCGCCACGTTCCGGATGATCACTTCCAGCGGTACGATCTCCACTTTCTTTACCGCGGTTTCCCTGTCGCTCAGTTCCTCAATAAAATGCGTGGGAACGCCTTCTTTTTCCAGAAGCTGGAAAACATGATTGGTCATTTTGTTGTTTATGACGCCCTTTCCTACAATGGTGCCCTTCTTTTCGCCGTTAAAAGCGGTGGCATCGTCTTTGTAATCCACGATCAGTACATCGGGGTCATCCGTCTTAAATACTTTTTTTGCCTTTCCTTCGTAAAGCTGCTCCAGTTTTTTCATTGTTCTCCTCCACATTCTTTTTTGAGTTTATGGGCGGCAGGATTTTGCCCGTTCTCCTTTATCATAATATACCACGTTTTAGGTAAAATCAATATGACTTTTCGTACCTTTCCACCATAGCCGTGATCTCCGCGGCATACTCCGGATACGCCGCGGCGATTTCCCGGATCTCCGTTCCCGCGCTCTCTTCCAGTTTCCGGTTATAATCCATCTGGCTGCGCAAAGCCTGTCTTCTGATGATCAGGCCGTGGCGGATCTCCACCATTTCCCGGCTGTCCAGCAGCGCGGCCGGCTCCTCCGTCCATCTGTCGGGGTCTTTCACGCGGTAACGTACGAGAAGCTCCCTGAGCTGTTCCCGGTGATAGTCCAGCTTGGCATCCGCCTCCGCGAACTGCCGCCGCTCTTCCTTCTCCTCCTGGTACAGCTCCCATCTGTCCTTCAAAACGGCGGCGCTCTCCACCCCGTATTTCATATACAGATAGTCCAGCAGATGGGTATTGTTCACATAGCGTATCTTCACCTTATTCTGCAGCAGTATCAGCTTATTGACCGAATTGCTCAATCTGTTGAGTTCCCGTTCCGCGTCCTTGTATTTGATAAAAACGGCGGTTATGGCAATGGCGGCCGCCGCCACAGAGAGATAATAGCCTATGGCCGTATTCATGTGGAAGCCGAACTGCAGGATCAGGAGCATCAGGATACAGGCTCCCAGCGCGGTCAGACAGATGACCGCCATCCCCCGGAGATTGACCAGCATGGTATTCAGTTCGCTCCTGCGGTAAGCGTAGGCGTGTCTTTCCCCGTCCAGCCGGTTTAGATCCTGCTTTACCAGCTTCTGATATTTCTCGGCTTCCTGCAGCTTGGCAAGCCCTTCCTCCGCTTCCTTCTCCACGGAACGCATCTGCCGGTATTCGCTGTCCGTCAGATGCCGTTCCCTGTCCAGATAGCGGTTCTTCTCCTGACGGAGCACCAGCATTTTCCCCGCCACGGTCTTTAACTCGCTCATCTGTTCTTCCGGAAGGGCCTCGATCTCCTCCATGTCCGTCAGATGTCCCGTCACCAGATTATATTCCCCGGTGAGAAGTTCCAGCTCCCGCTCCGCGTCCTTTATCTGCTCCAGACAGTTTTCCAGATAACGTTTTCTCTCTTCCCGGTCATGAAAATCGATCCGGTCCCGCTCGCAGACGGTTTCCTCCCAATCCCAATTTTCTTCCGGTTCTTTCGCGCGCTTTTTTCTAAAAAGCCATTTCCAAAACTTATCAGCCATTGACATTTTCCCTGTATCGGTCTTTCAGTTCCCGGATTTTTCTGTCGGTTTCCGTATAATAGCCGGAATCCCCCTCGCTCTTCATGCGTCCGCGTTCTTCCAGATACCGCTTCTGCTCCGAAATTTTCCAGTCCTCCTGTAAAGCCTGTACCCGCCTTTCCAGCTCCAGGGTGCTTTCGTAACGCTCCCCCAGTCCGGAAACAAAAGAAACATAGTCCCCCTCCGGCAGAAACATCCGCTTGGCCGCCAGATAAGCCAGAAAGCTCTCTTCGTTTCCGTCCATCTCATAAGCCTGCAGAAACCACTGCGCCGCCTCCTCAAACAGGAACAGGCCGCACAGAGCGGTTCCCTTGTTGTGCATGATCCTGGCCCGCAGTCCTGTTTCCTTTTCGGGCAGCCGGTCCATCAGTGCGTCGTATTCTATCAGGGCAGGGGCGTATTTACCGTTCTCCACCATATAGTCAATACGGGTCTTCAGCTTTTCATAGGCGTTCAGCCCCATCCCCTGCAGATAGACTTCCTCGGTCCTCGCGATCTCCGCTTCGTCATACAGTCCCACATAGGAAAGGATCACGCGGACAAAGGCTCCAGCGGAGGTCCCGTTATGGAGGAGCGGCGCCAGCATGGATGCCAGCTCCGGCAGCTTCACGCCTTCCCCGATCCACTTTACCAGCCTTTTATCCAGGATTTCCCTGTCCAGCAGAAAAGCGTTTTCCCGCAGCACGTAACAGAGTTCCTCCACAGAGTATACCCGGATATCCAGATTCTCAAAACAATATGGAATTGCGGCGCATTCGCCTGTCTGCAAAAGAATCCGTTCCACTATTCTACCTCAAAACTTTCCGTCCACATCTGATGGCTGGCAGGAAAAAGCTCGCCAAAACCCATATCTTCCACGGACAGACGGACATGATTTTTTGCCGTCATCCGCAGTTCCATATGCAGCCGGGAAAAGGCGCCGGTCCTGACGGGCAGGCCCTCCAGCGTAACTTCCGCCCTTTTTATATCCCTGCCGTTTAAGGGCGTGATGATCAGGGAAAAACTGTTGCCTTCCTCCAGAAGGAAATCCACGTTTCCCACCGCTTCATACCAGCTGGTGCCGGCATCCAGCAAGGCATAATAGGAATCCTCCCCCCGCCGCCTTACCTTCATCCCGATATTGGATTTTAATTTATCCTCTCCCAGAAATACATAATTTTTTCCGGTTTCACTGGCGGAAAGCCTCTCCGTCATACCATAGCAGGCGCCCTTGCTGTAGAGATTGTTTCCCTGAAAAACACGCCTGCCCCTGCAGAGGAACCGCAGGGATTCCTTCAGCCACTCCTCCGAGAAATCCTCCCCGATCAAATATACGGAACTGATGATGCGCCCTTCGCAGACCTTCTTCGTAATCTCTAAAAAACGCGCGTCCAGCTGCCGGTACAGACTGTCCTGCAGAGCGGCGTCTTCTATCCCCGCCGCGCCGGACAGAAACGGATATTCCTCCTTATCCATAAAAGCCACCACGGGAGTGGTATGCCGGTTACACTGCATACAGAAAAACCGCATGCGTTCCCCGGCGTAGTCACAGACCAATACCTGCTGCTGCCACAATTCCTCCGGCTGTCTTATGGTATAGTGAAAAAAACTTTCCAGATGGCTCTGATAACTGATCAGCGCGGTTTTGAGCCCCAGTCCGGCGGAAACCGCGTTCAGCACTTCCACCATCCTTTCGTCCAGCTCCTCGCAGGTGAACATCAGAGCCGCTATCCTGTCCGGAGAGGAAACCACGTTTAACAGGCTCAGGCTCCTCTTGACAAACAACGTCAGCAGCGCCACGGGGTCGTACTCTTCTTCGTCCAGGAATACCGGTTCTCCCCTGCGGGCTCCCTCCACCAGATCATCCGCCAGGAAGCCTTCCACCGTTTCCGCGTGCCGGAAAGCATCTTTTCCGTAAAACCACTGGCTTACTCCCGGCCGTTTGCACAGTACGGTGGGAATATTGTAGACCTGCGCTCCCGCCACCAGGGACAATGTTTCCGGTATGCTGTTTTCATATGTGCAGCAGCTGATCTGAGAAAACCGGTTCCCCAGATCATATCCTACGATCAGCTTTTCCTTCATCCGTCCTTTCCCCTCCGTTACCGCAGTCCGAACAAACCGTTCTTCAGATATTCCGTACGCTCATATTCCTCCAGGAGCTTATCCACCGTGTCATAATCCTGCAGGGTATTGCTGATGCAGATATCGTTCACCAAACAGAATTTGCTCTCCAGATTCCAGCCTCCCACATCGCTCTTCTGTATGGAAGCGCTCTCAGTAAGCTGTTCGCTGCCTCCCTGTTCCTCCACAATATAATATTGCAGACTTTCGCCGAAAAACAGCACAAACTCCTTGAAGCATACGCCTCCCACGGTTTCCCGCATTTCCTCCGTCAGATACTCCGGCTCTCCGCTCTCCGGCATCTCTATGCAGTAGTGCAGAACGGCCCTGGCATCCGGATGGGCTCTGTATTCCACGATCGTCCTGTCGGAAAGCTGGTTGAGCTTCGCATCCCGCAGGTCCTTAAACTCCGTAAACATTTTCAGGAAAATACGCTCTTCCAGCAGTTCCCTGATAAACCGGCGGATGATCTCCTGTCCCCCGGCGGTCATCCTGTCCTTGTTTTCGGCGTAGAACTTCACATAGGCCAGCCTGCAGACCTGGTTCACGTCCTCGCCCCGTTTAAAGCGTTCCGTGATCACGTCGAACACATATCCGTCCGTCAGGCGGTCCTTGGCGAAATATTCATAAGCGCACTGGGAGAGAAAGGCTTCTTCCACGTCATTGCCGCCGCCTTCTTTTTCAAAGGTGCGGAAAATATCCATCTTTTCTCCTACGAAAGAACCGGTAAAGAGCATCTGCACCAGCATTCGCTCGCACAGGTCTTTACAGGACTCCCCGAACGCGCGCGCGGCTTTGTAAATATCCCGCATATCCTTTGTCATGCCCTGGAAATACAGGATCAGGTAGCGCAGTCCCCTCTCGTCATATTTCCCGCGCTTGAAAGCATACCACACCGCTTCCGTGAGCACCCTGTCTTCCGCGAACTCCCATTCCTGGATCAGACGGGAACAAAGTCTGACCAGCACCTTGGGCTCCATGCCGAAGGGGCCGTATTCCCTCAGCCATTCTAACGCCTTCTCCTTCTGCCCCCGGACAACCAGCAGCCTGAACAGTTCTGCCCGGTCCGCTGCCGGATAGCCTTCCGGCGTAAGCTGTTCCAGAAAAGTATCCAATTCCTGGAGCCTGTCATTTTCATAGTAATACTGCAGCAGCTTTTTCCTGATATCCCGTTTCAGGCCCTCCTGCAATTTTTCCTCTTCCAGCAGGCACCGGAAACGCAGTTCGTTTTCTTCCGTGATCTCCGCCGTTTCCGTTCCGTTCAGGCACAGGCTGATATTCAGGTCCCGGTTGTCATAAACGTGCGGAGCCGCCAGCTTCAGCAGCCTGCCGGGAAGGATCAGCTTTTCTATGGTATAGGATACTCCCGTCATGTAACGGTTCCCGCTGCCGTCCTCAAACAACAGCCGGCTTTCCGGTGACGGCAGGGATACCAGGACCCGCCCGTCCGTTACGGGATAACGGATCTCCCCTTCAAACCCGGCCTGGCAGACAATGGCGTAACGGATGTCATCCGCGGCTATCTCCACCAGGTTCATGAAAAGAAGGCCGCCCAGCGCCGCCGCCGTCTGGGGCGTCAGCAGACTCTCCGTCAGCACGTTTTTATACAGATAGGCCAGTTCCCGATTGATCCGCCCTCTGGCCAGCTGCTCCAGGACAAACCGTTCCATACTGTCACGGTAGCTCTCGTAAAGTTCGGGAAACTCTTCCCTGTGCCTGTATACATCGGCATACAAAAAAGCCGCCGGTTCATAGTCCAGGCTGTTCTGATAGGCAAAATACATCAGTACCATACGGGGCAGCGCTTCTGTGGTATTGGGATCTATACTCATCATGTAGTGCTCATACAGACGGGTGATCCGAAGCTCCGCTTCCACACCCAGCGCGTACCAGCGAAAATACTGCCTGCCCGTCTTGCCTCCCTTGATCAGCAGGCTGCATATCTCCTGCAGCACGCGGGTATCGGGCGCGTATTCATAACAGGATCTCAGGATGCGGTATACACAGTCCGAATACTCCCTCTCCCGCTGGACCAAATAGACAAACTGCTGGACCACGTCCCCACTCAGCGCCTGATAACGGGCCCCGCAGGTCAGTACCTTTTTCTCAAAATCCCCCAGCTTTATCAGCAGAGAAGGATTCTGGTCCAGCAGCAGCAGCGCCTCTATGTACAGCACGGGACTTCTGCTCCCTCTCCCGTACTGTTCTTCAAGGAACATCCATTTCTTGGAAAAGCTCCTGCCGTATTCCTCCGAGAGATACAAAAGCAGCCACGCTATCCGCCACTCCTCACGGTTCTTTTTATAAAGATACTCCACCTGCTCCGTGATCTCGTCCACGTAATCGTCTTCCCGCCGTATCAGCGTGGTCAGGTACAGATAATAAGCCAGCCATACCGGTTCCTCTTCCTCCATGCCGTCCAGGATATCGGCGGCGTGATCCAGGATCCAGCGGGCTTCATTATAGCGTTCCCCGGTGATCAAAAGCTGCGCCTGAAACAGTCTGGCAGGTACATTGCTCTCATCCTGAGCCGCCAGTTTCTCCGCCAGAGGCGTACTTTCCCGCAGCCACGCGGCGGCGGTTATCTTTTTCAGGCGGAACTCCCGGTACAGCTGCATCAGATGCAGCACAAGCCCCTTTTTATAAAGCGACTTTCTCACCCCGGCGCCGCTTCCCTTCTGGTTGACGATCACGGGGATCTTCTTTTCCCCGTACCGGTCCCAAAGCCGGATGCTGCCGTAATTGTTGCCGGCGTGCAGGCCGCTTTCCCTGATATAGACGGGCAGTCTGCAGAAATTGCCCAGAAAATCCGCTTCGGTAACGCAGTCCTTCTCCACATAGAGAAAACTGCCCTCCGCTTCCACAAACAGCCGGGCGGCTCCCCAGCCGTTGCGCGTGATCCTTATGCCGGTTTCTTCCTCTTCCTGTATATCTTCCAGACGGATCTCCTGTACGTCCGTCAGATACTCTATCTTTTGCTTCTTGTTGATCCCGATCAGAAATTCTTCCACGTTCTGTTCATTGCCGGGTACGGCCGACAGTCCTCTGTAATAGTCGTAGTACTGCCTGTCGCTGCCGTTGAACACCCTTCGGAAATCCTCGGTATAAAACAGGGCCGCGGCCTCTTCCGGATTGGTCCTGGCCAGATTGGTAAAATGAAAAAGATTCCTGATACTGCCGAGGGAAGAGGTCAGGACTTTATATTCCACATTCACCACAAAGGGCAGATAGCATTCTCCCTGATTGCTGATGACCTGAAATTCCCCTTTGACCACTTCGCCCTCTTCCAGCGTTTCCGCGTGAAAACAGAACGCGATCTCTTCCCGGCTGCCGTAAAATTCCTCCGTCAGACATTCCATCCGGCTGTCCGACGAAAATACCAGCCCCTTGGTCAGCCTGCCTTCCTCTCCGAACACGGTAAACGAACCTTCCAGGGTTTCACCTGCCAAAACGGTAAGTTCCAGCTTTGAGCATGAAAAATTCACGGAGCCTTTTTCATATTCCAAGTCACCTTCCAGAATCCTGTCGATCACCGCTCTCAAGTTCTCACCCTCTTTGTCTTATTGTACCGATATGATGATTATAACATTTCCCCATACGGTTAGGCAAACATATTTTACGCTTTTTCGGTATTTCCGGCCTTCGTAAAGTTCCGTTTAAAAAACCTCCGCATATACTGTCTGTAAAGCATATATGCAGAGGTTATTCCATGTCAGAATATTTACATGCCGCCCAGGCACCCGAAGGGGCCTATCAAGGCGCACTGCGCATCAACGTCACGTCCTCCCTGGGACAGATTCCCATAGAGGGCGCCACCGTATCCATTTCCCCCAGCGGCGAACCGGAAAATGTCCTGCAGGAGCTTTCCACGGATATTTCCGGCCTTACTTCCACCATCGAGCTGCCCGCCCCCGACCTGGAGTACAGTTTGGAACCGGAAAGCACCGTACAGCCTTACACCGACTATGATATCACCGTCACCGCCCCCGGTTACGAGCCCGTTGTCATTACCGGCACCGAACTGCTCCCGGAAGTGACCGCCATACAGCCCGTCCGTATGAATCCACTGGAGATCACGGAAGAAGACGCCAAGCTGGTGGACATTCCCGCCCATACTCTCTGGGGCACCTACCCCGCCAAAATACCGGAAGCGGAGGTAAAACCTCTTCCCGAAAGCGGCGAGATCGTACTGAGCAGAGTTGTCATCCCGGAGTACGTGGTCGTGCACAACGGGGTCCCCACCGACAAAAGCGCTCCCAACTACTGGGTAAGATATACCGATTACATTAAAAACGTGGCTTCCTCGGAGATCTACGCCACCTGGCCGGAAGCCACTATCTACGCCAACATCCTGGCTATCATGTCCTTTACTTTAAACAGAGTATATACGGAATTTTACCGAAATCAGGGTTATAATTTCACCATCACCAGTTCCACCGCCTATGACCAGAAATGGATCTACGGCCGCAACACCTATGAAAACATTGACAGACTGGTGGATTCCATTTTCGTCAACTATCTGTCCCGGCCCGGCGTGCGCCAGCCCATCTTTACTTCCTACTGCGACGGACAGAGGGTCACCTGCAAAGGTCTGAGCCAGTGGGGGTCCAAATATCTGGGGGACCAAGGCTATTCGGCCATTGAGATCTTACGCTATTATTACGGCAGCAGCATCTATATCAACACTGCCGTCAGCGTTTCCGGCGTTCCTTCTTCCTGGCCCGGTTACGATCTGACCATCGGTTCCTCCGGGGAAAAGGTCCGCCAGCTGCAGCAGCAGCTCAACCGGATCGCGCAGAACTACCCTGCCATACCCACCCTTGTGGCGGACGGCATCTACGGCCCGCGCACCGCGGAGTCAGTACGGATCTTCCAGGGTATCTTCGACCTTTCCCCCACCGGCATAACGGATTTTCCCACCTGGTACGCCATATCCCGTATTTATGTAGCCGTCAGCCGGATCGCGGAACCCTGATCCTAAAACATTTTTCTGCCGTTGATGATCAGACTGAATTCCAGTCCCAGTTTCTGGGCAGCCTGCCTGCAGAGGAGCATACGGTCCATCACGAACTCAAAATAATCCATCACGCTGCAGCGGTTCTGTTCCGTTTTGACAGTCAGTTTTATGTCACGGGTGTCCACTTCCAGATGGGCTTCCGTGGCATAGTAATTGGCTTTATCCCCTTTATTAAAAGCGCCGATATCGGTCTTGCGCACCCGTTCCGGCCGCAGATCCGCGGCATCCGCCAGGATCAGCGCCGCCGTTATGTCACTTACGGGAGAGGCGCCCTCTCCCTCATAATTTTCCACCGCGGTAACGATCCGGGCAATCTCATCAGGGGCCGCATCCATTTTTTCCAGCAGGCGGAGCACCACCGCGCCGCCGTATTCTCCATGGGAATCCTCTCCCACCATATATCCGATATCATGCAGATAGCCCGCTATGGCACCCAGCTCCATCTCGCGCAGGCTGCTTCCCACGGCGTCCAGTATCTCCCGCGTCATCTCCGCCACCCTGGTGGCGTGGGGAATGCCGTGTTCCTTTCCCCCCTTAGGCAGATGCTCCTCGTCTGCCCTTAAAATACATTTTGTGACCAGATCGTTCTGCGCCACATCTTCAAATTGAATTCTCATCTCTTCCCTCATTCCGCCGCCAAGCGGCATACTTGATCCCTCAATTTATTATAACCATGCCCCGCTCTATTTTGCAAGCGGCAGAATAGAGCGCCGTCAATCGGGACAGGCTTTCATACGTAGTATTAAAAACTACGAAAAGTGTTTACAATCAACACGAGATGTATTACAATAGAGTAAAATAAATCAGAGAAAGAGGCTTATTATGGATTATCAGATTATTTCCGACGGTTCCTGTGACCTGCCCCCTGAGCTGGTAAAGGAAAAAAACATTATAGTCGTTCCTTTTTATGTATCCTTCGATGACAAGCATTATCAAAAGGAAACAGCGGAGATGAGCGTACGGGATTTTTATGAGGAAATGGTGCAGAATCCCAAGGTCTTCCCCAAATCCTCCATGCCTTCCACACAGGATTACGCGGACGTTTTCCTGCCTATCGCCAAAAAAGGCATACCCATCATCTGCATCTGCATCACCACCAAATTCAGCGGTTCCATGCAGTCGGCCCTGACCGCCAGGGACATGGTGGTGGAAGAATGTCCTGAGGCCAGGATCACCGTCATAGACGCTACCGTGAATACGGTGCTGCAGGGACAATACGTTCTGGAGGCCGCCAGGATGCAGGCTGCCGGCTGGGACTATGACGCCGTGGTAGAGCGGCTCGAAACCATTAAATCGACCGGGCGTATCTTTTTTACCGTGGGCAATATCGAATACCTCAAGCACGGCGGACGCATCGGTAAACTTTCCGGTCTTGCGGGTTCCATTCTGGGAATACGGCCTATGATCACGTTAAAAGAAGGCGAGATCTTTCCTTCCGGCATCACGAGAAGCCGCAAAAAATCTCTGGAGAAAATACTGGAACTGCTTTCCGCCTATCTGGACGAAAACGGCAGAGATATAAGTAAATACAGTCTTTCCATAGGTTTCGGTTATGACAAAGAAGAGGCGGAAGTCTTTCGGACCGCCGCGCTCTCCTATCTCAATGAAAACTATAATTGTACGCCTGCTCTCACGACAGCAGACCTTCCTCTCTATCAGATAGGCGCCGCCATCAGTGTGCACACCGGCCCCTATCCTTTGGGCTTCGGCATTATCGAGAAGGCTTTTTAAAAACTTCTGAGCTTGTCGCTCCCGTCGTCCACCGTATTTTCTATCTTCAGGACCTTTACGTCGTAGGCCACGCTTTCGCTGACCTGTACATGCACGATATCCCCCTCCTTATGGCCAAGCAGCGCTTTGCCCAGGGGGGATTCGTTGCTGATAAGCCCTTCCAGTGAATTTCCCCTTACCGTAGTCACGATCTTATAGACTTCCCTGCTTTTATCTTCACAGAATTCCACCGTCACGGTATTGTTCAATCCCACTTCGTCCTCCGCGGAAGCATCGGAGATCACCTCCGCGGTACGGATCATACGCTCCAGGAAGCGGATGCGGCTTTCATTTTTGTTTTTCTCTCTTTTTGCCGCGTGATATTCAAAATTTTCACTCAAGTCCCCATGCGCCCTGGCTTCCTTTACCGATTCCAGCAGCCTGGGGCGCTCCACCAGCCTGCGATGCTCAATTTCTTCTTCCATGCGCCGGATATCGCTCTCCGTCAACTTATCATGCATTGGTCCTGTTCTCCGTTCTACTTTCCGTTATTTCGCGAGAAGCAGCATGATCTCGTTGCTCCTGGCAATAAACTTTGTCATGTCTTCCGGGCTTAAAGGCGCGTGCTGCAGCTTCGCCAGATCATAGAGCTGCTCGCATATCATCTGCACATGCTCACCGTCCTGATGTGCCGTTACATACTGCACCAGAGGATGGCTGGCATTTAAGATCAGCGTTTCGCCCTCCGTTCCGAAGTTCCCCATTCCCATGCCGTTCATGGAGTACATCTTCATCATATCCTGCATACGGCGGCTTTCCTCGGAAAGGGTAAGCAGGGAAGAAATCTTTTTGTTCTTTAATTTCTCCACTTTTACTTCCAGTTTGTCTTTCTTTAACGCCTTCTTCATCAGCTTGGCGATCCCTTCCGCCTGCGCCTGCATCTCCTCGGCCGCCTTCTTGGAAGTTTTGGATTTGAAAGTATCCGTCAGATCCGCATCGATCCTCTGGAATTTGATCCCCTCATTCTTGGATTCCAGCTGGGAAATAAACGGCTGGTCAATATTGTGGGTCAGGATCACCGCATCCATCTTGGCCGCCCGGAACATATTGATATACTGGCTCTGCTGCTGTTCGTCCGTCACATAGTAGATCGTCTTTTCCTTCTTCTCTTCCGCTTCCTGTTCTTCTCCGGCTTCTTCCGCCTCTTCTCCGCTTCCCTCTTCGGTCACCACTTCCGCTTCCACTTTATTGCCGCTCTCGTCCACGGCGTTTTCTTCCGCTTCTTCGGTATCCGTTTTGTTGATCTCCAGGCATTCCGGCAGCGTCATATATACTCCGTCCAGATTCTTAAAGAGGATATAATCCGTCATCTTCTCGCAGAATTTATCATCCTTCAGGCAGCCGAATTTAATAAAAGGACTGATATCGTCCCAGTATTTCTCATATTCCTCTTTTTCCGTTTTGCACATTCCGGCCAGTTTGTCCGCCACCTTCTTGCTGATGTACTCGGAGATCTTCTTTACGAAACCGTCATTCTGCAAAGCGCTTCTGGACACATTCAGCGGCAGGTCGGGACAGTCGATAACGCCCTTCAAAAGCATCAGGAACTCCGGAATGACCTCTTTGATATTGTCGGCGATAAAGACCTGATTGTTGTAGAGCTTGATGACGCCTTCAATGGACTCGTACTCCATATTGATCTTGGGGAAATAAAGGATCCCCTTCAAGTTAAAAGGATAGTCCATGTTCAGATGGATCCAGAAAAGCGGCTCCTTATAATCCTGGAACACCTTCCTGTAAAATTCCAGATATTCTTCCTTCGTGCACTCGCTGGGATTTTTCATCCACAGCGGATTGGTATTGTTCAGCAGTTCAGGGCGCTTTACGATCTTCAGCTTTTCCGGATCCCCTTCCTTTTCCGGCGCGATGGTTTCCACCACCGTATCCGTATCCAGCTTTTCATCCGCCTTGATCGTCTGGGTATCCTTGGTATCCGCCTTGCTCAGATAGATTTCCGTAGGCATAAAGGAACAGTACTTCCTGATGACCTCACCGGCCTTGTACTCATTGCAGAACTCCAGACAGTCATCCATCAAAAACAGGGTAATGGTGGTGCCCACCTCACTCCTGCTGCCGTCTTCCATGGAAAATTCCGTGCCGCCGTCGCATTCCCAGTGCACAGCCTTCGCTCCCTCTTTGTAGGAAAGCGTATCAATATGCACCTCTTCCGCTACCATAAACGCGGAATAGAAGCCCAGTCCGAAATGGCCGATGATCTGGTCCGCGTTACTCTTGTCCTTATACTTTTCCAGAAAATCAGCCGCGCCGGAAAAAGCGATCTGGTTGATATACTCTTCCACTTCGTCCGCCGTCATGCCCAGGCCATTGTCCTGAAAAGTCAGGGTCTTCTTTTCCGGATTCACGATCACGTCTATTCTAGGTCTGTAGCCCTCAGGCAGAGTATACTCTCCCATCATGTCCAGCTTTTTCAGCTTCGTAATGGCATCGCAGCCATTGGAGATCAATTCCCTGTAAAAAATATCGTGGTCGGAATAGAGCCACTTTTTGATAATGGGAAAAATATTTTCGCTGTTGATCGATAAGCTACCTGTTTTTGCTGCCATAAAATCCACTTCCTCTTTCCTGTTTTTCTTTCTTGCTTTTCTTTCTTGCTTTCCTGGTTATGTTTCGTTCCTGTGATTCATTTTAGTGCGTTCCCTTTTAGAAGTCAACAAAAATTTAGCACTCATTTCCGATGAGTGCTAATAATCTTTGGAAAATCCCCATTTTTCAAGGTTTCCACAATTCTAAAATTTTTGTAAATTGCGCTGTTCCCCCATCAGTCCGGCGGAAAGTATTCATTATATACATCAAAAAAATTCTTGGTAGTCACGTCATCATCATGCAGAAAAGCTACCTGGTCCCAGAGTTCCTGGTTCAGCTGCCGGGTCAGGGAATTTACAAATACGTCATATTCCTCCCCAAATACTTCCTTTTTCCGCTCCTCCACGATCTTCAGCTTGTTCTGGTCGGTTTCCTCCCGGTCAAAGGTATTGATGCATTTGATGATATGATAGCCGTACTCATCTTCCACGATCCCGCTTATCTCATTATTGCCCAGGTTAAAGGCGGCCTCCTCAAAAGCCTCCGTCATTTCCCCCTTGCGGAAGGAATAGGACGCTACGTTGTCCTCGCTGTAGCGCTCGATCAGCTCTTCAAAAGTATAGGTTCCGTCCATGGCGCAGGCATAGGCCTCCGCCGCTCTGGCGTAGGCGGCTTCCCTGGCGCTCTCGGAATAAGCCACCCGCTCTCCCCGCCCGTCCACGGTATAGGTTTTGATCAGAATGTGCTGCACCGTGATAGTCCGGGCCTCGTCATCGCTGATCTCCGGATTGATGTCCTTTATGATATGGGCGTATACTTTTTCTGCCAGCGCGTATTCCCCGTAATACTCCGCTATCATTTCAGGCGTTACACCCAAAAGCTCTTTCTCCGTATCGTTGAGGGATGCATAGTAAACGGCCGCGGCCTGCTGTACCCTTTCCAGCTCTTCCCCGGACAGCTCCACCTCCAGGGATCTGGCCAGCAGGTTCAGGGATTTTATCTGCGCAATCCTGGCCAGTACCATTTCCTTGACATTTTCCTCCAGTGTCACGCCGTCCAGGCTGACGCTCCAGATCTCTTCCCCATAGACCTCTTCGTACTGATTCTGTAAGGTGGTCAGATATACCATCACTTCCGGCAGGCGGCAGGAGGCGTCCTCTATCCGGAACACCTCATCGTCCAAAAAGCCGGTGGTGAGCACCACTCTGGTTTTCGCGTTCTCCCCGCCGCAGGCGCAGAGGGAGAGCGATACGCAGGCGCAAAGCAATACCGCCAGGCACGCCGCTCCACATTTTTTTCTGTAATCCATACAGCCTTTCTCATATCCTTTCCGGACAAAAGCCCTTCCGGCCGGTTAAAAATATCCCGCAGGACATTCTTTCCTGCGGGATAAGACAAACGCGCCTTTTACGCGATCACATGGATCCATCCTTTGGGCGCTTCCAGACGTCCCATCTGGATGCCGGTGAGCGTATCGTACAGTTTCTTTGTTACAGGGCCCATTTCACTCATACCGCTGGGCAGGCAGATTTCCGTACCGTGATCCACGATCCGGCCTACGGGAGAGATCACGGCGGCCGTACCGCAGAGGCCGCATTCCGCCATATCCTTCAGTTCTTCCTTGAAGACCTCCCTCTCTTCCACTTCCAGTCCCAGATATTCCTTCGCCACATGCAGCAGAGAGCGTCTGGTAATGGAAGGCAGGATGCTGTCCGATTTCGGAGTTACGATTTTGCCGTCTTTCGTCACGAAGAGGAAGTTGGCTCCTCCCGTTTCCTCCACCTTGGTCCTGGTCGCGGGATCCAGATACATATTCTCATCATAGCCCTCCTGATGGGCCGTTACAATGGCATGCAGGCTCATGGCATAATTTAAACCTGCCTTGATGTTGCCGGTACCGTGGGGCGCCGCGCGGTCAAAGTCACTGACTCTTATGGTCAACGGCTTTACCCCGCCCTTAAAATACGGGCCTACGGGAGTACAGAAGATACGGAATTGATACTCGTCAGCGGGTTTTACACCGATCACGGGATTGATCCCGAACATATACGGTCTGATATAAAGAGTGGCGCCGGAGCCGTAGGGGGGCACGTAAGCCGCGTTGGCTTCCACCACCGCGGACACCGCTTCCACAAATCTTCCTTTGTCAAATACAGGCATTTCCAGCCGTTTCGCGGAGCTTTCCAGCCTTTCCGCGTTCAGGTCCGGCCTGAACGTCACGATATGCCCGTCCTGAGTTGTGTATGCCTTCAGTCCTTCAAATACGGTCTGGGCATACTGCAGCACGCCGGCGCACTCGCTCATCGTGATATTGGGATCATCGATCAGCGCGCCCTCGTCCCATGCGCCGTTCTGAAAATTGGACACATATCTTTTATCGGTCTGTACATAACCGAACCCCAGATTGGCCCAATCTATATTCTTTTTTTCCATGCTCAACGCTTCCTTTCCCTTTAGGCTTTATCATGTATCTCCAATACAATGTATCTTCGATACATGTGTAAGTTTTTATACATTATGGTACTTTTTGGCCAAAAAGTCAACACTTTTACGTGATGAATCATTAAAGCAATCAACGCCTGTATGTCCTGAAATAGTACGTGATATCAAAATAGGTCTGCTCGTCGCTTTCTTCCGTCAGCTTCCAGCCGTTCTTTTCCAGATCCTCCAGATAGACGTCGGCTTCATAGGATTTTTCCACCATGGCCACATAAGCGGTATCGCAGGCCGGCAGAAGCTGGCGGTACACGCTGGCTCCGCCGCATACAAAGACTTCTTTTTCCTGTACCCCGGCCAGTTTCTCCTTTAACGCCTCCAGGCCGCGCACGGCCTGAGCCCCCCTGACCGAAAAAGAGGAGCTGGTGGTCAGGATATAATTTTCCCGGCCATAGAGCGGCTGTCCCTGGGGCAGGGCCTGCAGCGTCTTTCTGCCCATAACGACCACGCCGCCCGCGGTCAACCGCTGCAGATAACGCCAGACTGCCGGGATCTGAACCAGCTGCCTGTCCCCCTTGCCTATGGCCCAGTTTTCGTCCACTGTTACGATCAGATTCATGGTCCTCTCCTATACCGCGATGGGAATATTCTCTATCTGGGGGCCGAATTCGTATCCCTCCAGCTTCACGTCATCCCGGGTAAACCGGTAAAAATCGTGGATATCCGGGTTGAGCAGGAAACGCGGAGCCGGTTTGGGCTCTCTGAGTATCAGTTCCTTTACAATGGGAATATGCCTGTCATAAATATGGGCATCCGCGATCACATGCACCAGTTCTCCGGCCCGCATACCGCATACCTGAGCCAGCATATGCACCAGCACCGCGTACTGGACCACATTCCAGTTGTTGGCCGCCAGCACATCCTGGGAACGCTGGTTGAGGATCGCGTTCAGCGTCAGCTTCTCATCTCCCGCTTTCTGCGTTACATTGAAGGTCATGCTGTAAGCGCAGGGGTACAGATTCATTTCGTGCAGATCCTGATGTACGTAAATATTGGTGAGGATCCGTCTGGAAAAGGGATTGTTCTTTAAATCGTAGATCACCCTGTCCACCTGATCCATCATACCTTCTTTATATTGATGCTTTACGCCCAGCTGATAACCGTAAGCCTTCCCGATGGAGCCGTCCGAATCCGCCCATTCATCCCAGATATGGCTGTGCAGATCATGGATGTTATTGGATTTGCGCTGCCATATCCAGAGCATTTCGTCGGTGGCGCTCTTTAACGCCGTTCTGCGCAAAGTCAGGATGGGAAATTCCTCCTCCAGGTCATAGCGGTTCACCACACCGAATTTCTTGATGGTATACGCCGGGGTACCGTCCTCCCAGCGGGGACGCACTTTCTCCCCCTCCGTACTGGTCCCGTTTTCCAGAATATCCCTGCACATTTCTATAAAAACCGTATCCGCCCTGCTCATACTATGCCTCCCATTTGTCGCAGAGGGAAATGATCTGATCCGCGAATTTGGCCAGATCCTTGTTGCTGCAGCCCTCTTTTTTCCTGATAACGGCCAGGAGCCTCTGCCCCGCCGCCTGCAGCCTGGCGTAAACCCCGCCGGCAGGCGTTTCCTTCTTTTTAACGGGAATAGGTTCCGCCTCATATTCCAGCTTTCCGCTGGCCAGGTTGAACACCGTTCCGCTGTATGGCGCGTAGGCTTTGATGCCGTGTTCTACCATCAGACATTCCACAAAAGAGGCGCAAACCCTGTCTTCCCCATGCACCACAAACACTTTCCGAGGCTTCTCCTTAAAAGCCGTGATCCATTCGATCAGGCCATTCTTGTCCGCGTGCCCGCTCAGGCCCGCGATCTGGCAGATCCTGGCCCGGACCTCAATGGGCTCTCCAAAAAGCTTGACCTCCCTGGCGCCTTCCACAATGGCCCGTCCCAAAGTCCCCACCGCCTGATAGCCCACAAACAAAATGGCGCTTTCAGGCCGCCAGAGGTTATGTTTTAAATGATGGCGGATCCGTCCTGCCTCGCACATGCCGGAGGCGGAAATAATGACCTTGGGCGTTTCCTCAAAATTGATGGCTTTGGATTCGTCACTGGTAATGGAAAGCTTCAGCCCCGGAAAAGAAATGGGGTTGATGCCCTGCTTCACCAGCGCCAGCGCTTCCTCGTCAAAACAGCTCCACTCGTTCTCCTGGAAAACCGTCGTGGCTCTCACCGCCATGGGACTGTCCACGTACACGGGGAAATTGCCATGTCCCTTTATCAGGTTATCCGCTTTGATCTTGCGGATAAAATACAGGATTTCCTGGGTCCTTCCCACCGCGAAAGACGGGATTACCACATTGCCGCCCTTATCAAAAGTTTCCTGTATCACCCTGGCCAGCTCCGCCACATAGTCCGGCCGTTCCGTACCATGCAGTCTGTCACCGTAGGTGCTTTCCATAACGACGTAGTCGGCTTCCTCCGTAAAGCTGGGATCCCTTAAAAGGGGCTGGTTCCTGTTGCCGATATCTCCCGAGAACACCAGTTTTTTCTGTACGCCCGCTTCGTCCAGCCAGACCTCGATGCTGGCGGAACCCAGGAGATGCCCGATATCCGTAAACCGTATCTGCACACCGTCGCAGACCGTAATCTTCCGGTCATAAGGGCAGGGCACGATATTCTTCAGAAGCCCTTCCGTATCTTCCATGGTATATTCCGGCACCACCAGCGGAGAGCCGGCATGGCGCTTGGCCTTGCGGTTCTTCCATTCCGCTTCCATCGCCTGGATATGCGCGCAGTCACGCAGCATGATCTCGCAAAGCTCCGCGGAAGCCTCCGTGGTAAATACCTGTCCTCGAAACCCCTTGGCGTACAGCAGAGGCAGCATACCCGAATGGTCCACATGGGCATGCGTTAAAAGCACGTAGTCCACACAGCCTTCTTCCACCGGCAGCCTGGCGTTTTCAAACACATTGACTCCCTGCTCCATCCCGTAATCCACCAGAATGGTCTTTCCGCAGGCTTCGATGCAGTGACAGCTTCCCGTTACCTCGTGGTCCGCTCCGATAAAAGTCAGTTTCATATCCGTCCCTCCGTTTTCCGCCCTGAATAAGGCTATTATACCACAAGCGCAGAAAAGGAAGCGCCGTGTAAGCGGCATTTACTTTTCAAGCGGTGGCTTGCAGGTATAATATACCGCGCAGCGGGGCCATGCCGGTGCATCCGGCATGTATTCTGCGTCAGCAGAATCATTATACCACAGGCGCAGAAAAGGAAGCGCCGTGTAAACGGCATTTACTTTTCAAGCGGTGGCCTGCAGGTATAATATACCGCGCAGCGGGGCCATGCCGGTGCATCCGGCATGTATTCTGCGTCAGCAGAATCATTATACCACAGGCGCAGAAAAGGAAGCGCCGTGTAAACGGCATTTACTTTTCAAGCGGTGGCCTGCAGGTATAATATACCGCGCAGCGGGGTCATGCCGGTGCATCCGGCATATATTCTGCGTCAGCAGAATCATTATACCATATTATAAAATTGAACTCAATGAGAAAGCCGTTTTGCTTCACTGACCGGATTTCTGTGTCCAGTTCAGTCCGTCCGGACTGGTGAAAACGCCAAAGACGCTCCCCTCCGCGGTCACTGCCTCCAGATCCAGTACAAGGCCCCTCCCGTCTTTTTCAATCCCGATCCCGTTTACATAGGAGTAATCCTCCACCGGGATCTCCACGTCAACGGAGCTCCATCCGTTCCGCTCGTCGAACCGGTATAAATATTCGTCCGTTCCATGATAAGTAACCGTGACATATCCTGTCCCGTCTGGTACATACAGGAGATCCGTAGGGTATCCCGCTATCACCGAGGACAGATCCTCCTGTACGGAAAATGTCCTGCCTCCGTCTTCCGTAACATACAGCACCTTTTCCATCTGTCCCGCGCCGGGATCCGCGCAGTACAGGACATACCCCGTATCCTCATCCGCGAAACTGACAAAAGCGCGCCCGTTTCCCGAAACCACGCCGGAAACCGTTGTTTCTTCCCAGGATGCCCCGCCGTCTGCCGTATAGGCCAGACAAACGCGGTTATCTTCGGAAAGAAACGCCCGATACATTCTCTCCTCGTCCAAAGAAAACGTATCTTCCTCCGCTTCCAGTCCCTGTGGTTCCGCCGCGGGCAGGACCGCCTTTCCCCCTATCCCCATTTCAGCCGCGGCGATCCCGCCCACGAGCCAGATCATCCGCAGTATCGCTTTCATTACCATATCATACCCCCCATAGTTTCTTAAAATAACAGTTTCGGGCAAACCTGCCGTAAAAAGGCATGAAAAAAAGCGCGAGACGGGAATCGAACCCGCGACCCCCTCCTTGGCAAGGAGGTGCTCCACCGCTGAGCCACTCGCGCAAATTACTTCTCCGCTTTCGCGGACAAGTAATACTATACTATAGGCTTTTTCGTTTGTCAACCGGCAAATTTACTTTTCCGAAACAAAGCCCAAAGCTCCGCGGAAATCTTACTCGCCATCCACAACCTCCGGCAGCTTGTCCGCATACTTGATACGGTAGATGCGGCGCAGGGAATCGTTGATACGCTCCTCCGAAATCGTTCCGTCCTTCAGAGCCTGCAGAACGCCGTTGTAAGCCAGTTCAAAATCCTCCGGCATCAGTATCATGTCGCAGCCGGCTTTCAGCGCCATGATAGCCGCCTCATCGGCCTGATAATATTCCGTGACAGCCCCCATATTCATGGCATCCGTAATGATAACGCCGTCAAAGCCCAGCTCCTCCCGCAGGATATCCGACACCACGACGGAAGACAGGCTGCAGGGCGTATTATCCCCCGTCAGGGCCGGCGCCGACACATGGCTTACCATAACGAAATCGGCTCCTGCCTCAATACCCGCGGCAAATACCGTAAACTCCTCCGCTCTGAACTGCTCCGCGGTTCTTTCCGTAACGGCCATTTCCACATGGGTATCTTCCACGCTGCCGCCTATCCCGGGAAAATGTTTCAGGCAGGCGCTGATCCCGTTCTCTTCCAGCCCTTTTGTCATGGAAGCCACCATGGAGGCCGCCAGCGCGCTGTCGCTGCCATAGGAACGATCCCCGATAAAGCTGTCCTCCACATTGCTGATATCCGCCACCGGCGCCAGATCCACGTTAAATCCCAGCGGCTTCAGATAACCCGCTATATTCTGCCCGGCCGCGTAGGCATTGGCAGCATCGCCCGCAGCGCCGATCTCCCGCGCGCTGCCCACATTCTCGCCCAGTCCGGCTTCGGCCGCCCGGCTGACGCTTCCGCCCTCTTCATCCACCGCCAAAAACAGCGGATATCTGCTGTAAAGCGAAGTATTGGACAGCATCTCCGTAAGCTGCTCCTGCGACTTCATATTCTGCTTAAAATAGATCAGTCCTCCCACCGCGTAGGTGTTCAGCGCATCCTTGGTACCATCTCCCGCCTTAATAGCGGCGCTTACGCCCGTAATGGATTCCGGCGTCACAATAAAAAGCCCCGCCACCTTGTCCTCCGGCGGCATA
Organism: uncultured Lachnospiraceae bacterium; assembly: GCA_947632555.1. Taxonomy (GTDB): domain Bacteria; phylum Bacillota; class Clostridia; order Lachnospirales; family Lachnospiraceae; genus Acetatifactor. Next base: position 64,548 of record CANRPU010000005.1, read on the forward strand.
ACCTCTATGGCCGCGTCAATGATCTCATCCAGCCTCTGCTGCGGCGTGGGCTCCGTCATAGTATCCGTTTCCTCAGGTTTGACCAGAGTTTCCTCCTCTCCCAGCATGCTTTCCAGATTGCCCGTAAAAGCGGCCTCATCCTGTTTTGTATTTCTCAGATGGGAACCCAGTGCCGTCACCACGGCCGCAGCGCCTCCTATGACCAGCAGCGCGGCAAAAACCGTGCCCGCGTACACCAGCGCCTGATTACGCACGCGCCTTCTGCGCCTCTCTTCCCGCTTTATGGCCTCCTCCTGTTCCTGCTGCCTCTTTTCCTGTTTTTCCTGTTCCCGATTTATGTCCTTATTCTCCGCCATGATCCACCTCATTCAGCTTATATGGTTAATCATACCCTATTTTACAAGGAATTTCTACAGGAAATGTTTACTTTTTATTTAATTATTTAAAAATGTAAAAGAGCGCATCGACTGTTTTATCAATGCGCTCTTTCAGACTTCGCTCTCCAATGGACTGCCCTCCCTATGAAATTATTTCAATGGTCTTCGGTTACCTCATTCCATCCATATCCGCTTTCGTACCGTTCCACTTTCCTTTGTACTGATTGTACTGTGACGTCAGCCCCTGGCTGTATGCGCCGCTTCATTTTGTGTACTTGGATACCCGCTTATCCTTTCTCATTATTCAGTTGTATATGGACGGTGGATTTGGAAATTTAAGTGTTAGGTGGACTGTACCTCACTTTCTTCCGTATTAGCAATTCTGCTTGTTTGTTCCCGTTTCTTTATTGTAACTTCATTATAACGTCCCTCTTTTTATTTGTCAATACATTTTTTGAAAATTTTTTAATTTTTTTCAAATTATTTTTTACGCCTCTGTTTTTTTCAAAATCATCATTTTCATCTTCTATATTTTTAGTATTTTCTGACAATTTCAACCGGTACCGCTGCTTTTTCACAGACCAAAGAGCATCGTCCGGATACGTCCTTATTTCTTCCGATGTTTCGTCTGAAAGATAAAGGCCCCGTTCCGGATTTCTTATCGAAATGGGAACAGGGCCGTTTCTTGTTCTGACCGCGCCGCGGCTTCTATAACTGGGTTACCACAAAAATATCGTAAATGGCCTTGATGGCCGCTTCAAAATCATCATTGGCCACGCCGATGATGATATTTAATTCCGAAGAACCCTGATCTATCATCTTGACGTTGATGTTCGCGTGCGCCAGGGCCGCGAATACCCTGCCGGCGGTACCACGGGTGGATTTCATACCTCTGCCCACCACCGCGATCAGAGCCAGATCGGATTCGATGTCAATGGAATCGGGATCCGCCAGTCTGTGGATGCCCGCCACTACCTTCTGCTCCTTGCTCATGAACTCGTCCTGGTGCACGAATACGGTCATGGTATCAATACCGGAAGGTACATGCTCGAAAGAAATTCCGTTTTCTTCAAACGCCTGCAGCACCTTTCTGCCGAAACCGATCTCGGAATTCATCATATCCTTCTCAATATTTACCGCGCAGAAGCCCTTTTTGCCCGCGATACCCGTAATGACATAACGGGATTTCTGACAGGTGCTGCCCACGATCCAGGTGCCTTCGTCCTCCGGAGCATTGGTATTGCGGATATTGATGGGGATCCCCTGCTGACGGACGGGGAAAATAGCGTCCTCATGGAGTACGGTGGCTCCCATATACGCCAGTTCCCGCAGCTCCCTGTAGGTAATGACCTCTATCACTTCCGGCTTGGGGATAATGCGGGGATCCGCGATCAAAAAGCCCGAAACATCCGTCCAGTTTTCATATACGTCGGCTTTCGCGGCCTTTGCCACGATGGATCCGGTAATATCGGATCCTCCCCTGGAAAAAGTTTTAATCCTTCCGTCGGCGTAGGCGCCGTAAAATCCGGGTATGACCGCGTTGGCGCAGCCCTCCAGGCGCCCGGAGAGCACTTCGTTGGTCTTTTCCGCGTCAAAATCGCCGTTATCCTTAAAGAAAATAACTTCCGCCGCGTCTATGAACGCATATCCCAGATACGCCGCCATCACAATGCCGTTCAGATATTCTCCGCGGGAAGCGGCGTAATTATCTCCCAGCTTATCCTTGAAATTTTTTTCGATGATCTGAAATTCCTTATCCAGGGACAGATCCAGCTTCAGGCCGTCAATGATCTCCTGATACCGCGCGCCGATATCCGCCAGTTCCCGGGAAAAATCCCTGCCCTCTTCCGCCAGCGCGTAACAGGCATACAGCATATCCGTCACCTTGGTATCTTTGGCAAAACGCTTGCCCGGCGCGGAAGGGACCACATAGCACCTTTCTTTGTCCGCTCTGATGATGTTTCCTACTTTTTCAAACTGTTCCGCGCTGGCCAGAGAACTGCCGCCGAATTTTACTACCTTTTTCATCTTTCTGTTCCGTCCTTACTTTCCGAAAAGTCTGTCTATCAGTTTATGTCCCTGGGCTATCAGAATGCCGGAAGCCCTTCCCGTTTCTTCATTATAATCCCAGGTTTCGTTCTGTTCCGCCGTGGAATCATAGAGCAGATAGGGTACGCTGTCCGAAGTGTGGGTTCTTACCCGTATGGGAGTGGGATGATCCGGCAGCACCAGCAGCCGGAAATCCTCGCCGGAAGCCCTTAACTGCTCTGTCAACGGACCGATCACCCTGGTATCCAGGTAGTGGATCGCCTGCACTTTTTTCTCTACACTGCCCTGATGTCCCATTTCATCCGGCGCTTCCACATGGAGATAGGCAAAGTCGTAACCGTCCTTTGTCAGGGCGTTGACTGCCGCGGTCACTTTTCCTTCGTAATTGGTATTCAGGCCGCCGTTCGCGCCTTCCACCTTCGCCACGCCCATGCCGGCGCCCACAGCGATGCCTTTCAGAAGATCCACCGCGGAAACCATCATACCCCGTTTGCCGGTCTTTTCCTCAAAAGAGGTCAGCGCCGGTCTGGTGCCGGCTCCCCAGAACCAGCAGCAGTTGGCGGGGTTCAGGCCCTGCTTTTTACGTTCCTGATTAAGGGGATGGCGCGTCAGTATTTCATAGCTGCGTTTCATCATCCCGCGGAACTTTTCCTCCTGCGGAAGATATTTTCCGATCACCTGGCCCAGCACATCGTGGGGCTGGGTAAAATCCATCACCCTTCCGTGGTCCCAGATCAGGCAGTGCCTGTAGCTGGTGCCTACATAAAAACGGAACTCCTCATTTTCCAGCTCGTCCGCCACCGCCTTTAAGAGAACAGCGCAGTCCTCGGTGCTGATCTCGGAAGAGCTGTGGTCGATGATGGTCTGCTGCTCAAAGGGAACATCTTCTTCGGAAAGCGTCACAATATTGCACCGCAGGGCAATATCCGTATCCTTCATGGGAACGCCGATGCTGAGCGCTTCCAGCGGAGAGCGTCCCGAATAATAGCGCTTGGGATCATAGCCCAGCACGGAGAGATTGGCCGTGTCGGAGCCCGGTTTCATGCCGTCCGGTATGGTATGTACCATCCCGATCTCTGATCTTTTGCTCAGTATATCCAGATTGGGGGTTTCGGCATACGCCAGAGGCGTTTTCCCGCCCAGAGCCTCGATCGGCTCATCCGCCATGCCGTCACCCAGTACGATCGCGTATTTCATATTCGGTTTCCTCCCGCTCCTCTAGTCCACCCGGATCCTGGTACCCACTCTTGCATTGCCCAGCTGCTCATAGCGCGCCGCAAAGTCTTTTTCTTTTATTTTTCCGGTTACCACTCCGCATTCCTCCGGCATTTCCGGCAGGCTGATGCATTCCGCGCCGGCAAACAGTTCCTTCGCCTTTTCCTCTCCGTCTTTCCTGACCCGGAAAAAGAATCTGCTCTCGGTATCGTCAATGCCCTGCAGGGGCGCATCCTCTTCGTCCCAGAAGCACATGATCACCTTGCCCTGATGTCTGGCGCAGTCGATCACGTCCGATACCACCGCGCTGGCGGTGGGCAGCTTGCCCGCGCCCCGGCCGTAGTACATGGAGTCACCCAGCATATTGCCCTTTACAAAGACCGCGTTGAACACGCCGTTCACCATATACAGCGGATGTTCCCTGGAGATCATGCAGGGCGCCACCATTGCCAGCGTGCGCTCTCCCGCCTCCCGGCTGACAGCCAGCAGTTTGATGGATCTGCCCATGGCTTTGGCATACGAAAAATCCTCGGCGGTGATCCTGGTGATGCCTTCCGTATAGATCTTTTGGTAATCCACATTCTTTCCCGTCATCAGAGAAGAGAGGATCGCGATCTTGCGGCAGGCATCGTACCCTTCCACGTCCGCTTCGGGGTTACGCTCCGCGTAGCCCTTTTCCTGGGCCTCCTTCAATACGCTGTCAAAATCCGCGCCTTCCTTTTCCATTTTGGAAAGGATATAGTTGGTGGTACCGTTTAAGATACCCGCGATTTCTTCTATGCGCTCAGCGGTCAGGGAATAATTCAAGGGCCTTATGATGGGAATGCCGCCCCCTACGCTGGCCTCAAACAGATAGTTGCAGGTATTGGCCTTTGCCAGCGCCAGCAGCTCCGGCCCATGGGCCGCCACCAGCTCCTTGTTGGAGGTACACACGCTCTTGCCCGCGCTGAGCGCCTGCTGGGTAAAGCGGTAAGCCGCTCCCACGCCGCCCATGGTTTCGCAGACGATCTTGACTTCATCGTCTTCCAGTATCCGGGTAAAGTCATGGACCACCTTATCCTCATAGGGATCCCCGGGAAAATCCCGCAGATCCAGAATATATTTGACGTTTAACTCCTCACCGGCCTTCTTGTTGACCATTTCCTTGTTTTTCTCAATGACTTCCACCACACCGCTTCCCACGGTGCCGTATCCTAATACCGCTACCTGAATCATGTTTCCTCACATTCTGCCGTCCGATACGGCTTTATCCTCATAGGATCTTATCTGTCTACTGCAGGGGATATTTGTCCGTCAGAGTCTGCACCACGGCCCTCGCCTGCGGGATCTTTTCCTCTCCGCCCTGAATGACCATGGCAATGGCATCCGCGATCCTGTCCATATCTTCCGTGTTCATGCCGCGGGAAGTAACCGCGGGCGTTCCCAGCCGGATACCGCTGGTCACGAAGGGGGACTGGGGATCGTTGGGAATGGTATTCTTATTGCAGGTGATATGAGCCGCATCCAGCATCTTTTCCACTGCCTTTCCGGTCAGGTTGAAATTGGTCAGATCCACCAGCATCAGGTGATTGTCCGTACCGCCGGAAACGATCCTGATGCCTCTCTCCATAAGGCCCCTGCAGAGCGCCTGCGCGTTGTCCACGATCCTCTGCTGATATGCCTTAAACTCATCGCTCAGCGCTTCCTGGAAGCAGACCGCTTTGGCCGCGATCACATGCATGAGCGGGCCGCCCTGGATGCCGGGGAATACCGCTTTATTGAAATTAAACTTCTCCGCCGCTTCCTGATTGCAGAGGATCAGGCCGCCCCTGGGACCGCGCAGTGTCTTGTGCGTGGTGGTGGTCACCACATCCGCGTAGGGAATGGGGCTGGGATGCAGGCCTGCCGCTACCAGTCCGGCGATATGCGCCATGTCCACCATCAGGACCGCGCCCACCTCGTCAGCCGCTTCGCGGAATTTCTTAAAATCTATGGTCCTTGCGTAAGCGGAGGCACCGGCAATGATCATTTTGGGTCTGTGTATCAGCGCCAGCGCGCGCATTTTGTCATAGTCGATGAAGCCATCGCTGTTGACGCCGTAGGGAACAATATGAAAATACTTGCCGGACATATTCACCGGACTGCCGTGGGTAAGATGTCCTCCATGGTCCAGATTCATTCCCATGATGGTGTCACCGGGCTTGCAGACGGCAAACTGCACCGCCATATTGGCCTGGGCGCCGGAATGGGGCTGTACATTGGCGTAATCGCAGCCAAAAAGCTTTTTGGCTCTCTCTATGGCCAGATTTTCCACCACGTCCACGCACTCGCAGCCGCCGTAATATCGTTTCCCCGGATATCCTTCCGCGTATTTATTGGTAAGGGGGCTTCCCATTGCCGCCATTACCGCCTTACTGACCCAGTTTTCGGAGGCGATCAGCTCAATGTGGCTGTTCTGCCTTGCCTGTTCGTCCTCAATAGCCTGCGCGATCTCCGCATCCACCGCTTTCACTTCATCTAATGAATACATATCGTCCTCCTCTATTCTACCTATTAATAATGCAGTCAATACAGAATGGAAAAATACTCAGAAATGATTATAGCATAGGCCCCGATAATTGTGCAATAGGTTCATTTACTTTCTTTCCGTTTGCTGATACAATAGCGGCAGGAGGAACTGCTGCTTCTTTCCATAAAACCACAGACAGGAGAGTGCCATGTATCATATCATTGTAAACCCGGTTTCCCGTTCAGGACGCGGCAGACATATCTGGGACAATATGATCCGTCCCGCGCTGGAGGCCGGAGAAATTCCCTACCAGGTTTATTTTTCCCGTAAAGCGGGGGATGCGTCCGCCCTGACAGCCGAAATCCTTTCCAGGCATTCCGCGCGCGCTTCCCGGGAAGCCTGCCGCCTGATCGTTCTCGGCGGGGACGGCACCGTCAACGAAGTGCTGCAGGGAGCGGATCCTTCCTCAGACGTGATCATAGGGTACATCCCCACAGGCTCCAGCAACGACCTGGCCAGGGACCTGGGTATCGCCAGGGAACCGCTGCGGGCCCTGGAAAGGATCCTGGAAGCGGAAACCCACCCCGAATACATTCATTCCATGGACAGGGGCCTTGTCAGAATGGACCGTTCTCTCCGCTCCTTTGCCGTCAGCGCCGGCATCGGATACGACGCTGCCGTCTGTGAAGAAACCCGGCATTCTAAATTAAAGGGTATGCTGAATAAACTGAAACTGGGAAAGCTGACCTATCTGGGCATCGCCTTAAAGCAACTTCTGACCGTGCGGCCGGTTTCCTGCGCTCTCTACCTGGATGACAGGGAACCGATTTATATAAAGAAGCTTTTCTTCATTGCCGCTATGAATCACAGATTTGAAGGCGGCGGCTTTAAGTTCTGCCCCATGGCGGACGATGCGGACGGCCTGCTTGACCTCTGCGTGGTGGCCGGCCTGCCCCGCCTGCTGATCCTCCTGGCGCTTCCCACCGGATTTCTGGGCTGCCATTTTCTGTTTCCCGGCGTCACCCACTATCGGGCCGCCCGGATCGGCATCACCACAAAAAAGCCTCTCTGGGTACATACGGACGGGGAGGTCCGGGAACGGGCGGACGGTCTGGAGATCACCTGTATCCGCCGGAATATCCACCTGATTGTTTAAAAATAAAGAATTTCTTAATAAAATCAAAATGTTGCAAAAAAAGGATTGCAAAAAATAAAAACTTGGCTATACTGTAGGTGTACATGTAAATGCGCTTCCAAAATACAGGAAAACGGCTTGATAAAAGCAGTCAGCCGGATCAAAGGGGAGTTTGTTGTGAAAAAATTAAAGAAATTTTACGCGGATTATCATCATGCGATTCCTTTAATTGCTTATGGCATCGTTTATCTGACATGGTTCTGCCATCTGGAAAAAACGGTTACCAGGCAGTATACCGTCATACACATGGCGCTGGATGACTATATTCCTTTCGTGGAGGTCTTCGTGATACCATATTTTCTGTGGTTCGCCTATGTGGCCGCGGTAGTGGCATTCTTCTTTTTTAAAGATAAAGCGGAATATTACAGGACCTGCATTTTTCTTTTTACAGGCATGACCATTTTTTTGATCGTATCCACCATCTGGCCCAACGGACATCATCTGCGTCCCCATGTAATGCCCAGGGACAATATTTTTACGCAGCTGGTTTCCTGCCTGTACAAAACGGATACCCCTACCAATCTCTGGCCCAGCATCCATGTTTATAATTCGCTGGGCGCCCATTTCGCCATCGCGAAAAGCAGGCATTTTGAGAATCATAAGGGCATCAAAGCCGCTTCTTTCCTGCTCGCGATGTCCATTATCCTGTCTACCATGTTTATTAAACAACATTCTTTATTTGATGTATTGACAGGATTCGGTTTAGCTGTTATAATGTATATAGTGATTTACAGAAGCGACTTGGTACTTGGTACCAGGGACGATTCCAGACCACAGATCGGATAGCTCTTCGGAGTGTCTGATCGCCACTAACTTTGTCAGTAATATTCATTGCTGAATTCCTATTATACGAGAGCCCGAGGATACCCCCTATTATCTTCGGGCTCTCACCCTTTTCAGGGAAAGCGCCGGAACTTAATTGAAGTTAAATATTTTCTGACAGATCCGGTAACCTTCCACGGAAATTTTTCTTCCTCCTCTGCCGGGCAGGTTCATGGCGCAGCCCATCACGCCGTTACGCAGCCAGAGGTACAGAAACCGGTCCTTCTTTTTCAGATAATTCCACAATTCCTTTTTTATCTCCAGTTTTTCTCCGCTCCCCTCCCGAATGCACAGAATGGAGGATACCGTCATAATGATCTCCAGATAGTTGCGCATATACTGATAACGCCTCTTCCCCTTCGCGATCTCGGCTTTGTGCTCCACAAAATAATCTATCATCAGCTTGTTGACCTTGATCTGCTGGTCCAGCCGGGAGATCATCACCGACTCATTGACGGACTGATCGGCTCTTCCGATATAATAACGGTAAAAATTCACATCCAGATAGTACAGGTATTCCACATGGGGAAGCGGTTCAAACACATAGAGATTGTCCACATAGAATGTGTGCTCCGGCAGATGCAGGCCGCTCTCCTTCAAAAGCTGTGTTCTGAAGATGACGGAATGCATTAAAATATAATGTCCTTTGGAAAAATGGCCGCATTCTTCCCACTTAAAGATCCTGTCCTGGGGCAGGATATGCCGGTAGCGCATCACCTTTTTGCGCTTTTCCCCTTCTTTTTCATAGACAAAATTGCTGATCAGCATGTCCAGGCGCTGCGCCGCCCGCGTTACGCTCCGCAGCGTATCCAGGATTTTGAGGTATGCTTCCTGCTGTACCCAGTCATCGGAATCTACCACTTTAAAATAGAGGCCTTCCGCATGGGCGATACCCGCGTTCACGGCGGCTCCGTGCCCGCCGTTGGGTTGATGGATCGCCCGGACGATATCGGGATATTCCGCGGCATAGCGGTCCGCTATCTCCGCCGTATTATCTCCGGTGGAGCCGTCATCCACGATCAGGATCTCCACCTCATCTCCTCCTGTCAGCAGACTGTCAATACATTTTTCCATATACGCCGCGGAATTGTAACACGGTATGGCAACAGACAATAATTTCATAATGATGATCCTCTTTCATTGATATTTCCGGTTTCCCAGCTTGATCCGCAGATACTCCGTATAGGCCGCGAAGGCCGACGGGATGGGATAGCTTTTCTCCGTTTCCGCGGGGTCCGCGAAAATCCAGTTTTCCTTTGCCGCGGTTTCCCCTCTGGGCGCCAGTTCATCCACCCTTATCATATATCCCCACATGTCCCATTCCTTATGGGTAAAAATGTGACGGGCTTCCTTAAGCGGCAGGATCCGCAGTATTTTCAGCCCTTTCCGTTCCAGAAAGTCTATGACCTCCTCCGATGATCTGTGCCCCGATACCATGGGGAACTCATACATCCCCGCGAGCAGGCCTTTCTCCGGCCTCCTGTGCAGAGCCACGCGGTCCTCATCTCGAATGACCAGTACGGTCAATTCTTCTGTTTTACGGGATTTTCTGCTGCTCTTTCTGGGATATTCACTCTGTACGCCGGCTTCTTCGGCAAGACAGAGGCCCCTGAGAGGACAGACCTCACAATGGGGAGCGCCGTTGGGGATACAGACCGTGGCCCCGATCTCCATCATGGCCTGATTAAAGTCCCCGGCCCTGTCGGGCATGACCGCGAGCAGTTCCTTTTCCATCTGCTTTTTTACTGCGGGCAGCAGGATATCCTCCTCCCTCCTGCCAATACGGGAAAGCACCCGGAGTACGTTGCCGTCCACCGCGGGCACCCGTTTGCCGTAGGCGATGGAAGCAATGGCCCCTGCCGTATAGCTTCCGATCCCGCTTAGTTTTAACAGTTCCCCGTATTCCGAAGGCATAACGCCGCCGTATTCTGACAGGATCCGGCGGGCCGCCTTCTGCAGATTCCGCGCCCTGTTGTAATATCCCAGGCCTTCCCACAGCTTTAAGAGCTCTTCCTCCGGCACCGCCGCCAGGCTCTCAATATCCGGCAGCGCCCGCATAAATCTTTCAAAATAAGGTTTTACCGCCTCTACCCGGGTCTGCTGCAGCATGATCTCGGATACCCACACCCGGTAAGGCGTGGGGTCTTCTCTCCACGGAAGGATCCTGCGATTCTTATCATACCACGCCAGCAGCGGTTTGGGAATATCTTCTACCCGCCCCTTTCTTAATTTTTCCTTAGGAGGAACTGAATTATTTTCAAATCTTTCCGGCTCCAGTATGACCGGAACCGGCCTGTTGATCACTATTTCCCCCGGCTCCACCACACAGTCATAGGCCAAGAGGCGCACACCGGCCCGCTCCGCGGCCGCCAGCGCGTCCGCGAACGCCTGCTGCATGCGGCGGTTGGGCATAAAACAGGAAACGCCCTGCATCTGCACCACAAAAAGCAGGCAGGCCTCATAGCCTTCTTTTTTTGCCTCCATCAGCTCTTCCGTATGCTTCAGGGCCCGCGCGGAAGGAGCATCCGGAAAAAGGGCCACGTTCCCCTCTTCCAGGGTCACGCCCTTTACTTCCAGAAAAATCTTTTTCCCGCCGGCCTCCAGATAGAAATCAAAGCGGGATTTTCCGTATACGGTTTCCGGGCGCAGCAAAGTCAGGTCCGGAAAGAGCTGCTTCGTCAAAAGCCACTCTTCCACGGCCCTGTTAGGCGCCTGGGAATCCATATTGATGATCCGGCCGTTTTTGTTGACCGCGATCAGGTCATAGGCTGTTTTTCTTTCCGCCTTTCCGCTTTTTTCCAGGTAAACCTCCGCCCGCTCCGTCAAAAGCTCCGCGCATCGTCCCGTGTTCTTGACATGTACGGTTTCCTTTCTGCCGTTTCGCTCCACGCGGGCGATAAAGCGGTTGGGACGCTCCAGAAAAACAGCCTTTTCTACATTATGATACTTCATTCATCTTTCTTTCCAGTCTGTAAATATTGCTTTCGTTCCCGCAGGTGCGTAAAGGCACCCTGGCAGCCGGGACCACCTCCGCCGCCTGCTTTGTGTGTCCCGGCTGATCGTCAAAGAAGATCTGGGCTCCGAAAGCGGAGAGCACCTCTCTTTTGGTGATCCCTCCCAGGAAAAACGCCTCGTCTATCCGCACATTCCACGCCCGAAGCGTCCGGATCACCCGCTCATGGGCCGGAGCGCTCCTGGCCGTTACCAGCGCCGTCCGGATAGGGGTACCCGCCCCGTCAAACTCTCTCTGCAGGTCTGACAGGATCTTCAGGAATCTGGCAAACGGCCCCGCGTGCAGGGGCAGAGCCGCCTTTTCCTTTTCGCTGCTCTCAAACGCTTCCAGCCCCTGTTCCACAAAGATCCGCTCGGCCTCGTCCGAAAAAAGCACCGCGTCCCCGTCGAAGGCGATCCGTATCCGGGGAGCCTCCTCCTCTTTTGCCTCATACTCCATTCCGTCGTTTCCGCAGATGATCCCCGCCGCGATGCCGGCATCAATAGCGGCCTGCACATCCGCTTCACACGCGGAAAGATACAGATCCGTTCCAAAGGCCGTCAGGTACGGTGTCAGCGGCGCGCCGCTGGTAAAAACGGCCCGTGTAATATGCAGCCCGTAACTCTCGATGGAGTGAAAGATCCGCAGGGAAATATCCGGGCTGTTCTTGGACATCAGGATCACTTCCACCCGGTTCCCGTTTTCAAACAGCTCATTCAGCCGCAGAAGGGATCGGATCAGCGCGAAACCGGGGCCCGGCTTTAATATTTCGTCCTCATGCTCTTTCTGATAGGCAAAATAGGCTTCCACGCCCTCTTCTTCAAATATCCTGTTTTCTTTGTTCAACTGGAACAGCGTGCGGGTGGACACTCCTATCACCAATCTGTTTTCCAAACTGTACGACACAGCGGCCTCCTTTCCACAGCCTGCTCCGGGAACCAAAGCCGGGCGGCGTGCCTAACGCGGCCGCTCGCGCTCGTACTTTTCACGTGTCAGCAGGCAGTTTCTCAGATTTTGATAACGCTCTTCCAAATCACCTTCCGGCACTTCCACATCGCAGGCTATCGCCATGGTTGTGATCATATCATCCGTGATCCTGTGGTGCAGCCCCGCCAGGATATTCAGCCTTTCCCCGTAGGAATCCGCATCCAGAAACGCGGCTACCTGTTCATCCAGCCGGTATTCCGTTTTCTCCTGTAACACGAACCGGTAAGTCTGGGAAGCCTCCGGATACTTTTCCTTATCCAGCTTTTCCGTAAAACTTTCCAGCGGTCTGGCGTATACGCGGGAGTCCCCGTACAGAGCCTGGTAGATCACCAGTTTCTCCCCTGTTTCGGAATGCTCCGCCACAGTCAGTACTTCATAAAGATTTCCTTTAAAATGCCTGTATATCTCATGGCTTGCGGGAATCTGGGACATAAGATCGCTTCTCCTTTCACCGCTGCGGTTCTGCCCGCCGCGATGCTTTTATTATAATCCCAAATCCGCCGGTTGTCATGCATTTCCTGTCAGCGAATATACAAAACTGCAATTCTTTTCTTCAAACCCCATGCTCCGCAGTTCTTCCACCAGAGCTTCCTTTTCTTCCGCGCTCAGGCTGTCAAACCGGCTGTGGTGGATCGCTACACAGTATTCTTTCGTATTGTCCTCATATACGGTCCTGGTGAGCATGACGCCGCTGTTACGGAATCCCGCGGCATCCAGCATTTCCCGCATCCTGCCCACATATTCCCGCTCCAGCTGGATATAGCGGGCTTCCGATTCTTTTTCCGCGTTATGCCCCTGTATCCTGACAATGGCTCCCGTAAGCACCATAAACATCAGCAGCAGCGCCGCCGCGGCCGCTGAAAAATATACGTTTCTTTTCATAAGCGCCTCCTGTTTTCTTTTGTTGTACAAACTATACAGGATTTGCTGTACAAAAAAACTCCCTTTCAAATGAAAGGGAGCCCGGATCTTTATTCGGATAAAAAAGGACTGTCTTCTTCCTCGTAAACATCAATATTGTAACGGATATCAAAGTAGGATTCAATCCCTCCGTATCCCCACTCCCGGAGATTGCTGCCTCTCTCCAGCGCCACCGTCACAGGCACAAAGCCCCAGCGTATGCCGTCCCCTTCCACATGCCCGCTGCCGGCGGTGGTGCGGTACAGCATATATTCATCCCGCTCATAGCCCATTTCCATGATCAGTTCAAAATTGTCCGGTTCGGTTAAAACATCATAGCCCTCCGCTTCAAAATAAGCGGAACAGCCCTCCGCGAACAGACTGTTCTGATAAGTCACCGCTTCCGTGTCCAGCGAGGTGATCTCGAATACGATATTCTCCGCTTCGGCGCAGTAGATCTCCGCCTGATAGATCAGGTAGTCCACCGCATCCACCCGCAGCAGGAAATCAAAGGTTTCATAGTCGCTGAACCGCAGGTTCCAGAATCCCACTTCCGTACTGTTCTCCGTACTGTCCGTCAGATTGTAATACTCCGCGTAGATAATATGATTTTCCATATCATAGGCGGAAAGATCCGGCAGGAGATTGTAACGGGCGGCGATACCCATGGTTTCCCGGATGCCTTCCAGCAGTTCCCCGTCCATCACGTCCCCCGCTTCCAGCGACAGCGTCCGCTTGATGCCTTCCCTGCCCTTCATGCTTTCCATCATCTGCTGCACTCTTTCATTGACCGTCATGGAAACCGGATTGTGAAAGCTGAAAGTTTCCCGTTCCATCACATGGGGCTGGTTCAGATCATTTCCGTCTATTAAAGAACTGTAAAGCGGCGGCATCAGAAACGTCACCAATATTAAGATCACCACGGAAAGCGCTCCTATCCCGTAATCCAGCAGCGCGCCTCCCCTTTCATGCTTTTTCTTCATGCCCGTCCTCTCCGGGGAATATCACCCATATCTCCGTTCCTTTGCCTTCTTCGCTCCTGATATACCATTTTGCCTTGTGCACTTCCACGATCCGTCTGCACAAAGTCATACCCAGACCGGCGCCGCCTTCCCTGCGGGAGCGGGATTTGTCCACCATATAAAAGGCCTCCGTGATCTTATCCAGCTCTTCCCTGGGCATACCGCAGCCGTTGTCTTTTACCCGTATCTCGTAGCCCTGTTTGGTCTTTTTCCCCTTCAGCCAGATACTTCCTCCCTCCGGCAGCGCTTTTCTGGCGTTGTCTATCAGGTTCGTCAAAAGGGAGATCAGCAGATCCTTTTCCCCCCTGACGGTTCCCTCCTCTATGGTTTCATACAGCGAGATACGCTTTTTTTCCAGAGATTTGGAAACGGCCACCCGGACCTCGTCCACCAGTTCCGCCACCGGCAGCGGCTTCATCTGATAATCCTGATTCTTGGTAACGATCAGTTCCAGCAGTTTAAAGGAAAGGGACTCCAGACGTTTTCCCTGGGAATAGATATAATTGGCGGCCTCCATAGTTTCTTCCCTGCTCATGTCCATGGTCCGGAGCATGTCCGCGTAACCGATGATGGAAGTCAGGGGCGTTTTGAGCTCATGGGCAAAGGAAGCGGTAAAGTCTTCCTGCTTCTGGGCCGCCAGGGTCAGTTCCTCCATTTTCTGGTTCAGATTCTCCGCCATCCGGTTAAAATCCCTGGCCAGCGTACCGATCTCATCTTCCCCGCGCGCTTCCGCGCGCACTTCGTAATCTCCCTGGGCGAACTTTTTCGTGGTATCCGAAAGCCGTACCACCGACCTGGTCAGAAAATGCGTCAGAATAAAGATGACGATACTGGAAACCGCGATCAGCGCCAGCATCAGCACCCGGTACTGGGAATACAGCGCTTCCCTCTCCTGATACAGGGAAGTGATATCCTTGACGCTTTCCAGATAATATACCCGGCCGCTCATAACGCTCCTGCACACAAAGATCAGGTATTTTCGTCCCTGGGACTCCGATACCTGATACACACAGCTGGCTTCTCCCAGACGGTCAAACAGGTCATGCTGCAATTCCGCGGGACTGCTCTCATAGATCAGATCCTGCCCCCTGTAGAGCCGGTAGGAATACTCCTGCAGATTCAGGTTGCTGATGACCGATTCGGTCAAATCCCTTACGATCTTTTCGGTCCTGTAATTGTCGGAAAGGGAGTTCATATTGATCTCAAAGGTCAGCTGAAACATCCTGTTCTCCCTGTTGCCTTCCTCTATCTCCTTTTCCAGGGAATTGCGGAAACTCTGTCCCACGATCAGCATACCGAATACACTGAACCCCACCGTCATCAGCGCCACAAACGCCAAAAAGATTTTCCAGAAAAATTTCATGCGGGCTCCCTTTCTCTACGCCTCCAGCCGGTATCCCACCTTATACACCGCCACGATCTTGTCCTCCCAGTGCAGCTTTTTCTTCAGCCGCTGCACATGCAGATCCACCGTCCTGCTCTCTCCCATGTATTCGCTCTCCCACACGTTTTCATAGATGGTATCCCGATACAGGGCGATGTTCTTGTTGCGTATGAACAGCAAAAGCAGTTCAAACTCCTTCAGCGTCAGCATGACCTGCTGTCCGTTCTGGGTAACGGTACGGGAATAGGTATCCACTTCGATATCCAGTATCTTGATCACGCGCTCCGTTTTATTATAACGGCGCAGCACCGCTTCCACTCTCGCCAGCAGTTCCACGATCTCAAAGGGTTTGGAAATGTAGTCATCCGCCCCTTTCTTAAGCCCTTTTACCTTGTTCTCCACAGAATCCATGGCTGTAATGAAGATCACCGGGGTTTCCATGCTCTTCGCGTACTCTAACAGTTCGTAGCCGTCGATCTTGGGGAGCATGATATCCAGAAGGATCAGGTCATAGCCGTTTCCGGCCATCATATCCGCCGCTTCCTTGCCGTCAAACGCGCACTGGCACTGATATCCCGCCTTGGTCAGATTCATCCGTATTAAATTGGAAATGGGTTCTTCGTCTTCCACTATCAGTATTTTTATCATGTTTTCCCTTTCTGTTTCAAAACACTGAAAGAATCAGTGTTTCCACGCCGATACTGTCATTCATGCGTCCCGTTTTTACGGCTTCTTCCGTTTCCAGGCAGCGTGACACGGCTCTGCGAAGCTCCCGCTCCTTAAAGCGGGCGGCCTGCGAAGCGTATTTCCCCACCACAAAAGGCGGCAGGCCCAGTTTTTCGCCCATGGCCTTATTGGCCAGTCCCTTGTTTTTCAGCTGTTTTACCTGTAAGAGCGTATTGCACTGCCTGGCGATCAAAAACAGGATCCGCAAAGGCGGCTCCTTTAACGCCAGCAGATCATAATAGAGCGTCAGGGCATCCTGCGTGCGCTTCTCGCCGATGGCCGTCACCATATCGAAGATACGGTTATGGATGCGGACGGTGCAGATCTGTTCCACATCCTCCCTCTCCACCACATTCCTGCCCATACAGTAGCAGAT
Source organism: uncultured Lachnospiraceae bacterium (assembly GCA_947632555.1). GTDB lineage: Bacteria > Bacillota > Clostridia > Lachnospirales > Lachnospiraceae > Acetatifactor. The sequence goes on from CANRPU010000005.1 coordinate 81,081, forward strand.
AAGCTTTTCCAGTTCCAGGCGGATACTGCCCATATCAGTCCCCACCTTATCCAGGAAAAGCTCCACCGTGCTCTCGGTGATCTGCAGGCCTTCTTTTTTCAGGATCCCCGCTACCCACTGCTTCAGCATCCGTTCATCCTGAACGGCAAATTCCACCGCGCGGCCCGTCGACTGCGCCTGCTTATACAGTCTGCAGCGCTTGTCTACTTCATGCTCCACAAAGAGAAAATAAGCCGTGGGCGCCGGATGCGCCAGGTATTCCGCCAGCTTTTCACCGCCGTGCTTGAACAGCCCCGTATCCTCCAGCAGGAGGACCCGCCGTTCAGCCAGAAAGGGAATGGTATCCGCCAGATCCAGGATTTCTTCCACATTAATATCTTTCCCCTCAAAACGGTGGACATTCATGGAATCCCCACCACGCAGCGCCTCATACAGCTTGTCCCTGTACTGTCTGACCAGATATCCCTCTTCCCCAAAGAGAAGATATACCTGCTTCAGATTTCCGCTCTTGATATCCTCATTGATCTGCCTCATGATAATACCCCCGAATATGATCATTATACCATACGCGGAAGAACATTGCCACCCCGCGATGGTTTAATCCCACCACAGTCTGTTTCCGTCCGTGTGAAAGATCACGGCGCCTCCGCCCCCTGTGCCGAAGATCCGGCAGCCGTTTCTCCGCAGCCGCCGCGTCACCTCAGGGCTGGGATGCCCGTAACTGTTGTTCTTTCCGTAGGAGATCACCGCGGCGTCCGGCGAGATCCGCTCCAGGAACTCATCTCCCGTACTGCCGGCGGAGCCGTGATGGGCCACCTTCAGCACGCTGACATGGGCGATGCCCTCTTCCCCCAGGACGCGCAGCAGAGCTTCTTCCCCGCTTCCCTGCAGATCCCCGGTAAAAAGCATGGAAAAACGGCCGTAGGAAAAATACAGTACCTGGGAGCCCGCGTTGGCATCTTCCGCCAAAAAGTCCTCCTCCGGATGCAGGCAGAGAAAGGACGCGTTCCCGTTTAGGATCCGCATTCCCCTGCTTATGTACAAAACGGGGATTTCCCGTTTTGCCGCCAGCGCTTCCGCTTCCGCGAAGCCTTCCTGATCTTCCGTATCCGGCAGTACCAGCGCGCCGATGCCGGTTTCCCCTTCTTCCAGCAGCCAGAGCACGCCGTTTGTATGGTCGCTGTCTGCATGGCTTAAAAAAACCGCGTCCAGTTTTGTGATCCCCCGGCACTTTAAAAACGGGGCAATGCGGTCTTCCCCCGCATCCGCGAGATTACTGCTTCCGCCGTCGATCAGGTAAGTTTCCCCGGTGGGCATTTCCAGGCAGATACATTCCCCCTGTCCTACGTCCAGCACCGTGATCACCAGTTCCCCGCGTGTCCGCGCGCACAGCAGGAGAACGGCGCCGGCGATCAGGCCTGCCTGAAAGCGGAAACGCAGGCCTCGCAGGCGGACGGCCAGAAATACCAATCCGTAAAAAACCATCGCCTGCCACAGCTTGGGGCGTCCCGGCGTAAACAGGTTGCAGGGCAGATTTCCCACCTGCCAGGCCGCCCTCTCATAGCAGAACAAAAGCCAGTGAAAAGCTTCGCGGGACAGCCGGCAGAACAGACCGGGCCTGACCGTTCCCAAGACCACCAGGACGATCCCCAGGAGCAGAAAGATCCCGGCCAGCGGGATTGTCAGCAGATTAAATACCGGACCGTACAGCGGGATCTCATAATAAAAATACAGCTGTACGGGCAGCGTGAACAGGCTTACCGCAAACGAAGCGGCCAGACCTTCCCCCACCGCCGCAGGTTTCAGGGCCGGTATCCGCAGAGCGGGTCTGAACCACAAAAGGGCCGTTACGGACAGAAACGAAAGCTGGAACCCCGCCTGCAGAAGCCAGAGCCGCTGCTCCAGCGCCATCAGCGCTCCGCAGAGAGAAAGCGAGGTCAGCCCGTCGCAGGTACGTCCCAGCATCCCCGCCAGGAGCCGGAACAGGAACATAAAAACGGCCCTGCAGGCGGAAACGGGCATTCCTATCATCTCCCCGTAAAGCAGCATCAGACCCCCTGCTCCTATGGCCGCCGGGGTCTGCCCCAGCCGGCACTTTTTTAAAAGACTGTAGATCCCCGTTCCCAGCAGCCCGATATGAAGGCCCGAAATACTGAGGATATGCAGCGCTCCCGCTCTTCGGTAGATCGCCTTGCGCTCCTCCTCCAGACCGGATCTATCCCCTAAGAGCATAGTCTTTAAGAACGCCGCGTCCTCTTCGGGCAGCAGATGATCCAGCGTCGCTCCCAGAGTTTTTCTGCACTGCCACATCGCTTCCGAAAAGCGGTCCCGGCCGTTTGAAACAAAAGACCGGCCGTCGTTCTGTATTTCCGTTATATCCGCCGAGAGCAGCCGGCCGGAAACGCCCAGGGCAGCGTAATAAAGCCTGGCGTCAAAACCTCCCGGATTGGGCGCGGGCTCGTTGTCCGCCAGGATCCCCTCCAGCCGGATGCGCGCTCCCACAGGCGGTTCCTCCAGGCCGTCCCGTATCCTGCATAAAAGCTGTCCTTCAAAAGAAATGGGAATGTCCCGAAACAGAATGGAATCGGGTTTAAGATAGATCAGTAAGACGGGAGCTTCCTGCCCCCTTTGTAATTCTTTGGCACATACCCTGCCTGTCACCGTTACCCTTTTGCCGGAATACTCTCCAAAGGAGAAATACTCCGGCGGCCGCAGCCACAGCCCGGCCGCCGTAAGCAGGATGACACACAGACATGCCGCGCAGAGCGGTCTTCTCAATTCATACGCCTTTCCGTGTTCTACTCCACGGAAGCGACCAGATCCAGCTTTCGCTCAAACACGGTACTCAGACTGATATTTTCCCGGTACAGGATATCGCTTTCCCCGTTCACGGAAATCTGCACCTTATTCACGCCGGTCAGTTCCGCCAGGGAATTGACGATGGAGTATATGGTCACTTCCGAAGATACATTGTATATCTGGGTTAAAAAGGTTTCGTCAAAATTCACATAGCAAATGCCGTCCCTCACCGAAACGCTGACCACCTTGGTGTTGGGGTTGACGGTGGGATAGGCCACGTCCGCCACATCCGCGCCGGGTCCCTTTAACAGTTCATCCACCACAAGCCTTTCCATGGAGATATTGGTGTTGTACGCCATGGTCCTGTTGGTGGCGATCAGGGCGGTGCCCTCCTCATTGGCAAAATACAGCCGCAGCGTCACGCGCTCATAGGCGTTGATCTCATCTCCCGCGTTGTCAATGAACTGCTCCGCGTTCATCAGACCCACCACATTGCCCAGATTGTCATAGAGCTGGCTGCCCTCCACCGTGATCACTACATTTTGCACGTCATCCACCTGACAGAGCGTTCTGACAAGCGCCGCGCGCACCAGGACCTCGGTGGCAGGCGGCATGGCGCTGTACTCCCCGCTCATATCCAGATAGAGGATGGAATCCTCCAGGCGGTAGGAAAGCAGCGTAAAGCCCATCTGCAGGGGCGCCGTATATTCCAGTTTTTCCGGCATGACGGCCAGCTGCCCGAGCAGTTCCTCCAGCGCCTCTTCCTGGGTTTGGGCCTGCAGCGCATACTCATGCATTTCCACGCCGGTCCCGGCTTTATTGATATAATAGATTTTTTTCATACGGCTGGGATCCGATCCTCCGCTGCCGCCGCAGCCCGCGCACAGCAGCGCTCCAATGAGAAAAACAGCCAGCCATCTGCAGGTTTTTTTCATACTGCCTTCACCGTCCCAATATAATTCAGGGGAATCTTTACAATAAAAGTACTGCCCTCATCTTCCAGGCTCTTTACCGTGATGGAGCCTCTGTGCATGAGCACCGCGCTTCTGGTAATGGCCAGTCCCAGTCCCGTTCCCCCCACTTCTTTGGAATGGGATTTGTCCACTCTGTAAAAACGCTCGTAGATATGTTCCAGAGAATCCTCCGGGATGCCGATACCCGTATCGGAAACCTCCAGGGAGAACATCTGATGATCCGCATCCAGCACTACCTTGACGGAACCGTGTTCCTTGTTGTATTTGATGGCGTTTTCCACCAGATTGGAAATGATCAGCGTCATCTTGACCTCATCCACCTCCGCGGTGACCGGCCGGATGCTCTCAAAAATCACTTCCACGTTTTTCTTTCGGGCGATGGGACGGAGCCTTTTTAATACCAGTTCCGTCAGATCATTCATATTAACCGTGCTGATATTCAGGTCGGAAACCTTTTTGTCCATCCTGACCAGAGCCAGCAGATCGGTAATGATCTGGTTTTCCCTGTCTATCTCCATGGTAATGTCCTCCATAAATTCCCGGTACATCTCCACGGGCGCATCCAGCTGCGTCAGCAGCGAATCCGCCAGTACTTTCATGGAGGCCAGAGGCGTCTTCAACTCATGGGACACATTGGCCACAAATTCCTGCCTGGAATCGTCCAGCATCTTCATCCTGCCCAGCAGCTGGTTGAACGCATCCACGATATGTTCGGTTTCCAGATAGTCCGGAACGGAAATCTTTTCGTTGCTGTAGCCGGCCTTCACCGTATTGATGGCCTGCGTAACCCGGGCGAAAGGCCTGGTCAGGATATCGGAGAGCACAATGGCAATGCTGATGATCACCACTATGGTCAGCGCCTCCAGGATCAGCGCCCTCTGATTCAGACTGTCCATAGTGGAAATAATGCTGTCCGTGGAAATGCTGGTCAGCATGACGCCCCGCACCACGCTTTCTTCCGCCTCTCCGCTTTCCGTCATGACCTTGACGGTTTCCGTAATGGGAATGGTCATCTCGATATATCCGTGCACCTTATCGTAATTGGACAGACTCTCCCCGCCGAAAGAGCGGATCACCTCTTCGGAGATGATGGTCTTGCCCTGGCTGATATCATAGGTATCTTTGACTACTTTGAAATTGCCGCCGATGATAAGCACCCTGCCGTCATACAGATTGGACAGCATCGCCAGTTCGGCGCCGATGACCTCGGAAGAATTGTCCTGCAGATAATTGTAGGTGATCAGATGGTTCGCCAGTATCTTCAGCTGCGTCTGTACCGCGTTGGTCCTTAAACGCACCGCCCTGCTCTCATAGCTCTGCATAATGCCGCTGCACACCAGCACGCAGGGGGCGATCCCCACCAGCATGATAATACATAACAGCCTTATCCGCAGGCTTCTGAAAAAACGAACTTTATGAAAGATGGTTTTCAGTTTTGCCCACATATCTTACTCCGCATTCAAAAAATAGTAACCCACACCCCACTTGGTATGCACAAACTGAGGTTCGCTGGGATTACTCTCGATCTTTTCCCGCAGCCTTCTGATATGTACGTCCACAGTGCGCACGTCCCCGGGGTAGTCGCTGCCCCAGACGGTCTTCAGCAGATTTTCCCGGCTGTAAACTTTGTTGGGATTGCGCGCCAGCAGCTCCAGCACCTCAAACTCCTTGGCGGTCAGGCCGATCTCTTTTCCCGCGATATACACCCGTCTGCCATCGCAGTCCAGCCGCATGGAACCGCTCTCCAGTATGGAGCCGTCTTCCTGCGCGCCCTTCTTGGGTTCCATTCTGCGCATAATGGCCTTGATGCGGGCCTTGACTTCCAGAATGTTAAAGGGCTTGGTAATATAATCGTCGGCTCCGTATTCCAGGCCGAGTATCTTGTCCATATCGTCACCCTTAGCCGTCAGCATGATGACCGGCACGCTGGAAAACTCCCTGATCTGCTGACACACCTCAAATCCGGACAGTTTCGGAAGCATAATATCCAGCAGCACTATATCATACCTGTTGTTCTTCGCGTACTCCAGCGCTTCCTCCCCGTCATAGGCGCAGTCCACTTCCATACCGTCCTGCTCCAGACTGAAGCGTATCCCCTTTACTATCAGTTTCTCATCATCCACTACCAGTACTCTCTTTGCCATCCTGACCTCTCCCCCGGCTCCCTATTTTCGTTTTATGGCTTATTCCACATAAATTTTATCCTGTATCCTGGCATAGAGGCCCTCCTTGATCCCGTCCACCTGCATGATCTCCTCCGCATCGGAAAAACCTCCCCGCGCTTCCCGGTACCGCAGGATAGCCTCCGCCCTGCTTTCCCCGATGCCGGGGATCGTACAGAGCTGCTCCCTGGTAGCGGTATTCAGGTTGATCCGTCCTGACGCTTCCGCTTCTTCCCTAAGCCTGCGCGCTTCCTCCTGAGCGGCGGAAGGCACCGTGATCTGCATACCGTCTTCCACCTTCTCTGCCAGATTGATGCTTTCTTCGGCCGCATCGGACGTAAATCCGCCCGCTAAAAGCAGCACATCCCAGATACGGCTCTCCCCAGGCACTTCATAAACCCCCGGTGATGCCACCTCTCCACATATGTAGACAAAAGCGGTATCCCCGCCTTCCTCCTGAGCGCCGTCCGCCTCCGTGTTCCTGTCGGTTTCCACGGATATCGTCCCGTTCTGCCCTTCCCCGGGCAGCAGCGTAAATCCCTCATGGGCGCTCTGACTGCCGCAGGCTGTCAAAAACAGGATCGGCAGCAGCGCCAACAGCGTTTTTTTATTTTTTTGATCCATATTGATCTCCCTTCTACCAAGTGTAAAAGGGAATGCCTCTTTGCCGCTGTTTTTATTGTAAAATAATTATTTTCAATTTACAAGGAGTTTCCACTTAAGTTTTCTTAAATTTTTTACATTCTCCGCTACTTCCATTTAAAGATCACGATACCCGTTATCGCCACCGCCATGCCCAATACTTTCCGCAGTTCCAGAGGCTGCTTCTCCACGCCGAAGATCCCAAGCAGTTCTATGGCGTACGCCACGATCAGCTGGGCTATGACGATCAGCATAACGGCCCTGGCCGGTCCCAGCATATCCATGCTCTTGATCACGGTATAGGTGATGCCCGCTCCGATCACGCCCCCTAAGAGCATGTATCTGGGTTCCACCTTCCAGAGAGAAGCAAAAGAGCTCCTGTCCGTGCAGAGCCACACGCCCATGCACACCAGAAAAGCCGTCAGCTGCACAAACGCGTTGGCCACCCAGATCCCGGAAGTTTTGGTAACCTGCGTATTGAACACTCCCTGTATACTCATCAGCGCCCCGGAAATCAGCGCAATCAAAAATCCAATCATGTGAGCCTCCCGCTAAAGTTTCTGCCTTTAGCTTGCCCACCGGATTGGATTTTATGCGAAAAACACCGGTATGTTTTATTGTATCTGGGATACGATCTGGTTTTCCAGTTCCAGGAGCAGACTGTCCGCGTCCCCGCCTTCCCATACTCTGGAAAAAAGGATCTCCAGCTGGATCCAGAAATTACTGGTTTCGATCATCTTAGGCAGGGAGCGGGAATTCCGGTATTCCTCCATGAACACCGCCAGACCTTCATTTCCGGGATTGGCGGCCAGGTTGGCGGAGGCCTTTCCCGTCCTTTCGTAGAGCTTGTCGTAATAGCTGCCCGTCAGATACGCCGCGAACTCGTTTGCCAGTTCCTTATGAGCGGAATAACCGTTTACGGCTACACAGCTGGTCACGGAAAGGGAACGGCCCTCCAATTCGGCGCTGGGCTGCGGCATCTTAGCCACCCCGTATTCATAGGGGAACGCGCCTTCCTCCTTGGCCGTTTCCAGACGTTTCAGCACATCCGTGGTGGCCACGGTAAACACCAGTCTGCCGTCCATAAAATCCTGTACTACGGAATCATACGTCACCGTGTCGGACTCGATAAAAAAGAACTGGTTTAACCGCTGATAGACCTCCAGACATCTTCTGGTTTCATCATTGTAAATGTCTATGGCGGTTTCGTCATCCCCGTTTTCTCCTCCCACGATCATATAGTTTCCGACAAAATAGTAATTGTAGAAGATATCGGAAACATCCCAGCGGAGCACGTCCACGTTTTCCGGCGCGTCATAGTTGTCCGCGAAAGCCAGCACTTCATCCATATTGGCAGGGATGCCGGCCGCAAGCTGCTCCGGCGTCACCTCCAGATTCTGCTCTCCCACGATCTCTTCTTCCACTTCCGGGAGGTCCTCTCCGTCGTATTCTTCCTCTCCGGAAGCCTGCGCCGCCAGCTGTTCCGCCGTCCACGCTTCCAGATAAGTCTTATTGTACAAAAAGGCACTGGTTTCATAGTAAAAAGGGTAGGCCACCAGCTTGTCCCTGTAGGTCACCGCGGAAAGCGCGGTCTGCGGAAAATGCTCTGTGGTACAGAGCCCTTCTTCGTCCGTTATCCGGGAGGCAAGTCCCGCCAGATACGCTTTTTCCAGAGAGTCATTGCTGACGATGAACGCATCCGGTACATGCTCCCCATGCAGGGAAGCCTCGTTGATGGCCTCCAGATAGGCGCTGTCGGAAACCTGTACGGGGATCACTCTCGCATCCCGCTCTTCCCCGAAGGCCACCGCCGCGCTGTTGATATAATCGCCGATGCTCTCGTCGGAATACCAGAAATAAATGGTTTCTTTTGAGTCGAAGAGCTCGGGCTTTTCTTCCTCTCCCGGTTTCATACCGCTCATGCCGACATAAAACAGTCCCGCCATCATACACAATGCCAGAAGCGCCGCCGGCAGCCGCTTTTTTAAGTTCATGTACGCACTCCTTTAACGGCTACTGCATAAGAGCGCCGTCCAGAATCTCGATCATCTTATCAATATCTTCTTCGCCGATTACCAGGGGCGGCACGAACCGAATGATATTCGCGCCGGCGTTGATCAACACCAGCCCGTTTTCCAGCGCCTTGGTGATATAACCCGCCACGGGGCGGTCAAACGCCAGCCCCTGCATCAGCCCGGCTCCCCGCCGTTCCGTAATGAAATCATACCTGGCGGCCAGTTCGTCCAGACACCTTTCCAGATAGACCGCCGTCTTTCTTACATGCTCTATTATATGATCCTCCTCAAATAAATCAAGCACCTTGCTGACCGCCGCGCAGGCCAGAGGATTTCCACCGTAGGTGGTGCCGTGGTCACCTGCCGTCAGGGAATGGGCACCGACCTTTTCGGTCATCAAGAACGCTCCTACCGGCACGCCGCAGCCCAGAGCCTTGGCCGTGGTCATGATATCCGGCTTGATCCCGTACTTCTGCCACGCGAACATAAAGCCGGTACGTCCCATGCCGCACTGAATCTCATCCAGTATTAAAAGTATATCCTTTTTATCACAAAGATCGCGCAGTTTTTTCAAAAACTCTTCTTCCGCGGGAAAAATACCGCCTTCTCCCTGCACGGTTTCCAGCAGCACGGCACAGGTTTTTTCATTGACCAGCGCCTCCACGCTCTCAAAGTCGTTGAGCCTCGCGAAACGGATATTGCCGATGCCGGGTTCAAAGGGCTCCCTGTAATGGGGATTGCCTGTCACGGAAAGCGCCCCCATGGTCCTGCCGTGGAAGGAATGTTCCATGGCTATGATCTCATGGTCCGCGCATCCGTCCTTTAAGTACCCGTATTTCCTGGCGGCCTTGATGGCGCCCTCCACCGCCTCCGCGCCGGAGTTGGTAAAAAATACTCTGTCCATGCCGGAAACTTTTTTCAGCTTCCTCGCCGCCTCTATGGCCGGTACGTTGTAATAGTAGTTGGACGTGTGGATGATCCGATCGATCTGCTCCTTCAGGGCGCTGTTGTAGTCCTGATTGCCGTAACCGAGCGCGAAAACCGCGATCCCGGCCACAAAATCCAGATACTTCTTTCCTTCCGTATCATAGAGATATACCCCTTCCCCCCTGTCAAATACTACCTGATAGCGGTTATAGGTATGGAGCAGATCCCGCTCCGCTTCCTCTATATACGCCTGCATGCTCATGCCGTTTTCCATATTCCTCTCCTGCCTTTCCCGAATGCCTCTCCGTCAAAGTCCCATGGCCGGCGCGTCATTGTCCTCGATGATAGCGGTGCCGATACCCTTGTTGGTAAAGATCTCCAGCAGCAGGCAGTGGGGGATCCGCCCGTCCAGGATATGTACGCGCTTTACGCCGTTGCGGATCGCGGAAGTGCAGTTGCTCAGCTTCGGCAGCATACCGCCGCCGATAAAGCCGGCGTTGATCAACTCCTCCGCCTGTCCCGCCGTCAGCCTGGAAATAAAGCTGGACTTGTCGTTTATGTCCTTATAGAGTCCTTCAATATCCGTTAAAAAGGCCAGTTTTTCCGCGCCTACGGCCTTGGCGATGGCGCACGCCGCATCGTCGGCATTGATATTGTAGGTGTCAAAATTTTCATCCAGCCCCACAGGCGCCACAATGGGGAGGAAATCTTTTTCCAGCAGGTCGTACAGGACCTTGGGGTTCACCTCCGTGATCTCCCCCACGTAGCCGATATCCTGTCCGCCGGAATACTTTTTCTTTACCGTGAGCAGTCCGCCGTCCTTGCCGCTGATGCCTACCGCTTTCACGCCCAGCTCCTGCACCATGCTCACCAGATGCTTGCCCACTCTTCCCAGGACCATTTCCGCGATCTCCATGGTTTCCGCGTCCGTCACCCGCAGACCGTTGACAAACTGCGCTTCCTTGCCCACCTTTCCTACCCAGCGGCTGATCTCCTTGCCGCCGCCGTGCACGATGATGGGTTTAAAGCCTACCAGTTTTAACAGTGTCACGTCCTTGATGACGTTTTTCTGCAGTTCTTCATTGCTCATGGCGCTGCCGCCGTATTTTACCACGATGATCTTCCGGTTGAACCGCTGTATATAGGGGAGCGCCTCAATGAGCACCTCCGCCTTCTGCAGCACCGTATCCATATTGTTGTTATTGTTCTCCATAGTCCACCTTTCCTTTTTAAGAGCGGTAATCCGCGTTTATCTTCACGTATTCATAGCTCAGATCGCAGCCCCAGGCCGTGGCCTCCGCTTCTCCCCGGTGCATATCCACCAGCACGGTGACTTCCGGCTGTGAAAGGATGCGGGTGGCCTCTTCCTCACTGTAATCGCAGGCCCTGCCGTTTCCGTAGATATGCATCCTGTCCTCCCCGCTCAGGAAATACAGGTCCACTTTCTCCGGGTCAAAATCCACCCCGGCATAGCCCAGGGCGCAGAGAATACGGCCGAAATTGGCATCGTGTCCGAAAACAGCGGCCTTGGTCAGGCTGGAACAGATAACGGATTTGCTCAGGATCCGCGCCTCCTCTTTCGTTTTCGCGCCCACTACCCGGGTTTCAAAGAGGGCTGTGGCGCCTTCCCCGTCCCCCGCCATCTTTTTCGCCAGCGTGGTATTGATGTAGGACAGGGCTTCCGTAAACGTTCTGTAATCTTCGTTTTCCTCGGTGAGTACGGGATTTTCCGCCATACCGTTGGCCAAAAACAGGAACGTGTCGTTGGTGGAGGTATCCCCGTCCACGGAGATCATGTTAAAACTGTCCGTAACGCTCTCTCTGACCGCCTTTCGCAGAAGCGCCTTGTCAATGGCGATATCGCAGGTCACAAAGGCCAGCATGGTGCACATATTGGGATGGATCATGCCGGATCCCTTGCACATGCCGCCCATGGTCACCGTTCTGCCGCCGATCTCAAACCGCACCGCCGCCTGCTTGTCCACGGTATCGGTGGTCATGATGGCTTCCGCGGCGGCCTGCGCCGCCATAACGGAACGCTCTTTCGCCGCGGCCAGTTTCTCAATGCCCGCTTCGATCCTGTCCACCGGTATCTGCATACCGATAACGCCGGTGGAGCCGATCAGCACGCTCTCCGCCGGTATGTCCAGGGCCCGGCCGGCCGCCGCCGCGGTCCTTTCGCAGCAGTCCATGCCTTCCTTTCCGGTACACGCGTTGGCTATTCCGGAATTGACCACCACGGCCCGGGCGCAGGAAGCGTTCTCCACGACCGCCTTATCCCAGATGACCGGAGCGGCCTTTACCACATTGCTGGTAAAGGTGCCGGCACAGACACAGGGCTTCTCGCTGTAGATCAGCGCCATATCCTTTCTGTTTTTGTATTTTACGCCGGCTTCCGTTCCCGCCGCGTAAAAGCCCTTCGCGGCGCAGACGCCGCCTTCCACTGTTTCCATATGCCCTCTCATTCCGCCGTTTTGAACGGCAACTCTTTCGATCTTACGCCTGAAACGCTCTACTCGTTAAATGCCGTAATGTTCTTTTCATTCAGTACGAAGTCGTAATAATTCAGATCCTCCCTCCTGGTCCAGCCGATACGGCGCCAGAACGCGTTCCCTATGTCGTTGACGGTAAACGCGATGAGAGAAACCTTGCTGATACGCTCCTCTTTTAATTTTTCCATGCAGCGGACCACCATGGCCCTGCCGATCCCCCTCATGCGGCAGTCCTCCCGCACGCACACATGGTACAGACAGCCTCTCCTGCCGTCGTGCCCGCAGAGAATGGCCCCTACGATCTCCCCGTTTTCTTCCGCCACTACGCTGGTATGGGGATTGCGTTCCAGAAAACGCTCCACCCCTTCTTCGGAATCGTCGATGCTGCGGATGGCGAATCCTTTAATACTCATCCAGAGCGCGTACACGCCGGGATAGTCCGCTATGGTCATTGTTCTTATTTTGTACATTCTGCCCTCATTCCGAAGCGCAATGCCGCATACCGCCCAGGCCCGCGCTTCCCGTCTGCGTATCTTTACAGTATCCGTGTATTTTTACAGTATATCACAAAGTTCCCCCGGGGCAAATAGCCAGAATAGATAATTTTCCCGCTTATATTTGTGCATTTTTATGCATAAATGCCTCTTTAATATTCATTTTATACATTTATTTTCTTGTTTTATGCATTATATTTTTCCTTAATATGCAAAAATATGCAAAACTTTTTCTTGCAATCCCTGACGAGTTGTTGTATATTAAGGAAAAAGACTGAAAGCTGTTAGGAGGATCATTATGAAAGAAAAAGTCATACTCGCTTATTCCGGCGGACTGGATACCACCGCCATTATCCCCTGGTTAAAAGAAAACTTCGACTACGAAGTCGTATGCGTCTGCATCGACTGCGGGCAGGAAGAAGAACTGGACGGACTGGAAGAAAGAGCCAAATCCTGCGGCGCCGAAAAGCTTTACATTCTGGACGTTACGGACGAATTCTGTGAAAAATACATCGCTCCCTGCGTACAGGCCCACGCCGTATATGAGAACAAGTACCTTTTAGGCACCTCCATGGCAAGGCCGCTGATCGCCAAGAAACTGGTGGAGATCGCGCGCAAGGAAAACGCCAGCGCCATCTGCCACGGCGCTACCGGCAAGGGCAATGACCAGATCCGGTTTGAACTGGGCATCAAGGCTCTGGCTCCCGACCTGAAGATCATCGCCGCGTGGCGGAATGAAAAATGGACCTTCGATTCCCGCGAATCCGAGATCGCTTACTGCGAGGCCCACGGCATTCACCTTCCCTTCTCCGCTGATTCTTCTTACAGCCGCGACCGCAATATCTGGCATATCAGCCACGAAGGACTGGAGCTGGAGGATCCTGCCAACGAGCCCAATTACGAGCATCTGCTGGTACTTGGCACCACGCCCGAAAAAGCTCCCGACGAAGGCGAATATGTCAGCATGACCTTTGAAAAAGGCATTCCTGTTTCCGTAAACGGCAAAAAGATGAAATACGCCGACATCGTGCGGGAATTGAACAGGCTGGGCGGCAAACACGGGATCGGCATCGTGGACATTGTGGAGAACCGCGTGGTAGGTATGAAATCCCGCGGCGTTTACGAAACTCCCGGCGGCACCATCCTGATGGAAGCCCATCAGCAGCTGGAAGAGCTGATCCTGGACCGTGATACCTATACCATGAAGAAAGAAATGGGCAACCGTTTCGCGGACATCGTATACGAAGGCAAATGGTTCACTCCCCTCAGAGAGGCCATCCAGGCATTTATTGAAAAAACCCAGGAATATGTTACGGGTGAAGTCAAGTTCAAGCTTTATAAGGGCAATATCATAAAGGCCGGTACCACTTCTCCCTATTCCCTGTACAACGAATCCATCGCGTCCTTCACTACCGGTGATCTGTACGACCACCACGACGCGGAAGGTTTTATCAATCTCTTCGGCCTGTCCTTAAAGGTACGCGCCATGAAGATGCAGGAAGTGGAAAACAAAAAATAAACCGTTTCAGGCGGCGGTAAATTCCTATGTATAATGCTATCATTGTTCTGATCATTTATTTTATCGGTACTAATCTGACAGGCTTTTTCCTGATGGGAATTGATAAAAGAAAAGCGATAAAGGGTGCCTTCCGGATTCCGGAAGCCACCCTCTTTATCGTTGCTCTCATCGGCGGCAGCGCGGGTTCCATCGCGGGAATGTACGTCTTTCACCACAAGACCCGGCATCCCGCCTTTGTCTACGGGATGCCCGCCATTCTCATCCTGCAGGCTGTTCTGGTCATTGCGGTCCTGAACGCGCCTATTGAATTTCTGACGATCTGACGATCGGGTAACGGGGGGATTTTTCATGTCAACGGAAACTTTTCATACTACCATGCATATCGCGGTCTGCGATGACAACGCCGCGGACCGAAAACAGCTGGAACGACTGCTGAAAAGAGAGGCGGACAGACGGCTGGCGGCCGGGGACGTTTTATATGTGGATTCCTTCGGTCATCCTGACAATCTGCTGCGGAATCCTCTGCAGTATGACGTTTTCTTTGTAGACATCGCGGGTACGGACGGCACGGACGCGGCGGGGCTCATGGAGGGGCTGGCGGCCTCCGGAAGTTCTTCCCCCGTTATCTTCTGCTGTTCCGCCGTAAATTACCGCGCTCTTTCCCTGCCCTCCAACGCGCTCTTTTTGGACAAGCCCATCAAAACCGCCGAACTGTCAGCCATACTGGATAAGGCGCGGGAGATCAAAAGCGCCGCCGTTCCGCTGATCGAGCTGCGGGAAGAAAGCGGCACTCTCTACGTTACGGAACCGGATATCCTGTACGCCGTCACGCGCCGCCGCTGTCTGGTCGTAACGCTCAGGGATGACAGAACGGTTTCCCTCTCCACCTCCGCCGCCAACTTTTTTGACCAGGTGGAAAACTATCCCGTTTTCTTCGCGCCGGACAGGCAGACCGTGATAAACGGCAGATATATCCGGGACATCCGTCTGCATAAGATCATCATGGCGGACGAAACGGTATTCAGGGCCTTCGGCTCCATCCTGCGTTACGCCAAAGAGATTCACAGACAGTATCCCCAGGGAGATTGAACATGCTGGCCTTACAGATCACCTCAGCCAAGAATTTCATGAACGCCATGCTGGCGGGAGAACTTTTCGACAGTTTTCTGCTGGAAGAAGCATCCGTTTCCACCGCCGTTTCCTATACCCTGGACGGCCGGCTCCGCCGGGAATTTTTCCCTCCGGAGGAAAGGAACGATCCCGTTCTGCATCCCTATGATTTCATTCCCTGGAAAGAAGCGAAGAATACCTGCTATCATTGGATAAAAGGAAAATACACGCCTTTGCGGTTTCAGTTCGTGCTGCGGCTGATGCCTTCCGGCACAGAGGCCATTCTGGAAAAAAGCGCTCCCGGCCTGGTTTCCTTTGTCAGCGCCTTTGTATTGAATATCCGCTTTGACGGCGAAAAGATCCTCCTCTGCACGGGTACGTCCTATCGTTCCTTTGTAGCGGACAAGGAGGCGGAACGGCTCTGGGACGCGGCTTTCCGAAAATTTCTTCATAAAAAAGAGATCGCCTGCGAGGAGCTCTGACCCCGCAGGCTTTTTTTATCCGTAAATTTCTTCCTCCTGTCCGGATCCATCTCCGGTTTCTTCCGCGGGCGCCGTCTGCGTCGGGGTTTCCTCCGGCGAAGGCGAAGGCGCCGGCGGTTTGGGCGCTGTCCATTCCGGATCCACCCTGGAGTGGTATTCCTCCGGCAGATTCTCCTCCACGTAACGATAGAAATCATTGTTCAAAATATTGGCGGAATAATTATACAGTCCCTTGACCTGGCTGCGGATGGCCTCAAAATATTCTTCATCTTCCTCCCAGCCTTCTCTCCAGACAATCTCCTTGCTCTTGCTGTTATAGATCACCCTGTCGGTGATAAAGCTCCTGTCCTTAAAGATCACCAGAGGCGCGCTGTCGGACAGGATATCCCTTCCCGCGTAGAGCCTGGAATCATACTCAAATCCAAAAAGATTCAGCAGGGTAGGAAGGATATCCACGGAACTGGCCGGCTTGGTGACCTCCACGGTTTCCATTTCACTGTTCCACAGGATCAGATTGTTCCGGTAAATATCCAGCGTGCCGTCCAGAGGTTTTCCCGCCAGTTCTTCCAGATTCGCCACTTCCATGGCGTACGGATAATGATCCGCGCTTAAACAGATCACCGTATTTTCCAGCTTTCCGGCTCTGTCCAGTTCCTCGATCATATACTCCAGCGCCAGATCCAGCTCTATATTGCAGGCAATATACGCCCTGCCCTCCTCGGAATAGGGCAGCTGCGACACTTCTTCCTTATGCATGGCCGACATCTTGTTGCCCGCGAAATTATAATTCATATGTCCCGACACTGTCATATAATATACGTGAAACCGCTCGTCATTGATATAGATGGGCATGGTTGCCTTCATCATATCCAGATCGGACGCCGGCCAGTAATTGGCGTTCTCCATTTCAAACACCTGTCCGCCCCACTTGGACTCTTCCAGATCCCCCAGCTTGCTGGCCATAAAATTATAACCCAGGTTGGGGTGGGAGAGATTTCTGTCATAATAGGAAAGACTGTTATCATGGAACGCGTAGCTGTTCACGCCTTCCAGCGAAAAGAACGCCGGCAGGGTAAAGGGCATGGCATTGTCCTTGCTGCGCTTCATGGAGTGCATCTGATCCGGGATCAGGCCCGTGCAGTTGGTATATTCCCCGTCACTGGTAGACGTGGACCAGAGAGGCACATAAAATTCGTCAAACACAAAACCGGAATGCACCAGTTTATACAGAGTGGGGGTCAGGTTCTCATCCACCGCATAGGGAGAAAAACCTTCCGCCGTCAGGTAGATCAGATTGTATCCCTCAAACATGCCGGTATATTCATTGCGGTTGGTGGGCGTCATGCTCTGCATATATTCCGCCACTTTCACTATGGTATCCGAATCCGCCGCGGTAAGACCGGCAAAGTCTATGGGCAGCACGTTGGGAGAAGTATCCAGGACCTCTTCTATAACGGCGTCCCCGTCCGATACCGCATCGGAACCGGAGATATCCACGACGCCGTCATCCACGGGCGCGTAGGCGGGAACATCCTCATAAACCTCCAGGCCGTCGGACTTTTCCGGAAAAATATTGCCCAGAAAATCCCGCAGCACCGAGGGCGCCACCCCGTATCTGGAAATCACCCCTTCCGGATCATAGAAACTGCCGTAATCCTCATAGTAAAGGGCATCTCCAAAATAACCGGCCGTCAGCACCACAAGATAAAGTACCAGCCCGCCCGCGAAAAATCCCGCGTTTCCCAGGCGCTCTCCGGAAGTGTGGCTTTTCAGCGTCAGCTTTTTCCATCTCAGCAGCAGTCCTGCCGCCACAAGCGGCACCGCCAGCAGCAGTAGATAGGGGGAAGCGTGCAGGATCCCCGTCAGCGCCTCCCGCCAGTAATTGGTCAGCGCGTCCTTCCCCGTATTGACAATGGCGGATACCAGAAGCGGCTGCCGGAAGATCTTCATGTAAACCAGCTGGCTGGCAAAGGTCAGATATACCGCCGCCATAACTATCCAGAAAATGATCCTGTTGGTCTTTTTGCGCAGAAATCCCATAAAAAAAGCGGCCAGAGCGGACCACGCGGCCCATACCGGAACGGCTATGATCGGCTGAAATCCCTTCAGCCCGAAACAGCCAAAATGATAAACCGCTTCCATATAGATATAAGTGCCCAAAAACATGAAAAAAACCCGAAGCATGCTTCCCATTTCGACAAAATCCTCCAAAAATCAATCTTTTCTAATATTACCACATTCTTGTCAAAAAAGGGAATATATTAAGCATTTTAAAAAAAGATTAATATTTTTTTCATATATGCCCGTTATTTTTTCATTTTGGGATTAAAGACCAGCGCCGCCAGAAGCCCAAAGATCAGCGCCGCGCTGCAGCCCACGGCTCCCGCCCTGAAGCCGCCCTGAAACAGTCCCAGAAACCCGGCCTGTTCCATACCTTCCTTCACGCCTTTCATCAACACGTGGCCAAAGCCCAGCAGGGGAACGGAAGCTCCCGCGCCCGCGAAATCCACAAAAGGCTCATACCAGCCGAAGACACTGAGAAACGCCCCCAGACAGACTAAGAGCACCATCACGCGCCCCGGCAGCATCTTTGTCTTTTCCAGCAGTATCTGCGCCAGCGCGCAGATCAGCCCGCCTACCCAGAAGGCATTAAAATAATCCATGACTCTTCCTCCTTTCCGGAATCTCTGAAATCATGGATTATTATATGGATTTTCTTATTCTTTATTCCCGGCGTCCGGGATCTAACCGAGGTACGCGATGACCTCCACCTCGCAGAGCACATTCTTGGGCAGCGTCTTTACGGCCACGCAGCTCCTGGCCGGAGGGTTCTGCGTAAAATAGCGGGCATATACGCCGTTGAAGGCGGCAAAATCATTCATATCCGCTAAAAAGCAGCTGGTTTTCACCACTTTCCCGTAATCCGCTCCCGCCGCTTCCAGCAGCGCGCCTATATTCTTTAATACCAGCTCCGCCTGCTGTTCGATGGTATCCCCTTTCACATTCCCGTCAGCGGGATCAATGGGGATCTGCCCGGAAGCAAAAAAGAAATCCCCGGCGATCACACCCTGGGAATAAGGCCCGATCGCCGCGGGCGCCTTATCCGTTTCCACTTTTCTCATCATAACCTTCCTCCTTCAGTCCCTGGGCGGCGGCGCGTCAAACTCCGCCGTCACGTAGAACCCTCTTTCATTTTCCACAATATTCGTTACGACTCCTTCTCTGGCGGACATCCGATCCCTCAGGGGAACATTGCCGGACATCGCCAGGGACGGATCAATGGTATAGTAGTAATTGCTGGGCAGCACGCCTTCGGTGACAGTGATCTTCTGGCCTACCGTCAGCAGACCGGGCCGCTCCATTTTAAATTCCATTTCCCGCATACTACCGCCTCCATTTTCCGTTCCGCTTTATTGTACTAAATTCCTTCCGGTTATGCAAGAACTTCTTCCAAAACTACGGCGTGGGCGATCCCGGGCACGGTCTGTCCTTCGTTAAAGCTGGTCTTGCTGAGCAGGGCGCCGGTAGGCACGAACAGCACCTTCTTCCAGTTTTTCTGGGCAAGCTGCTTCAAAATATAAGCGGAAAGCGTAACGGCGCTGCAGCCGCAGCCGGAACCGCCCGCATGGGTATCCTGACTGTCCGCGTCAAAGATCTCCAGACCGCAGTCCATATGCCTGTCGGAAATGTCATATCCCTTGTCACGAAGCAGATCCAGCAAGATCCGCTGTCCCACGCTTCCCAGATCCCCTGTGACGATCTTATCGTAATCCTCCGGTTGACTGTTGTAGTCGATGAAATGCGCCGCTATGGTGGACGCTGCCGCGGGAGCCATACATGCCCCCATGTTCAGAGAGTCCTTCAGTCCAAAATCCACAATTTTCCCCACCGTCATGCCGGTCACGCGCGCCAGGGCTGCCTCTTCTTTTTCACGGCCCAGAACAAAAGCGCCGCTGCCCGTTACCGTCCAGGTAGCCGACAGAGGCCGCTGGCTGCCGTAGCCTAGGGGAAAACGGAACTCCTTTTCCGCGCTGGCAAAGTGGCTGGACGTTACGCAGACCACATTTTCCGCGAAACCGCCGGAAACCGCCATGGCTCCCAGGGTCAGGGCCTCCCCGCAGGTGGAACAGGCTCCGTAGACGCCTAACAGGGGGATCCCGTAGTTCATAATGCCAAACGATGTGGCGATGGACTGTCCCAGAAGATCTCCCGCGAAAATATAACGCATGTCCTCCGGCTTTTTCCCGGCCTTGCCCAGCGCCATATAAACCGCGTCCTTCTGCAGACTGCTCTCCGCTTCTTCCCAGGTTTCGCAGCCAAACATGTCATCCTCTCCCACCATGTCAAAAAGAAGTCCCAGAGGGCCTTCTCCTTCCTTTTTTCCCACAATGGAAGCGCTGGCGTTGATATAGACCTCCCGCCGCAGCTTTACGCTCTGGCTTCCCAGGGTACACAAGGTATCTCCGCTCATTCAAATTTTCCCTCTGCCACCATCTTTACCAGCTCATCCAGCTTACTTTCGTCCGCTATCTGGCTGCTTTTCTGCCGCAGCACTTCCCTTTCCTCATCGCTCATATTGCTGATCCTCTCCATTGCTTTCTCTTCCGAAGCGAAGGCCAGCGGAAGCCCCCAGAGCAGATCTCCTTCATATCCGTGACTGAAAGTATTGAATCCGTCCATTCTGTACCATTCCTTTCTTTTTCATTTTAGACGGGAATCTTCCCGCTTATTGTCAGTATGGACGAAGTTCTTTTATTTCATTCACAATCAAAAAACGGCTTTACCCGCAGGTAAAACCGTTTTTTATCATTTTACGTTATTCAGCCCAATCCTGCCAGGTTACCCAGTTGTCATCATAGGTAAAATACTCCATGGAAATGTCGTATACCCTGTCATCTTCGTAAAGATTTACGGAAAGTATCACCACTTCCTCATAATCTCCCATCGGGGCATCGCAGAACCAGATATCTCTGACTTCCCAGTCTTCCAGCAGCCTCCATTCGCCGCCTTCCATGCAGTATCCGATATCCAGCCATACATTGGCCACATTGCTGTCTTCATAGATCTCATCCGCGCTCTGTCCGGTATATTCCGCGAAACTGGTATATTCCCCGTCTTCTCCGGTATACTTTTCCCATACCGCGTACCCTTCTTCCAGGCCGTAGAGGGAAACATACTCATCTCTCGTCATGCCCGGCTCCAGACCACGGGCAGTGGCAAACGTACTGTAGTAGGTGTCATGATCGCCCGAATAATCGGACAAATAGCTTTCTTCATAGTAGGTATTGACCCGGAATGTATGTCCCAGAGAAAGGATTACGCTGCCGTCCGTTTCAGAAACAAAGGTGAAATCTGCGTCCGCCCACTGGGAACCGCCCGCGGGAGCGGTCATAGCCGCCTCCACTTCCTCCTTCAGTTCTTCCAGAGTCTTCTTTTTAGCGCGGCTGTCCGCGTTTTCCAGGACATCCAGCGCTTCCTCATATCTGCCCTGCAGCACCAGTTCGTCCGTCCACTGTACATAGACCCCTGTCATGTCGTTGACAGCCTGTTTGTTGTCCGCATCCAGATCCAGTACCTGAACGTAATCCTCAATGGCGGACTCATAATCACCGTCATCCGCTTTTTCCTCCGCGCTCTGCAGGTAACCGTCAATCTTCGCCTGCTTCGCCCTCTTATTCAGTCCGATAAATACCAGAATGCCCGCGCAGACTACCAGCAGGATCACAATGAGGATGATCAGTATCTTCACTCCGCCGCCTTTTTTCTTAGCGGGCTTTGCCGGAGGTACCGCCTGCATAGGCGGCATCTGGTAGACCGGCCCCGTCTGCATGGGCCTCGCGCCCATCGGCATCCCGTTCATGGGTGCTCCGTTCATAGGTGCTCCACCCATTGGTGCCCCGTTCATAGGCGCTCCATTCATGGGTGCTCCTCCCATGGGTGCTCCACCCATTGGCATCCCATTCATGGGTGTTCCACCCATTGGTGCTCCACTCATGGGTGTTCCACCCATGGGTGCTCCACCCATTGGCATCCCGTTCATAGGCGCTCCATTCATGGGTGCTCCTCCCATCGGTGCTCCGTTCATAGGCGCTCCATTCATAGGTGCTCCACCCATTGGTGCCCCGTTCATGGGTGCTCCTCCTATGGGTGTTCCTCCTATGGGTGTTCCACCCATTGGTGCCCCGTTCACAGGTGTTCCTCCCATGGGTGTTCCACCCATTGGCGCTTCCCCTGCCGATGCTCCGTTCATGGGTGTTCCTCCCATTGGTGCTTCACCCATGGGCGCTCCATTCATGGGCGCTTCCCCTGCCGGCGCTCCGCCGGGCACATTTTCCTGTTCCTGCGTTTTTTCTTCCGTCACCGCTTCCTGCCCCGCAGGCTGTGTCAGCGGCGCGCCGCAGGCTTCACAGAAATTCATGCCCTCCTTGTTCTCTTTACCGCATTTCTCACAAAACATCCTTCTCCTCCTCTTACAGTAAACACATTCTCTGCTTCTTATTCTAAAAGACCGGTTCCCCGCCTGTCAATATCATAATGCAAATATTTCCTGCCGTTATCTTCCATAATGCGCCGCGATCTTTTTCAGATTTTCTATAATGGGAAGATGCTGGGGGCAGACACCTTCACACCGGCCGCATCCGATACAGTCCGAAGCTTTTCCGAAACGGGTATTCAAAATCTCGTAATTGGTAAAATTGACCGTCCAGCCCTTTTCCTCCAGTCTTTCCCTCATATCCTCATTGTAAAGGGAAAAATACTGCGGAATGGCGATCTTCCTGGGGCAGCCCTCGGTACAGTAGGAACAGCCCGTACAGGGCACCGCCACCTGGCTGTTTATGATCTCCGCGGCTTTGCCGCAAAGTGCTTTCTCCTCTTCCGTCAGCGGCCGGAAATCCTCCATGCAGCCGGTATTGTCCTCTACCTGCGCCATATCCGACATACCGGAGAGTACCATCATCACGCCGGGCAGACTGGCCGCGAAACGGATGGCCCAGCTGGATACGCTCCTCGCGGGATCGCAGGCGGCAAAAAGCTCTTCCGCTTCTTTCGGCACCCTGGCCAGCGTTCCGCCCTTTACCGGCTCCATCACGATCACGGGCTTATTGTGTTTTCGCGCCGTTTCATAACATTCCCTGGAATGTATCCAGGGGCTCTCCCAGTCCAGATAGTTGATCTGAAGCTGTACAAACTCCATTTCCGGATGTCTGGTCAGGATCTCATCCAGCAGCTGGGGCGTATCGTGAAAAGAAAAACCGATATGCCTGACCAGCCCTTTTTCCTTTTTTTCCTCCAGCCAGCGGAAACAGTCAAACTTCTCATATTTCGGATACATGGCGGCCTCGATGCCGTGCAGCAGATAATAATCAAAATAACCTGCTCCCGTTTTCTCCAGCTGAGCGTTAAAGACCGTATCCCGCTCTTCCAGAGAGTTAAAAAATCCGGCGTGCAGTTTGGTTGCCAGCGTAAAACTTTCTCTGGGATAGCGTTCTGTCAATACCTGCTTCACCACGCTCTCGCTGGCAAAGCCGTTGTACATCCATGCCGTATCAAAATAGGTGAACCCCCTGTCCATAAACAGATCCACCATTTTTTTGACCCGCTCCACATCCACGTCCGCCGCGTCCGCCTTGTCCACGGTGGGCATCCTCATCAATCCAAACCCCAGTTTCTTCATGATACCCTCTCCTTCTCTCTTTTTAACCCCCGCCCGTTACGGTATGCCCTTCTCCGGTTCCTATAGGAAACTGTTTTTTCTATTGCCTTACCAGTCTGATTGTAGCATCCGCGTCCGGTTTCTTCAAGTATTTCTGTGCCTTCAGCACAGCGGCGCGAAGATCCGGAGGATGCCGTCCAGCAGCCACCGCCGGAAGTTCATGCCGATATTGTCCATTGTTTTCTCCCTGCACTTCTCCTGGGTATCCAGGAAATCCTGCTTTAGATCCTCCAGCAGAGAAGCCTTGTAGAACAGGGAATTGTTTTCAAAATGCAGAAACAGGCTTCTGTAATCCAGATTGACCGTCCCCACCGTTCCCACAATACCGTCGATCACGCAGCCTTTGGCATGCACAAAACCGGGCTCATACTCGTAGATCTTCACCCCGGCCTCCAGCAGAACAGGATAGAAACTGCCCGACATGCGGAATACCAGCTTTTTGTCGGGAACGCCCGGCATGATGATCCTCACGTCCACTCCCCTGCCGGCAGCCCGGATAAAAGCCTCCGTCAGGGCTTCTCCCGGCATCAGATAGGGTGTAAAAAACCACGCGTACTCCCGCGCCTGGGATAAAAGGTCGATATACAGTTCATTGCTGGCCGCATCGGCGCGCAGAGGCGAATCATAATAGCTGCACACCAGTCCGTCAAAATCCGACTGCGCCGCGAAAACGGAATTTCCTGTTTCTTTGGTTTCGTTTTTCCCGGTCAGGATCTCTTCCGGGATCGTTTCCCCCGTAAAGGCATCCCAGAATTCCGCGAACATCCGGGTATACGCCTGTGCCGCTTCTCCTTTCAGGCAGAACCCGATATCCTTCCAGTGCCCGTACTTCTGTATATGGTTGATATACTCGTCAGCCAGGTTGACGCCGCCGCTGAAGGCGGTTTCCCCGTCGATGATCAGCATTTTCCGGTGGTCCCTGTAGTTTAGCGTTCCCTTGATCACGACCAGGGGATTGAAGGCCGCGCAGCGGATACCCTTTTTCTTCAGTTTCGCCGCGTTCTGCCTGGAATAAGTGGAAATACTCCCCAGATCATCATACAGTACCCGCACGTCCACTCCCTGGGCCGCTTTCCGGCTCATGATCTCCACCATGGAATCCCACATAAAACCGTTCTCAATAATGAAATATTCTACAAAGATAAAGCGCCGCGCCTTTTCCAGTTCTTCCAGCATGGCGGGGAAAAGTTCATCGCCCAGGGGATAATATCTGGCGCTCCGGTTGGGATACAGGCGCGCTCCCGTCACATTCTTCAGCGCCTGAAAGGCCTGTTCCATTCTTTTGTTTTCCATGCGGAAGGCCTCGCATAAGGCGGTATCATCTCCGGCCGGCGGAAGTTCCCTGACCGCTTTCAGTTTCTTCCGGAGAGGCTTTGTGGTACGCTTGTTCCCAAATACCAGGTAAAGAGCCGCGCCCGGAAGAGGAAAGGTCAGAATGACCAGGAGCCAGAGTATCTTGTAAGTGCCCTCATCCCTTTTGGTGATCAGATACAGCACAAACAAAAATGACAACAGGGAAAGCCCCAGATTGATCAGCGCCGCCCAGGGCGCCAGCCACCGGAACAATATCAGCAGCCACAGCGCCTGCAGCAGTACCGCGGGCAGCACCGTAAAAATGCGTCGTATCACTTTATTCATTTTCTTTCCTCCTCTTATGGACATCTTGTAACGTTTCTTCAGAGAGAATGCGCTTCCGCGTCTTCCAGCGAGGCATAACCATAGAAACGAGCGCTGTTTTCCATGGTCATGGCCGCGATATTTTTCCCCTCCCGGCAGAGCTGTACGATAAATCTTCCGTAGAGTTCCAGCATCTTATCGGAATAGGTTCCCAGCTCTCCCCGCAGATAGGTTTCATAGGAAGTATTTTCCGCCCCGTCCTCATAGGTATGGATATTCCGGGCATTTTCCGCCAGACGGGGATAGGAAGCCGCGAATTCCTCCATACATTTTACCTGAATTTCCGTAACAGCCTCTATCACGGCCTTTTTCTCCGGGGAAAGAGGCGGCAGATAGCGCTCGATCTCCGCGTATTCCTCCGGAACCGTGCTTTCCATCATCCTGCCGTATTTCTCCTCTATCATGTTCCTGCCCGCGGCGAGAGCGGCGCGAAAATCACATAGATACTGCGCCAGCATTTCCTTTGTCCACGTCAGATACTGACTTTTTCGCATAATGGAAAAAGTGGGCCAGTTGTTCTGGCAGCTTGCCCTGCCTCCCTTGTTCCGCACCTTGTCAAAGGCCGCGAACTCCGTTCTGGCGATCTCTTCCGCCAGCTCTTCCCCGGACATGGCCAGGTATGCCGCTTTCCCCAAAAGCTCTCCGGTATGGGCATCCAGATAAGGTTCCCTGCTGCCAGTATAATCTTTTTCGTAAAGTCTGTCCGCGGCCAGCGCCGCCAGCTCTTCTATGACACCGGCCGGCTCCCCTCCCGCTTCTTTTACCGCCTTTACGAACAGGGGCGCCGCTTCCCCGGCTCCCTCCAGTCCGGCAAGTCCGCGCAAAAGCCATTTGTCATGGGGCGGATAACGGCCTTCTATGTAATAAAACAGCTTCATTCCGTATTTTAATCCCTCTGCCAGGGACAGAAACGCGGCCGTTTCATCTCCCCGTTTCTTCATCCTGCCAAAATTGTACTGGGCGCCCCTGGAAAACCTGGCGCAGGCTTCCGCGATCTTCAGATACCGCATCCTCACGGGAAAGCCTTTCTGCAGCAAGTTCCGCACAGCCGAAAAACTTCCTTCCGTATCCTGAAATACTTCACCGTTTACCGCGGCTGCCAGTCCCTCGTCCGGCACTTCCCCCCAGTCCACATCGCTCTCCTGGATCTCTGCCGTAACATTCCGGATATTTCCCTGTCCCAGCAGTCTTTCATAAAATCCCCGTATGGTCTGAACGCCCCGCCTTTCGCCGATCCTTCCGCCTTCCGCCCTGCGGTATCCTTTAAATTCCGCGGGCAGTTCCGCGTAGGCCTGCCTGAGCTGTTCCCCGATCCGGTCATATATCTCGTCGGATACCCAAAGACAGAACCCCGGCCCCCAGTCATGGTCCTTAGAAAGCCCGTCATCCCAGCCGAAACAATCCGAGCCTTCCCCGCATAAGCCCGCCGCGATCCTGTCTTCGTATTCCGGGAATTTTTCATGCAGCATGGGCCTGCCATAGGTTTCAAAATATTCCCTGCAGAGATCCAGTCCTTTATCGCCAAGAGCCGCTCTGCAGGCCTTCAGATTTTCTTCCAGCCTGTGATAATATTCGTTCTCACCCAGAGAAGCCTTCATGCCTTCCATGGCTTTCTCAAAATAAGAAGCGGCCTCGGCGTATTTCCCCTGCTGATAATGATAAGTGCCCAGTGCGGACAGCGCGGCGCAGTAATGGGAATCCTTTACCTGTATCCCTTCAAACAGCTCTAACGCCCTGCGGGCGTATCCGGCTCCCTCTTCGTCCCGGCCGGTCCGCAGGCAGGCCGCCGCCAGGTTGGCGCAGGTCACCGCTTCCTCAAAAACGGCATTTTCATTTTGCTTCACGATCTCCAGCGCCCGGAGGAGATTTTCCCTTGCCTTCTCAAAATCGCCCATCTCCTGATACAGGAGGCTGACATTGTTGTAGAGGCTGGCGAAGAGCATATCCGTTTTGGGCAGAAGCCCTTCGTAAAGATCCGCCGCCTCCCCATACAGCTTCAGGGAGTCCTCCAGCCGCCCACCGGCGCGGTAGGCGTTGGCAATGTTCAGCAGGGTGGTGGCATAGGCCTCCGAGCCTTTGATCTCCATTTTATCCAGCAGCTTCAGGGCGGTTTCCGCGTAACGGTAAGATTCTTCCACCCGGCTGGTTTCCCGCATGTATCCTATCATATCGTTTACCAGCACCAGCAGCGCCGCGTCATCCTCTTCTTCCACGGCCTGCCGTATTCCCTCTTCCAGCAGCCGCACCGCTTCTTCGTTTCTCTGCTGTTCCAGCAGCGCGTCATATTTCGCGATAATGGTTTCCGCCTGCATAATATCCCTATCCTTTCCGAAGCCCCTTGGGGTAATGATTTTTTATGATCCCGCCTGAGAGTCTGCCCCAGCCCAAGCTGTAAGCAGCTGGGCTGTAGGCAGCCTGGCTGTAAGCATCCGGACCGTCCTCGCCCAGGCATACCAGGCACCAGCCTTTATCCTTCTCCGTCACCGCGCGGGGCTTTCCGTCCGGTCCGCAGCCGTGCAGCTCCACTTCCTGCGGCGTCAGCGTCTGTCCGTTCAGAAAACGGGCCGCGGCGGCGCTCTCCGGGCGCAGCCGTGCCCAAAGCCTTACCTGTTCCGGTCTTAACGCCAGCGCCAGAGCGTGGGATGGTTCCAGACGGTTTTTTTTAAGCGTCCCTACGTGAAGCCCGGGCCGCAGTACCTTCAGGCCTTTTAAGGACGGTACGGCAGGAGGCGTCAGATACAGCTGCTCCCCAAACTTCAGAAAAGCTCCCGAAAAAGAAAATTCCAGCAGATTTTCTGTTCGGAAAGCGGCCAGTTCCTCCGGACATCCTACACGGCTCTGCCCCATCGCTTTTCCGTTCTCCTCCGTCCCTTCCCCACAGTCGTTTCCCTTTTGCAGCAGGGCCATGTAATGCCCTTCTCCCTCCGCCCTGTGAGGCATGATGCGCAGCGTATGTTCCAGCCCCGGGACCGGATCGTCGATCCAGTCCGGCCGGCCCGGCAGAAAACCTTCCGGCGCTTCCGGGCGCAGTATCAAAAATTCCGGATGCCTGCGCAGAAAACGGCTGATGCTGCCTTCGTCCTCTTCCGGTGCGAAGGTGCAGGTAGAATACAGCAGTCTTCCGCCGGTCCGCAGCATGACGGCGGCGGCATCCAGTATCCCGTCCTGCCGCGCCGCGCAGAAACGTACATTTTCCGCGCTCCACTCCCGCGCCGCTTCTTCGTTTTTGCGGAACATCCCCTCTCCGGAACAGGGGGCATCCACCAGTATTTTATCAAAGTACGCCGGGAAAAATTCCGCCAGTTTCTCCGGCGTTTCGTTGGTGACTATGGTATTGACCAGCCCCATCCTCTCCACGTTTTCAGAGAGGATCCTGGCTCTGGCCGGATGGATCTCATTGCTCACCAACACTCCCCTGCCCCGCATGGCCTCTCCCAGCTGGGTGGTCTTCCCTCCGGGCGCCGCGCACAGATCCAGTACCCGCTCTCCGGACATCGGGCGCAGAAAAGAAGCGGGCGCCATAGCGGACGGTTCCTGTATGTAATAAAGGCCGGCCTCATGAAATGGATGCCTGCCCGGCCTTTCCTCCGTTTTATCATAATAAAAGCCGCTGTCCGTCCAGGGCACCTGCCTTAAGCCAAAGGGAGCGATGCGCAGGAACTCTTCCACCGGGATCTTTCCCGTGTTGACACGCAGCGCTCCGCAGGGTTCTCCCTCCAGATACTGTTCAAACACAGGATATTCCTCTCCCAGTAAGCCTTTCATTCTTTCTTTAAACTCTTCGGGAAGCATGGTGTACTCCTCACTCGCGGCGGTATCCTGCCGGTGCATCCGCCATGTATTCTGCTTTGAATAAGGTCATTATACCACAGTGCCCGCCATGTTTCCAGTAGGAGCGGAAATAACAGTTCCCGCAAAGATAATTTTCCGTCAGAGATACATTTCTATCATCCGGATCCCCCAGCAGACCAGTCCCAGCGCCCAGCTTGTCACAATACCGTACAGGATCACGGGGCCCGCTATGGTAAAGATCTTGCACCCCACGCCGAACACCCAGCCCTCTTTTTTAAACTCTATTGCCGGCGCCGCCACGGAATTGGCAAATCCGGTAATGGGCACCAGCGCTCCCGCTCCGCCCCATTTGACGATCCTGGGATAAAGATTAAAGCCCGTCAGCACCACGCTCAGCAGGATCAGGCTGAAGGAACACCATCCCGCCGCCGTTTCTTTATCCATATTGACCACGCCGGTGCAGAAATTCAGTATCCCCTGCCCAAGCAGACAGATACTCCCTCCTGTCAGAAACGCTTTCCCCATCTGCAGCCAGAGATTGTGCGTGGGTGTCATCCCCTTCGCGTATTTTTCATAATGCTTCTTTTTTTCTTCCACCTGATAGTCCGGTTTCAGTTTATCCGCGTTTTTTGCTGTTTCTAATGTCACATCCTGTTTCCCGTTATCCGTCATACTTCCTCCGTTCCGCCGCCCAAGCGGCTTTCTGCTCATCTGACCGCTATTAGTATGCCGCCGTATCCGCATCCTATTCCTGTTTCGCGCGTATCTCTTTTATCCCGCCGTCCCGTGCAGCTCTGCCGCGAAATAAAAAAGAGAACCCGCCAGTTTGCCGGCGGCCATGGCCAGCACGGCGATCCCAAGGCCGCGTCGGAATCCTATCCTTCTGGCAAAAATAGGTACGCTGTCCAGCATTTCCGCGATGGCCAGCGCCAGACAGCCCACGAACATGCCGGCAAAGATCCCCGCGAACGCCAGAAAAAGGCTGCCGCCTATCCGCAGAGCGGCGGGCGGAACCCCTATTCGCAGAAGCGCCTCCCCGATATGGCTGTAACGCTCAAATACGCTGGCAAAGCCGCCCGCCACCGTACCCGCCGTGACCAGTTCCTCGTACAGGACCGCCTGCTTCGCCGTATGGGTTTTGCCCGCGAATCTGGGGATCAGCCCCACGGCCGCCAGCACGGTAAACACCCCTGCCGCCGCCAGCGTTCCGAAGCTAAACCCGCAGGCGGCCAGAAGCAGATATTTCAGTTTAAGAAGCATCTATGGTCTTTCCCTCCCTTTCGGCAGTTTCTATCAGCGCGTTGTTTACGTCCTTTTCATAGACGCGCATTCCCACCTCAATGGGTGTGGGGTCTTTGGTGAGCCTGCGCCCGCCCACATGGTTAAAGAACACAATGATCCCCAGCGCCAGCCCGACGGAATATGCCGCCTCCAGCACGGACACTCCCTGGGGCTCCTCCCCCATCACGATGCGGTGTATCTGCGCGAAAACATCGGCAATGCCGATATCATTGTGGTAGGCCATGATGGTAAATGCCGTACCGAAAAAACTCACCAGCGCCACCAGGACGATCTTGACGCCCTGCTTCAGTTTTTTGTGCTTATCCGGCTCTATCAGTTCTATCAGGACATCGCTCTCTCCCAGGCTTTCCACCGTCACCCCGGGAACGGCTTCCTCTATCAGCTCAACAATCTTTAACACACTGATGACGCACCGCTTTGCCTGGCCCGCCTCGTTCTGAAAGTGATGTATCCGGATATTTTTGACCTTCGCGGCCGCGGCGGCATCGGCGCAGCGCACACTGCCCGCGTCCTGCAGACGGACTTCCCTGTTTTTCGTTTCCACATTGCGGTTCAGCTTGATGTAACACACACATTCCGCCATATCTCCACGCCCCTTCCCGAATTTTTTCTGCTAAAAAAGGCGGCTGCAACATTACAGCCACCTTTCATTATTTCCCGTTTTTTTCCTGTTATACGCTACCACTCTTTAAAACTGATATTCATATCCACCTCTCCGCCGATGCCGTCCACATGTCCCGTATCGGAATACTGCCACACGGCATACTCATAGGGGAAGTACAGGTCTGTTCCATAGTAGGCAAACCATTTCTCCACGTCTTCAAAAGAGGCCATATCTATCAGTACGCTCCACATTTCCATATTGGAATAGATCATGGGAGTATAGCCCGCCTCCCGGATCTTGTCGATAAATACCCTGGCCACTCTGGTGCGTTCCTCTACGGAGATCTGATTCATACGGCCGTTCGCGGCTCCGGTCTTTTCCACGTCGTATACGATCGGGTAGGTCACATTATAACCGGCAATGGCATCCAGCACCACCTGAGCCTCCTCCTGGGCCTCCTCCTCGTTGACCGCCTGGGAAAAGAAGTAGACACCCACCTTGATCCCCGCGGCCGTGGCTCCCTGCACATTGTCCTCAAACTTTTCATCCAGCAGGATCTTGCCTTCCTCGCCATAGCCTCTCACGCCTACCCGGATAAACGCGTATTCCACGCCGGACTGCGCCACCCTGTTCCAGTCAATATCCCCCTGATAACGGGATACGTCTATCCCCTTGTGGGAGATCACCGTACCGTTCTCCACATATTGCAGTTCCCCGGTTTCCAGTACCAGCAGATTCTCCTGCAGCAGATCATGATGCTTTAAATCGTCCCGGATAGGTACAAAATGAAACTGGCCGTTGCTGACCACCACGATATGTTCCGGATAAAGCGGCCGGAGAGTGTCCACCACGGTCTGCCCGTTTTCCAGTCCGATACGGATCTCGGACAGAATGGAATCGGAAACCTCCAGACGGGCCGCATCCTCCGCGTTGGCCACCGCCTCCGCCAGCATAAGGTCCACTTCTTCTTCGGAATAGGTGATCTCCGGCAGCTCCGCCGAAACCTGTACCGCTTCTCGCCGGTTCAGCCTGTCGTAGACCAGTAGTGCCGCCGCTACCACGATGCACAGCGCCGTCAGACAGCTTATGACCGTCACGGTATAAAACAGCATTTCCTTTTTCTTTCGCTTCATGATTGTCCCTTCCGTATTTTACGCTCTCTTGTTTTTTATTATAAACTACTTTTATTTCTTAGGGAAGTGGTAACGGCTGGAATTCAAAAAAACTTAACAATTTACGAAATGGCTTCCTCCCGCAGCCGCAGGAGTATCTTTTTTTCCATACGGCTGACCTGCACCTGGCTGATCCCCATGCACGCCGCCACCTCCGACTGTGTCTTGTCCTGAAAATAGCGCATGGTGATCAGATTTTTTTCTCTCTCCGGAAGCGCTTTCAAAAGCTGCGTGACCAGCAGATGATTGAGCAGTTCCTCTTTCTCGTAGTCCTCCGCCCCGCCGCTGCCGCCAATACACGCTCCGGTGCCGTTCCCCTGGCCGTAGGCCACTTTGTCCACCAGGAAAGTTTCGCTGCCGTCGGGCTGCGCCACGGATCTATAGAGCGATTCCACCTCCGCGCCGGCCGCCAGCGCCACGGTGACCTCTTCGCTTGTCAGCCCCGCCTCCTGCGCCACTTCCTCAAGCAGCGGTTCCCTGCCCAGTCCCGCGTTCAGTTTTTCCATTGCCATTTTGGCTTTCCATCCGTTTTCCTTCAGTGTCCTGCTGACTTTGATCATCCCGTCATCCCGCAGGAACCGTTTGATCTCGCCCATGATCAGCGGTACCGCGTAGGTAGAGAATTTCACCTCGTAACGCAGATCGAATTTATCTATGGCTTTCATCAGCCCGATAGCGCCGATCTGGAACAGATCTTCCATATCGTGTCCCCTGCCCGCGAACCGCTTGACAATATGATGCACCAGCCCCAGATTCTGTTCCACCAGCCGCTCTCTTGCCGCTTTATCCCCTTTTTGTGAACGCTCGATCAACAGGGTCATCTCTTCCATGCCGCGGTTATTCCCCTCCGTAGATCCAGGAACCGCACTGCAGTTTCTTCTGCATCCGCACAATGGTGCCTTTTAACGGCTGGGATTCTACTTCCAGGTCATCCATAAAAGCCTCCATAAAGGCAAACCCCATACCGGAACGCTCCAGTTCAGGCTTGGTGGTATAGAGGGGCTCCATGGCCTTTTCCAGATTCTCGATCCCCACGCCTCTGTCCTCTACCTCGATATGTAGGACCCCGTTCTCGATCCTGCAGCGCAGATACACCTTGCCCTCCCGTATCCTGCAGTAAACGGGCCGGACTTCACCGTGTCTGCCGTAACCGTATACATTTTCATAACCGTGGATAATGGCGTTTGTCACCGCTTCGGACACCGCCGTTTTAATATCCGAAAGTTCCTCCACCGTAGGGTTTAACGGGGCAATAAAGGCCGCCACCGCTACTCTGGCAAAGCTCTCATTGCTGGAAACCGCGTCAAATTCCAGTGCCATCTCATTTTTCATACTCCCCGTTTCCCGCGCCGGACCGGCCTGCTGCCGTTTTGTTTCTACCATCTCTGTTTCTCCTATTCCATGATCTCAATGATTTTATTCAGCCCGGACATATACAGGATCCTTCTGATCTGCCTGTCCGCGTGAATGGCAAATACCTTCCCGCCGAAGCAGGAAATCTTTTTGTATCTCCCCATGATAATGCCGATGCCGGAAGAATCCATAAACTGCGTATCCGAAAAATCAAATACCACGTTGCTGACCCGGTCTTTCAAAATGTACCTGTCCGCGTTTTCGGAAATATAAGCGGACTTGTGATGATCCACTTCTTCCGGCAGTCTTATGCAGAGATAATCGTCAATAACCTGAAAGTCTTCCATATCCATACCTTCACCTCCTTTTTCCGAAGACGCCCTTATCGCGGCAAATAAAAAAAGAACCTATAATCGCTTATAAGTTCTCTTTCGTATTTCTCATGAAAACGGCTCCCGTTTATTCGCCGTTCAGATCGTTAATATAGCGCTGCGCCCTTCTGGCTCTTTCCGTTCCGGGAAACAGTTCCACCACCCGCTCATAGGTGGCGATGGCCTCCGCGTTGTGCGTGCCGCTGCGCCTGTAGGCGTTGCCCAGCGTAAAAAGCGCGTCCCCGTTCTGTTCGTCATAGTTGACCGCCCGCACCAGGTCCTCGATGGCTTTTTCAAAGTCCTCGTCCTGATAGGCCGCGTTGCCGGAATCAAAATAAATCTTGGACAGCTCCGGCCCGATCTTCGTCAGCAGCGTGTGGTACAGCAGCTGAAAGGCATCCGATGTTTCCGTCAGATTGATATTGGCGGCCAGCGTATCCAGGTAGTCCGCCGTAGCCTGCACGTCCCCTGTTTCCAGATATTCGGAGGCGCCCTGCAGCAGCTCGTCAATGGTGCTCAGGGTACCGTCCGGACCGATATAGCCGTCCAGCTCCTTATGGAGATTCTGGTTGTCCACGGTCAGATCGTCTATCTCCTGCTGCATCTCCACGATGGTAGCGGTCTTGATGTCCATCTCCTCGCTGATCTCCCGCACCTTCGCCTCGCCTTTTTCCCGTTCCGAGGAAACGGCCGCGGGAAGTATCAGGAAAAACATGGATGCCACGCCCAGTATCAGGCCGATGCCCACATTAAAGAGCGTGCCCAGCCCTGTGTTCTTCGGTTCCTTTACATTCAGCGGCTGGATGATCATTTCATTGTCGCTCTGATAACGCACCGCCTCGTCGTTCTTATGTCTGCCTCCGCCTTTGGCGGGCTCGTCCGAGGTCATCATCGCCTCCACTTCCTGCCTGTAACGGAGCGTGGTGGTATTGTTGGCGTCAATCTTACAGCATTTGTTCAGTTCTCTTTCCGCCTTTTCCCACTCTTCGGCATCGATATAGAGCAGCGCCAGGAGCTGATGGGCCCTGATGAACCGGGGATTGAGGGAGAGGACCTTCTTTAACTGGATCACAGCCAGATCCTTGCTGTCCTGCCTGCAGTAGGCCAGCGCCTGATTGTATTTTTTAATGGTCTGATTGATGGTGTCCAGTCTGGCGGCATTGTTCTGGATCATGTCGATATAGTCATCCGCCACGTTTTTCTGGGGCCGCAGATTCTTGCTGATCACCCATTCGCTTAAAGCGGCCACCACCTCGCCCATCTCAAAATAAACCAGCCCCAGCAGATTTCTGGCTTCCACATTTTCCTTATTGAACTTTAAACTCTGCCGTAAGCTTGTCACCGCTCCGGACAGATCCCGAACGCCGGCTTTCTCCAATCCTTCGTTATAGTACATATTGGATATCCGCAGAATCTTCTTATACAGGGAAACGTCCGCGCCGCATCCCGTACAAAAGTCTTGTTCTGACAACTGGCAGCCACAGTTATAACACTTCATGGCACCTTCCCCTTTATTCTTCCGCTTTGGTTTCCTGCAACATCCTGACCAGGATATCGGCCATATCCGTCATATCCTGATTATAAATAGCTTCTTCCGCATCTTCCACTTCCAGACTGGGATGAAACTTCTTTAATTCCTCTTCAAAGTTAATCATAGCAACTCCTTTATCTCTCCAACCAGGTACAGGGAACCTGTGATATATACTCTGTCCCGTTCCCCTTTCAGGGCCCCTATCGCTTCCAGCGCTTCCCGCGCCGAAGCGTAGCCGCCGTCCCGTCTGCCCGTATATTTTTCGATCATCTCCTGCAGGCTTTCCAGGGAAAGCGCGCGGGCATTTTTCATCTGTACCGGAAAAATCTTTGTAAACAAGCCGCTCTTTGCGATCCGCTCTGTCATGGCCTCCCAGCGCTTGTCCCGCACGGCGCCGAAAAACAGATACCGGCTGCCTGCGCAGCCGTCCTCCTTTACGGTTTCCAGAAAGGCCCTGATGCCGTCCTCATTATGGGCACCGTCCACATACACATCCGGCAGGACCTCTTCCATCCGGCCTTCCCAGAACGCTTTTTCCAGTCCGGCGCGCATGACCCGGGGCGTCATGATCTCCTTTCCCAGCAGAACCTCCAGCGCGCGCAGCGCCAGAGCGGCATTTTCCATCTGATAGGCGGCTATGGTACGCAGATAAAGCCTAACACTATCATAATAAAGGGAACGGTAAGAAAAATCAATGCCTTTGTGATGAATTTTTAAGAATGTGTAGTCCTTTTTCGACACCGGGTATGAGGGAATTTGCAGTTTCGCGGCGGTTTTTGCGAGAACCTCTCCCACCGTGTCATCGGTCTGAAACCATACCGCACGGGCGCCCTCCTGAAAGATCCCTGCCTTCTCCGCCGTTATTTTTTCCAGAGTGTCCCCCAGATATTCCGTATGGTCCAGCCCCATGTGGGTGATCACCGCCATTTCCTTCTTTTCCACGGCATTGGTGGCATCCAGTCTGCCTCCCAGACCCGTTTCCAGGATCAGGTAATCCGGTTCCGCTTTCTGAAAACAGTACATGGCCATCAGGAACAAAAATTCAAAAAAGGAAGGATGTTCCTCCTCTTCCGTCAGCGCCCTGACAGCGGAAAAGGCCTCCGTAAAGGCCTCTTCCGTCAGCATTTCTCCTTCTATGCGGATCCGCTCCCGCATGGTCTTCAGATGCGGGGAAATAAAGAGGCCCACGGAAAACCCAGCCTCCCGCAGCAGGGACTGCAGATAGGCGCAGACGGAACCTTTTCCGTTTGTGCCCGCCACATGGATGATCCTGCTCTTCACGCATCCTCCCGTAACGCGGCGCAGCAGTTTTCCGGTATCCTCCAGGGTATGCTTTCCCGCGAAGCGCGGGATATTCAAAATATACTCTTCCGCTTCTCTGTATGTGCACATAGGATCCCTCTGCGCTATAACTGCGCCAGCCTCTGTCTTACCTGCTCCAGCATTCCCGTATATTTCCGCAGCTTTTCCTTTTCCTCCTCCACTTTGGCCTGAGGCGCTTTGGAAAGGAATTTCTCATTTTTCAGCATGCCTTCCGCGCGGGCGATCTCGCCTAACAGCCGCTTTTCCTCTTTCTGCAGGCGCTCTGTTTCCTGGGCGATATCCACCAGCTCCGCAAACGGAATATAGAGCGTGGCGCCGGAAATGACTACCGATACCGCATCCGGGGCAATGCCTGTCTTGTCCTCCTGCACCAGCACTTCGGAGGCGGAGGCCAGGGACGCGAAGAACAGGGCTCCTTCCGAAAAGGCTTCTCTCGTCCGGGCATCTGCGCTGACTACATGGACCGAAGCCTTTCTGCTTACGGGCACATTCATTTCCGTGCGCACGTTCCGGATACCCCTGACCGCTTCCTTGATCAGCTCGATTTCTTTTTCCTCCCTGTCAAAACGGCGGTCCTCACGATATACCGGCCACGGGGAAACCATAATGGATTCTTCCTCGTTCTGCAGGGTGCAGAAAATTTCCTCGGTAATGAACGGCATATAGGGATGCAGAAGTTTCAGCGCGTCTATCAGCACGGTCTTCAACGTGTATAACGCCGCGTTTCGTCCCGCCGCGTCACCGGAATTGTAAAGTCTGGGCTTCACCATTTCAATATACCAGTCGCAGAATTCGTCCCAGATAAAATCGTACACCTTCTGCACCGCGATCCCAAGCTCAAAATTTTCCATGTTGTCCGTTACTTCTTTGATAAGGCTGTTTAACCTGCTGAATATCCATTTGTCCACAGGCTGAAGGTCCGCTGCGGCCGGCGTATCCACTTCCCTGCCGTCCTTTTCCCGCGCCGCTTCCATGTTCATGAGGATGAAGCGGGAGGCGTTCCAGACCTTGTTGGCAAAATTCCTGCTGGCTTCCACCCTCTCATAGTAAAAGCGCATATCGTTTCCGGGCGCGTTGCCGGTGATCAGGGTAAGACGCAGGGCATCCGCGCCGTACTGGTCGATGATCTCCAGCGGGTCAATGCCGTTGCCCAGGGATTTGGACATTTTCCTGCCCTGGCTGTCCCTGACCAGTCCGTGGAAGAGTACCGTCCGGAAAGGTTTCTCCCCCATCTGCTCATAGCCGGAGAAAATCATGCGGATAACCCAGAAAAAGATAATATCGTAACCCGTTACCAGCACATCCGTAGGATAGAAATATTTCAGGTCTTCCGTCTGATCGGGCCATCCCAGCGTGGAGAAGGGCCAGAGAGCGGAGGAAAACCAGGTATCCAGCGTGTCCTCATCCTGTTTCATATTTCTTCCGCCGCACTTGGGGCAGACGCCGGGCGCCTGTCTTGCCACCGTCACCTCCCCGCAGTCACCGCAGTAGTACGCGGGTATCCGGTGACCCCACCAGAGCTGGCGGCTGATGCACCAGTCCCTGATATTGTCCGTCCAGTTAAAATAGGTCTTTTCCATACGCTCCGGGATCAGCCGGATCTCTCCCTTTTTCACCGCTTCCACGGCGGGCTTGATCAGCTCGTCCATCTTCACGAACCACTGCTCTTTTACCAGCGGCTCTATGGTGGTATGGCAGCGGTCATGGGTGCCTACATTGTGGGAGTAGTCCTCTATCCTTACCAGCAGCCCCATTTCATCCAGTTCCTTCACAATGGCCGCTCTGGCTTCATAACGGTCCATTCCCTCATATTTTCCGCCGTTTCCGTTGATGGTGGCATCGTCGTTCATAATGTTGATGACAGGCAGGGAATGCCGCCTGCCCACCTCAAAATCGTTGGGGTCATGGGCGGGCGTGATCTTTACCACGCCTGTACCAAATTCCATATCCACATAGTCATCGGCTATAATAGGGATCTGCCGGTTCACAATGGGAAGCAGCACCTTTCTGCCTACCAGCGCCCTGTACCGCTCGTCCGCGGGATTGACCGCCACCGCGGTATCTCCCAGCATGGTTTCCGGACGGGTGGTGGCAAATTCCAGGAACTCTTCTCCGCTGACCTGTCCGTCCTCCGTTATCAGCGGATATTTAATATGCCAGAAATGGCCTGCCTGCTCCTGGTATTCCACTTCCGCGTCGGAAATGGAGGTATTACACACGGGGCACCAGTTAATGATGCGGGCTCCCTTGTATACCCAGCCCTTTTCATGCATTTTACAGAACACTTCGGTAACGGCCCTGTTGCAGCCTTCGTCCATGGTAAAACGTTCTCTGTCCCAGTCGCAGGAAGAGCCCAGCTTCTTCAACTGGGAGATGATCCTGCCGCCGTATTCTTTTTTCCAGTCCCAGGCCCGCTCCAGAAACTTTTCCCGGCCCAGCGCCTGCTTGTCCGTTCCCTCTTCCTTCAGCTTCTGGATGATCCTGACCTCCGTAGCGATGCTGGCATGGTCCGTGCCCGGCTGCCACAGTACATTGTAACCCTGCATCCGCTTGAAACGGATCAGGATATCCTGCATGGTATTGTCTAACGCGTGTCCCATGTGAAGCTGTCCCGTAATGTTCGGGGGCGGGATCACAATGGTAAAAGGTTTTCTGCTATAGTCTACCTCGGCGTGAAAATATTTTTTATCCAGCCACTTCTGATACAGTTTTTCTTCTATGCCCTTGGGATCATAGGTCTTTGCCAATTCTCTGCTCATGATTACCTCTCTGTTTTCTGTTCATAATGATAAAAACGCCCTCTGCCGACTTCCATCGGCAAAGGGCGATTTCTCACGGTACCACCTTTGTTCGCAGCCTGCGCTGCCTCAGTGACTTTCTGCAAAGTCCTGTCCGTTAACGGGGACGGGGCGTGAAAGCTTACTCCGTGATATGTTCGGCTTTCCGGTTCCAAAGCTACTTTCCCTGTTCCTTCCTTCAGACGGCCTTTCAGCCGCGTACGCGGGCCGTCCTCTCTGTTAAGGGACAACAGGTACTCCTCTTTGTCATTACCTTTTCGTTATCTGCTGATCTTACTCTGTACGCCTGACGGCTTATTTCGCGGCGGGCGTACCGCATTTGGTACAGAAAGCGCCGCCGTTTAAGGGCGCTCCGCAGTTAGCGCATACATCCGCAGGCGCGGCAGGCTGTGCCGGCTGCTGAGGTGCCGCCTGCATGGGCTGTACCGGCTGCTGAGGCGCTGCCTGCATGGGCTGTACCGGCTGCTGAGGCGCTGCCTGCATGGGCTGTACCGGCTGCTGAGGCGCCGCCTGCATGGGCTGCGCGTATACGGGCTGCGCGTACACAGGTTTTGCCTTGATCACGCCATATGCCCAGTTCGCGAATTTGTCCGCCAGAGGTACTCCGGCCTCCTTGCCCTTCGCGGTCTTTACGATAGCGATGATGGCAAATACCAGGATAGCGATGCTTATCAGGCTGTTGACAACGCTGATCATAGTGCCCCATACGGTACCCAGCAGGGGGATCTTGTACATAAAGTCAAAGAGGGCGAAAAACGCGCTGACTACGCCGCTGACTACTTCCAGACAGACCGCCTGGATCACCTGGCGCCCCGCCCATTCACTCTTCTCACCTACGATCACAACGCCTGCCAGTAACCACAGAGCGGTCGTGTATCCGAGAATCACAAAAAGAAATGCCGTTACCGCATAAAATGAAAGTCTGATACCAAATTTTCCTTTTTCCATTTTGAAAAACCTCCTTAATAGGTATGTAAATTCTACATTATTATATAACGCGTCCGTTCTTTCGTCAATTCCCAGCCCTTCATAAATTTACCGATTTTTCAAACTGGCATGGTAAAATATTTCTGTTTTGGCACTTTTTATCTATCCACTCTTGGATATAATAGAGGCATGGTACAAATTCAAAAAAGAGGAGTGATCGTTATGAAAAAGAAGAATCCCATTGTTCTGGCCGCCGGCATCGTCCTGCTCGCGGCGGGCATTGTCTTCGGCATCACCGCTTACCGTTCTTCCTACGCGGAATCCCGGGTACTGGGCGATACCCTGACCAGCCTGAACGCGGCGATCTCCGAAGCGGAAGAATTAAACGCCGCCTCCGGCGGCGAAACAGACGCCCGGCC
Source organism: uncultured Lachnospiraceae bacterium (assembly GCA_947632555.1). Lineage (GTDB taxonomy): Bacteria > Bacillota > Clostridia > Lachnospirales > Lachnospiraceae > Acetatifactor. The sequence goes on from CANRPU010000005.1 coordinate 121,680, forward strand.
GGAAACGGACCTGACGGCGCTGCGGGAACAGAAGGACCGCGTCAGCGCCGAAAAACTCTCTCTGGAACGGCCCTATTCCTACGCGCTGATCCTGGCGTTTACCGGTATCGCGGTCACCGCGGCCGGTATCTATATCCTGATCAAAGGCCAGACTCCCAATCCCAAAGCCGACCTGGTAAAGCTGGCGCAGGCAGGCCTGCTGGCCGCTCTCTGCTACATCGGTTTCGCCTTCTTTAAAATTGACATGCCCGGCCACGTGGCCTTCCATTTCGGAAATGTGTTCTGCGTGCTGGCCGCGCTGCTCATCGGCGGTTTCTGGGGCGGTCTTGCCGGCGCCGTCGGTATGACCGTGGCGGATCTGACCACGGCCTACGTTACCAGCGCTCCCAAGACCTTTCTGTTAAAGCTCTGCATCGGCCTGATAACAGGACTGGTCGCTCACGGTATCTTCCATCTGGCGGATGCCTCCGATAAAAAGAAGATCGCCGGCGTGACCATACTGGCCTCCTCGTGCGGCATGGCGTTCAATATCGTCGCGGAACCTCTGGTAGGCTATTTCTACAAAACCTATCTGCTCGGTATCCCCCAGGATCTGATGAAGATCATTACGCAGCTTTCCATACTGACTACTTCCGTAAACGCCCTGCTGGCCGTGGTGTTCGCTTCCCTGTTCTATCTGGCGCTCAGGCCCGCCCTGAAAAAAGCCGGCCTGCTGGTAACGGAAAAAAAGGACCCTGTCAGTCCTCAAAAGTGATCTCCAGTTCCCCAAGGGCGCATTCCAGTCTGTAAAGGCTGGTCTGCGCCCCGTTATCTATCTTTTTCCCCGCGATCCCCGTGTAGGAAGAACCGCCTACCCGCAGGCTGCCTGCCGCGCATTCCAGATCGTAGTTGTGGTCGCTCTCCCCGCTTTCCAGAATACACAGACGCATCTGCCCCATGGAGCAGGAAGCGTTCAGATCGGCGGGAAGCGTGCCGGTAAAGCGCAGGGTGCCCATTCCCATATCCAGGTCGGCGTTTCCCGTTATGACGGCATTTTCCACGATCATCTGCCCCGCTCCTATATCACAGTCCAGACTGTCCGCGGCCAGACTGCCAATGAACAGTTTCCCCGCTCCTAATCCGCAGCAGACGGAAGCGGCCCTAAGGCTTTCCACGGAGAAATCCCCGCCGCCCAGATTCAGTTTCGCTTCCCCGGCCGCCGCCAGGGGCGCCAGCGTAAATTTTCCCGCTCCCAGTTCCATTTCTATGCTTTCAAAAACGGTCCCGGCCGGAATTTCCACAACGATCCCGGTTCCTTCCAGACCGTTTCCCCATGAGATCCCCTCCCAGCTGCCGCCGTCCAGGGAATTGATACACAGAATGCCCTCCCGCGCGTAAACCTGAAACTTTTCCACCCGCTGGGCAGTCACGTGAAATCTCCCGTCCCCGGAATCCCGCAGCGTCAGCTCGCAGCCTCCCAAAGAAAACCGCAGGCCGCTGATCTCTCCCGCCTCAAAGTCCTGCTCCACGTTCCCGTCCTGAACGATGGGATACTCCGGATCAAAGATACCGCTGTCGGAAAGTTCGTAGGTCTGCCATTCCTCATTCCACAACCGCTTTCCCCATTCCGCTTTTTGGCCGCCCAGCCTGCCTGTCATTACCAGCGCGGCAGCCAAAAGCAGCAGAAGCGCCGCCAGAACGCCGCAGATTCTCATAAGTTTTCTCATATCCCTGTCCGCCTCTTACCCGCTTTCAGAAGTATTTCTCTGAATTTTTCCATCCGCTTAAAGCGCCGGCTTCTCCAGTATCCGCTTATAATAATCATCAAACTCCCGGCCTTCCGGCAGCACTTTTCCGTCATTCGTATCAATGCCGCCGTTCCGCTCTTTCAGAATTTCCATCAGGGCCTTCCCCGCCTTTTCCGTGGTATCCACCCGAACACTCACGCCGTTGGAGGCGATCAGGCATATGGCCAGATTGTGGATCTTTTTGTGTTTCCCGCCCACCGACATATAATAAGTATAATCCGTGAAACAGCATGCCTTCAGACTGTCCACGCGCATCACGGTCTGGGCGGTGTCCCCCGGATACAGGTAATCCTCTGTCAGCAGCCCTTCTTTCATTACGTTATTCAGCTTTAACAGGAAGCAGTCCCCTTCCAGAGCCTGCCTGTCAAAGGCTTCGATCTCGCTTATGGGAAGCCCGCTGGCTTTCGCGGAATTCGCTCTGTAGCCATCCACGCCCTGCCGGCTCGTTTTGATCACCAGCCGCAGCACAAAAAAGCATCCCAGCGCGATCAGGCCGCAGAAGATCCCCAGCATAATACCGTAGCCGCCCCCTTCGGCGATCGCCGTGCCAACGCTCCATATCGTTCCGTACACCGCCGCGGCAAAAAACAGGCCAAAGAAAAAGATACCGACCCAGCTCCTCTTTTTGAAGGTTTTCTCCACGCTTTTAAACACGGAGCCTTCCGGAAAATGTTTTTTCACGTAATCCTCATCCATTTTTTGAAAATAATCCGCCATCTCTTTCCCTCCTTTTCTTTTACTTTTCGCACTGCCAGAAAAACGCGCTGTAAGGGGGAAGCTCGCTGCCTCCGCCAAAATCATGTTTCTGCCCGCTGATCAGATCCACCGCCATACCGCAGCCCGCATCAAAATGGGCAGTATAGGCACTGTCATCCGCGTTGACGGCCACCAGCACCCTTTCGTTTTCGCTCTTTCGCTCAAAAATACACTGCCTGTTTGTCAGCACTACGGAACGGAACCCTCCGTAGTTCAGGGCCTCGGAACGCTTTTTGGCCTCCGCCAGCTTCGCGATAAAATCCGTCAGCTCATTCCACTCAGGCGCCGCGAAGCAGGGGCGCAGCGCCGGATCGCCCTGGCTTTTTTCGGCCTTAACTCCCCATTCGCTGCCGTAATAGATACAGGGGATGCCCGGCATACCGAACATCAGCGCGTAGATCAGCGGCAGATGTCTTTCATTCTTTAAGATGCTGGCCACTCTGGTCACGTCATGGTTATCCACAAAGGACAAAAGGTGCTTTCCTTTATAAAGCGTCCAGTTCTCCGGACCGAACTGGCGCATGAGGGAATGATTGATCTCAAACAGGTTTAAGCTGTTGAAGCTGGAAAACAGTCCCTTGTAGCATTCGTAATTGGTGGCGGAATGCAGCATTTCGGGATTCACCAGCCGGTTGTAATCCCCGTGCAGCATTTCTCCCAAAAGGAAGAAATCCCGCTTTTTACTGTCGCAGAAGGCCCGCAGCCTTCTGATGAAGTTTTCGTCCAGGCTGTAAGCCACGTCCAGCCTCAGACCGTCAATGTCAAACTCCTCGATCCAGTACCCCACGCTCTCCAGAAGGTATCTCACCACCTCCTCATTGCGGAGGTTCAGCTTTACCAGGTCGTAATTGCCTTCCCAGCCTTCATACCACAGCCCGTCATGATAGGGAGAATCTCCGTCGAAGGCGATCCGGTAAAACCAGCTTACATAGGGAGAGTTCTCCCTGCTGCGCAGCACATCCTGAAAAGGACCGAATCCCCGTCCCACATGATTGAACACCCCGTCCAGGACCACCCGGATCCCTTCTTCATGCAGCTTTCCGCACAGCGCCTTGAAATCGGCGTTGGTCCCTAACCGCCTGTCTATCTGCCTGTAATCCCTGGTATTGTAGCCGTGGGTATCCGATTCAAACACCGGCGAAAAATAGATCGCATTGATGCCCAGCTTCTTCATATGAGGAATCCACTCCTCGACTTTGTCAATAGGCGCTCCCTGAACGGCCTCTCCCTTGTTCTCAAAGGGCGCTCCCGTAAATCCCATGGGGTATATCTGGTAAAACACACTCTCCTCTGCCCACATTCTTTTGTCCTCCTGTCAGTCAGCCTTTTTCTGAACTTCATTATAACAGATTCGGCCGGATTGTCCAGTTTCCCCGGTTCCACGAATAAAATAACAGCTGCGCCGCGCTTCACATAATATAATTGACCGCTTAAGTTTTCCTGCAATTTGAATTGCAACCCACTGTATTTTTATAAACAGACAAATATTCCGCTGCCGGCTTTTCCCCATTTGCCCCCTGGGGATGCCAAAATGGGAAACCCACTGAAATTCCCAATGTGTTTCCCACTTTCCACAGAGTTATCCACATATACACATGTGTCATACCCAAAAATATAGACGTCAAACTTGCAAAAATCTATGTCAAAAGCAATGCCTTTTTCCTTACTTTCACCCTTTCGTCACAGTTACATAATCTATCGGAAGCGTAAAATTTTATGTAAACTATAGCCACTCGTCCCAAAAACGGGAGATCCTTTTCGCCACCGTATCCACGCTTACCGTTTCATAGTCTTCCCATTCTCTCGGGAAAAGCCTGCGGTAAGTATACTGCAGAAAGCGTTCGTCCAGCAGCACCACGATCCCCACGTCCTGCGCGGTACGGATCACCCTTCCCGCCGCCTGAAGCACTTTGTTCATACCGGGAAAGCGATAGGCGTAATCAAAACCGCTCTCTCCTCTCTCATCAAAATACCGCTTCAGCAGTTCCCGCTCCCGGCACACCTGGGGTATTCCGGTCCCCACCACGATCACGCCTATGAGCCTGTCGTGGGTCAGATCGATTCCTTCTCCGAAAACGCCCCCCATCACGCAGAAACCGATCAGGCGCTTTTCCGCCTCCTGACGGTCCTCTCCGTCCGAGAATCGGGAGAGAAATTCTTCCCTGGCTTCCTCCCCCATGTATTCCTCCTGTACCGCGCACTCCGTTCCGTCTTCCGCGAAATGCTCCCTGTAGCGGGCATATACCCGGGAGAGCACCGCGTAAGAAGGGAAGAATACCATGTAGTTGCCATGCCGGTTCTTTACGATCTCATGGATATAACGGGCGATATTGAAAAATTCCTCCTCCGAGCGCCTGCTGTATCGGGTGGTCACGTCCCCTCCCAGGTACAGCCCCTTTTTGGCAGGATCAAACACCGATCGGGCATAGACCTCGTAGTCCCCGGCCTCCCCGCCCAGAAGTCTTTTATAATACTGGATGGGGAGCAGGGTAGCGGAAAACAGGATGGTGCTTCTGCCTCTTTCCATGCATTCCCGCAGATTCAGCGCCGGGTTGACACAGAAAAGCTTCACCAGAAAGCCCCCGTCTTCCTGCAGCATGGAGTATTTGACATAATTGTCATCCACCCTCTCATAAATATCCAGAAAATGGGATATTTCAAAGAAAAAATCCAGGATGCGCTTTCTGATCGGATTGTCATCATTCTCGTCCAGATACTCGTCCAGGCCGTCATGCAGCTGCATCAGCGCCCGCGTCAGCCCGTCTATGGAGGTCAATACCCTGCACTCTCCCCCTTCCCGTTTTAATAACAGCAGTTCTTTATTACATCTTTCCAGCTGTTTTTCAAGTCTGGGGCCAAATTCCCGGATACGCCCTGTCACGGCGCCCCTGATCTCTTTTTTCAGTTCCATAAAAGCCTCTTTAGAAAGCGCGGCGCTGTACATTTCCCTGCCCCGCTCCAAAAGGTTGTGGGCCTCGTCCACCAGAAAGAGATAATCTCCGCTCTTTGCTCCCTCTCCGAAAAACCGGCGCAGATACACATTGGGATCAAATACATAATTATAATCGCAGATGATACCGTCCGCGAACAGGCTCATATCCAGGCAGAATTCAAATGGACATACGCGATGCCCGCGCGCGTACTCTTCCACCACTTCCCTGGTAAAGCTCTGGGAATGCAGCAGCAGGTCATAGATCGCGTCGTTGATCCGGTCAAAATGGCCTTTGGCGTAGGGACAGTGGTCCGGGTCACATTCCACCTCTTCCATAAAGCATATCTTTTCTTTGGCCGTCAGGACCACGCTTTTAAATTTCAGGCCTTTCTCCCGCAGCAGCGCGAAGGTATTTTCCGCCACCGCGCGGGTAACGGTCTTGGCCGTCAGATAAAAAATCTTATCCGCCATATCGTTTCCTATGGCTTTTACTGCCGGAAAGATAGTGGAAACGGTCTTGCCCACACCTGTGGGCGCCTCGATGAACAGCTTCCTGCCATGATAAATGGTGCGGTACACATGGGACACCAGTTCCTGCTGCCCCTCCCGGTAAGCAAAGGGGAACTCCAGGCCGGCTATGGAAGCCTGCCGTCCGCGTTTCCACTCATATTCGTAGTCCGCCCATTTTTTATACTGTAAAAGCAGTCCTTCCAGCCATTCTTTCAATGCCTCCGTCGTACTTTCCTCATAAAAATAGGCCAGTTCCTCCGTTTCGGCGTTACAGTAGCTCATGCGTACCCGTATCCGCTCAAGTCCTTTCTGCATCCCGTAAATGGCCGCGTATACCTTAGCCTGCGCCAGATGTACGGGAACCGGTCCTTTCATGCGCCCCACGTCTTTATAGGTCGTTTTGATCTCATCTATGGTAAGCATCTCTTCGGCGGCCGCATCCGCTGGAATTCCCCCGGTATAGATGCCGTCAGCCCTGCCTTCCACCACGATCAGATACGCTCCCGCATCATAAGCGTAGCGCAGAAATACCTCCGCCTCGTATCCGGCTCCCATTTTTTTCTGCAGCAGTCTGTGTATCCGGCTGCCCTCCTGCATGGCGTTTTCGCCCGCTCCCGATCTTCTGTTGTCAATATCGCCGCTCCGCAGCAAAAATTCTACCAGATTCCTGACCGATATCCGAACTTCCACTTCCAGCCTCCAATGCTTTCCCGCTGTATCTGAACAAAAAAACTCCCTATCCGAATAGTACTCTATTCGGGATAGGGAGTCAAATCTTTCCCCTTTACTTTAGCAAGCTACCGCGTACCCTTTTAACAATTCTTCAAATTCAGCGTTATAACCGCTGTATCTGACAGTCAGTGTCTGGGAAAAATCGAGTCCGTATACACCTAAAAATGACTTGGCATCCACCGTATAGCTGTTATAAGCAATATCGATGTCAAAATCACAACGAGCCGCTACGGCTACAAAATGCTGTACCGCATTCTGGGTCAACTTAATTTTACGTTCCATAATCGCTTCGCCTTCCTTTCTCAAATTTACCTCAACTGCAAAACTTCGGAATAAACTGTCATTTTAAGACTATTTTTCCCTGACTAAATAGAATTATACCCTATCCGTGAAGAATGTAAAGTACTTTTTCCAATACATTTTTCGGCAAATCTGAAGAAAAAATTTCCCCCTGACGCGTTTTTCGGCAACTTGACAATTTTTCCGCCCGATCCGGCGCGCGTATTTTAAAAAGTGCACATATTTTTATGAAGATCTTAAAGTTACCGCCCTTATTTTTCGTTACTTTTGGTAAACTCCGTCATGTGGGTACGGAAACGCAGGGGAAGCATATTGCGCTGCAGTACCATATTTTTCCGTTCTTCAATACTAATACTATGACAAAACTGCCGAAAAAGTTCACTGTAATAACTTTCTTCCTCCGAAAAAAGAAAACGCTTCTCTTCTCCCTCCTCATTGACCAGAAACCAGTCCTGTCCCGCGGGATGCGCGGCATACTGCTTTCGTCCTTTGTCGTAGAGCAGAAAACTTTCCCCCGGGAGCCTGTCCGCGAAATGAGCGGCCAGCATTGGCAGAATAGCGTTCCGGGGCTCCACCACAGCCAGCAGCAGGCCGTTTCGCAGTTCCGAGAAACGCGTAAAACCTTTCAGGTGATGAAGCTCCCCGGAAGCATTCCTGCTCAGCGTCATCAGACTGTACACATCCGGATCGGTCAAATGGCGCAGAATGCTGCCCGTTCCGCCGCTGCCGGAAAGCCCCCATACCACGCTGCCATAAACGGCCTGGGCTTTCTCCGGCACCGGAGCGGTCAGCGCCAGCCAGAGGGCTTCATAATCCTCTTCGCAAAAACGGCTTTTCAGGGTGCGTATTACTTTGTCCGCCTTTTCCCTATCCGGCCGAACCTCCCGGTATTCCGTAAAAAGGGAAAACTGCTCCGCCGCGCCCGCCCGCAGCCGGATGGACGCGTGAGGACGCCGCAGGGCATAGGCTTCATACACGCCGGTAAATATGCCCTCGGCGCTGTCCTCGCAAAGCAGGACCAGTATGTTGTTTTCCCTGCCGGCAGTTTCCATATCCGTATCTTCCTTTCCGCCCTACAGCTCACCCAGCAGGGCTTTTCCCCCGTCTTCCGCCACAGGACGCGCGGCCAGGCCGTTATCGTCAAATAGGGACAACTGTCTGTAACTCACTTCCTCCGTGGCTATCCCCGCCCGTTTCCCCGTATCCGCCGTCAGATTCCGGAGAATGTAGTCTTCCTCCATTTTGGTTTTGTACATCATCCGGCCGCCGCAGGTAATAAAATACAGAGCGCGCTTCAGGACCACGCCCAGTTTTTTCAGCGTGGTAAAATCCAGAACCCCCAGCCTTCTGGCGTTCACAATGCGTTTCGCGCTTCTGACCCCGATCCCCGGTACCCGAAGAAGCTGCTCATAGGGAGCTTTGTTTACCTCCACGGGAAAAACTTCCAGATGGCGCAGGGCCCAGTCTTCCTTCGGATCCAGGAGGATATTAAAGAAAGGTCTTTTCTCGTCCAAAAGCTCCCCCGCCTTAAATCCGTAGAAACGCAGCAGCCAATCCGCCTGATAAAGCCGATGTTCCCGCAGTAGGGGCGGTCCGCCGGCTAAAGCCGGCAGGGCCTTATCCTCGTTCACTTTGATAAACGCGGAATAAAACACTCTTTTCAGGTCAAATTTCTCATAAAGACTTTCCGCCACATTCAGGATCTGATAATCGCTCTCCGGGGTAGCGCCTACAATGATCTGCGTGGACTGCCCGCCGCTCACAAAGCGGGGAGCGTTCCGATACAGGGCGAGCTCGCCGCGGTTTGCGTCGATACCGTTCTGGATCTGGCGCATAGGAGTCAGGATATTCCGGCGATGCTTCCCCGGAGCAAGGGCACGGAGCCCTTCCGCCGTAGGCAGCTCCAGATTGACGCTCATCCGGTCCGCCAGATATCCGGTCATCTGGATCAGCCGGGCATCCGCCCCCGGAATGGCCTTCACGTGTATATATCCGCGGAAGCGGTACCTCTCCCGCAGCAGATAGAGCGTCCGGTACAGCAGTTCCATGGTGTAGTCCGGACTTTGCAGGATCCCGGAGCTTAAAAACAGGCCTTCGATATAGTTGCGCCGGTAAAACTGCATGGTCAGGTCACAGACCTCCTCCGGCGTAAAAGTGGCTCTCCGCACGTCGTTGGAACGCCTGTTGATACAGTATCTGCAGTCATAGACGCACTCGTTGGTCAGCAGGATCTTCAGCAGGGAGATGCATCTGCCGTCCGCGCTGAAGCTGTGGCAGATACCGCAGGCGGCGCAGCTGCCCATATCCCTGCCGCTTCCCTTCCGCTCCACCCCGCTGGAGGTGCAGGCAGCGTCATATTTGGCCGCATCACTTAAGATATGCAGTTTTTCCATAAGGGTCATTCCGCCGCTCTCCAGCCGCTCCACCGCCCCATCCTCCTTTTCTGTCCGCTATCGCCGCAAGGCCAGAACATTTGTTCTAATCTATCCTACCACATATTCTTTTGGTTGGCAACAGTTTTTAGAACAAATGTTCTGCTTGCGGTGGAATAAAAAAAGAGGTTAAATAGAAGAAGATGCAAGACAAAAGAGCAGCGGACGCCGCTCTTTATCGGAAACGGAGAAAAGAATATGAGTGAGATCAGAATACCAGCCGGATACCATTCGGAACTCAATCTCTACGATACGCAGATCGCCATTAAAACAGTAAAGGACTTCTTCCAGACACTGCTGGCGGAAAGGTTACACCTGTTACGTGTATCCGCTCCGCTGTTTGTGGATCCCGCGTCAGGATTGAACGACAATTTAAACGGCGTGGAACGCCCCGTCACCTTTGATATCAGAGAGCAGGACGGCAGACCGGCGGAAATCGTACATTCCCTGGCCAAATGGAAACGGTACGCGCTTAAAAAATACGGTTTTCACGTGGGAGAAGGCCTCTATACCGACATGAGCGCCATACGGCGTGACGAGGCCGTCGATAACATACACTCCATCTATGTAGACCAGTGGGACTGGGAAAAGATCATAGAAAAAGAGGACCGCACCCTGGATACTTTGAAGGATACCGTCCGTACAGTGTATAAGGTTCTGCGGAAAACAGAAAAATATCTGGCCATCCATTACGATTATATAGAAGAGATCCTGCCCCACGACATTTTCTTTATTACCTCTCAGGAGCTGGAAGACATGTTTCCCGACTGTCCTCCCAAAGAAAGGGAGTATTACATTGCCAAAGCCAAAGGGGCGGTCTGCGTCATGCAGATAGGCGATATGCTGGAATCCGGCCAGCGCCATGACGGAAGAGCCCCCGACTATGATGACTGGGCTTTAAATGCCGATATCGTGGTTTACTACCCCGTGCTGGATATTGCCCTGGAGCTTTCTTCCATGGGGATCCGGGTGGACCGGGAGGCTCTGCTTTCCCAGCTGGAAAAAGCCGGCTGCCCGGAGCGGGCAGATCTGCCTTTTCAACAGGCTGTTCTGCGGGAAGAACTTCCCTATACCATCGGCGGCGGCATCGGCCAGTCCCGTATCTGTATGTTCTTTCTGAGGAAGGCCCACATCGGAGAAGTACAGTGCTCTCTCTGGCCGGAAGAAGACATGAAAAAAGCCGAAGAAGCAGGACTGCAGATGCTGTAGCGTTTCCGCTCTCCCGCTAATCTATCACATTCTTAACGCCCATGATCGTACTGTAATCGGCCTCGCTGATGATAACGCCCTTCCTGGAGTTGGCGGAATGGATGATCTGTCCGTCACCGATATAAAGCCCCACGTGGGTGCAGCTTCTGCCCCCGTTGGAAGTATAGCAGATGATATCGCCGGGCTGTATTTCACTGTAATCAATGCTCCGGCCGGCCGAAGACAGCTGGCCGGACGGTGTTCTGCTGATGGAATAACCGAAATCCGCGTAAATAAAACAGGTAAACCCGGAACAGTCCGTTCCCGCCGCCAGGCTGGAGCCGCCGTGTACATAGCTGTTTCCCAGGTACTGCATGGCGTATTCCACTATTGCCGCCCGCAGTTCCTCCGCGGATTCATAGCCGGTGATCTCCGGCGGAGTATAGGACGCCGCGCTCTGCGTGTCCTCATTTCGCGAAGCGGCTTCTTCCGCGGCCGCCCTGGCTGCTTCTCTTTCCGCTCTTTCTTCTTCCAGAGATTTCGCGTAGGTCAGTTCCCGCGTCACCACCACATATTCCGCCGCGACGTAGCCCTCCGTTCCGTCCGCGCTTCGTATCCGCAGCCAATCTCCGCAGTCCTCCAGGACCTCCAGTACGCTGCCCTGATCCGCGAAGCCCGTTCTGCGCGCTTCCACGTCCGGGGCTTCCCTGATATTGAGGCGGTCCGCCTGCACCATGGCCGTACACTTCACAAAGCTCTCGGCGATTCCTTCCGCCTCTTCCCCATACAGGAAAAATTCTGCCTTGGCGTATCCGTCCAGGCTGCCGGAAACAATATGAAACCATTCCCCGTTTTCGTCCGCTTCCCCCATTACCCTGGCCGCTCCGCCGTCATAGAGCTTTCCTATCACCGGATAATCCGTACCGGCTCCGCTGCGGATATTGATATAATCGTCCACATCGGCAAACGCCAGCTCTTCCACGGGAATCCCGTCTATCAGTCCGGCGCCGGGCTCCTCCTCCAAGGCATCCTCCAAAGCGGCCCCGTTCTGCGCTGTCATATCCTCCGACGCCTCCCGGTCCGATACCGAACCGGCGCTGCCGGCATAGTTCTCTCCCGCCGGACCGTTTCCCGTGGAAACATCCCCCGTGGAAATATCTCCCCCGGAAACATCCCCCGTAGAAACATCTCCCTCAGAAACATCTCCCCCGGAAACGGATATGTTCCCTTCCGCTCCCTTCGCCGCCGCGGTATGAAAGCAAAAAATACCTGCGGCAGCACATATCAGTGCCGCCGCTACCATGATCTCCGTAATCTTTCTTTTGTTCTTCATCTGATGATCTCTCATAAAATAACGCTTGTTTTTATCTATACCCGGAACGCCGCCACCGTCTGGTTCAGCTCTCTGCTCATGCGGGCCAGCTCGCTGACGCTGTTCATGATCTCGCCGGACTCCCTGTCGGAATCCTGTACGGAGTTCTCGATGCTTTCCACACAGGAGGCAAGGCTTTCCGTCAGCTCCGCGATGCGGGATATGGACTCGTTGATGCCGGTCATGCTGGCGCTCATCTCCTGGGAAGAAGCCCCCAGATCACTGGATACGTCATTGTAGAAAACCGCATCCTCCTCGTACTGTTTGGCGATCTTTATCATATTCTGATAATCGGCTACGACCTTGTCATTCATAAACTTCAGGATCTTGCCAGAGCTTTCGGACAGATGTCCCACGCTTTCCACGATCACTTCCGTTACCCGGTGTATCTTATCCACGGCTTCTCTGGAGTGATCCGCCAGTACCCTGATCTCCTCCGCCACCACGGCGAAGCCCTTGCCCGCATCCCCGGCCCTGGCCGCTTCAATGGAAGCGTTCAGCGCCAGCAGGTTGGTCTGGGAGCTGATAGCCAGGATCTCCTCTGTCAGGCTGTCGATCTCCTGTACTCTGCGGCTTTCCTCAATGGCCTTCTCCAGTTCATCCTTGGTTTCTCTGTAAAGAGCGTCCGCCTGATTGCCGGACTCCATGGAAGAGGTATACAGGCTTCTGGCCCTTTCCATAATATCGCTGGACTGTACGGCGGCTTCCACCGCCTTCTGCGCCACCGCGTCGATAGCCTTCCCCAGTTCCTCGCCGGTCACATTGATATCCGCCGCCATGTTCCTGGCTTCCCCGGTCTGCCGGGAAACGGTTTCCACCGTCCTGGCGATCTGGGAAACATTCCCGTTGAGCGCCTGCATCTTACCGGAAATATCCGCCGTAACGCCGTCAATATTGTCCGCTTCCGACTTGGTATTCAGGATAATGCCGCGGATCTGTTTCTTTACATTGACCGTAGCCACCCGGATCTGCTCGGTTTCATTTTTATATTCTCTGGGAATACTCTTTTCCACCACGGTATTCTCCGAAAAATCTCCGGAAGCAAACTGCTTTAAGGTCTGTATGGGAGCTAAGGACACGCCGATCAGCCCCGTCATGATGACCGCGGTCAGCACGATCGCCACAGCCGCGATGATAACTCCCACTATGATCAGGGAAAAGACAACGCCCACCACATTGGCGGAAGGAAGCACAACGCCCACCTTCCAGTCGCAGTTTCTGACCAGGGCCGCCGCGAAGTAACAGCTTTTACCGTTGTAGTCGGAGGTTTTGACTATCGTTTCACCGGGGTTGGCGATCACGCCTTCCAGCGCCGGCATAACGGAAGTGACCACGACCGCGCTGTCTTCCGTAGGCTGGTAATCACTGTTGGGGTGCGTGATATAATTGTTGCTGCTGTCCACCAGATAACCGTATACGCCGTTTTCGTAGTTGATGCTGCCCGTCAGTTCCGTCACTGTAGTCAGCTTTACGTCGGCGCCGACCACCGCCGCCAGCTTTCCGTTCACGTAAACGGGAGAAGCAATGGTCATGCACATCTGGTTGGTCAGCACGTCCCAGTAGGGATCCGTTACCACGGTGGTGCCGGCCTCAGCCGCCTGCTGATACCAGCCGCGCTCCACGGGATCGTACCCTTCCGGTATCTCCGCTTCCGCGTTGGACTGCAGGAATTTGGAAGAAGCGGTACCGCAGTAAAGATTCAGCAGCTCGTCCCTGCCCTCCGCGTGGGTATCCACCACACTCTGGATAAAAGCGTCGCTCACGTCCCCGGCAGCTTCTATACTGTTGGCGGTGCCCTCCGCCAGCATCATCTCTCCCTCTATCCAGGTATTGATCTCCTCGGCGTACGTGTCCGCCTGCAGCTGCAGCTCGTTTTTCTGTTTTCCCAGCAGCCTTACGCCCGCCACGCCGCTGATGCCGGCTGTGATCAGAACAATTACCGCTACCACAATCAGAATAACACCCGTTGTCAACTTTCCCTTGATCGTCCTACCCATCTTGCCTACTCTCCTTTTACCTTTCGGGCACGCCCGTATTTCCCCTCCCCAAGGTCGTTTTCTTTTTGACACGACACTACGCAAATTATACAATAAGCTTCAGAAAAATACAACATTTTTGCGTTTTTCGCTCATATTTTGCTAACAGGCGCTTTCCTGCCGAAAACCGGAAGGGGAAAGCGGACGATAAAAACGCCTGCCGGCATCGCGGCAGACGTTTTCCGATCTCTGCTTTTTATCTTTCCGTTTTGGTACGGCAGGTTACTGCACCGACAGATTGGTATAGCCCATCAGGCTCTCGTCCACATCTCTGGCGGCCTCCCTGCCTTCCCTGATGGCCCATACCACCAGGGACTGGCCTCTGTGCATATCTCCCGTTACAAACACGTTGTCCACGCTGGTCCGGTATCTTCCCGGCTCGGTTTTTACATTGGTACGCTCGTTCAATTCCACCTGAAAGGCATCCGTCACATATTTCTGGCTGCCCAGAAAGCCCGCCGCGATCAGTACCACATCCGCTTCCAGAACACTTTCGCTTCCCGGCACTTCCTTCATATTCATGCGTCCCGTTTCCGGATCCTTTTCCCACTGCAGCTTTACGATCTTCACAGCCTTTAAATTGCCGCTTTTATCTTTGATAAATTCCTTGACCGTGGACTCGTAGATCCTGGGATCATGGCCGAATACCGCGATGGCCTCTTCCTGTCCGTAATCCGTTTTCAGCACCTTGGGCCACTCCGGCCAGGGATTGTTTTCCGCCCTCCGCTCCGGTGCCTTGGGCATCATCTCTATCTGTGTCACCGATTTACAGCCGTGGCGCATGGCGGTGCCCACACAGTCGTTTCCCGTATCCCCGCCGCCGATGATCACCACATGCTTATCCTTGGTATCAATGTACGCGCCGTCGGTCAGGCCGCTGTCCAGAAGGCTTTTGGTATTGGCCTTTAAAAAGTCCACGGCAAAATAAATTCCTTTCGCGTCCCTGCCTTCCGCTTTGATATCCCTGGGATTGGACGCGCCGCAGGCCAGCACGACCCTGTCATATTCCTTCAGCAGCTGGGAGGCCTTGATATCCTTTCCCACGTCCACGCCGGTAAGGAAAGTCACGCCTTCTTCTTCCATCACCTTGATCTTCCGCTCCACGATCCGCTTTTCCAGCTTCATATTGGGAATGCCGTACATCAGCAGCCCTCCCACTCTGTCGGAACGTTCGTAGACCGTCACCAGATGCCCTCTTTTGTTCAGCTGGTCCGCCGCCGCCAGGCCCGAAGGCCCGCTGCCCACTACGGCCACCTTTTTGCCCGTGCGCGCGCGGGGAGGTTTGGGCGCCGCATAGCCTTTCTCATAGGCATTCTCCACGATGGCGTACTCGTTTTCCTTGGTTGCCACGGGTTCGCCGTTCAGCCCGCAGGTGCAGGCCGCCTCGCAGAGCGCGGGACATACTCTGGAAGTAAATTCCGGGAAATTGTTGGTTTTCTTCAGCCTGTAATAGGCCTGTTCCCAGTTGCCCGTATACACCAGGTCGTTCCACTCCGGCACCAGATTGTGCAGGGGGCAGCCGCTGGTCATGCCGCAGAGCGTCATGCCGGACTGGCAGAAGGGAACCCCGCATTCCATACAGCGGGCGCCCTGCAGCTGCTGCTTTTCCCTGGAAAGATGCTCATGAAATTCATTAAAATTTTTGATCCTCTGTCTGGGCTTTACCTCCGCGGAGGTTTCTCGTTGATATTCCATAAAACCGGTTGGTTTTCCCATTTTCGCTTCCTCCTTATTTGTGCGTATTGGCGTAAAAAGCCTCAATCTGCGCCTGTTCCGCGCTCAGTCCCTTTTCCTCCATCTGCACGATGGTCTTCAGGACTCTCTCGTAGTCATGGGGGATGATCTTCTTGAACCTGGGAAGGTACTCCCCGAAGTTATCCAGGATCAGCTTGCCCTTTTCGGAATTAGTGTACGCCACGTGTTCCTTGATCATCTCCTTTAATTCCAGCACATCATATTTGGAAGTTATCTCGTAAGAGGATACCATTTCCTTGTTCAGACGCATATACAGATCATTTTCCTCATCCAGCACATAGGCGATACCGCCGCTCATGCCCGCCGCGAAATTCTTGCCGGTCCGTCCCAGCACGACCACGCGGCCTCCGGTCATATACTCGCAGCCGTGATCTCCCACGCCTTCCACTACGGCCAGCGCGCCGGAGTTGCGGACACAGAACCTCTCTCCCGCCACGCCGTTGATAAACGCCTTGCCGCTGGTGGCGCCGTAAAGGGCCACGTTGCCGATGATGATGTTTTCCTCCGCTTTAAAGCGGCTGCCCCGCGGCGGATAGACTACCAGTTTGCCGCCGGAAAGCCCCTTTCCGAAATAGTCATTGCTGTCACCGGTCAGTTCCAGCGTCAGCCCCTTGGGAATAAACGCGCCAAAGCTCTGTCCGCCGGCTCCCTTACACAGTACGCGATAGGTGTCCTCCTCCAGGGAATCCCCGAACCTTCTGGTGATCTCGGAGCCCAGGATCGTGCCGAAGGCCCTGTCCGTATTGGAAACGTCCACTTCAATGCTTCTCTTCTGACCCGCGTTCATGGCCTTGGAAAGCTGCTTTAACAGTACCTTTTCATCCAGGGTATTTTCCAGGTGGAAATCATATACCTGCCTGCTGTCAAAGGTTACCTTCTGCTTCATGCCCACGTAGGGATTGTTCAGTATCTGGCTCAGATCCACATGCTTCTGCCGTTCGGTCAGATTTTCCTTTACCTTCAGCAGATCCGTGCGTCCCACCAGTTCATCCACGGTACGCACGCCCAGTCTGGCCATATATTCCCGCAGCTCCTGCGCGATGAACTTCATGAAATTCATCACATATTCCGGTTTGCCCTTAAAATTTTTGCGCAGCTCCGGATTCTGCGTAGCCACGCCCACAGGACAGGTATCCAGATTGCAGACACGCATCATCACGCAGCCCATGGTCACCAGGGGCGCCGTGGCGAAACCGAACTCTTCCGCTCCCAGGATGGCGGCGATCGCCACATCCCTTCCGCTCATCAGTTTGCCGTCCGTTTCAATCCTGACCTTGTTTCTTAAGCCGTTCATGATCAGCGTCTGGTGCGTTTCCGCCAGCCCCAGTTCCCAGGGCAGGCCCGCGTTGTGGATAGAACTTCTGGGCGCCGCTCCCGTACCGCCGTCATAGCCGGATACCAGCACCACCTGGGCGCCCGCTTTGGCAACGCCGGCCGCCACAGTGCCCACGCCCGCTTCGGATACCAGTTTTACGGAAATACGGGCATCCTTGTTGGCGTTTTTCAGATCGTAGATCAGCTGGGCCAGATCCTCGATGGAATAGATATCGTGATGAGGCGGAGGAGAGATCAGGCCTACCCCCGGCGTGGAATGACGCGTTTTCGCGATCCACGGGTATACCTTTCCGCCCGGCAAATGTCCTCCCTCACCGGGCTTGGCCCCCTGGGCCATCTTGATCTGGATCTCCTTGGCGCTTACCAGATAACGGCTGGTCACCCCGAACCGTCCGCTGGCTACCTGTTTGATGGCGGAGCAGCGGTCCACGCCGTCCGGTCCCACCGTCATGCGTTCCAGATCCTCTCCGCCCTCGCCGGAGTTGCTCTTCCCGTGCAGTCTGTTCATGGCGATGGCCATGGTTTCGTGCGCTTCTTTGGAAATGGAACCATAGGACATGGCGCCGGTCTTAAAGCGGGTTACGATCTCTTCCACGCTCTCCACCTGGTCAATGGGTACGCCCTCCTCGGGATAGTTGAAATCCATCAGCCCGCGCAGATTCCGCACCGCATCCTCGTCGTTGACCAGTGCGGTATACTGTTTAAACAGTCCGTAATCGCCCCTTCTGGTAGATTCCTGCAGCAGATGGATGGTCGCCGGGTTGTAGAGATGTTCATCGGCGCCGCTGCGCATTTTATGATGTCCCGGACTGTCCAGCGTCAGATCGCTTTCCAGCCCCAGCGGGTCGAACGCCTGGGAATGCAACTCATCTACCTGCTTTTCAATATCCTTGATGGTGATGCCCCCTACCCGGCACACCGTATTGGTAAAATATTTGTTGATCACCTCTTTGTCAATACCGATGGCCTCAAAGATCTGGGAGCCCTGATAGGACTGGATGGTGCTGATACCCATTTTGGAAGCGATCTTGACAATGCCGTGAAGCACCGCGTTATTGTAGTCATCCACCGCGGCATAGTAATCCTTATCCAGCATGTGATTGTCGATTAGCTCTTTAATGGACTCCTGCGCCAGATAAGGGTTGATCGCGCACGCGCCGTAGCCCAGCAGGGTGGCAAAATGATGCACTTCTCTGGGTTCGCCGGATTCCAGGATCAGCGCCAGTCTGGTCCTCTTTTTGGTACGCACCAGATACTGGTTCAGAGCGGATACCGCCAGCAGGGAAGGAATGGCCACATGGTTTTCATCCACGCCTCTGTCGGAGAGGATCAGCATGTTGATGCCGTCCCTGTACGCTCTGTCCACCTCCACGAACAGGCGGTCTATGGCCCTTTCCAGACTGGTGTTCTTGTAATAGGTAATGGGGATGACCTCCACCCGGAAGCCCTCCGCTTTCATATTTTTGATCTTCATGATATCCGTGTTGGTCAGGATCGGGTTGTTGACCTTGAGCACACGGCAGTTTTCCGGTATTTCCTCCAGCACGTTGCCCTCCTGCCCCACGTAGACCGTGGTGGAGGTCACCACCTCTTCCCTGATAGCGTCGATGGGCGGGTTGGTAACCTGCGCGAAGAGCTGCTTAAAATAGTGGAACAGCGGATGACGGGTCTTGCTCAATACCGGCAGAGGCGTATCCACGCCCATTGCCGCAATGGCTTCGGCGCCGTTCTTCGCCATGGGCAGGATACTCTGTTTTAACTCATCATAGGTATACCCAAAGGCTTTCTGCATACGCTGCCGTTCTTCATAGGAAAATTCCGGCACCCGCAGATTGGGGATCTTTAAGTCGCGCAGCTCCACCAGATTGCTGTCCAGCCATTCGCCATAGGGCTGGGCGGAAGCGTAGCGCTCCTTTAACTCGTCATCGTCGATCACCCGGCCCTTTACCATATCCACCAGGAGCATCTTGCCGGGACGCAGCCTTTCCTTCAGCACGATCTTAGTGGGATCGATATCCAGCACGCCCACCTCGGAAGACAGGATCAGCTGTTCGTCATCCGTGATCAGATAGCGGGAAGGGCGCAGTCCGTTGCGGTCCAGCACCGCCCCCATGATATCGCCGTCCGTAAACAGAATGGACGCCGGTCCGTCCCAGGGCTCCATCATGGTAGCGTAATACTGGTAAAAGTCCTTTTTGCTCTTGCTCATGGTCTTATTGTTGGCCCAGGGTTCCGGAATGGTGATCATCACCGCCAGCGGCAGGTCCATGCCGCTCATCACCAGAAATTCCAGGGTATTATCCAGCATCGCGGAGTCGGAGCCCGTCTTGTTGATGGCGGGCAGTACCTTGTGCATCTGTCCGGAAAGGTGCTCGGATTCCATGTTTTCCTCTCTGGCCAGCATTTTGTCCGCGTTGCCCCGAATGGTATTGATCTCTCCGTTATGCACGATAAAACGGTTGGGATGCGCTCTTTCCCAGCTGGGGTTGGTATTGGTGGAGAACCGGGAATGCACGATGGCCAGCGCCGATTCATAATCCTCGCTCTGCAGGTCCGCGAAGAAGGTACGCAGCTGTCCGACCAGAAACATTCCTTTATATACAATGGTCCTGCTGGAGAAGGACACCACGTAGGTGTCATCCGTGGACTGCTCGAATACCCTTCTGGCGATATAGAGCCTGCGGTCAAATTCCAGCCCCTTTTCCACACCGGCCGGCTTTTTTACAAAGGCCTGCATGATATAGGGCATACATTCCACCGCTTTGTGCCCCAGTACGCCGGGATAGGTGGGAACCTCCCTCCAGCCCAGAAATTCCAGGCCTTCCTTTTCCACGATGATCTCAAACATCTTTCTGGCCTGGTTCCTGCGCAGCTCTTCCTGCGGGAAAAAGAACATGCCCACACCGTATTCTCTTTCCTCTCCCAGCAGGATCCCCAAAGGTTTGGTCACCCGCTTAAAGAATTTATGGGGAACCTGCGTCAGAATACCCACGCCGTCACCGGTTTTGCCTTCCGCGTCCTTGCCTGCCCTGTGTTCCAGATTTTCCACGATCTTCAGCGCGTTCTCCACGGTGGCGTGGCTTTTGTGTCCCTTGATGTTGACACAGGCGCCGATGCCGCAGTTGTCGTGCTCAAAGCTGTCACTGTGCAGAGGTGCTTCCGGTACGGTATTTTTTACATCAAACATGGCTTAACTCCTTTCGTATTTCCAACAAAAAAGCCGCGGAGCACCCTTCGCAGGTACGCTCCGTCGCGGCTTGCAGGTTTAACTATACACCCTTTTTTCCATTCTGTAAATAGTTTTTTTCTTTAAATTGTCTGACTATTTGACAATTCTATCATTTTTCTGTTATTGTATCTAAATTTTTCAATTTTGTTCCGTTCCATGCGCAATTCAGGTCCTGTCGCTGTCATCCGCCGGCATGGGGCGGTTCCGCATGTACCAGCAGACCCCGACGGCCGCGGCTCCCAGTCCCAGCAGCAGCCCGCATCCCGGCCAGGCAGGCGCGAAATCCGTTCCCGCCGTGCAGACCGTCAGCAGATACGCCGAAACATTGCTGATGGCATGGGCCAGGACCGGTACATAAAAATGTCCGAAATTCTCATAGAACCAGGCTATCAGACAGCCCATAAAGAAAGCGTAGCTCCCCTGCACCAGATTTTGATGGTAAACGCCGAAGCAGAAAGCCGACAGCAGCACAGCCGGCAGGGGTTTTAAATATTTACGCATCCGGTTATAGAGCACGCCCCGGAAAAGCAGTTCTTCCGCTACAGGCACCAGAAGACCGTTCAGGATCAGCCCTACCGGGATTGCCGCCGCGTACTGCATGGCACCCGTCTGCTGGAAGGACGCGGAGCTCTGCGTAATGCCCGTCAGGTCATACAGGAGATTCAGTCCCAGCGCGATACCCAGCGTTCCCAGGGCCATGCAGGCGTAAGCGGCGGGCGTCTTCAGCAGGGAATGCCGGAGCAGACAGGCCTCTTTGGCCTTCTTCAGCTCGTCCCTGGCAAAAAATTTCCAGGTCACCGCGCCGGCAGCCAGAAATGCCAGTCCGCTCATCAGCGCCACGCCGTTTCCCGTGATCCCGGCCGGCTCTCCCGCCTCATCCCAATAGATCAGCGCGCTGACGGCTTCTTTCGGCAGGTGGAACGCCATAAAATTTATGATATAATATCCCACATTGGCTCCCATTTCCCTGACAAAATAGTAAATGAGCGCCGGGAACAGCACATACCACGCCTTGGCCAGGGGCGGCTCCGTTACAGTCCTTTCCGTCCCACGCAGCAGCAGCTTTTCCAGCTCCGCCACGCTTCTGACAATATAGTCCGGCTTCGCTATCTTCAGCTCGTCCATGGGGCCGTAGCCGTAGGTCACCGCCACGCTTACCAGCCCCGCTTCCTTAGCCGCTTTCACATCGAATTTTCTGTCCCCCACCATCAGGGTATTCCTTTTTTTCTGTTCGATATCGCCGGCATCTTCCCCGTAAAGCTGCCGCAGGGCTTCCTGCAGCACTTCCGCCTTATCCGTGCGCGCTCCGTCCAGTTCGCTGCCCACCAC
The DNA here is from genome assembly GCA_947632555.1 of uncultured Lachnospiraceae bacterium. Classification (GTDB taxonomy): domain Bacteria; phylum Bacillota; class Clostridia; order Lachnospirales; family Lachnospiraceae; genus Acetatifactor. The sequence goes on from CANRPU010000005.1 coordinate 143,373, forward strand.
CACGTCAAAATAGCGCCGGATATCAAAATGCTCCAGGATCCTCTCCACAAAGACCCCGGGCTTGCTGGAGGCCACCGCCAGTTTCTTTTTATTGCCCTTCAGCTTGCGGATCAGCTCCGGGATTCCGTCATAGATCCGGTTTTCAAAGATTCCCGTATCCCGAAAGCGCTCCCGGTATTTTTCTATGGCGGCCTGCGCCTGTTCCTCGTCAAACCCGTAAAATTCCATAAAGCTGTCCTTCAGAGGCGGCCCGATAAAGGGCGTCAGCTTGTCCGGGTCCGGCTCCTCTATGCCGAAAGAAGCCAGCGCGTACTGTACGCAGGCGGTGATCCCCTCCTTGGGGTCCGTCAGCGTGCCGTCCAGATCAAAAAGTATATAGTCGTTCATGATTCCGCAAACCTTTCCTGATATATTTTCGGTTCTTTTGTTTTTGGTCTTCCGTATCCTTAAAGTGTAACACAGAATATTTTACTTGACAAACCAAAGAAATCCTTTTATAGTGAGTAAAAATTATACTATCACATTCTGCTAGGGGTGCACATTGCTGAGATTGCGTTTTCGGACGCTGACCCTCATCACCTGATGCGGTTAATACCGCCGTAGGAAAGCAGATTATTCCGGCCGCGGTCCGTTCTGACCGTTCCGGAAATAATCCCGTGTTCCTCTTTGCAGCAGCAAGGAGGTTTTTTATGTCTTACTTTATCCAGGCCGAAGATGGCTACTATGTACTGAATCCAGGCGGTTATTACGTTCTGATCGCCCTTTTCGCCGCGGCGCTGCTCATAGCCGCCGTTATCGTCAACCGCCGGCAGAAGACCGTCCGCTTTTCCGCGAAACGTCTGGCAGTCTGCGGCGTTTCCATCGCGCTGGGCTTTGTCCTTTCCTATGTGAAGCTGCATATGCCTTACGGCGGATCCGTCACCGCGTTCTCCATGTTCTGTATCTGCATACTGGGTTATTTTTACGGCATCAAAACGGGGCTTCTTTCCGCCGCCGCCTACAGTATCCTGCAGTTTATCCAGAGCGGCGGTTCCTACATGCTCTCACCCATGCAGATCTGCTGCGATTACTTTTTTGCCTTTACCGCGCTGGGAATCACGGGATTCTTCTACAAGAAAAACAACCGTTTTGTTTTGGCGTATATCCTGGCGATCCTGGCAAGAGGTTTCTTTCACGTTATCGGCGGCTACCTGTACTGGATGGACTATATGCCGGAGAATTTTCCCAAAAGCCTCGCGGTGCTCTATCCCGTTATCTACAACTACAGTTATATCCTCTTGGAAGGGATCATCACCGTGGCCGTGCTGCAGATCCCCGCAGTCCGCAAGGGCTTCCGGAAACTGCAGTCCATGGCGTCAGAAAATTAAATCCTGATATAATATTTATGGAGGTGCTACGCAAGCGGCACCTCCTGTCCAAGATAAAAGGAGTAAAGCAGTTTCTCCTTAACCGGTTTTCCCGTCAGATTCTCCAGCGCTTCCTGGTAATAGTCCAGCTGCGCGCGGTACCGGTTTATCAGTTCCGACGGGGTTTCAATAACATCTGTTTTGTAATCCAGGAGCAGAAGGCCGTCCTCCTCTTCCAGGTAGGCGTCCACAATGCCCTGTATCAGCACCGTTTCCCCCGCCGGAAACGGCTGCCCCGCTTTTCCCGCGGGCAGCCGGGAAGCTTCTATCCCGTATACAAAGGGCTGTTCTCTGAACAGTTTTCCCCGCAGAGCCGCCTTCTTCATCCTGGACGCCGCCGGCGTCCTGAGGAAGGCCAGGATCTTGTCCGTCTTGACCGCCTCCGCGTATTCTTCCGTCAGGCGCCCGTCCCTCAGAAATTCTTCCATGGCCTGCTTTATGGCCGTTTCGTCCTCATACTCTCTGGTAAAGTCCAGCAATTCCATTACCCTGTGCATGGCGCTGCCTCTGGTCGTTCCGGATACGGCTTCTTTTTCCCGCACAAACGACGGAATATAGGGCTTGACTTCCTGAGTGGGGAAAAGCTCTCTTGCCGGCTCCTCTCCGCCGCTCTCCATGGCGGCTTTTTTCAGTTCCGAAACGGTGGTCTTGGTATAGAGGTACTGTAGTTCCCAGTAGGGATAACGGTAAGCGAACCGTTCCAGCAGTTCCTTCAGTCCGGCCGGATCCGCCAGAACCGCGGAGCGGTTCAGCGCTTCCTTCCGGATATCCTGGCGGATCTCTTCTTTCACCAGCTCTCCTTCGGCGGCTTCCCGGGTTACGGCCTCCGCACCCGGGAAAACAGGCAGCAGATAATCCAGGAAACAGGAGGCTCCCGTCAGATCCGTATAGTCCAGCCTTTTTCCGCTCTCCCGTCTGATCAGTTCCTCCGGCTCTTCCACCGCCGCCGTAAGGATCAGCTTCTCCTTTGCCCTTGTCATTGCCACGTACAGCACCCGCAGCTCCTCCGCCAGGCTCTCCAGCCGCATCTTGGCGGAAAGCACATTCCGGCGGAGCGTTTTGTTCCTGACGCGCAGAACCGGATCCACATAGTCCGTTCCCAGCCCCAGATCCATATCCACCAGCAGGCTCTCGCTGGCATCCCGCATATTGAAGCGCTTGGCCAGGCCGGCCACGATGGCCACGGGAAATTCCAGGCCCTTACTCTTATGAATGCTCATGATGCGCACTACATCCGCATTCTCGTCCAGCGTATTGGCTTCCCCGAAATCCACACTGTACTTTTCCAGCTGTTCGATATAGCGTACAAAGTGAAAAAGTCCCCGATAGCTGTTCTTTTCAAAATCCGCCGCCTTGGTAAAGAGCATTTCCACATTGGCCAGCCGCCGCTCCCCTGCCGGCAGCGCGGCCACATAGGGCATATAGGCATATTCCTCCACCAGCGTCTGCAGCAGCTCCCGGATGGGCATGTACGCCGCGTACCGCCTGTATTTGGCTATCTGCTCCAAAAAGCGGACGCATTTTTCCTCCCCGCTGGCGCGCAGGGATGCGTAAAGGCTGCCGTCCTCCTGTTTTTCCCCGCATCTTATCAGGGCTATCTCCTCGTCGGAAAAACCTCCGAAGACGGACTTCATCACCCCGAACAGCGGGATATCCTGTCTGGGATTGTCCAGCACCTGCAGAAACCGCAGCAGATCCCGCACCTCCTTAGCCGCGAAATATCCCGTCCTGCTGTTCACGTGAGCAGGGATTCCCTGCTTTTCCAGTACCTCTTTAAATACCTCGTCCCAGCCGCTTCCTGTCCGCAGCAGCACTACAATGTCCCCGTAGCGCACCGGCCGCGGCTGCCCGCTTTCCTTATCCGTCACCAGGAATTCCCGTTTCAGCCTCCTGATCCTTTCCGCGATACCGAGGGCCTCCGCCTCCCTGGCGCTCTCCTCCTCCCCCTGTCCCGGTTTTTCAAACAGCAGCAGCTCGCTTTCCGCGCCCGGATTTTCCGGATAGGAGGCTCCCTGGTAAAGGGCGGCCGCCTCGTCGTAGGCGATGCCCCCCGCCTCTTCCGTCATGATCCGTGAAAACACTCTGTTGACGGTATCTATGACCTCGCCCCGGCTCCTGAAATTTTTGTGCAGGTCAATGCGGCGCAGCGCCCCCTCCTCGGGGGAATAGGTCTTATATTTCTCCAGGAACAGTTCCGGTCTGGCCAGGCGGAATTTGTAAATGCTCTGCTTTACGTCCCCTACCATGAAGCGGTTGTGTCTTCCGTTCCCGCCGGCAACGGCCTGCAGCAGATATTCCTGCACCAGGTTGCTGTCCTGGTATTCGTCTATCAGCACTTCCTCAAAATAGTCCCTGTATTCCAGCGCGGTCCGGCTGGGTACGATGCCACCCTTCTCATCCCGCTGTACCAGGATCTCCAGGGCGAGATGTTCTATATCCGCGAAATCCAACAGCTTCTTCTCCCGCTTTTCGACATCCAGCGCGGCCTTAAACTCCAGGCAGAGCGTGATCAGGGTATCCAGCGCGCCGGCGCAGTCCCGCGACTGCCGCAGCGCGGTCCGCAGCGGTATGGAAAAATAGTCCGCGTTCAGTTTTTTTACCGCTTCCTTGACCTCTTCCCGCATTCTTTTGGCGTTTTCCCGCTTATTCGCGTCAACGGAATCGTCTTTTTTGGAAGGCAGCCTTCCGAATGTAAGCGCCGGCAGCGCCGCCTCAAATTCCGTCAGCTTTTCCAGACCGCTGAGCTTTCGCAGCGCTTCCGCCTCCGCCTCCGCCGTTTCTCCGTACATATAGGGGCCGTCCGGCTCTTCACAAAGCCGTTTTACCTCTTCCATCGTGCCGCGGAGGGCCTTCACGGTCCGCTTTAAATGAGTAAGAAGATACTGCCCCCAGTCCGATCCCTCCAGCTGCTCCATGGTAGAAATACGGTAGTCCTGCCTTCTCTTCTCCAGCCACTCCTCAGGAAAAGGATAACTTACCGCGCAACGGTACAGGTCCAGGATATGTTTTTCCAGCGCGCTGTCCCCGCTGCCGGTGCAGAAATATTCCACGCATCGGTAAAAATCCTCTCCGCCGGCATCGTAACGGGCTTCCAGCAGTCTGCCCAGCACATCCTGACGCAGCAGCTCCATCTCGCCTTCGTCCGCTACCCGGAAAGCCGGATCCAGATCCACATCCTGAAAATGATTGCGCAACACAAAAAGGCAGAAACTGTCTATGGTAGTGATCTGGGCGTTATACAGAAGCGCCTCCTGCCTCTGCAAATGCTCATTGTCCCCGTCCTCGCTCAGTCTTTGTAAAACGGCCCGGCTGATACGCTCCCGCATCTCCGCCGCCGCGGAATTGGTAAAAGTCACTACCAGAAGCCTGTCGATATCCACCGGATCTTCTTTCCGGCAGACCATCTCCACGATCCGTTCAGAAAGCACCGCCGTTTTCCCGGATCCCGCGGCGGCGGAAACCAGGATATCACAATCATGCAGCATGACTGCCTGTTTTTGTTCAGGTGTAAATTCAACCGCCATCCAGTCCTCCCCGTATCCTTTCCATAGCCTCTGTCTTCTCCATATCCTTTAGCCTGCGGCCGGCATAGCCCAGATTTTTGTCAAATCCGCAGACCCCTTTAAAGGCGCAGTAGCCGCAGGCGCTTTCTCCGCCCTTTTCACAGGGGTTGACGGATATGGTCCCGCTCAGTATCTCCCTTCCGATCTGCCGCATTTTCCGGTTCACATATTCCGAGATCACGCCTATCTCTTCCTCCGTCATCACGGAAGAACGGGCGGAAAGGCTTCCGTCTTTTTTGTATTCCACCGGAATGACATCGGATCTGCCGGCGCTTTCCCCATCCAGTTCTTTCAGGATCTTTTCATTTCCGCATACGATCCCCTCTCCCCGCATTTCCCGCAGCAGGCGGGCGTTGATCTCCTCCGGCGTCAGCTCCGTTTCCGCGCTGACCATGGGATCGCTCACATGATAGTACAGCATAGCGGCCGGTACCACTTCCTTGTCCGGATGCTCCCGCTTTTCCTTTTCCGCCGCCGCGTTCATATAGACTACCAGCTGCAGCTGCAGCCCGTAGTAGAGGGCGGCCAGATCGAATCTGCGCCTGCCCGATTTATAATCCACGATCTTGACATACAGCCTGTCCTGCTCCTCCCGGATATCCACTCTGTCGATCCGGCCGGACAGCCGCATTTTCTCGTCCGGGGACAGCGCGATGTTCACGCTGTCCAGATCCGATACGGAAGAAAACGACATCTCATAATGTCTGGGCAGAAAACTGCCTTTTTTCAGCTGATACTGCAGCGTCATCACGGTACGGTTCAGGATACGCTCCATGCGTTTTAAGGCGTACTGGTTCCTGGCGCTGTCATAAAGCACCGCGGCGCCGTATCCGGCGGCCTGCATGGCAAGGGCATCCCGGATGGTTTTTTCCGCGAATTCCCCGGAAAAATCAAACCATGAGCCGCCGCTCTCTTCCAGCCTGTTGGAAAAGGCCTCCAGCACGCCGTGGAAGATATTTCCCATGTCCACGCTTTCAAAGCCGAAATCTTCCCTTTCCTTCAGCGTCAGGCCATACTGCAGAAAATACCGGTAAGCGCAGGACGCGTAAGTTTCCAGCCTGCTCACGCTGTTTACCAGTATCCTGCCGTAAAGCGCTCTTGCCGTTTCCCTGGCCAGCCCTTTGTCCCGATACCGGTAAAAGGCCGCATCCGTCAGTTTCCCTAACAGCTCCGTATACGCTTCCTGCCGGCTGTACGCTTCATAGAGGGTGAATACCTGATCCTTTTCTTCCCCTTCCGCGTACTCCCGCAGCGCATCCGCCAGAAAGGGAAGCCCCTCCGGCGGCGTGAAGATCCGGGAAACCGCGGACCGCGTTTCCGGGTATTCCACCGTCAGCCCGGGGAAAAGGGACTGCAGCATTTCCACCAGATAAGCGGGCCGCAGCGATCTTCCCTCCCCGTCCGTTTTGGAAAAAGAAAGATAGAGGGCATCGGAGGGCTTGGTCATATTCAGATACAGATAGAGCCGCTGGATATACATCTGCTGCCTGGGCGTGGGCGCCAGTTCCAGTCGGGAAGCCCGCAGAAATTCCCTGTCCATATCGGAAATAAGGCCGCCTCCCGCGTTTTTTCTGGGGATATTGCCGTCGTTCGCCCCCATGAAAAACAGGATCTTCACTTCCTTTAAGCGGGTACGCTCTATATCTCCCACCAGTACCCTGTCCACATTCTGCGGAATGGTTCCCACCTGGATCTCCCCGAAGCCGGCCTCCAGGATCTCCAGAAACTCCTCCGCGCTCATGGCTTCCTCTCCCAGCAGTCCCCCGATCTGTTCCAGCAGCTCCATCACCAGCCGGTACACCTGGGCGTATTCCTTCGCCCTCGTCATATCGCCTTCCCCGCTGAACATCTCTTCGTATACGGCCAGCTTTTCCGCCGCCCTGTTCCGGACTAAGAACCGATACAGCGCTTCCACATAGGACATGGCCGTATGCTTCTTCGCTTCCAGCAGCGGGGCCAGTTCCTCCAGCAGCCTTTCCCGCAGCCGGTCCATTGTCCGCAGGGCTTCCACGTCTTCTCCCATCCATTTCGTTTTCCGGGTAAACTGCCTGCTCCACCTTCCTTTTCCTCTCATACCCGTGGAGCGGGCATAGTTTTCCAGCAGATCCACCTCTTCCGGGGTAAATCCGGCCAGACCGCTGCGCAGATAACGGAACACGCTTTCATAGGAAAAATCGCGGATCAGGATCTCCAAGGCGCTCTGCATATATTCGGTCAGGGGATTCAGCGCGATCCCTCTGGTTTTATCCACATAACAGGGGATCTCCAGCTTTTCAAACTCCGTCCGCAGCAGTTCCCCGTAAGCCTCCAGATCGCCTGTCACCACCGCGATGTCCCGATACTGATACCCCTTTTCCCTTAACAGGCACTGTACAAAAATACCGGCCTGCCGTATCTCCTCCCGAATGGAAGAAGCCGCGAACAGCCGGAGCGCTTCTCCCGCTCCTTCCGCATAAGGCTGTACGGGATAACGGAACAGCGTTCTTTCCAGATGGGCCAGCGCCGGATTATGGGAAAAACGGTTTCGCGCCCCGTAATTTACGTAGATATCCTCTCCCCGCGGCACACCCGCTTCCGCGGCCAGTTTACATAAATCAGCCACCGTCTTTTTGCTCAGGTGGAACAGCTTCTGCTCCCCGTCCAGGAGAAACGGATCTTCCCGCCCGTCCAGCGTAACCGTCAGGATCACTTCGTCCGCCAGCGTCATCAGCTCCTGGATCACCCGGTTCTGGATCGGCGTAAATCCGGTGAAGCCGTCAAATACCACCACGCTGCCCTTCACGATGTGGGAGCGTTTCAGCGCCTCCCTCAGCAGATCCAGCGTTTCTTCCGTGGTGATGAACTTTTCCCGGATATAGTCCTGAAATCCCCGGTACAGGACCTGCAGGTCCCGCAGTTTGCCGCAAAGCGCGCCCCTGTTTTCTGCGCACTCCATGAGCTGCCCCACATCCTCCACTCCGATCCCGTACTGCATAAATTCGGAAATGACGCTTTTGACCTCGTGGATATAGCCCTGTCTGTCCATATGGGAGCCCAGGTAGGGAAGATCCTCTTTCAGCTGCCCGGCTACCCGCCGCAGCACCAGGCTCTTTCCCGTATCGTCCAGCACGGGCGTTTCCTTTTTCCCCACTTCTTCAAAAATACGGTGGGAAAGCCTTCCGAAACTCAGAACGTCGATATTGAGGATCCCTTTTTTCGTGTTGAGCGGATGCGTCACCAGCTCCTTCTGCGTCTGCATGGTAAACTGGTCCGGCACAATGACCAGAAAATCCTTTTCCGGTGATTCCTGCGCTCTCCCCAATATTTCTCCGTACAGCCGGGTGCTCTTTCCCGCTCCCGAACTGCCAAACACAAACCTCAGGCTCATGTCAGCGTAAACCTCCACAGATAATCCGCCGCTTCCTGCGCGTAATCGATGCCGATCCTCTTTCCCGCGCGGATGCGGTTCTCCTCCACGGCGATCCCCTCCGTCAGATAAAAATGTTCCGCCTCCGCCAGATCCACATCGTTGTCTTCTCTTGTAATATGCATGGCGATACAGAGCTTTCCCGGACCGTCCGCCAGATGATCGCTCCTGCCCCGCAGCCGCTCCATGACGGCCCGGGACTCCTCATCTGCCGGTTCCGCCATCCGTATCAGCACCGCCATGGGCTCGTCCACTTCCCCGGCAGTCACATTGAAGCAGTTGTACATGCCGTAGATAAAATATACATAGGACGTGCCCCCGATATGAAACATGGGCTCGGTGCGCTTTGTCCTTCTGCCTCCGTAGGTATGGGAGCCTTTATCGTCCACGCCCATATAGGCTTCCGTTTCCGTAATAATGCCCCGCACCCTGCCGCAGGGCGTTTCATGCACCAGGATCTTTCCCAGCAGCGCTCTGGCCAGGCGCAGGGCGTCCGTCATAAAGAAATCCCTCTCCAGCCGTTTTTCCTTCATACTCTTTTGTTCCGCCTCAGACGGCCTTTCTCTCCAAACAGATTTCTACCGCAGGCGCAGTTCCACAGGACAGTGGTCGGAGCCCATCACTTCGCTGTGGATGGCCGCATCCTCCAGCCGCCCCGCCAGCGACCGCGATACCACAAAATAGTCGATCCGCCATCCCGCGTTCTTCTCCCTGGCCTTGAACATGTAGGACCACCAGGAATAAGCTTCCGTCTTATCCGGATAAAAATAGCGGAAAGTGTCGATAAAACCGTTCTCCATAAGTCTGGTAAAGCAGGCCCTCTCCTCGTCCGTAAAGCCCGCATTGTGCCGGTTGCTTTTGGGATTCTTCAGGTCGATCTCCTGATGGGCCACATTCAGATCCCCGCAGAAGACCACGGGCTTTTTCTGTTCCAGTTTCTTCAGATACGCCAGGAAAGCCTCCTCCCATTCCATGCGGTAATCCAGTCTGGTCAGTTCCCGCTGGGAGTTGGGGGTATAGACCGTCACCACATACATGTCCTCAAACTCCGCGGTGATCACCCGCCCTTCCGTATCGTGCTTTTCTACGCCGATACCGTAAGTGACCTCCAAAGGCTTTCTTTTGGTAAACAGCGCCGTTCCGGAATAGCCTTTTTTCTCCGCGTAGTTCCAGTACTGGTAATAGCCCTCCAGTTCCAGGGAGATCTGTCCCTCCTGCAGCTTGGATTCCTGAACGCAGAAAATATCCGCGTCCACGGTTTTAAAAAAGTCCAGAAAGCCCTTCTCCATGCAGGCTCTCAATCCGTTCACGTTCCATGAGATCAGTTTCATATCCCCAGTCCTTTCCGCCCGGCACATCCCTCCGGGAGCAGTCCGCGCCATGATTCAATTTTAGTCGAAAGCGGCGGGAAAAGCAAGAAGAATCCGGAAACGGGCCAGGCCCGGAACACCGAAAAGGAGAAAGAGGCTTGCGGCATGAACGGACACATGGTAAACTGTAACAATACAGCATACGGATCGCTGGGAAAGGACAGCCATGTTATCTCAAAAGAAGCTTTTTTTATTTGACATTGACGGGACCATCGCGGTGGGTGACACCCTTTACGAAGGCAGCAGAGAGCTGCTTTCCTATATTGAACAGATCGGCGGCAAAGCCTATTATATTACCAACAACTCCACCAAGAGCGGAGAAGACTACGTGAAAAAATTCAAACGCTCTTTCGGCCTGGATACGGTCAAAGAACAGTTTGTCACTTCCGGCCTCATGGCCGTCCTGTTTTTAAAGGAACATTTTGCCGGAAAGAAGATCTTTGTCCTGGGCACCGCGTCCTTCCTCCAGGAGCTGCGCGGGAACGGCCTGCTGGTCACGGAAGAGGTGGAAAAGGACATCTCCTGCGTGCTGGCGGCATACGACAGTGAACTGACCTATGACAAGCTGGTACGGACCTGTCAGGTTCTCTCTTCCGCGGACATCCCCTTTTACGCCACCAACCCGGACCTCTGCTGTCCCTGTGATTTCGGCTTTATCCCGGACTGCGGCGCCATCTGCGGCATGCTCACCGCGGCCACCGGTAGAACTCCCGTCTACCTGGGCAAGCCCGCCAAGGAAGTCTGCCGGATGTGTATGGAACTTTCCGGTTTTTCTCCCGAGGAAACCCTGGTGGTAGGGGACAGGCTCTACACGGACATCGCCTGCGGTATCAACGCCGGCGTGGAAACCTGCGTGGTATACACAGGAGAAGCCACTCCCGAAGAAGCGGCTTCCTCCCCCTACCGGCCGGATTACTGCTTTCCCGATATCGCTGCCCTCTTTTGGGCGCTCCGGAAAGAACCGTGATCCCATACGCCCGGAGTCCCTATCCTATGGTATCCCGATAGAGCCGCAGTACATTTTCTCCGAACACTTTATCCAGCTGCCGCTCGGTAAAACCGCCCCGTCTGCAGCCCTCCCACAAAAGCTCCAGCTTATCCGCGCCGGTCAGTTCCGCATGAGTATCGATGCCGTCAAAATCGCTGCCCAGCCCCAGGCAGTCCTCACCGCCTGTCCGCAGAATATGCCGCGCGTGTCTGACCACATCTTCCACGGTACCTTCGTACTTTTCTTCCGCCGGCTTCTGCGCCAGAAAATCAGCGCAGAAATTCAACCCCATCACGCCGCCCCGTTCCGCCAGCTTCCGTATCATATCGTCGCTGAGATTCCTGACGCAGGGACAGACTGCTCTGGCGTTGCTGTGACTGGCAGCGAAAGGCTTCCCGGTATGCGCCAGCACATCGTAAAAGCCCCCGTCGGAAAGGTGGGAAACATCCACGATGATGCCCAGCTCTTCCATCCGCTCCAGAAAAATAAAGCCGGTTTTTGTCAGGCCTTTCGGCTGGGGCGTATTCCAGAAACGCTTCATCATATCGTACCCTGTCGCCGGCGTTTTTTTCTTTGCCTCCTCCCGGATCCTCCTGCCTTCACGGCTGTCCAGGCTGGGATATCCCAGCTCGTTCGGATAATTCCAGGTCAGCGTCATCATCCTTACGCCCATGTCATAGAGCGCTTCCAGCTTTTCGGTGGAACCTTGGCACACCGCGCCCTCCTCCACCGTAAGCAGGGCGGAGATCTTTCCGGCCGCCCGGTTCTTCTCTATATCCCCATACCGGTACACCGGCGCCAGATCTTCTTCCGCCAGCCGCAGCTGCCGCCTGTACACCTCATACAGCCGCAGCGCCTGTTCCCACGGATCCCCGTATTTCTCCTTTTCCACGAACAACGCGAAATTCTGCAGCAGATATCCGCTTTTCCGCATTTTTTTAATGTCCAGATGCCCGCTGTTTTCCAGCAGGTCTTCTTCCTCTTTGCGCTCCCGCAGTTCCCAAAGCCTGGACACCGTATCACAGTGCATATCTACGATCTTCATATTTCTCCTGCCCCAGATAAGGTCAGTACATTATATTCCGCTGTCGGGCCGTATGACACATCCCCCGGCCGCGCCGTTCTTACGCCGTGTAAAACCGCACGGCATGTTCCATAAGAAACTCTTTCCATATGGAAATATATTTTGCCTTTAAATGTACGCCGTCAAACGTGTAATCGGCGATCAGGCCGCCCTCCTCGTCGCTGACCAGCGGATTGACGTCCAGATAAAATACGGTCTTTTCATCGGCAAGGCGGCTCAGTCCTTCGTTTCGTTCGTCGATCCCCTGGTTGTAGATGTAATCCCCCTGGGCGGATCGCTCCGCGCTCACCCGCAGGATAGCCTGCACATAGATAATAGCATCCGGCTGCAGTTCCTGGAGATGCTCCACCGCCTTGCGGTATTCCTCCAGAAAACTTTCCACCGTTCCCGTTCCCATCTCGTTGATCCCTACCATCAGGTATATCTTTCCGAACCGCTCCTGCCGCAGGGCCTCTTCCACGGTGATATTTTCCCTGCCGTCCTCCGTTGGTACGATCTCGGCGTCGAAGAGTTTGTAGATGGTAAGCCCCGTAGAAGCGTAAAAAGAAGCATGCTCCTCCAGTCCGGCATACTCCATCAGTCCCACAGTGCGGGAATCGCCGATAAAAAGCGCGTCATCAAAATAATCTTCCTCCACCGTGGTATATTCCCAGTAAAGCGGCGCTTCTTCAGGCGCGGGGGGACTTTCGGTTTCCTCCGGCGAAAGCGCGGGAGTTTCCTCCTGCTCGTTTCCCCCTTCGTCCGCCTCCCCGCTTTCGTCCGTTTCCCGCAAAGACTCCGTTTCCGCCGCGGGCCATATCCGGCGTATGCCCTCTTCTATTTTCTCCCGCTGCCAGAAGCACAGGCCGATCAGGCACAATATGAAGAAAAAGCGAAAATACTTTATATTCTGCATATGCTCTAAAACCTCAAATACATAAAAGGATTGTTCCCCTCCAGCTGAATATGCCGGATGCACAGCCAGAACAGAACCGCCAGAAGCAGCATGCCGGGCAGGCTGTCCCTGTACTTTTTACACAGCCTTTCCGCAAAGGACGTACAGAAAAAGAACCCGACCGCGAAGTAGATCCCGTAACCGCTCAGGGCCTTTAGAAAATCGCCGGAGTACACCGCGATCCCCTCCGTCCAGCCGAAGAGCCTGCCGAAATAAATCCCCAGTTCTCTCAGATCCGAAATGGCAAAGCACATCCAGGTTAAGGGTATGACAAACCAGACATACAGCCTTCCCAGCGCTCGTCTGCCCCAAAACTGCCGCCCCGCGGGCAGTATCCTCTCCCCCGCGATAAGCAGAAAAAGGCTCATTCCCCAAATCAGGAAATTCAGGCTTCCGCCATGCCAGAGCGCCGTCAGCACCCACACCACAAACAGGTTCCGCACGGTAAGGAGCCGTCCCTTCCTGCTGCCTCCCAGCGGAATATAGACATACCGCTGAAACCAGTTTTTCAGGCTCATATGCCAGCGCCGGTAAAACTCCCTGACACTGTCCGCCATATAAGGAAGCCGGAAATTCTCCGGCAGAGTGAATCCCAATATTCTTCCCAGTCCCGCCGCCATCAGGGAATATCCGTAAAAATCAAAATAGATCCGCAAAGAAAATCCCACCGCGCCCATCCATGCCAGCGGCGTGGAAATACTGACGAATCCGGTTGTCTGGATCTCATGCCACAGAACCGCCAGTCTGTCCGCCAGAAGCACCTTGCAGGACAGACCGCACACAAAAGTTTTCAGGCCCGCGTCAAAATCTTCCGCTCTCATCCTGGGCATCCGCATTTCCCGGGCCACTTCCCCATAGCGCGTAATGGGGCCGGACGCGATCTGGGGAAACATGCTGATATACGCGGCCGTTCTGATAAAAGAACGCTCCGCGCGCAGCTCTCCCCTGTATACGTCCGTCAGATAGGACAGCGCCTGGAACGTATAGAAGCTGATGCCAAGAGGCATTGTCCACGGAGAAACATATTTAAAGAAAACCAGCGCCAGCACATTTGCCGATACCGCCAGCGCGTAAACCCACCGGCGCCTCTGCCCGCCGCGCCCGCGTTTTCCGCGTCCGCCTTTCCATATGCGTCCTGCCGCCAGGTAGTTTAGCAGGGCGGACAGTACCAGCAGACACACGTATACCGGCTCTCCGCAGGCATAAAACAGCAGGCTGCCCGCAAGCAGTGTCAGAGCCCTGTATTTCATCGGGGTAAAATAATAAAAAATAAGAAACAAAGGCAAAAAGCCCAGTAAGAATTCCGTACTGTTAAATAACACGTTTTATCACATCGCATTCTGTCCGTATATTTTCATTGTAATAGCAGATATATGATCCGCGCAAGAATAAAATTCTTAATATTGCCATTTCCCTGTTTTTCCACTACAATAGGATAAAGAAGGCGTTTCGCGAATCTTTTCCAAGGAGGTCCCTCATGAAGGAACAACTGTATATGATACCCTTAAACGACGCGGTCCATGCGGACGATGAGTGCCCTTTCTGCTATATTGAAAGACAGATAGAACAGGATATGCTGGATTTTGTACTGGGTTCCGGCTCCTCCTATATGGAAAGCGACGTCCGGGAGCAGACAGACAAATACGGTTTCTGCCGCGCTCACTTCAAGAAAATGTTCGATTATGGAAATACGCTTGGGAACGGCTGGATCTTAAAAACGCACTACAAACGGATGACGGAAGAGTTTACCAGACAGATCAAAGCCTATACCCCCGGGAAGACTTCCCTGAAGGACAGATTCCGTAAAGAAGCTTCCTCCAATCCCGTCAGCGCGTTCATCCGAGAAAAGGAAAACTCCTGCTACATCTGCAATTATTATAAAGAACATTATGACCGGTATCTGGATACGTTTTTCGTCATGTACAAAAAAGACGAAGAATTCCGAAACCGGATCCAAAACGGAAAAGGGTTCTGCCTGCCCCATTTCGGTGACCTGTGCGACGCCATGGAAACCAAGCTCTCCGACGCCGAGCGTCCCGCTTTCTATAAGATGCTCTGTGAGCTGATGGAGCGCAATCTGAACCGGCTTTCCGAAGACGTGGCGTGGCTCATTGAAAAATTCGACTACCTGAATAAAGACGCCGACTGGAAAAATTCCAGGGACGCCGTGCAGAGGGGTATGCAGAAATTAAAAGGCGGTTATCCCGCGGACGCGCCCTACAAGATGAACAAGTAGCCGCTACTGCCGCAGCGTAAGCGTCCTGAGCATATCTATGCGGTATATGATCTCCCGGTAGAGCGTGTCCGGTCTGGGGGAAGCCATCCGGACGCTTTCATTCTCAAGACCCTGCCTGGTAAACTCCAGCATCTGGATCAGGCAGTCACCGTCCACGCCGGACGGCAGGCCCGAGAAATCCATGCGGG
Source organism: uncultured Lachnospiraceae bacterium (assembly GCA_947632555.1). Lineage (GTDB taxonomy): Bacteria > Bacillota > Clostridia > Lachnospirales > Lachnospiraceae > Acetatifactor. Next base: position 158,548 of record CANRPU010000005.1, read on the forward strand.
CTCTTATTTTCGCGTTGGTTTCCGCGAAATCTTCCTTCAGCTTTGCCACCGCGGCCAGAGCTTCTCCCACGTCCTCACTGACCGCGCGGGTTAAAAACTGCTGCATATAGGGATATCCCTTCATCACCTGCAGCCTGGCCTGCTCCACCTGCTTTAGGATCTCAAAAGGATCCGTTTCCTTTACATCCACCGCCGTCTTTAATTCCAGCGTCATATAGCGCACGCTGTACTCATACATAAAGGTATAGGTGCCCAGCTTGCTTCCAAAATAGTGAAAGAGCAGACCCTTGCTGATGGATGCCTCTCTGACAATATCGTCCGTGCTGGCGTGACGGTAGCCGTTCTGCGCGAAAACCTTCAGGGCGGCATTGATCATTCTGTCCTGTTTATCCTTTTTCAAATCAAAAAACTTATCGTTCATATCTGGTCCGGGCCTGCTCTCCTGTGTATTGACTTAACTGGTCGGAACTTAACTATACCATATTTGCGGACGGGGTTCAAGCAGGAAAATACTCCTCCCAAATATTTATGAATTTTTTATACATAATCTCTTCCTTTTTCCATAAAATAGTATTAAAATGTCTATATTGGTAAATGTATTCCGGAAACGAAAGGAGTTACTTATGGCAAAGAATTTTGGTAAATTTGTACTTTTGACGGCTGCTGTCGCGGCAGCGGGCGCAGGCGTCTATTATTACCTGAAGAACAGAGAGGAACTCGCGCTGGATCCCGCGGACGAGGATTTTGATGACGATGCCGCGGAAGAAGAGGCTTCCAGCCGCAATTATGTCCCCCTGGAGCAGAAATCCGATGACGCTTCCTCCCAGGAAACTTCCACGGAAGAGCCGTTCCAGAAGCTTTCTTCTTTGGTTTCCGATGCCGCGGATAAGGCGGAAGAAAAAGTAGAAGAATTTTTTGACGAGAGCGCTTCCGAAACCGCGGAAGACGCTGAAAGCAGTCAGAAGAAATAATACGGTTCTCAGTCAAGCAGGCTTCGCTCAGAGCAGAGCCTGCTTTAATTTTTGAATCCCCTCCGAAATTTCCGGTTTGTTTAATCCCCCGTATCCCAGCAGCAGAGTGGCGCCCCTTTGGAGAGGGGCATCTCCCACCAGCGCGTCCGACAGTCCGTAGACCTTTACGCCGCGTTCCGCGGCCTTCCCGATCAGTTCCTCTTCCCGCGCTCCGCTGTCCAGACAGGTCAATACCAGATGCAGTCCCGCGTTTTCCCCGCTGATCTTGAATCTTTCCGCAAAAGGCGCCAGCTCCTGTAAGAGCAGCTCATGCTTCTCCCGATAAAGTTTACGGGTCTTATTCAGATATCTTTCAAAATATCCGTCCCTGATAAATTCATTGAGGATCCTCTGGTCAATGCGGGAAACCGTGGAAGAATAAAAATAACATTCCTCCCGATACCGTTTCAGAAGCCTGGGCGGCAGCACCATAAAGCTGATCCGGATCGCCGGTGCTATGACCTTGGAAAACGTTCCGATATAGATGACCTTTCCCATGGTATCCGCCCCCTGCAGAGCGGGAATCGGTTTGCCCTTATAACGAAATTCACTGTCATAATCATCCTCTATCAGGAACCGTTCCTCTTCTTCTCCCGCCCATTTCAACAGTTCCATCCGCCGTCCGATCGGCATGGTGATCCCCGTGGGGAACTGATGGGAAGGCATCACGTAAGCGGCCTTGACATCCTTGGCGCGCAGCTTGTCCACCTCCATGCCGCTTTCATCCATTTCCACGATCTCGATGCGGTAGGAAAACGACCTGAAAATATTAAAAGCCCTTTTATAGGTGGGGTTCTCCATGGCGATGCCCACGTGCCTGCCCAATATCTTTTCCAGCAGCATCAGCAGATAATCGTTGCCCGCTCCCACCACTATCTGTTCCGGCGCGCATTCTACTCCTCTGGAAGCGTGCAGGTAACGGCTGATCGTCCGACGCAGGTCCAGATCTCCCTGCGGCTCCCCCAGGGCAAACAACTCCCGGTTGCTCTCATTTAAGATATTTTTGGTGATCTTTTTCCATACGCCGAAGGGAAAGGCGCTCATATCCAGTCCGTTGGGCGAGAAATCATAGAGGATATCCGAAGGCGCCCTTTCGGAAACGCTGCCCCCTTCTTCCAGGGAAACCACTTCCACAGGCCCGTCGGGTTCGCCGGCGCCGTTTTTGCCCATGGAAAGTTCTTCCACCCTGCATACAAAATATCCTCTGCAGGGCCTGGCCTCAATGTAGCCTTCCGACAGCAGCTGCCCATAAGCGTAATCCACTGTGCTGCGGGAGATCTGCAGATACTCCGCCAGCGCGCGCGTAGAGGGAAGCCGCTCTCCGCCAAACAGCTTCCCTCCTCTTATCTCGTCCCGTATATGCTCATAAATCTGCTCATACAGGCGCTTTCCGCTATGGAATTGTAACTCCATATTCATATCATACATATCGTCACGTCAATCCGCCGGAGATCATTTTTCCTTTTTATGCTGCGCCAGGATCTCGTCTTTCAGATCTCTGGCCTTTTCCTTGATACGGGCACCCGCGGTCTTGGAGGTCAGAATGGAAGATATCTCCTGAGAAGCCAGATCCGTCTTGCCAAACTCTATCGCCAGCGCCGCGATCAGATAACTGACCGTGCTCATCTCCATACCGCACATGGGAAAATCTTCTTTCCCCACAGCGGTGATAAAGCCCTCCAGCGCGTTCTGACGGTATTCCTTTTCCTCTTCCTTCAGCTCCGCGATCCGGGCCTCCTGGCCCTTTTCTCCCATGAGGGCCTCCTGCCAGCCTCTGAGCAGCCAGGAAGTCTTCAGGCAGATATACGCCCGCTCGCTGGCCTTGCCCTGCTTTACGATGGCGCAGACCAGCGCCAGCTTATAGCGCTCCAAAGCTTCTTCGTAGGAATAGATCTCCCCATTGTATCGCTTCATGCGCACATGGTCGCTGATCTTTTCCCGTATCAGCTTGACCTGGCCGGAAGGCATGGGCTGAAAATAGCGGTTCAGCGCGGTAAATCCGCATCGGGTGCACGCCACCACCTCGTATTTCTGCGTATCCACGCCCTCGTGTACGGGACGCAGATCCTTATCCATGCGCAGGAGTTTGGCTTTTCCCGTTTTCATGACTTTGCTCGTGATCTTTGTGCCGCAGACAGGGCACTCAAAGCTGCGGTCATACACATAGTCCTTCTCCTGCATCTCCGGTACGGCTTTTACTTCTTTTTTTACCTCTGCCGGCTCTTTTTTCTCCGGCTCCTCATAGATCTGAGCGTTCTCCAAATCTCCCAATCCCAGATTGGCGAGTCCTGACAAAAGACCTGACATATCTAATCCTCCTTTTTCGGCAGCACGAAAGAGCTCTTTAAAGACACAATACGGTTAAATACCGGCGCGCCTTCTTTGGAGTCCTTATAGTCCACACAAAAGAAGCCGTTGCGCACAAACTGAAAACTCTCAAACGCTTTCGCGTCCGCCAATGCCGGTTCCAAGCGACAGTCCTTCAATACTTTCAGGGAATTGGGATTCAAATTCAGGCTGCCGTCAGGATTATAAACGCCCTTTTCCTCATCAATAATATTCTCATACAATCTTACTTCGGCCTTTACCGACTCGCCGGCAGGCACCCAATGAATCGTGCCCTTGACCTTTCTGCCGTCCGGGCTGTTTCCTCCCTTTGAGGCCGGATCATAGGTGCAGTGTACCTCCGTCACCACTCCGTCCGCATCCTTTACGCAGCCGGTACAGGTCACAAAATACGCGTTCATCAGGCGCACTTCATTCCCCGGGAACATACGGAAATATTTGCGGGGCGGTTCCTCCATGAAATCTTCTCTTTCGATATAGAGCTCCCGGCCGAAAGGGATCTGCCTGCTGCCCAGGCTCTCGTTTTCCAGATTGTTGGGAGCCGTCAGCAGTTCCGTTTTTCCTTCCGGATAATTGTCTATCACCAGCTTCACCGGATCCAGGACCGCCATCATCCTGGGACGCTTCAGTTTCAGGTCCTCCCTGATGCAGTACTCCAGCATCGCGTAGTCTACGGAAGAGTTGGCTTTGGAAACGCCGCATAAATCCACGAAGAGCTTGATGGATTCCGGCGTGAACCCGCGGCGGCGCAGGGCCGCGATGGAAACCAGCCTGGGATCGTCCCAGCCGTCCACGATGCCTTCCTCCACCAGCTTTTTGATATAGCGCTTACCGGTGACCACATTGGTCAGATACAGCTTCGCGAACTCGATCTGCCTGGGGGGACGCTCATATTCCAGTTCCCTCACCACCCAGTCGTAAAGCGGTCTGTGATCCTCAAATTCCAGCGTGCAGATGGAATGGGTGATCCCTTCAATGGCGTCCTCGATGGGATGGGCAAAATCATACATGGGATAGATACACCATTTGTCCCCCGTATTATGATGCGTCATATGCGCTACGCGGTAGATAACCGGATCCCTCATGTTGATATTGGGGGAGGCCATGTCGATCCTGGCCCGCAGCACCTTTTCCCCGTCCGCGTATTTGCCGTCCCTCATTTCCCCGAACAGCTTCAGGTTTTCTTCCACGCTCCTGCCCGCTCCGGGATCCTCTCTGCCCGGCTCCGTCAGAGTGCCTCTGTATTCCCGTATCTCATCGGCGCTCAGATCCGATACATAGGCCTTGCCCTTTTTGATCAGCTTCACCGCGCCCTCATACATCTGTTCAAAATAGTCGGAAGCAAAAAAGAGTCTGTCCTCCCAGTCCGCTCCCAGCCACGCGATGTCCGCTTTGATGGACTCCACAAATTCTTCCTTCTCTTTGGTGGGATTGGTGTCATCAAAACGCATGTTAAATTTTCCGCCGTACTTCTGCGCGAGCCCGTAATTCAACAAGATACTCTTGGCATGTCCGATATGCAGATAACCGTTGGGTTCCGGCGGAAAACGGGTGTGGACCGTATCGTATACTCCCTCCGCCAGATCCTTGTCTATCATCTGTTCAATAAAATTCTTGCTTTCCGTTTCGCTCATGCTCCCATGCCCTTTCCGTCATCACTTTACCCTTTATCTTACCATAGATTCCTCTGCTATTTCAAGCAGTTCTTCCACCGTATAGACAGGTACCTCATAGCAGGTTCCTTCGCCGCTGCGCAGATACAGCAGGTTCTGTTCCTCGTCTATCTCCTGCAGCGCCTCGATCACGGCCAAAAGCCTGCCGTCCCCGCTGAGCATATAGCCGTAAGAAGGACCTCTGACAAACATATCGCCTTCCGAATCTTTCCCCAGATATTCCACGATGTCGCTCTCTGTTTCCGACAACGTCCCCACCAGGGTCATATCCTGTGTCTGATAGATTTCTAAAGTATTGTCCGCATAGTCTACAAACAGCAGGCTGTCATCCTCATTGTAAAAGGCGTACTGCGCCAGACTGGCTTTCGGCAGTCCCTTCTCTTCCGCCAGCTTGACGGCATCGGAATAACGGATCTCTCCGATGGGCAGCTGCGTTTCCTCCCGGCTTCCCAGCTTTAAGCCCTCTCCCATACTGTATCCGTAAATGGTGATGCGGTTGCTCTGATAAGGCAGCACTGCCCATCCGTCCGACACTACCCCGAAGTACATCACATTCTGGGAATGGCACTGGAAGCGCTGGCTCATGACATAGTCCATCTTGTCCGTCACGTCGATATAGTGCAGCTGGCCGCTGCGGGTAAGCAGCAGAAACCTGTCACTGTTTACAAATATGGCGCCTCCCGAGATACTGTCCGGCATGGCAAACGACGCGTACACGGAACCGTCCCGCAGGGACAGAAGCTCCGCTTCGTCGGCCGAGCACAACAGCAGGTTTTCCGCGCCCTCCACGATAGGCAGGAAGAGATGTTCCGCGTAGACATCCGGCAGATGCCTTTCCCATATCACCTTTCCGTCAGACGCATTGAACGCCTCCGCTTCCGCCTGAAAAGAAGTGCCGTCATCGGATACGCTGTTCAGCGCCAGATAGATCTTTCCGTCCCGGTACGCCGCCTGCGCCAGATAATCGGCGTCACTTTCCCGGGAAAAGATTTCTCCCGTTTCCAGATCCCAGATCCGCAGGATCTTCCTGTCCGCATTGAGGAAACTGCCCTCTTCATAGCGGGATTCCATAAACACACAGTAGCGGCTCTCTCCCAGCAGGCAGACCCCGCTGTCGATTCCCGCGGTCCGCGACATTCCTCCCGTTTCCGAAGCGATATAGGAATCCAGAAGGCGCGCCGTATCCGCGTCATACAAAAACAGGCCCGAGCCTGCCCTGACCAGCAGACGGTTTTCGTCCCTGCCGGTATAAACTCCGGAAACGCTCTCCTCCGTTTCCAGCGTAACGGTATCGGGGCCGAAAAGATCCTGTATGACCGCGTTTCCTTCCTCGGCGATATAGACAAATCTGTCATTCCCAAGAAAGGCGAAACTGCCGTCATCATGCAGATACGCCGCCGGTATGGTAACCTCCAGGACCTGCTCTTTCGTTTCCAGGTCCCAGACTGTATAAGTGCCCGAGGAATCCAGCGCCGCCAGGTGCTTTTGATCCTCCGAAACCCTGATCTGCCGCACGGTTCCCGCGGTCTTAAACTGATACTGGGGTTTGATATAAGCCCCGGTGTCATAAACATGCAGGCTCTCCGTCAGGGCGTACTGCGCCTCTGGAGTGTGGGGCATCTGGTTGCCCTCATAGTCGGTCAGGGCGGAAACCGCCGTCCTCACCGCTTCTTCCCGATCACCCTCCTGCAGCAGACGCAGCGCTTCTTCCGCCAGCGTCACCGCCTGCTGCCGCAGCAGCTGGTCATACTGCTGCCGGATCATCTCGTTCTGTTCCCGGATCTCTTCATTCTGCGCCTGTATGTCCTGATTCTGCGCTTCTATTTTTTCATTCCGGCTCCGGATCTGGAGAGCCATCACCGTACTTACCGTTCCAAAGGCAAGGCAGACCGCTCCGGCGGCCAGCGCTGCCGTCAGGACGCGTTTCAGGCGTCTTTCTCTGTGCCGCTGCCGCAGATCGTCGTAATCCAGTTTAAAGATAGGCGCCAGCAGACGCAGGATCTCCGTTTTCAGGGCCTTTTTCATAGCCGCCCTGTCTTTTCCCCGTATATCCGCCGCCAGCGGTTCCATGGCCTTTCTGACTGTCCCGGCAGTACCGTCCGGACGGATAACGGTTTCTTCCGCGTAGAGCAGCTCGTCGGGAAACGATTCCGCCGGTTCCCCCTCGATCAGCACCGCCAGTACGTTCTCTCTGCCGTGCATTTTGATAAAGGCTTCTATTTCTTTCCTGCACCAGAGAGATTCCCGCAGCCTGGGGGAACAGATCACGATCAGGTACTCGGAATCCCGCAGCGCCTGCATGATGGGATCCTCCAGATTGTTGGTCAGGGGAAGTTCGTCCTTGTCCCGAAATACTCTTTCAATGCGTTTTCTGCCGACCCTGCCTTTTCTCAGGTTGGCAGGCAGCCTGAACGCCTCCAGCTGTCTGTGGAGGGTTTCCGCCGCGAACTTATCCAGATCCGCGTGCCGGTAACTGATAAACGCGTCATACTTGTACATTCCTTCACCGCTCCTTCATCCTGTTCCTTCGACAACCAGTATTGTATCATAGGGCAAATCCGTTCGCAATTACTGATATAAATAGTACACGTCGCAGTACTTCTCCTCAAAGAGCAGCCGCCGGCTCTCAAGACGGGGGCAGAGCTCCATGATCCCGGCGATCTGCGCGTCCGCATCCGCTCCCTTGTCCATATACACGATCAATTCCTTCGCGGCCGATATCTCTGCTTCCTCCATCTTCGGGTTCTCCCCCGCGGCCGCGAACCAGATCGCGGGATACTGAAGCAGCTCATCCGTCACATCCCAGACGCACCATTCCGCGCCGGACTGATACAGATACACCACAGGAACCCCCCGTTTGGCCATTTCCTCCGCGTTGGCGGTCTGCGCCCGGTCCTCGGGATAAAGGAACCGCACGCCGTCTGTCCGGTATCCGTTCCACACGGCCGCCAGGCAGATCACAAGCAGCGCCGCCTTGGCGTAACGGACATACACGGACCATTTCCCGTTTCGGGGAAGCCTCTCCTGCCATAGTACCTTAATCGTCATGAAAACCAATAATACCGCGATCCCGTATACCGGAAGCTGATAACGCAGGGAATCATCTCCCAGCAGGAGCGCCGTTCTGGAAACAGTCAGGAAATACCCAAACACCGCGAACAGCATCATCCAATAGGGGCTGCCGAACCGCCGGAACCACCCCCGTCTTCCCACAATCCCCAGAACCGCCGCCAGAAGAAACGGCCACAGCAGATGGCCGAACGCGTAGCGGTCCGCCAGATCCGCGAAGAAAGAAAGCCGTTCCGGCGTACCTTCCAGCCGGAAGAAATTCTCCGTGGCCTGCGCTCCCCGATACCCGTGGAACATCTGTCCCAGACAGGACGGATAGGTGATCCACGCGAGCGCCAGCCCCGCCGCCTGCGCGATGCCATAGCGCACGCAGCCCGCGATACTTCTGTCCCGCGCAAGCAGGCGCACGCAGAAAGCGATCCCCAGGAAAAACAGGAAGATAATATAATAATATTGTGTCAGAAATCCCAGATACGTGACCGCCGCCATCGGGAGCAGACAGCCCGCCACGGGCAGGCGGCGATCCTCCCGCGTATCCGCGCGCACATGGAGAATGCCGCACAGAAGCACGAACGTGGTCAGCAGCTCATACATCCTGATAAATACGACGCCGCTCATGGCGCCGCATCCAAGGCCAAAGAACAGCACCGCGAAAAGCGACAGCTTTCTGTCCTTTCCGCTCACCAGATAGGACAGATAAGCCAGCAGAACGATATTGATCCCATGGAGCAGCAGATTCACGGACAGACCGATCCATTTGGAAAAGACACCGGGAACAAGGGACGCCGCCGTGTGAAATATCCAGTAATACACCGGCGGATGCACATCCCAGGACTGCACCTGTCTGACCAGTCCGTACTGAAACCGCTGGTCCGGGAGAACTACAAATTCGTTCCGGTAGGTATCCCGGTCCATCCACCGTCCGTCTTCCACATAGAGGCCGTTCGTGCGGGCAGTGGAATAATAGGTATAATACTCGTCCTCATGAAATCCCTGTTTCGCCGTACAGAAATAAAAGGCGGCCGCCATCTGTGCCGCCCAGATCAGGACAAACAGGATTATGAACTTGTTGCCGTGTATCCGCTGTTTCATCGCGATCCTCATTCCGGCTGCCGCGCCATGCCCTCTTTTACGCGCGTACTTTCCGGATCGTCCTCTTCATAAGTACGGGCAAAGATATCCCGTTCCACCACGTAAACATCGTGCGGATCGTCACATTTCACCGCCAGATAGTCCCCCGGCTTTCCCAGCATATATTTGTCCGTGTCCCATTGGGTAAACACCTTCACTCCCCGCTCCAGCGGTCTGGCCCAGATGTGGGTTTCTCCCGTCGGCACACAGATCCTGGCGTAATCCGTCAGGATCAGGTTGCTTCCGTTCTGCCGGTTCTTGATCACGGGAACATATTCCGTCTGCTTATCTTCGTAGGCGTAAGGCTCATCCGTAGCCAGATAGGCCTTCTCAAAATTCTTCTTCCAGTTGGGATAGACCTCTCCCTTGATCCCGATCATCACATAGAGATCCTCTTCCACGGTCATCTCCACATCTCCCTCCAGCGTACGGATGGTGATGGGGGTTCCCACCGGAAGCACTTCGTCCGCCCTGACATAGCCCACCGGGATCTTTTTCTTGGTATAACGCTTCATCTTGGAAAGGTCCGCCTCATAATCCTTCGCGTAGATAAGGGTAAAGCTGTCAAAATACTGCGTCATGCGGTTATTGAAATACCCCTCCGCGTGCAGGGTGGGATACTTTTCCTCATAAAGCTTCATGCTGATAAAACCGCCGGCCTTCTCAAAATGACCGCCGCCGGAACCGATGTCCTCGGTCAGATACGCGGCCAGTTCACTGGCGTTGACCTCCCTGACGCAGCTCCGCACCGAAAGCTTGTAGCCGTCCGCCCACTGGTTATACACCACGCAGGTCTTGATGCAGTCCACCTGCAGCAGGAAATCACTGATAAGCCCCAGGATGTTGGGATCGCAGGGCTGGGACTTGATGACCGCGAATCCATAGTCATCGTTATAACTGCAGCGTATCATGGCGATACCCGCTATTTCCAGTTCCTCCAGGGACAGGTTGGAATTGCGGAACAGCGTGATCAGGCTTTTGTCAAAATCCAGCTCCTCCCGCATATCCAGGTCCAGCGGATTGGACAATTCGGAAAACTGATTGGTATCCGTATACAGTCCGTAGTAAAGCGCGGTCCCCAGGCCGTTTTCGTCCGTCACTTTATAACCCTCGTCCGTGATCAGCTTCCATACCAGTGTGGAACAGCTTCCCAGGTTGGGATTGATGATGCTTAAGGGAACGTCGGTGATCTCCACCTGATGATGGTCTACAATGGCCGCCTCGTCCGCCTCCAGCCTGGTGACGTTGCCCGCTCCGTACTGACAGTCCACCGTCACCACCAGCCCTTTCCTGCGGATGGGTTCGGTTCCGTTCTGCTTCAGATATTCTATGGGAAGTTTCAGTTTCTCCACCATCAGCTTCAGATTGGACTTCTGAATTTCGCTCCTGCCGCTGTAGACCAGACTGACGTCCTTCCCCCTGCTTTTAAAATAACAGTAGAGCCCATAACCGGCGGCCAAAGCATCCGCATCGGGATTATCATGGCACTGCACGGTAATGGGATTGTATTGTTCCAGATCCTTCAAATCCACGTTTCTTTCCCCCCGCCGGCCTGCTCAGTGATGGAACAGGCGGATGCCGGTAAACGCCATTACCATATCGTATTTATCGCAGCACTCGATCACCAGGTCATCCCGAACGGAACCGCCCGGCTGCGCGATATATTTCACGCCGCTCTTGCGCGCTCTTTCCACATTGTCCGAAAACGGGAAGAACGCATCGGAACCCAGCGTCACATCCCGCAGGCCGTCCAGCCAGGCCCGCTTTTCTTCTCTTGTAAACACGGGAGGCTTTACCCGGAAAACCTTCTGCCACGCCCCTTCCGCCAATACATCCATATACTCTTCCCCGATATAGTTGTCAATGGCATTGTCCCTGTCCGCCCTGCCAAGCGTATCCACAAACTGCAGGGAAAGGACCTGCGGGGACTGCCGCAGATACCAGTTGTCGGCCTTCTGTCCGGCCAGCCTGGTACAGTGTACCCTGGACTGCTGTCCGGCGCCGATGCCGATAGCCTGACCGCCCTTTACGTAGCATACGGAATTGGACTGGGTATATTTCAAAGTGATCAGGGCGATCTTCATATCCGCCAGAGCCTGCGCCGGGAGCTCTTTGTTCTTGGTTACGATGTTTCCAAGAAGCGCGTCATCTATGGCCAGCTCATTTCTTCCCTGCTCAAAAGTAACACCGTATACCTGCTTTCTTTCCACGGGAGCCGGTCTGTAGGCAGGATCCATCTGCAGGATATTGTACGCGCCCTTTTTCTTGCTCTTCAGCAGTTCCAGGGCCTCGTCGGTATAGCCGGGGGCGATCACGCCGTCGGATACTTCCCTTTTGATCAGGCGCGCCGTGTCCGCGTCACAGACATCGGAAAGCGCGATAAAATCTCCGAAGGAAGACATCCTGTCCGCTCCCCTTGCCCTGGCGTAGGCGCAGGCCAGGGGAGAAAGCTCTCCCAGATCGTCCACCCAGTATATCTTCGCCAGCGTTTCATCTAGGGGCAGCCCCACCGCCGCTCCCGCCGGTGACACATGTTTGAAGGAGGCCGCCGCGGGAAGTCCCGTCGCGGTCTTCAGCTCGCTCACCAGCTGCCAGCCGTTTAACGCATCCAGAAAATTGATGTATCCCGGCCTGCCGTTCAAGACTGCCACAGGCAGCTCACCGCCGTCCTCCATAAAAATGCGGGAAGGCTTCTGGTTGGGATTGCATCCGTATTTCAGTTCAAATTCTTTCATGATTCCTCTTTTCCGCCGCCTGCAGTGCGGCCGCTTTCCATAAAAACTTTGTTTCCGCTATCTTTTTACGCGTGATCCTGGTTTATTTGTTTTTATTCACGATCCTGGTTTCATATTTTCCGCTCTCGATGTCAATATATCTGACAAAAAGGGAAACCTTGTTCTCCTCGTTTAAGCTCTCCCAGATCAGGCCGGTAAACGCGTCAATATCGTTGCCGATCCCCACCAGCTTCGGTTCTCCCTCAAAACTGGGCAGCGGATTGCCGTCATGCATGTATGTATGGATGAAGCGCCCCTCTCCCGCCTTGGGATTCTCATAAGCAAAGGTAAAACGGCAGCAGGAAGACGGATCCCCGTGATTGCTCTTCAAAATGGACATGGCATAGTTGTACTTTCCGTTTTCCACATGCATGATCCCGGATATCCTGGGTGTATAATTCGGCGCGTCCGGCTCAAATTCCCTGCCGCGCAGTGACTGCTCGAAGGTCAGCTGTCTGTCCATTCCTCCGTAGATCGTATCCGTCTGATCGCCGTTGGTAATAATGGTCTTGTTTCCCAGCACCCGCACCGGCGCGTAGATGATCAGACTGGGATCCTCCAGTCTGGAAGGATCAAACGCCTGGGTGCGGATTCCCTGTCCCTCCTCCACAAAAACGCGGTTGCGGCTGTTGGCGCTGCGCCCCATGATAAAATAAGCCGCCGCCGCGTACCTGCCGTTTTCCGATCTTCCCAGCACAATCCCTCTTCCGGGATAGCTGTTGTTTTCCAGTTCCTGTTTCAGTGACACAATGTTCATACCGTCCGCTCCTTTATGTATTTTTCTTCAAACGCCTTTTTCCGTAAAGGTCTGTCAAAATAATATCCCTGGACCATTTTCACCTTCATGCCCTCCAGCACCCTGTACTGGGCCTCGGTTTCGATCCCCTCCACGCAGATGCTGACGCCGATGGTTTCCGCCAGTTCCGCCACCATCTTAATAAAAGACTGGGAATAGGCGTCCTCCGCCAGATCCCTGACAAAGCTCTGATCCACTTTGATCACGTCGAAAGGGATCTCCCTGATATGGTTCAGGGAAGAGTAACCCGTGCCGAAATCGTCCAGCGCGATCCGCACGCCCAGTTCCTTGATCCCGCCCAGGATCTTCTTCATTCTGGCCATATCGTTGATGGCCAGGCTCTCCGTCACTTCCAGCGTCAGATTGGAAGACGCGAGGCCGGTCTGCGCAAGAGCCTCTTTGACGCTTTCCACAATATCCGGCTGTAAAAGCTGTACCACGGAGAGATTCACGTTCACTTTAAACTGGGGATACCCGCTGTCGTTCCATTTCTTACACTCTTTGCAGGCCTCCGACAGCACATAGCTGCCTATGGGATTGATCAGCCCCAGATATTCCGCCAGAGGGATGAACTCCGTGGGCGGGATGGATCCCATCTCCACACTGTTCCAGCGGATCAGCGCTTCCGCGCCGGTACAGGGCGTGTCCGGCTGGGAAATGTCGATAATAGGCTGATAATATACTTCAAATTCCCCGTAGCCCGCCGCAGTGGCATCCCGCATATTCTTTTCCATATCCAGCCTTCTGCCGGAATGCGTTCCCTGCCCCTCCGCGTAGACCTCCACCCGGTTCTTGCCGGCTTTTTTGGCCTCATACATGGCAATGTCGGCCTTTTTGATCAGATCCTGCACATTCTCGCCGTTGTCGGGAAACACTACCACTCCCATGCTCATGGTGCAGTAATAGTCCGCATCCTTTAAAAACCACGGCTTCTCGAAGATGGCCCGGATATCCTGTACAATGCCCTCATACCTGCCGTAACTTTCCGGCGGGATCAGGATCACGAACTCATCTCCGCCCATTCTGTAGCAGGTGCTGTGGATCCCGTCTATGCGGGAAAGGGCATTGGAAATGGACTTCAGCAGTACATCCCCGTACTGATGCCCCAGTCCGTCGTTGATGTGTTTAAAATCATCCAGGTCCAGATACAGAAGCGCGCCCCTGACCTTGTTTTTTCTGGCGGTATCCACATACCAGGCCAGATCCCGCTCACAGCACATCCGGTTGTACAGTCCGGTGAGGAAATCCGTATAAGCCTGCTGCTCGATCTTTTTCTGGTAGATCTTCTTATCGGTGATGTCGTAAAACGCGAAGATCTCTACGGTCCTGCCGTCCATCCAGCTGATCTCCGTATGCAGCGCATCATACCAGCGCTTGGTTTCCGGCCAGTTTATCTCCGCAGGATCCCCGGTGTTTGCGGTGCCGCAGGCCTCCAGCAGCTTTTCCAGCCCGCCGTTCTCCAGTTCCTTCGCAAAGGTATACCTGAATTTCTTATTGGCGAACAGCAGCTTCCCCTGCAGATCCCGCACGCAGATGCAGGAAATTAAATTATCCAGTATGGCTTCCAGGGAAGCGTAGGAACTGATCAGGGAATTTTTCTGAATCCTTCTGGAAAGAATATTCTGCAGGATCTTCACCGCATCGGAAATAAATTTGATCTCTTCCACTTTCCAGATCCTGTTTCTGTCCGACTGGTTAAAGCAGACGCACATATTCCCCTTCTCGCTCTTTACAAGAGGAAACATGGCAAAGGCCCGCACCCGGAATTCCTTCCATGCTCCGGCGGCGGAAGACGCGTCGATGGTGTCGGAGGAGATCACAATGGGTTTTTCGGAAAAGACCAGCTTTTCCGCGGGCAGGTTCCTGGTCTTCTCAAAAGGCGGCACGATCCCCTTTCTGCACCATTCCGCGAGGATATCCGCGGAAGCAGTTTCCGGAAACACCTGAAAAATATGTCCGGTGGTGACATCCAGGTACTCTCCCACTATCTGCAGCCACTTCTCCAGGATACTCTCTATCGCCTCATCGCTGTCCAAAAGCTGAACGATGCGGGTGATGACTTCCAGACGGTCCAGCGAAAGCTTCAGTTCCTGCTCGGAATCACGGCTGCGGATACTCTCCATTTCCGCGTTCACGCTGGTGATCTTGTTATGAAAAATAGTCCCGGTATTCTCATAGAGCAGATCCATGACCTGATAGAAGGCTTTTTCCGTCAGAGAACGCCGGTAGCCCGTAATCCGGCAGCCGCCGTCAGAGGCGTAACCGGCATCCGGAGAAACATCCTCCAGAATACAGTACGCCACCCAGTACAAAGTCAGTCTGCCCCTTACCCCCACAGCCATGGCAGCCAGACGCAGATTCTCCGCCCCCGTTTCCTCTATGGCCAGCTCTTCCAGAGAACCTTCTCCGATACGCTGCAGGGCCCGGCTGACCTCCTCCGGTTTTATGTAGGGCTTTATCAGCTCTATATCTTTCTGATCGCCCGACATTTTGGTCTGCGCCACACCGGCCGCGTCCACAAAATACGCGCAGATGCCCGTCACCTCGCAGAATTTATCCTGCAGGCGCTGCATCTTCTTTCGATCTATCATGCTTTCATAAGCAAATCCGCCATCCCTGCTTTCCTGATTCTCCGGCACTGTCTGCCTCCCTTGTCCTGAATAAAGTCATTCTACCATATTTTCCCCCCGCCGCGCAATACGCGGGAACAGATAATCATTTTCCGCCCTGTGGTTTCTCCCTGCTCTCCCGGATCATAAGTTTTCTCGCCGCGGCGATCCCCAGTTTATACGGAAGAGGCCTTAAGGCGCGGTCCGCCTCCTTTAGCTTTTCCCGAATACCGATATGCTGAGGACAGTGCTTTTCACACTTTCCGCAGCCGATGCACAGCGACGCGAACCCCGGCTCCCTGCGCAGCCCCATATTCTGGGCAAACTCAAATCGCGCCGCGGATCTTTTCTCCATGTACATCAGATTGTAGTAGTAGAAATAGCCCGGAATATCCACTCCCCGAGGGCAGGGCATACAATAGCGGCAGCCCGTACAGCCCACCTTTTCCCGTTCCCGGATGATCTGCTTGATCCGCTCCACCAGTTTCCGGTCTTCCTCCGTCAGATGTCCCGGTTCCGCCTCCGACGCCACGCGCGCGTTCTCGTTCACCATATCCTCGGAGTTCATACCGGAAAGCACACAGGTTACTTCCGGCTGGTCAAACAGCCAGCGCAGGCCCAGCTCGGCCGGCGTATAGCCCTTTCCTTCGGAAGCCAGCAGTTTCTCCGCCTTATCGGGAAGGCTGACCAATTTACCGCCGCGCAGAGGCTCCATAATGATGACCGGGATCCCTTTCCCGGCGGCCGCCTGCAGCCCCCGCCTCCCCGCCTGGGCATGCTCGTCCAGATAGTTGTACTGGATCTGGCAGAAATCCCAGTCATAGGCATCCAGTACTTTTAAAAACATCTCCGTATCGCCATGATAGGAAAAACCGATATTGCGGATGCGCCCCGTCTTCTTCTGCTCCGCGATCCAGTCCTCAATGCCAAGGCTTTTCAAATGCTCCCACTCCGCGTAGTCCGTGATCATATGCATCAGATAATAGTCGATCGTATCGGTACGCAGACGGGAAAGCTCTTCCTGAAAAATTTTATCCACTGCCGCGGCGGAACGTATCATGTACTGCGGAAGTTTGGTCGCGATGCGTACCTTTTCCCGCAGGCCGTTTTCCGCCAGGATCCTGCCCAGGCACTCTTCGCTGCCGGGATAAATATACGCGGTATCAAAATAATTAACTCCCTTTTCAACGGCAAGAAGCACTTCCCTGCTGGCCTTTTCATAGTCAATGGCATTTCCTTTTCTGGAAAATCTCATACAGCCGTATCCCAGCCGGGAAATCGGATCGCCGTAACGGTCAGTTCCGTATCTCATGTTTCCATATCCTCCGTCTATAAAAATTATAGGCACCAAAAAGGCGCCTGTCAATCAGCGTATGCAGATATCTGTACCCTAAACGGAAGCGGTCCCATGATGAGAGATCGTATGATACGCGATCCCTAATAGGTTTCCATTTGCCCGCACAGCATATTATAAAAACCAAATCGCTCATAAAACGGTTTCAAGCGTTCTTCATAAACCACGGAAATCATGTAGATACGCTTTTCCTTCAGATATTCTATCATTTTATCCATCAGGGCTGTGCCGATCCCGCTGCCCTGGTAATCCGGACAAACCATTAGATCCTGAATATAAGCATCTGTTACTCCGTTTGACACACTATCAATATACCCGATCAGTTTTTCCTTTTCATAAACCGCGATGTGGTAATATGACGTCATCAACGGGTTTTGATACTCCCTTTCCATCCTGTTCCAACCCACGGACTCACGCAGATCCGCCAATGCTTTTACAGATACTTTTTCGTTAAATTTGTACACCAATATATTGATCCTCCCCACTGATTTCATTTATCCCGGCTCAAAAGAATATGAACACGGCCGCCAGAGATATCAAGTTTCCGAGAATATGCGAAAAGGCGCTGATAACGCAATTGCCGGATTTATGATAGATCACCGAGAAAATCAAACTGTCGATAAATACAGCGGTGATATCGTAAAGTACAACTCCCATGCTTCCCGCGGCAATATGCCCTGCCGCGAAAGTAAGCGAGGAAACAACCGCGCAGAACCAAAAAGGGAATATCTTCATACCTTTCCCAAGAAAGAAACCCCGATACGCGATTTCTTCACCAAATGCCGCTATGATAACCTGACCTGTCAGCAGTATTGTTTTATCAAAAGACAGGATAGAACCCACCCGTCCCATTTCATGGGCAGCAAATTCTCCGCTGAAGATCAGATTTCCAACAACAAGCGTTACAATACCACTCACACTTGGCAGCAGCAGCCAGGCCATCACACCCGGCTTTTTCAGATCTTCCGCGATAGTATTCAAACGCAGCCCTGATTCGGAGCCTCTTGCCTTGCTGACCGCTTCCGTCATAAAGAAGAACGCGATCCCCACAAATACGGAATACCCTGCTATTTTTGAAGACGGTACCACTTTTGTTACCGTCAATAACAGCATTACCGCTGCCCCTATGATCGTGAGGGCAGCGCTCTTTTTGTTATTCTCAATAACTTGTTGATTTTTCATTTCATTTCCCCTGTACCGCCAATATGGCACCTCTGTACGCCCGCTCCAAATGGGTCTTTATAAGCTCCTCATCGTATTCCAATGAGTTGTTAGCGATGATACCCGCGTATCCGTGAGCAAATAAAAAAACGGTTATAAAGATTTCTTTTACCTGCTCTATACTTCCCCCAACTGCTCCCTGCATTGCCAGAAGAACAGGAGCAAGTTCTTCCGCATCTATCATCTCAAGCAAAGTCGTTCCGGTAAAAAAATTGGATTGAAAAAGGAAACGGAACAAACGCGGTTCTTCCATGGCGAAACGGATATAATTTAATCCGATCCCGAGCATAACGCCTTCCTGCGGGCTTTTCATATTCATCAGGTATTCCGAATGATAGCGGTCCGCTTTCGCGTAGGCGGCTTTTTTTAACTCCTCGATCGTCGCGAAGTGGTACATGATAGGCTGCGTAGAACATTTCAGCTTTTTCGCGACTGTTCTCGCGTTAATATTTTCCGCGCCTGTTTCACGCGCGACCTCAAAGGCGGCATCTATGACCATATCTTTTGTGATCTTAGGTTTTGGCGGCATATTTTTCTCCTTTTAATAATTTTTGTTATATAACGTTAGTTATATTATAGACCGCGGCACTACTTTTGTCAATTCCGCAGAACGAACTTTCTCCCTGGCTGTCCAGATACTGAGATCATGGTCATTTAAGCAAAGATAAGTGGCATTATAAGTTCGCGTGTGATACAATATAAAGAGTATAAGCAGGAATTGTTTATTAAGCAGGGTGGAGTAGTTGTTGGAGTAAGCGCGGGAAGCATGATATTTGCTGATGATATGCCAAACAATCTTGGGCTTCTGCAATGTGCTTTGGATGTCCATTGCAGCGATGATACTTGTGAGAAAGCAGGACAATATAGCTTGAACCGAATGGAACGTATTCGGTTAGGTAATAAGCAGGCAATTGTATTTGAAAAAGAAAATCTTGTGATCGTAGAATGACGAACAGATTAGGATCGACCACACCTTCTGCTTTTCCTCGATCACCTCGCCAATGCTCTGACCACCTCTCTGTATCGGTCAGTCTTTTGATCAATATCTTCCTGCGTCACTCCGTAATACCGCCAGATGGCTTTTTCCCACTTTCTGAACTTTTTCATTTTCTTCTTTGAACCGCTGGCGGACATTCCGATATACCGATACCTGCTCTCCAAGCGCACCTGCATTGTCAGATCTGCCTCTTTTCTCTCCAAAATGCGCAAATCAATATCAAACAACTCTGCGGGGACAGCTTCGGCCGCGTTCTGTCTGCGTTCTATTTCTTTTTGAAATTGCTTTAATCCTTCCGCATCCCGGCTTTTCAATCTGGGATATTCCGCATGATCGCCTAACAGCTCCGGCGCATATTGCATGAGAAAGGACGTTCTCATCTCACGGTATTCTGTCCGATATGCTTTTGCCGCTCGATCAAGCTCCGTACATCCCAAAACATTTTTAACATAATCTGCCACTTCTTCCATGCTATGGCCGCCCACCCTGATAGATCTTTCTATCTTTTTCTTCTTTCTGTCATAGACATATTTCCGCCATTTCTGCCTGAAGCTTCTCCTGCCGTCATGCGCGTTTTTCAAGAAAAAAACGGAAGTCGGGCCGTCTGCCCCGTTAGTGATCGTAACGCTTTCTGCTCTCTTCATCAATCTCTGATCCCTCCTTGCTGTTTGGTTTGATCATTACGAAAAGGGACTTCTTTCTTAGAACCTGTAAGCAGCATCATTTTATAGCAGTTTTCTTTTATAGCAATCTCTTTCGCGTAATCTAAGCACTGCGTTGCCAATTAAATAATTTAAAAAGTGTCTAATTTCAGGCACAATTATAGCATGATCATGAGTAAAAAACAATGAAATATACGGAACCTTACGCCATTTTAACAACCAGCGTTATATAGAAGCATCCATCACGAATATCAGCATATACCTCTCCATTCATGAGCCCCATCAGCCTTTTGCATATGAAAAGTCCAAGTCCATTGCCCTGCACCTTGTCCGCATTATTCCCACGATGAAAGCTTTCGAATATCTGTGGCAGTTCTTTCGTTTCAAGAGTACAGCCTGTATTTGATACCGTGATAAGTTCACAGCCGTCCATTTCATCAAAGCTGATCTCAATTCGTCTGCCGTCACCGTATTTGATCGCATTTTCGATCAGATTCTGCAGACATTCCGCAAGGCGGTCGGGATCGCAGGAAAGAATGCAGTCATCATATTTTCCAATTACAAACTCCGTTCCCGACATGGCAAGCTGAGGAGCATATCTCGCCTCTATTCTTGTGATGACAGCGCTTAAAAAAGCCTCTCCCTGTGTGACCTCAAAGCTCATAAAGTCCTCGCTTGCCGCCTTTGTGATCTCGCTGACAAAACGCTCTATTTCATCTGCGCGGGTATAAATGCTCAAAACGGCAGCACGTCGTTTTTCCTCATCCTTGTATAGTCCTTTGGCAAGTGCCCTTGCATTGAGCTTGATCGCCGACAAAGGCGTTTTGATGTCGTGGGAAAGGGAGAGCAGCAAAAGCTTTTTGTCCCTCTGCATCGTGATTTCTTTTTTGCGGCTGTCCTCGATACTCTCACGCAAAAGATTCACGCCCCATGTGAATTTACCGAAGAAACGGCTTTTTTCTTCCGGTATCGGAACAGCAAGATTGCCCCTTGCAAGCTCCTTGGGAACATCACTCAGCCTGTCGAAAGGTATGATGATATGTCTGTGGATATAATGCAAAAGACCAAGAATCAGCACAAACAGCGCGCCAAATACGCAGTTTATTGCCGCAATGCCGTGCTGTCCGTTTCCCACAATATACTCCACACGATACAGCATACCGCCGGCTTCTATGATCAGATAATGCTCATCGGACGTGAACAGTTCGCCGTCCTCAGCCCCCGACACTCCCGTAATGTGGGGATATTTTTCAAGGTCATAATTGCCTGTTTCCGATATTTCGTCTGCAAGCCGCTTGGCTTCCACACGATAAATGCCTTCATTTCTGTCTTTCACTCCCACAAGAAACAGATTCAATCCCGCCGTCAGCAAAAGAAATGCTGTTATCACTATAATACACAGTCTTCTGAAAGTCTTCATACAAACTTATACCCCACACCCCAGACAGTAAGCAAACGCTTCGCATTCTTAGGGTCATCACCGAGCTTCTGACGAAGACGGTTGATATGCACATGGAGCGTTTGCGGCTCCGAATCGCTGTCACTACCCCAGACAGTGCCAAACAGGTATTCCTTTTTCAGAGCTTTGCCCTGATTCTCAATCAGAAGCGCCAACAGGTCAAATTCCTTTGCAGGCAGTTCCACGGGTTTTCCGTCGATGACCGCCGTTTTATCCGCAAGATTGAGTGTCACACCGTCCGCCGACAGTGTATCACGCTGATACCGCCGTTTGAATATCCCCTTGATCTTAGCGATAAGAATATCAATGTCATAGGGCTTTTCAATATAATCATCCGCACCGAGGCCAAAGCCGTTTAACTTATCCTCCTTATCCGTCCTTGAACTTACAACCAGTATAGGAGTATCCGCATTTTCCCGCAGCTTGGAGCAGACCGCAAAGCCATTCACATCGGGAAGATTGATGTCCAGCACCACGAGCCTTGCGCCGTATCGTTCAAAAAGCTGTATGGCCCGCTCTCCGCCAGCCGCGCTTGACACAGTATAGCCCTCGTCACGCAGGAAGTCCGTCAGCAAGTCTGCCAGTTCCTTATCGTCTTCTACTATCAGAATATCTGTCATAAAAATCTCCATTCCGGAGTGCTTTGCTCTTGTAACATATCCGCATAGATTCAGCAAGCATCACCAGCCCTGCTCCATAAGCCAGTTGTTCAGTTCTCTTTCACGGTCACGAAGCTCCTTATCACCGCCGTCAAAATGTCCCATTTCTTTTTCACCGACAATAGCGCCGTCCACAATGTAAAGCACTCTGCTGCACTTGGCGGCAACCCTCGCGTCGTGGGTCACGCACATGATCGTTGTCCCGTCACGGTTTAAGGAGAGCAGCTCGTTCATGACCTCATCAGAGTTTGCGCGGTTGAGAGCGCCTGTCGGCTCATCGGCAAAGATCATCCTGGGATTGTTTATCATACTGCGGCAGATACAAGCTCTCTGAAGCTGTCCGCCCGACACCTCGTTGATATCGTTGCCGCACACATCATCAATGCCGAGCCTGTGCATGAGCGCTCTGCCGCGCTCCTCGATCTGCCTGCGGCTCTCTCTGTTCTTTTTCGATTTTACCGCAGGAAAAATGATATTATCAAGTATGGAAAGATTTTTCATCATGTACATCTGCTGAAAAATAAAGCCCATTTCGTCAAGCCTGAGCCTTGCAAGCTGCCTTTCACCAAGCTTTGCCGTTTCCCTGCCGTTAAAGAGCACCTGTCCTGCGGTCACTTTGTCCATTCCCGAAACGCAGTAGAGCAGCGTGCTTTTGCCTGAGCCGGAGGGTCCCATGACCGCCACCATTTCACCCTCTCTGATCGTCAGATCGATGTTTTTCAACACATTGTTCTGATGTCTGTTCACGATATATGTCTTGCAAAGTCCCTTTGTCTGTAAAACCGTATTCATTATGTTGTCCTCCTTATTCTATGCTTGCCGTGTCGGAAGCCTTGATTGTTTTTGTGTAAAGCGCCGTCAAAAACAAGCCCATGACTGTCACGCCAATGAGAATTGCCGGGCAGATCACAAATATTTCCAGCGGGTCAAAATCACATTTCAAACCTGATATATCGCCGACCATATTACCTACCCAATTCATCATTACGTTGCTGATCGGCATAAGCAGCGCGGTGGAAACGATGCAGGCAATGAACGATACGATCACAAATCTGAGCGAATGCTGCAGAATGATACTGCCGTTCCCGATGCCCACCGCCTTCATCAGCGCAATCTCGCTCTTTTCCTTAGAGATAAACGAACGCTCCATAAGTATGACGATCAATGCCGTTATGATCACGGTAATGATCATCATCATCTGTTTGATCTCATTCAACGTATTGGACATTCCCGTAAAATTATTGATGTAATCCGGGGTCGAATACACCTTGTCAGTTTCGAGCAGGATTCTCAGCTTTTCAATGTTTTGGTTTATCTGCTCCTTGTCGGGACTGCCGTCAAAGTGTATCTGCGCGCCCATCACATTACTTGCCCCCTGATGTCCGAGGTCAAAATCTTTATATAGAAAAGCGGCATTATCGGAGTTGACGAACGAAGAAAATGTTCCCGTGATCATAAACTCATACTCTTTCTCATTTATGACTGCCGTTACCCTGTCACCAATCTCTGCGTCCAGATTATCGAGAGTGCCTGCCGTTACGGCGATCTCGTCAATCTTCTGTGGTGCGCTGCCTTCGTCTACATAGAACGTGTCATTTGTTTCCCCTTTTATGACGCGGAAATTAACCGTTTCCGTTTTGTCTTCGTGCGATGTTTCAAACTGCGCGCTTATCGTCATTGTGCATTTGCCGGGCATTCCATTATCGGCAAGAAGCTTTTCGATATCGGCGATGATCTGCTGATACGTACTCTGATCTACCAAGACTTCTCCAAATATTTCGCTATCCATGATATGCGCTTCACTTGAGGGTACATCGAAGAAACGCAGTATCTTTTCACTTTTGAGTGTCAATGCAAAATTTGACATGATCGTCATCAGCAGTATACAGAGCGTGAACACAACTACTATGATGGAGAACTGCTTCGGTGAACTGATCACGTCATTGACCGAGAGAAACGCGGTCTGTGGCAGCTTTGACCGCCCTAAGCGCAAAAGGCTCTTTCTTCGAAAGCGCTCGCCCGTCTGACCGTTTCTTACCGCGTCGATGGGCGAGAGTTTATTGACTCTGCGTGTGCAGCCGTAGCAGAACAGCAGGATAATGATAACGACTGCCGCAGTGCTTAAAAGTCCCATAAGCGTACTGTTTCCGCTGCCAAAAACGATATTTTTCGATACCGTTTCCATCATCATATCCCCGAGAGGGACAGAACAAAAATATCCTATCAGCGCACCGATTACAGTAATGGCAAGATACTTGACGATATATAGGCTTCTTATACTGCCGCCCCCGATACCCACCGCCTTCATTACACCAAT
>CANRPU010000006.1 GCA_947632555.1 uncultured Lachnospiraceae bacterium
CAGGAAACATTATACAAGTTTTAAAAAGTAAATGCACTATTATTGCAAAAAAGAGAAGTTAGTTTTTTATTTTACACGTTTTTTCCACCGGCGGCGTCAAAAAAAGGCAAAAACCAAAAGAGATTGACAAAGTGCGGGGGGGGTGATACTATATACACGTCATGAAAGGAACGGATTACCGGTCATGAAAAGATGGTTACAGAAACTGAAAGATCTGTTTGGCATATTATATAAGGTTCTCCCGTTTTTTATCGGCATGTACTGTTATTATCCGGCATTCACGGCCAGGGAAGGGAGTATCTATCCTTTCTGGGATGCGGTGTACGCCTCGTTAAAACTCTACGGCGGCAGCACGGAAGCCGGAGTGCCGGTGGGAACACTGCTGCAGCTGGCGCGTTTTATGGCGCTGGCGGCCACTTTCAGCATTCTGATAAAGGTCTTTAATAAGATGGGAGATCTTTTTAACTGGCTGAAGCTGCGTGGGAGAGGCGCCGTTGTGGTGTACGGGGATTCGGACTACGCGGCGTATCTGTATGAGAGCCTGCCGCCGGGGCAGCGGATACGGGGCAGGGAAAAGCTTATCAGGAACGCGTCCCGCTATGCGCTGCTGTATCAGGATGAAGCGGACAGTCTGGCGTTCTACGATCAGTATTATGAGATGCTGAAGGATAAAAATGTCTATATGCTGTTAAGCGGCATAGACAGACAGAACATAGAAAATCCCAGGCTTACAGTATTTAATATCGCGGAGGACTGCGCGAGGCAGTACTGGAAGAAGTATCCTGCAGAAAAGAGCGAACGGATCGCGGTCATCGGATTCGGAAGTATCGGCAGGAACATCCTGCTTTACGGGCTGCAGCTGAACATCATAGATCCCGGGCAGAGTTTTGAGTACCACATATACGGAGATGGAAGGGAATTTCGCCGTGAGCATACAAAGTTAGACAGGATGCAGCCGGACAGGATCGTTTTTCACGACGATGGCTGTTTTTCTTATGAGGAACTGGCGGGATTTGACCGTGTGATCATCTGCGGGGGAGAGAAAGGCAATGACAGTCTGACCGTGTTGAGCAGGCTGCTCGCGGCGGTATCCGTGCGGGGGAAGATCTATGTCTGCGCGCCTAACGGCGGTATTGTGGCCAGCTTGTTTGGAAGGGAACGGGTGGTCTGCTTCGGAACGGCGGAAGAGCTGGGAAGCGTGGAAAATATCCTGAATGAGGGATCCATGCGGGCGGCGAGAAACCAGCATGAGTTTTATGTAAAGCAGTACGGCGGCGTGCCGTGGGAAAAGCTGGACGCTTTCAAGCGGTACTCCAATGTGAGCTCCTCGGACTATCTGGATGTCATCAGGAAGCTGATGGCTCGGGGAATCCCAATGGAAACCCTGGCGGAATTAGAGCATATCAGATGGTGCAGATATCATTACCTGCATAACTGGGATTACGGACCAGAGCGGGATGACGGCAGGCGGATCCATAACAGCCTGATCCCATTCGCGGAGTTGAGCGAGGAAGAAAAACAAAAGGACGTAGAGGCCATAAAGAGTAAGTTAGAGGGATGAGAACGAAAGGAGAAGGAAATGGCACTGAACGAAGCACAGAAGAGGGAGCGGTCGGAATATCTGGAAAGGAATCTGGCGATCACGGAATGTTCCCAGGGGAAACCCTATGTATTTATCAGCTACGCCAGCGATAACTGGGAGAAGGTGTTCAAGGGGGCGGTCATTCCGCTGCAGCAGACGTACGGGCTGCGTGTGTACGCGGATAAGGCGTTTGATAAGGTGAACGACAAATGGATCGTACCGATGCTCAGAAATATCCGCGGAGCGGATGCGGTCATGGTATTTGTCAGCCAGCAGTACATCGAGAGCTATGCCTGTTTCCTGGAGCTGCTGACCGCGGTCAACAGCAAAAAGCAGATCATCTTTATCTCCCTGGAGGATAACCTGCGTCTGGGCAATACCACGGACCAGCCTGAGGTGGAACGCGGCGTCAAGAATGAGATCTTAAATCAGGGAGCCAATCTCTCCACCAATACCAACAATACTTCCAATGACTTGATGCGCGCCATGAAGTCGGCGTATACCAGTATCTCCACCCTGCTGGAACAGGATGCGCTCTCCAGGTTCGACATATCGGACGCGTTCATCAATTTCTTCCGTGACGCGTCGGTCAACCGGAAGACCATGAATGACTTAAAAGCGGTGAAGCGCACCATCGGTTCAGTCAGCAAAGATGTATTCGACAAAGCGCTGATCACGCGGCAGGAGGAGCTTGTGGAAAGAGGGCCGGAGGAGGTACAGCCGGCGGCCGGGAGCGCGGCGCAGCAGACATGGCAGCAGGCGGTACAGCGGCCGGAGCAGACCGGGGCCGGGATGCAGGAAGGCATACAGGAAACGCAGACATGGCAGCAGACGGCACAGCAGCCGGAGCAGACCGGGACCGGGATGCAGGGAGGCGCGCAGGAAACGCAGACATGGCAGCAGGCAGCGCGGCAGCCCGGGGAAACAGCGGCACCGGCTTTCAGCTTCGCGAAGAGCGGAAAGAGCAGCGGCCTAAACGGGCGGAAGAAGCTCCTGATCGGAGGCATCGCCGGAGGCGTGGCCCTGATCGCTGTCATCGCGGTCGTCATAGTGTTGGTCTTAAACGGCCGTGTAAAGGAAGTCAGCGGCGTGCAGTACGTTTCGAAGAGCGGCTCCGGCTCGGGTGAATACACGGGCAGCTGGCAGCATGGGGCGCCGGAAGGAGAAGGCAGGATCGTATGGCCGAACGGAGATGTATATGAAGGCGAATGGGCTAATGGCTCGTACAATGGCCAGGGAACATATACCTCTGCCAGCGGTGCCGTATATGAAGGCGAATATAAGGATGGACTGAGAAACGGCCAGGGAACGTATACCTATGCCAACGGTGAAGTGTATGAAGGAGAATTTAGAGATGGTATGTACAATGGCCTGGGTAGGGAAACCTATGCCAGCGGTGACGTGTATGAAGGTGAATTTAAAGATAACAAACGAAACGGCCAGGGTACGATGACCTATGCTGACGGTAGCGTGTATGAAGGCGAATGGAAAGATGGCCAAAAAAACGGCCAGGGTACGATAACCTATGCGAAGGATGATTCCGTTAATAGAGTGAGCTATGAAGGCGAATGGGTTGACGGTAAGAAGAATGGCCAGGGAACGATGATCTGGACTAGCGGTGAAGTGTATGAAGGTGAATGGAAAGATGACGTACGAAACGGCCAAGGAAAGCATACCTATGCCAGCGGTGACGTGTATGAGGGCGAATGGAAAGATGATAAACCAAACGGCCAGGGCAAGATTACCTATTCGCAAGATGATGAATACGGTAGGGTAAGCTATGAAGGCGGACTTGTTGACGGTCGGAGGAGCGGCTATGGCAAATTGATCTGGGCTAATGGTGAAGTGTATGAAGGGGAATGGCTAGATGGCTCACGAAATGGCCAGGGAAAGGATACCTATGCCGACGGTAGAGTGTATGAAGGGGAATGGCTAGATGGCCAGAGAAGCGGCCAGGGCACGCTGACCTGGCCCAGCGGTCAAATATATGAAGGTGAATTTATAGATGATGTAATGGCCGGCCAGGGCAAGTTGACCTGGAACGGTGGTTATGTGTATGAAGGCGAGTTTGCTAACGGCCAATTTAATGGTCATGGAATTTATACCGATCTCGAAGGAGGCGTATATGAGGGCGAATATACTGACGGTAAGAGGAACGGCAAGGGAATCTACACAGCGCCGGACGGTACGCAGACAGAGGAAACATGGGTAAATGGCGAGAAGCAGTAATGGCCCGGACCGGCCATGCGCGCTAAGACGGCAGATCGTGGAAACACGGTCTGCCGTTTTCGTGTTCGGTACTTGATATTTTTGACGGAAGGGGGTATATTTAGGATATATTAAGATGGCGGGAAGGAGCGAGGTATGAATCATCTGAAAGAATATCCGAATCTATACCGGCTTTATGTGCGTATCCGGAACAAATGGCTTATTATGGCGCTGCTCTTTTTTCTGGCTTTTGCCTTTTCCTTTGTTTCCATCCTGTGGGATCTTCCGGAAGCGGTATCCGTTCTGACCATGGCGATGGTGATCCCGGGCGTGATCGCGCTGATCGTGATCCCGGTGACGCGTGCCAAAGTGATAAAAAGCGCGAAGCGTTTTACTCCGCAGGAACTGGCCCGCGTTGACAATGATTTTCCCATGGCGGCTAAGGAAGAGGGCTATTGCGTGACCAGGGACGCGCTGCTTCATTGTGGAGGCTATTTTTTCCTTTATCCCGTAAGGGATATTATCTGGGTATACCGGAACGTTATGACCGTGCGATATCTGGGGATCATACCGGTATCCAAGAGCAGCAGTGTCATGATCGGAGGAAGGGACCATAAGCGATACGGCTGCAAGATCAAAAATAGGGGCCGCGCTATGGAATTTATCGAAACGGGTCTGAAGCAATACCGGAACGGGATCTTTTTCGGGTACAGTAATGAACTGGAAAAAATGTTTTCCAAGGATTTTGACAGAATGCTTGCTATAAGCAGGGAATATGATATGCGGAATGCGTAAGACAGACAGGAAGCGGCCCGGAGCATTGCATCTCCGGGCTTTTTAAAAAGGGAGTGGAGCTATGTGGCCGGAAAGGGTAGTGGAAGGATATCTGTTTAACAGCGCGGAGGATGTGCAGCTGGCTGCTCAGGAAAAAAAGAAAGCCGAATATCTGGACAAATATCTGGATTACCACAACGCTGAAAACGTGCTGAAAGTCTATAAAAAAGCCTTGGCCGAGCATATATTCAAGACGCCGGTAGGGTATGATTATCTGCGGAAAATGCAGAAATTTTTACTGGGCTGTGAAGGGATCACGGAGGATGACGTACCGCCTATCCCCCTGCAGCATGGTTACAATGTCAACGCGCAGCGCAGGATCAGACCAAGGGTGCAGGAAAAGCCGGCTCAGGAGAAAAAGAAGATATCGTGGCCGTTTCTCTCTCTTGCGGCCAACCTGATACTGGCGCTGGCGGTGATAGCCATGTTCGTGATCACGCTGCAGAGCGACAATCCCAATATCTTAAATTATGAGCGCACCCTGGTGAACAGGTACGCGTCCTGGGAGCAGGAACTTTCCGACAGGGAAAAGGCCATCAGGGAAAAGGAACGGGAGCTGGATGAAACGGAATGGACAAAGTAAAGATACTGGTAGTGGACGATGAAAGCCGGATGCGCAAGCTGGTAAAGGACTTTCTGGTAAAGAGCGGTTACGAAGTGGTAGAGGCCGGGGACGGCGCCCAGGCGGTGGAGATCTTTTTTGCCCAGAAGGATATCGGACTTGTGATACTGGACGTGATGATGCCGAAAATGGACGGCTGGCAGGTCTGCCGTGAGATTCGCGCTTATTCCGGGGTACCCATTATCATGCTGACCGCCAGGAGTGATGAGAGGGACGAGCTGCAGGGCTTTGAACTGGGGGTGGACGAATATATCGGCAAACCCTTCAGTCCCAAGATCCTGGTTGCCAGGGTGGAGGCCATTCTGCGCAGAGCCGGGCAGCAGTCGGAGGAAAAGCTGGAAGAGGGCGGCATTGAGCTGGATAAAACGGCCCAT
The DNA here is from genome assembly GCA_947632555.1 of uncultured Lachnospiraceae bacterium. Taxonomy (GTDB): domain Bacteria; phylum Bacillota; class Clostridia; order Lachnospirales; family Lachnospiraceae; genus Acetatifactor. The sequence continues at coordinate 5,621 of CANRPU010000006.1, forward strand.
ATGGTAAAGATAGACGGCAAAGATGTGGAACTGAGTTATAAGGAGTTTGAACTGCTGGCCTTTTTTATGGAAAACAAAGGGATCGCTCTTTCCAGGGAAAAAATACTGAACCATGTATGGAATTATGACTATTTCGGAGATGCCCGCACGATCGACACCCATGTGAAAAAGCTGCGGAGCAAAATGGGCCCAAAAGGAGATTTTATTAAGACCATATGGGGAATGGGTTATAAATTTGAGGCGGAAGAGTCATGAAGCATTCTATCAAAAAGCAGTTCGCGTTTACCTTTATCGGACTGATGGCGGGCACTCTGGCCGTATGCTGGCTGATCAACAGTACCTTTCTGGCAGGCTATTATCAGAGAAAACGCGAGAACGCGGTGAAGGAAACCTATCATATCCTGAACGCGGCCGCGGGAAATGATACCCTGGGCGAGGAGGCCTTTTCCATTGAACTGGAGAAGATTTCCGGCCGGTACAATATCATGGGCGTGGTGCAGGAAACGGACGGGCTGATAATGGAAACTTTCGGCAACGATATGGTGATGCTGCAGAGGCTGCTGTGGGAACGGCTCTACGCGCCTGTGCAGGATACCAGCCTTCTGGAAGAAACGGAGGATTACGTTATACAGTTGATCGTGGATCCCAAGACCAGGACGGAGTATATGGAAATGGTGGGACGGCTGGACGGCGGACAGGTTTTCTATATGCGGACGCCCATGGAAAATATACGGGAGAGCGTGGCGATCGCCAACCGTTTTCTGTTCTATGTGGGGATCGGCGGCATACTGGTGAGCGGCGTTGTCATCTGGATGGTATCCAGGAAAGTGGCGGAACCTATCCTGGAGCTGGCGGATATTTCCGAGCGGATGACAAGGCTGGATTTTGAGGCGAAGTACAAGGGAAAGAGTAAAACCGAGATAGCGCTTTTGGGAGAGAATATCAACAGGCTCTCCGCCGCGCTGGAAGAAACCATACGGGAATTAAAGACCGCCAATAACGAGCTGCAGAAGGATCTGGAAAAAAGAAACCGGGCGGACGAAATGCGAAAGGAATTTCTTTCCAACGTGTCCCATGAACTGAAGACGCCTCTGGCGCTGATCCAGGGGTACGCGGAGGGGCTGAAAGAGGGGATCAGCGAAGACGAGGAAAGCCGCGGTTACTACTGCGACGTGATAGTGGATGAGGCCGGCAGGATGAACAGTCTGGTAAAGAGCCTGCTGACTTTGAACGAACTGGAATTTGGCAGCGGGGTGGTGGATATGGAGAGATTTGATCTGGCTGCTCTGCTTGGCGGATATATCCAGTCGGCGCGGATCCTGGCGAAACAGAAGGGGATCACCGTGCGGATGGAAGAATCTCCTCCCGTGTTTGTATGGGGAGATGAGTTTAAAGTAGAAGAAGTGATCATGAATTATTTTTCCAACGCGGTCCACTACTGCGAGGGCGAAAAAATAATTGATATCCGCCTGGAGCAGAAGGAGCAGAAAGCGCGGGTGACGATCTTTAATACCGGAAGCCCCATTCCGGAAGAGAGTATAGGGCGCATCTGGGAGAAATTTTATAAAGCCGACAAGGCCAGAACCAGGGAATACGGCGGAAGCGGCGTGGGACTCTCCATTGTAAAGGCCATCATGGACGCCTTTCACCAGCCCTACGGGGTACAGAATTATGACAATGGAGTGGCGTTTTGGTTTGAACTGGAAACGGTCCTGACACAATAGCGAAGGGGAGAGAACGAGGCATGGATGAACGGAAAGCGGAACTGGAGCGGCAGATAGCGTGGCTCATAGGACAGTCCCGGGACGGATATTTTACCGAATATCTGACGGATCTGCGGGAAAAGCTCAGGCAGGACGCGGTGACGGCGGAATACGTGACGGATGAGATCGCCCGTACCAGCAGACTGTATACCAGCCGGATGAAAGAGGCGGAGAGCAAAGCGAAAAAAACCAGTGTGGAATTTACCATAGGGGCCGGGGTGCTGGGCAGCATCGGAGTGGTTTTTATTCTTACCGCTTTTGTGATCATGGGAATGAACTATATGAACGGGCTGGCGAAAGGGATCGCCCTCTATGTGATATCGCTGGCCGTGCTTTTGCTTTCGGAACTGCTTCTGACCCGGAAACTGCCCGGATTCGCGGCGGCGGTTTCGTCCCTTGGCATCGGCGGGCTCTACCTTTCCGCCATACTGAACTATTTGTATCTGAAGAATTTTAACTGCTACGTGACCGTAGCCTCTACGGCGGTGATCTCGCTGCTGGCCGTGCTGATCAGCAGAAAACGGGATTCCGGCGCCATGAAGATCGTCAGTCTGCTGGGCTGTTATATCAGTCTGTATCCCGCCGGACAGTCCTTCCTGGCTGTGGAGGCAGGGGCGGCAAGCGACAGGACGGCGCGTTTTCTGGCTGCGGCGTGCGTGCTTCTGCTGGTAAACCTGGCGGCTCTGTTCCTGCCGGTCAAAAAGCATCGGGATGCCGTCAATATGACGCATATGATACTCAATACCTGCTTTTCCGTGGCTTTCGCGGCCACGGCGTTTTTCCGGCTGGACGGGTGTATGCCGGCCCTCTGGTATCTGCTGGGCGCGGCGCTGGAGCAGGGCCTGATCTTCTATGTGATGGAAGGAAAGAAAAAGGAAGAAACGTCCTGGACCGTATGGAACATGGCGGTTTATCTGTGCGCCGATACGGTGCTCAGGATGACGGTCTGTCTGTTCTATGTACTGGCGGCGGAGAGAAGCGGGGAGAGGTATGTTCTTTGGGAGATGCATCTGCTCACCGGAGGATTTTTCCTTTCCGGGCTCCTGGTCTTTTTCCTGTTCAGGAAGAGCGTTTTAAAGTGGCTTCAGTATATGCTTTTCGCGTTTCAGACGCTGATCGTCTACGGGCTGCTGATGGCAGGGAGAGAGGAACTGTACTGGTGGTGCCTGGGAGTTGTTCTGTTCGTGTTCCTGCTTTCCAAGGCGTTGTCCAGGGTGAAGATGCTGCGGATAAGCGAGCTGGTGATCACGCTGTGGACCGCCTGCGTGGCGCTGTATTATTTTCAGGAGTTCCGCCCGCTGTCCGCCCTTTGTTTCCTGGGAGCTTTTCTCCTTTCCCTGGCTGCGCTGCATGAGTGGCGTTCCCTTTATGAGGAGATCTTTATCCTGCTGCTGGAATGCTTTGTTCTGCTCCGCTTCCGCAATACCCTGACGCCGGCCGTGATGGCGGGGATCCTGTTTCTGGGAACGGCGGGTTTCAATTACATCGGCTTTTTCAGGGACAGGTATACCCGCTGGTTCAATTATATCAATTTGGGATTTCTGGGCGTCATCTACGCGGCGGCCGCTTTTTGCGGGAACAACTATACCTATGGGGCGCTGCTGCTTTTGGGCGTGGCGTTCATCCTGCTCATGTTCCAGGAGCGTTTCGGCATGGGCTTCCGGTTTAAAAATGTCATCCTGGTGCTGTTTGTATGCTACATGGCGCTGCTCTGGGAGCTGCCGGCGCCGATCCTCAAAAGCGCGCTCCTGATGGTGGCCGCCATAGGAGCCGTCGCGGCGGGGTTTGCCGTCAAGCAGAAAAGCCTGCGTATTACCGGGCTGTCGCTGACCCTGGCGGTGTGCGGGAAAATGATACTCTACGATTTCGCGGCGGCGGATACCTTCGCGAAGATGCTGGTATTTATGATCGTCGGGCTGATCGCGCTGGCAATATCGGGAATATACATTGCATTGGAAAAGAAAATAGTGTAGATTAATAGATAGAAGGGTCTGTACGAACGGAGAAGCTTATGAAAAAGAAAATGATCATTGCCGGAATCTGCGCCACGGGGCTTTTCGCCGCCGCCGGCTGCGGGGCCGCTCTGCCGGATATGACGGAGGAGCAGGAAGACGCCGTTGTGGAATACGCCGCGGAGATCGTGATGCGTTACACCAGGGACTATGACAGCAGACTGGTGGATCTGTCCCTGTATGAGGAAAAGGAAGAAACGCCGGAAACCGGAGAAGATAACGGCGAAGAGGAATCGGTTCCCGAAACGTCGGATACGCCGGTCACGGACATATCCCAAGGGGCTTCGGAGGGCGATATGGCGCGGCTTTTACTGCCGGAGGGGATGGATCTGCGTTTCACGGGATACCGGATCACGGACACCTATCCGGACGGAGATGACGCCAACCCTTACTTCGCGTTGGATGCTTCCGCCGGAAACCGGATAGTGGTGCTGGAATTTGATCTGGAGAACGGTACCGGCGCGCGGCAGGAAGTGGATATTTATTCTCTGGCGCCCAGGTTTACGCTGCTGATCAACGAAACGGAAAAAACGCCTGTGCTGGCAACCATGCTTCTGGACGATCTGAGCACGTATGTGGGCAGCGTGGAGGCGGGAGAAACCGTCAGGCTGGTGCTGACGGCGGAGGCAGGAGAGGAGCTGGCGGGGAATATTTCGTCTATGCGCTTATCCGCCACGGTAAACGGAAACAGTGTGGTCATACCGCTGGAATAGCACCGCTGAAATAGCATCGCTGAAATAGCGAGGAAAATTTAACAGAAGCCCAGATGGGAGAGCGCTCTGGCGATGCCGTCTTCACTGGCTCTGGAGGTGACATAGCTCCCGATCTCAAAAAGGGAAGCGGGGGATGCGTTGCCCATGACTACGCTGTGGGGCAGACAGGTGAGCATGGGCAGGTCGTTGTTGCTGTCACCGAAAGCGTACGCGTTTTCTTTGGAGATCCCATAGTAGGAAAGGACGGCTTCTATACCGGTGGCTTTGGAGTAGCCGAGGGGAACAAATTCCCGGAAGGTGCCGCCCCTGTCGATGCATTGAAACAGGGCGTCGCTGACGGCGCGGAAGCGTTTCAGCTGCTGGGGTTCTTCATACCATATGACAAACTTGTCGCAAAAGAAATTGGGATTTTCCAGATCCTCCGGCATGTGATAGGAACGGCGCAGAAAGGCGCGGTAATTCTTCACCGCGTTGGGATGCTTCAGCGGACGGGAGAGGTCGAAGGCCACTTCCTTGCGGGATTCAAACAGGATATCCACGCCGGTTTCGCGGGCGAGATAGAGCATCCGCAGGGTGGTTTCATGGGACTGGGGCGCGTAGAAAATATCTCTGCCGCCGCAGTAGATATTGGTGCCGCATCCGCAGATAAAGCCGTCAAAGCCAATGTCCCGGAAACGCTGTTCCACATTTTGAAAGCAGCGTCCCGTGTTGATGAACATCAGGTTTCCCTGTTTCCGCGCGCCGCGTATGGCCTCTACGGCGCTGGGCGGAATGGAACCGTCGATTTCGGATGTTAAAGTCCCGTCGATATCAAAAAAGGCAATTTTTTTCATGATGAACTCCTGATCTTGTTACGGTACATTATAAAATAGGGGGCGCGGAATGTCAAAGGGGAGGAAGCGTCTGGGAATAAACGTAGCATTCAGGAGAATTTTATGATAGAATGATACAAGGAATGTGTTTTAAGGGTGTAAGGAGGGGTTATTTTGCGGACGGGGGAAACAAAATACGACTGCGACGTGCTGATCGTGGACGATGACGAATTCAATCTGGTTGTGGCGGCGGATATCCTGAGAGAAGAATTTTCGGTGTATCCCGTGTCATCCGGGCAGGAAGCTCTGGATTATCTGCGGGACCATATGCCGAAACTGATCCTGCTGGACATCTATATGCCTGAGATGGACGGGCGCGAAACGCTGCGCCGGATCCGGGCAAACAGCCGGTGGAAAAATATTCCCATTATCTTTCTTACCGCGGATCACAAACCGGAAACGGAGAAAGAATGTCTTATGCTGGGGGCGGCCGATTTTGTGACGAAGCCCTATGTTCCCATGGTCATGCGCAGCCGCATCGGCCGTACCATCGAGCTGGCCGGGCTGCAGGAGGATCTGGAAACCAGGCTGGAGGAGAAGACCAGGCTGGTGGAAAAGGTATCGCTGAACGCCATTATGACTATCGCCAACACGATCGACGCCAAAGACGAATATACCGCCGGCCATTCCAGACGGGTGGCCAAATGTTCCACCGCTATTGCCAGGCAGCTGCATTGGCCGGAACAGGAAATACAGAATCTGGACTATATCGCGCTGCTGCATGACATCGGCAAGATAGGCGTGCCGGATTCTATCTTAAACAAGCCTTCCCGGCTCAGCAATGAGGAATTTGCCATTATCAAGAGCCATCCCGTGATCGGAAACAACGTCCTGAAGGATGTTTACATGATCAAAAACGTGGCGGAAGGCGCTCTGTATCATCATGAACGTTATGACGGCCTGGGCTATCCTTTCGGCATCAAGGGACAGGAGATCCCGCTGTGCGCCCGCATCATCGGGATCGCGGATGCCTACGATGCCATGACTTCCAACCGCATCTACCGCCACAAGCTGGACAGGACCAAGGTGATCGAAGAATTTGAAAACGGCCGGGGCACCCAGTTTGACCCGGAACTGACGGATCTGTTCCTGGATATGCTGCGGACCGATTTTCATGTGACGAAGACGGAGGAAGAGCGGTCCGCGGAGGACGGAGCCGGTTCGGAGAACAGCACCAGGTTTTCCATGGCGCTGACGGCGTTTTCCACGGATATGCAGGAGAAAGTGACCATGGACGAGCTCACCCGGCTGCACAGCAGGACTTACGCGGAAAGCCGGATCGTAAGGCTTTTAGAGGAAAAGCATTACGGCACGCTCCTGGTGATGGATATGGACAATTTCAGACAGGTAAACGAACTGTTTGGGCATATAGCGGGAGATATGGTGTTAAAGACGGCGGCGGACGCTCTGCGTGCCGGCACTTCGGGCAAGGACGTGCTCTGCCGTCTGGGCGGGGACGAGTTTATGATCTTTCTGACCGACGTGACCGAGCGCAATGAAGTGGAGCAGAAGATCAGGGCGATACAGGAAAACTTTGCCGGCGCTTTGAAAGATCTGGACTGTGAAAACGCCACTTCCCTGTCCGTGGGGATCGCCATTTCCCCCGTGGACGGCAAAAATTTTGAAATGCTTTTAAACGGCGCGGAAAAAGCCCTGTATTTTGTGAAGCACAACAGGAAGGGCGGATACGCCTTTTACCGGCAGGAAACCGGAGGCGAGCGGGGACAGAAGACCACTACGGACCTGAAACATATCCGCGGCATCCTGGAAGGGCGGATCAAACGGAGCGAACAGGGCGCGTTCCGGGTGCGGTATGAGGATTTTGACAGGATCTACGGATATATCCAGAGGGGCGTCAGGAGAAACCGGCAGCAGGTACAGACTTTGCTGTTTACCCTGTCCACAGACGATGACGGGGATCTGGGCTTAAGCTCCGAGGAACCCATGAAGACGCTGGAGCTGGCGGCCGCCTCTTCCCTGCGCATGGTGGATGTGGGCACCAGATACAGCAGTATGCAGTATATCGTGATCCTGGTGGATACGGATCTGGAAAACGGAAAGAAGGTAGCCGACAGGGTGGCCAAGCAATTTTACCGGATGTACGGGGGAAGAGGCGTGGTGGTATCCTATGATATCCAGACCATGCAGGCAGGGCCGGCGGATGAAGAGTAAAAAAGGGCGGCGCCCGTTTCCTCGTAAAAATATTTATTTTTAGTATGCAAAATCCCTGATTTGTGATATAATGCGGTAAAGAGCAGTTTTAGACGGCAGATGATTCTTTGAGAGGTGAAAACATGGACACGAAGATATTATTGGAAAACGGTACCAACGAGTTGGAAGTTTTGGAATTTACGCTGGATAACAATTCTTACGGAATCAATGTGGCGAAGATAAAAGAGATTATCAATTACCAGCCCGTGACGCCGATCCCCAATGCCCATCCCAGCATAGAAGGGATATTTATGCCCCGTGACAAGATGATTACGGCGATCGACCTGAAGAATTGTCTGCAGAGAGGCGTATCCGGGGAAGGCGGCCTTTTCATCATTACCAATTTCAACAGTCTGGACATCGCTTTCCATGTGGACAGCGTGGTGGGGATCCACCGGATGTCCTGGACGGATATCATCAAGCCGGACGCTACGGTGGCTTCCGAAAGCACGGCTTCCGGTATCATTAAAGTCAATGACAAGTTGATCATCATTCTGGACTTTGAGCGGATCGTGGCGGAGATCAATCCGGAAACGGGCCTGCGGACCGAGCAGTTGGAGGCTCTGGGAGAGCGGGAGAGATGTGACGTACCTCTTCTGATCGCCGAAGATTCTCCCCTGTTGAACAGGCTGATCGTGGATGCGCTCCATAAATCAGGATATACGAATCTGATACATACCGCGAACGGCAAGGAAGCTTACGAGATCATCGAGCACTACAAAGAAGAAGGAACCCTGAAGGACTATGTGCAGTGTGTCATTACCGATATTGAAATGCCCATCATGGACGGACATCACCTGACGAAGCTGATCAAGTCCGACGATGCTACCAAGGATATCCCGGTGGTGATCTTCTCTTCCCTGGTCAACGACGAGATGAGGCTGAAGGGAGAGCAGCTGGGAGCGGACGCCCAGCTTTCCAAGCCGGAGATCGGGAAGCTGGTAAACGTGCTGGATGAACTGTTGAGAGCAAAGTAAAGGATTTAAAAAAGCAGGGAGTTTTCCCTGCTTTTCTGGTAAAGGGGATCTTTATGCTGAAAGAAGCACTGGCAGACGCGGATATGGTGTTGGTGGGGATCGGAGAGGAATTTGACGGAATGGAACTCCTGCGCGGAAACGAGGAGTACGGACAGATCTGTGAAAGCGCCGCCGCGGCAGGCGCGCAGTGGGCCGTTCCCTGTATCAACCGGTATTTTCTGGAAAAGGACGAAAGAGTAAAAGAGGCGTATCGGAAGCTGGGAGAAGTCTTAAAACAGAAGAATTATTTCGTGATCACCACCTGCGCGGACGGGCTGATCGAAGAAGCCGGGCTGAAAGAGGAACGTATCACCACTCCCTGCGGCAGCTACGACAGACTGCAGTGCGGCGCGGGCTGCGCGGGAAGCGTGATTTCCGCCGGGGATGCCGTATATCAGGAACTGAAGCAGGTATTTACGGGAAAGAAGAACTGGCGGAACGTGAACAGGCCAAAGTGCGGTATCTGCGGAGCGGACATGGAGTGCAATACCCTGTACGCGGAAAAATATCTGGAAGAAGGTTACGGGGAAAGTTTTCAGAGATATGGGAAATGGCTGCAGGGCACATTGAACCATAAGCTCTGTATCCTGGAGCTGGGGGCGGGGATGCTCTTTGCCGGGGTGCTGCGCTTCCGTTTCGAGAAGATAGCGGCGCTCAACCAGAAGGCGGAGCTGATCCGTGTACACAGCCGCCTGTATCAGCTGCCGGCGGAGCTGGAAGGCAGAGGAAAAGGAATTTCGCGAAACGCGGTAGATTTTATGGCGGAATGGTAAGAATTATGTTACACTGTGTTTGTTTGGCTTTTATTTTAGTAAAGACGAGGTTATGGTATGAGTTCTGACGAGGAATATCTGGACAGCTTATTAAAATCCATGGGGGGCGGGACCACGGATCTGCCGGACGGAGAAGAGGATTTTACCGCGGATATCGATGCGATGTTCGCGGAACTGGAACAATCCGGCCGGCTGCCGGATCCCTATGGGGAAACAGAGGAAAAGGCAGCCGCTGGCGGGCAGGAGGAGCCTGAGTCCGAACCGGAGCCTGAATCTGTATCCGTATCGGAACCGGAATCTGTATCCGTATCGGGGCCGGAGCCTGTATTTCCGTCGGAACCGGAACCGGTATTCGTATCGGAACCTGAGCCTGTATCCGTAACGGAGCCTGAGCCTGTATCCGTATCAGGGCTTGAGCCTGTATTCTCATCGGAACCGGAACCCGGGCCGGAATCCACAGATCCCGGCTACAGCATGGATGACATGGAGGAATTGCTCAATTCCTTCCATATGCCGGAGGAAGCGGCGCCTCAGGAGGCCGATGGGGCGGATCATACGCCCACTGTGGAAGGCACCCAGAGCCTGGACCAGGAAGAGATAGAAAACATGCTTGCCGCTTTTGATACCCGGGATCAGGAAATGGCGGAACACGCGCGCCAGGCGGAAGAAGAACCGGCCATGGACGCGGAAGAAGCGGATATCCTGGCGCTCCTGGACAGTATGGGGGAAGATGACAGCGGCGCCAATGAGATCGGCGAACTGCTGAAAAAATCCGATCATAACGAAGCGGTGGACGATAGCATCTTTGAGCAGGGAGATGAGGAACGCGCCGCGGAAGAAATCGCCGCGCTCCTGGGAGATGACGGAGGAACTGACGGCGGGGAAGCCGGAGAGAAAAACCGGAAGCGGAAAAAGGAAAAACCCAAAAAGGAAAGAAGGAAAAAAGAAAAGGTCCCGAAAGAAAAGAAAGCCGCGGAAGACGGAGCGGAGAGTGAAAACGGGGAACCGAAGGCGCCGGGCTTTTTCGGCAGGCTCTTTTCCAAACTGACGGAAGAGGAAGATGCCGGAGAGGAAAACGAAAATATCATGAAGGAGCTGGAGGCGGAGGACGCGGCCGCCGCCGGCAAAAAGAAAAAACGGAAAAAGGGCCTGATGCCGAAGAAAAAAGGCAAAGACGGGGACGAAGAGGAAGAGGAAACCGGAACCGGAAAGAAAGGCGGCAAAAAGAGCGGGAAAAAAGAGAAACCGAAAAAAGCGGCCAAACCCAGGAAAGAAAAAGCGGTAAAAGAGCCCGCGGCACCGGAGAAACCTTCCAGAAAAATTTCTAAGGCAAGTATCGCGGTGATGGTCCTGTTTGCCGCCACCGTATTCGGGATCGTATTTATGGCGTCCGTATTTTTGTCCGGTATGCTGCAGAAGCAGAGGGCGGAGAAAGCCTTTGACGAAAGAGATTATCTGAGCTGTTATGAAGAGCTTTACGGCATGGATCTTTCCGCGGAAGAGGAAGAGATGTTCCAGCACGCGCGGACGGTGCTGAAGGTAGAAAGACGCTTGAGCAAATATGAAAAATATCTGGAGGATTTCCAGATCGTGGAGGCGTTGGACGTTTTGATGCAGGCGCTGGCGGATTACGACGGGATTTACGCCGAAGCGCAAAGCTGCGGCGCGGAAGCGGAAGTAAATGACCTTTACGAACGGATTTACGGGATACTGGAAAGGGACTACGGGCTGAGCAGGGAAGAGGCGCATGCCATCGCGAACTGTGAGAAAAATGTGGATTATACCCGGTATCTGACCGCGCTGGCCGCGGGAGAGGAGATTCCCGCGGATGGCGGGGAGGCAATCCCGCCTCTGCCGGAGGATTCTATGCAGGATATCCTGCCGGAAGAGGAAGAACTGCATCCTCCCGTATTTCTGGAATGATCGGCAGGGAGAAATGGGCATGACAGCGATTATCGACTATGACGCGGGCAATATCAAAAGCGTGGAAAAGGCTTTGCAGTTTCTGGGCGAGGAAGTCCTGGTGACCAGGGAACCGGAAGAGATACGGCGGGCGGAAAGAGTCATTCTGCCCGGCGTAGGCGCTTTTGGTGACGCGATGGAAAAACTGGATAAATACGGGCTGATCCCGGTGATCCGCCAGACTGTGGAGGAAAAGCGCCCTTTTCTGGGAATCTGCCTCGGCTTACAGCTGTTGTTTGAAAGCAGCGAAGAAAGCCCGGGAGAACCGGGACTGGGACTGTTAAAAGGCAGGATCCTGCAGATCCCGGGAGGCGGAGGACTGAAGGTGCCTCATATCGGGTGGAACTCTCTGCGGTTCCCCAGACCCGGCAGACTTTTTCAGGGGATCGGGGAAGGCGTTTATGTTTATTTTGTGCATTCCTATTATCTGGCCGCCGAGGAGGAAACGGTTGTGAGCGCCGTCACGGAGTATGGCGTGTCCATTCACGCGGCGGTGGAAAAGGACAATCTGTTTGCCTGTCAGTTTCACCCGGAAAAAAGCTCCGATGCGGGACTGCGCATACTGAAGAATTTTGTGAACCTGGGAAGGGAGAGAAACTGATGTATACCAAAAGGGTCATCCCCTGTCTGGATGTCAAGGACGGCAGGGTGGTAAAAGGCGTTCATTTTGTCAACCTTCTGGATGCGGGGGATCCTGTGGAGGTGGCTGCCGCCTATGACAGGGAGGGAGCGGACGAACTGGTCTTTCTGGACATCACCGCATCCAGCGACAGGCGCGCCATCGCGGTGGAAATGGTAAGGAAGGTGGCGGAACGGGTTTTTATCCCCTTCACTGTAGGAGGCGGTATCCGCAGTGTGGAGGATTTTAAAATGCTGCTGCGGGAAGGCGCCGATAAGGTGGCGGTCAATTCCGCGGCCATCATGAACCCACGGCTGATCTCGGATGCCGCGGAAAAATTCGGCAGCCAGTGCGTGGTGGCGGCCATTGATGCCAAGCGGCAGCCGGGAGGCGGTTTCCATATCTATAAGGACGGCGGCCGGGTGGATATGGGCATGGATGCCGTAGAATGGGCGGTCCGGGCGGAGAGCCTGGGAGCGGGAGAGATCCTGCTGACCAGCATGGACTGTGACGGCGCTAAAAACGGTTACGACATCGAACTGACAAAAGCGGTATCCTCCGCTGTCAGGATCCCGGTGATCGCTTCCGGCGGCGCCGGAAAAAAAGAGCATTTTCTGGAGGCGCTGACAGAGGGAGGAGCGGAAGCGGTCCTGGCGGCGTCCCTGTTTCATTACAAAGAGCTGGAGATCAGAGAAGTCAAGGAATATCTGCGTGAGAAAGGTGTTTCTGTCAGGCTGTAAAAAGAAAGCCGGCGGAACGGGAGATGCGTATGGGAATGATCACAGGTGACTGGATGGAGGCTTTAAAGCCGGAATTCGGGAAACCATACTATAAAGAGCTTTTTACCTTTGTACAGAAGGAATACAATACAAAACAGATTTTTCCGCCCGCGGATGATATTTTCAACGCGTTCCATCTGACACCCTTAAAGGAAGTCAAGGTGGTCATTCTGGGGCAGGATCCCTATCACAATGAGGGACAGGCCCACGGGCTCTGCTTTTCGGTCAAACCGGATGTGGAGATCCCGCCCTCCCTGGTGAATATCTATCAGGAACTGCACGATGACCTGGGGTGTTACATTCCCAACAACGGTTATCTGGAAAAATGGGCCAGGCAGGGCGTACTGCTGTTGAACACCGTACTGACCGTACAGGCCCACGCGGCTTTTTCCCACAGGGGAAAGGGCTGGGAGGAATTTACGGACGCGGCTATCAAGGTACTGGACGGACAGGATCGGCCCATGGTATTTATTCTCTGGGGAAAACCGGCGCAGATGAAAAAGGCCATGCTGCGCAATCCCAGGCATCTGATACTGGAAGCGGCTCATCCCAGCCCGCTGTCGGCTTACAGAGGATTTTTCGGCAGCCGCCCGTTCAGCAGGACCAACGCCTTTTTAGAGGAAAACGGACTGGCGCCCATTGACTGGCAGATAGAGAATATATAGGAAGAGGTATACTGACATGAAGAAACCGTTTGTGACAAAAGAACAGATCGAAGAAATCGTAAAGACTTATCCCACCCCTTTTCACATTTATGACGAAAAAGGTATTCGGGAAAATGTCAAGGCGCTGAAGGAGGCTTTCTCCTGGAACAAAGGCTATAAGGAATTTTTCGCGGTTAAGGCCACGCCCAATCCCTGTCTGATCCAGATACTGCGGGAATACGGCTGCGGCTGCGACTGCTCTTCTTTAACGGAACTGATGCTGAGCGGCGCCATGGGCGCGGGAAAAGGGGATATCATGTTCTCCAGCAACGATACGCCCGCTCATGAATTTGCTTATGCGGCGAAGCTCGGCGCCATTATCAATCTGGATGATATCACCCATATTGATTTTCTGGAGCGGACCATAGGCTATATTCCCAAAACCATCAGCTGCCGGTTCAATCCGGGAGGCTATTTTTCCGTGGCGAACAGCATCATGGACAATCCCGGTGACGCGAAATACGGTTTTACCACGGAGCAGATGTTTGAGGGCTTCCGCATCTTAAAGAGTAAGGGAGCGGAAAATTTCGGCATCCATGCTTTCCTGGCCAGCAATACCGTATCCAACGAGTATTATCCGGAGCTGGCGAGGCAGCTTTTTGAACTGGCGGTAAAGCTGAAAGCGGAAACGGGAGCCAACATAACGTTTATCAATCTCTCCGGCGGCATCGGCATTCCTTATAAACCGGACGATACGCCCAATGATATCCGTATCATCGGAGAAGGCGTGCGCAGGGAATATGAAAAGATCCTGGTACCGGCGGGAATGGGGAATGTGGCCGTTTATACGGAGCTGGGCCGTTTTATGATGGGCCCCTACGGACACCTGATCACCAGGGTCATTCATGAGAAGCATACCCACAAGGAATACGTGGGCGTGGATGCCTGCGCGGTCAACCTGATGCGGCCCGCCATGTACGGGGCGTACCATCATATCACCGTACTGGGCAAGGAAAATGAGCCTTGCTGCTGCAAATACGACGTGACGGGTTCCCTCTGTGAGAACAACGATAAATTTGCTATCGACAGAATGCTGCCCCGCGTTGAGATCGGGGATTATCTGGCTATTCACGATACCGGCGCCCACGGTTTTGCCATGGGCTACAATTATAACGGCAAGCTGCGTTCCGCAGAGCTGCTGCTCAGGGAGGACGGCAGTGTACAGCTGATAAGGCGCGCCGAAACGCCGAGGGATTATTTTGCCACTTTTGACTGCCTGGATATTTATGATAAACTGGATTTTGAGTCCTATAAAATGTTTACGGGAGAACCTTTGTGGAAACTGGAGCTGCAGGATACCGAATGGCCCTTTACCTCTACGGACCAGGACCGAGAGATCGCCCGGGCGATCGTGGTTGACGGGCAGGGATCTTATTATTTTGTCAGGGCCGTCAGGGATGACGATTTCGGAAAAGCCACTTTGATAGAAACGGCTGGAGGCGGCGTGGAAGAAGGAGAGGAACTTCCCGATGCGGTCAGAAGGGAACTGAAAGAAGAACTGGGAGCGGATGTGGAGATCCTGGGCCAGATCGGGGTGGTCAGCGATTATTACAATCTGATCCACCGACACAACATAAACCACTATTATCTGTGCAGGATCTCTTCTCTGGGGGAAAAACATCTGACATCCCAGGAAACGGACAGTTATCATTTGACCACTCTGAAAATGTCCTATGAGGAAGCCGTCGAGGAATATGAAAAACGCGCGGAAACAAAGCTGGGAAAACTGATAGCGGCAAGGGAGCTTCCTGTTCTGCGCAGAGCGAAGGAAATGCTGGATAAAAACTGTCGGAGTGAAGGAACTTATGATAGATGAGATAGATGAGGAAGAACGGGAATTTCTCGAACGCAGGGAGCGGAGAAGACAGCGCTGGATGGAAGAAAGAAAGAAGAGGGAGCGCAGGCTCTGGCTGTTTCGGGCGCTTCTGCTGTGCGCGGGTCTGGTCTGCACGATCGTGATTACCGTTTTCGCGGTGAGAGCCGGCAAAAGGACTGCTGTGGATTTTTCGGGGGAACAGAAAAATACCGCCGCCCGCGCCGGTATCAGGGAAACGGCCGGAGAGGCGGCTTTTCAGGAAACGCCGGAAGAGGGCGGGGAGGAAGAACCACAGGAAGAACTGCCCGAAGTATACCGGTTTGAATCCAACGCGGATACGCTGGATATCGACAGCGAAGAAGTGATCAGCTCCTGCGCGATCTTAGTCAATGCGGACACGGATATGATCGCGGCCGCGAAGGGCGCCTATGACAGGATCTCGCCGGCGTCCATGACGAAGGTGCTGACTGTCCTGGTGGCCGCGGAGGCGATCGGAGAAGAAGATCTGGACGATACGTTTACCATAACGCGGGAGATCACGGATTACGTCTATGTAAATGACTGCAGCGCCGTGGGATTCGGTGACGGAGAAACGGTAACGGTCAGGGATCTGTTTTACGGGACGATCCTTCCCTCCGGGGCGGATGCGGCTGTGGGGCTCGCGGTTTATACCGCCGGTTCCCATGAGGCGTTTGTGGAAAAGATGAACGAAAAGCTGGAAGAGCTGGGTCTGTCGGAAAGCGCCCATTTTACCAACTGCGTGGGACTGTATGACGAGGCGCATTACTGCACCGTATACGATATGGCGGTGTTGATGAAGGCCGCCATGCAGAACGAATGGTGCAGGGAAGTGCTTTCCGCCCATACCTATACGACTACGGCCACTTTGGAGCATCCGGAAGGAATTACCATTTCCAACTGGTTTTTGCGGCGGATCGAGGATAAGGATACGGGAGGTCTGGTAGTGGGCGGCAAGACCGGATTCGTGGCGCAGTCTGGGAGCTGCGCGGTGAGCTGGGAAGAATACGCGGACGGAACGCCGTATATCTGTGTTACGGCAGGTTCCACCAGCAGCTGGAGATGCATTTACGACCAGGTGGAAATATACAACCGCTATATTTCAGCGGCGCGGGAAAATCATGCTGTCTGACGAAATTGTTCGTGAAGAAAACCGGAAAAAAGACTTGTCAACAACAACCGGATATGATAAGATAATACTCAGCTTTAAAGCGGGCCGGCGTGTCGGAATGGCAGACGAGGCAGACTCAAAATCTGTTGTTGGCAACAACGTGTGGGTTCAAGTCCCACCGCCGGCAGTTCAAAATAGGAACAAAGTACAAGGTGGGACTTGAACCCTGAGCAACGTCCCACCGCCGGCAGTTCAAAATAGGAACAAAGTACAAGGTGGGACTTGAACCCTGAGCAACGTCCCACCGCCGGCAGTTTAAAAATCTGCATGAGTGACTATTGACTAAAAAGATATTGACGGAAATGTCAATCAGTGTTAAGATAACTTATACAAAAGGGTGTTACCTTGTAAAGCAACGGTTCGCCTTGATTATAGCTACTCAAAAAAGCAACTTAACTTTGGCTGGTGCGGTTGCTTTTTTGATGTCTTTTATTTTTTCTGGTCTGCCAGATACTGATAATCGTCACGATGATACTGATAACCGTCACTACAATACCGACAAGTTCCAAGATCATATCAAACACCAATAGTGTTTACCTTTCACGTTATTTTCCATAGGTATCCCCTCCTTATGATACAGGAAGTTCTCAAAATGTATTTACTAAATTTTCTTACAGAAAATTGGCAAAAGGCGAACCGCTACCGTTTAGGTAACACCCATATATCTATATTATCATAACGGCATGAGATTTACAATATATTGAATAAAATAAAACAATTTTACGGGGAATTTATATACTGCAACAAAGAAAAGAAAGGAACAAAATACAAAATCCGAAAGTGTTTGATATCCTTTCGGTTTTTTATTTTGCCTTCAAACCATGAATCTTTTGCATTTTGAGGCAAAAGGTGGTAGACTATTAGAGAAAAAGGGGAAGCTGGATCCCGTAAAGACTTATTTCGGGTAAGTTTAAAACGCGGGAAGATCTGGGAAGAGTATAAGCGGATCATGAAGGATCTTCAAGGGTTATGATATGGACTGTGGCAGATTTGAAAAGATGATACCGGCATTTCTGAACGATACACTGGAATACCAGGATCTGAAGCAGTTTTTGGAGCATTTGGAGAACTGTTCGGAATGCAGAGAAGAGCTGACCATACAGGTGTTGATCCTGGAAGGTATGGCCAGGCTGGAAGAGGGAAGCGCTTTTGATCTGCAGAAAGAGATGGAGCGCAGGATGGAGGAGGCGCGCAGGCGCATCCGTTTTCATCGTATGATCGGATATATCAATATCACCTTTTTGGGAGCGGCGCTTTTGGCGGTGCTTATCGTTTTCTGGGTTTTTACCAGGTGAGAAAGGATGTTTATGAGTGAGAAGATCGTCCTGATAGACGGGCACAGTATTTTAAACAGGGCTTTTTACGGACTGCCGGATCTGACCAGCGCGGAAGGTCTGCATACCAATGCGGTCTATGGTTTCCTGAATATTCTTTTTCGGATCCTGGAGGAGGAG
This sequence comes from uncultured Lachnospiraceae bacterium, assembly GCA_947632555.1. GTDB lineage: Bacteria > Bacillota > Clostridia > Lachnospirales > Lachnospiraceae > Acetatifactor. The sequence continues at coordinate 23,504 of CANRPU010000006.1, forward strand.
AAGCCCCGGTATCTGGCGGTGGCTTTTGACAGGCACGAGCCTACTTTCCGTCATGAACTCTACAAAGAATATAAAGGCACCCGCAAACCCATGCCCACGGAGCTGCGGGAACAGGTACCCGTAATGAAAGATATGCTGGCCGCCATGGGGATCTGCACCCTGGAGCACGCGGGATGGGAAGCGGATGATATCCTGGGCAGCCTGGCGGTGCTTTCCGAGAGCAGAGGCATGGAGGTGGCGCTGATCTCCGGGGACAGGGATCTGCTGCAGATCGCTTCGGAACATATCAAGATCCGGATCCCCAAGACCAGGATGGGCAAGACGGAGATCGAAGATTATTACGCGAAGGACGTGCTGGAGAAGTATCATGTGACGCCCGCGCAGTTTATCGAGTTGAAGGCGTTGATGGGGGATGCCTCCGACAATATCCCGGGAGTTCCTAAGATAGGAGAGAAAACGGCGGCGGATTTAATGGAGCGTTACGGCTCAATAGAGGAGATCTACGCGCATCTGGATGAGATCCCCAGACAGTCTGTCAGGGAAAGCCTGCGGGAGAACAGGCAGCTGGCAGATCTGAGCAGGGTGCTTGCCACCATTAAGACGGACTGCGACCTGCGCTTTGATTATGAAAAGGCCGTCGCTGAGGGATTCTATACCAAAGAAGCCTACGCGCTTTGCAAAAGGCTGGGCTTTAAAAACATATTGAGCCGTTTTGACGAGGCGGCGGCTTCCGATTCCGCGTCGGCAATTTCCGACGTGTTCAAGACGGTGGCGGATAAGGAAGAGGCGGAGCGCGTTTTCGCCCGGGCAACAGCCTGTGAAGAGGCGGCCTTCTGCCTTCTGGCGGACGGCAGGGGCGTGGAGCGGATCGCGGCTCTGGCTCTGGCGCTTTCCGAAAAGGAAGTTTATTTTATGCCGGTATCAGATGATCTAAACGGCGGATTCCTTGCGGAAAATCTGAAACAGCTTTCCCGGAAGGTCCCTCTCGTTTCCCACGATATGAAAGGAGCGTACGCCTGTGCCTGTCTGGACCGGCAGGAGCCGGAAAGGTATTTTGACATTGTGATCGCGGCCTATCTTTTAAATCCTCTGAAAAGCGATTACGATGCGGAAAGCGTGGCAATGGAGCATCTGCGGCTCATTATGCCGGGAAAAGGGGAGGTTTTCGGAAAGGGCAGTTACCGGGAAGGCGTACAGAAGGAGTTAAAGAGCAGGGATTATGCCTGTTACTGCGCTTACACGGCGTTAAAAGCCAGGCCGGTGCTGGAAGAAAAATTAAAGCAGGCGGGCATGTGGAAGCTGATGAAAGAAGTGGAAATGCCGCTTTCCCTGGTGCTCTGTGAAATGGAAGAAGCCGGTATGCTGGTACGGCCGGAAGAACTGCAGGCGTACGGGGAACGTCTGACGGACCGGATAGAGGAACTGGAGAAGCGTATCCACGAAGCGGCGGGAGAAAGTTTCAACATCAATTCGCCCAGACAGCTGGGAGAGATCCTTTTTGAAAAACTCAAACTTCCCGGCGGGAAAAAGACCAAAACAGGATATTCCACCGCGGCGGATGTTCTGGAGAAGCTGGCACCGGAGAATCCCATCGTGGCGGATATCCTGGAATACAGAGGACTGGCCAAATTGAAATCCACCTATGCGGAAGGGCTGGCGGCCTGTGTGGGAGAGGACGGCAGGATACATTCCAGTTTCAATCAGACCATTACCGCGACGGGACGGATCAGTTCCACCGAGCCGAATCTGCAGAATATCCCCATGCGGATGGAACTGGGCAGACAGATCAGGAAGGTCTTTGTGCCGAAGGAGGGGTGGCTGTTCACCGATGCCGACTATTCCCAGATAGAGCTGCGCGTACTGGCGCATATGTCGGGGGATGGACAGCTGATCGAAGCGTATCGGACCGAGCAGGACATTCACCGCATTACCGCGGCCAAAGTGTTCCACACGCCTTTTGAGGAAGTCACGGACCTGCAGCGGCGCAACGCCAAGGCAGTGAATTTCGGGATCATATACGGGATCAGTTCTTTCGGGCTCAGCCAGGATCTGAGCATCAGCAAAAAGGAGGCGGCGGAGTATATAGAACAGTATTTTGCCACATATCCGGAGATCAAGAGTTTCCTGGACGGACTGGTGGAAAAGGCGAAGACCCTTGGCTACGCGGAAACCATGTTCGGGAGAAGACGGCCGATCCCGGAACTTGCTTCCAACAATTTCATGCAGCGCTCTTTTGGGGAGCGGATCGCCATGAATTCCCCCATCCAGGGAACGGCGGCGGATATTATCAAAATAGCCATGATAAGGGTGTGGCGGGCTCTGAAAGAAAAGAATCTGAAATCCCGGCTGGTATTGCAGGTACATGATGAGCTTTTGATCGAAACGGCGCCCGATGAAGCAAAACAGGTGCAGGCTGTCTTAGAAGAAGGTATGAGGGGCGCGGCAAAGCTGGCTGTGGATCTGGAGATTGATATGCACACCGGCAGCAACTGGTATGAAGCGAAGTAGGGGGACAGCGTATGCGGCGGATTGGCATTACCGGCGGTGTGGGCGCCGGAAAATCGGAAATCCTGCATTATATCGAAAAGCATTATTACTGTAAGATCTATCTGGCGGACGAGGTGGCGCACAGACTGCAGCGCCCGGGGGAGGCATGCCATGAAAAGCTGACTGCCCTGCTGGGGCCCGCGGTACTGGCGGAGGACGGCAGCATTGATAAGGGGAAGATGGCGGCCAGGATCTTTCTGGATAAGAATATCCTTTTAAAAGTCAACGCCATCGTGCATCCCGCGGTCAGGGAATATCTGGAAAAGGCCGTGAAGGAAGCGGAGGCGGACGGGGAAACCGAATTGTTCTTTATCGAGGCCGCGCTGCTGATCGAGAACGGCTATAATGATTTTGTGGATGAAATGTGGTATATCTACGCGGATGATGACACCAGAAGAGCAAGGTTAAAAAGCGCCAGGGGATATGATGACGATAAAATATCCCGTATTATGGCGAGCCAGCTGTCCGAGGAGCGCTTTCGGGCGGGCAGCGATTTCGTGCTGGACAACAGCGGGGATTTAAACAGGGTGTACAGCCTGATTCAAAAAAGACTGGAGGCATACAGGTGGAAGGAATGACGCATCGCGGAAAGGTAGTATTCGGACTGGATATCGGTACCCGCAGCATCGTAGGTACGGTAGGATACAAACAGGGCGAACGATTTGTAGTGATGGCCCAGCGGGTGAGAGAACACGAAACCAGAGCCATGCTGGACGGTCAGATCCATGATATCAAAAAGGTGGGAAATTCCATTTCCATCGTAAAAGAAGAGCTGGAAAAGGATATCGGCGGAAAACTGAAGGAAGTCTGCATCGCCGCCGCGGGCCGGGTGCTGCGTACCGTTACCACCCATGTGGAAACCGAGTTTTCGGAAGAAAAGGTGATCAAGGAAGAGGATGTGTACGCGCTTTCCGCCCAGGGGATCGAGCAGGCATACGCGGAATTTCAGGAAGGCAACGACACGGATATGAAATTCTACTGCGTGGGATATTCCGTGATCCGGTACTATATCAACCACTATCCCATAGGGAACCCGGAAGAGCATAAGGCTTCCGGCATGGGAGCGGATATGATCGTAACTTTTCTGCCGGAGGACGTGGTGGACGGTCTGTATAAAGCAGTGGAACTGGCCGGACTGGAAGTGGCCAATCTGACGTTGGAGCCCATCGCGGCCATTCAGGTGGCCATACCGGAAAAATTCCGGATGCTGAATATTGCGCTGGTGGACGTAGGGGCGGGAACTTCGGATATTTCCATTACGCGGGACGGCGCCATAGAAGCTTACGGCATGATACCCACCGCGGGGGACAGTCTGACCGAGGTCATTGCCCAGCACTGTCTGGTGGATTTTAATACGGCGGAGCAGATTAAACGGCAGGCCGAGGAGCGGGAGGAGATCACTTATACGGATATCATGGGGCTTCCCCAGACTATCGCCAGGCAGGAGCTGTTTACCCTGTTGAAGCCTTCCATTGAGAAGATGACCCAGCCCGTGGCGGACTGTATCCGGGAACTGAACGGGGACAAGCCGGTCAGCGCCGTATTTGTGGTAGGAGGAGGCGGCAGGATCGCCGGCTACACGGAAATGCTGGCCCAGGAGTTAGGACTGGTAAAGGAAAGGGTAGCCCTGCGGGGAAAAGAAGTGATGGGAAACATTGATTTCCCGGAGGGGATCGAGAAAAGCTCCCTTCTGGTAACGCCGATCGGGATCTGCCTGAATTTCTATGAGCAGAACAACAATTTTATTTTCATTACTTTCAACGGCGCCAGGATAAAAGTATACGACAATGGCAGGCTCTCCGTGGTGGATGCCGCCATGCAGGCTGATTTTCCCAACGACGGGCTCTTTCCCAGGCGGGGCAGGGAACTGAATTATACGGTGGAAGGAAAGGCGCGCATCAGGAGAGGCGGATTCGGGGAGGCGGCCATTATCACCGTAAACGGAGAATTGGGCGATATTCATACGCCTATCAAGGCCAACGACGTGGTTCAGGTCATCCCTTCCACAGAGGGCGAAAAGGCAAGGCTGGAGATCCGCGGCCTGCCGGAGTTTGAACAGTCCATACAGGTAAATGTGAACGACAAGAGAGTGGAACTGCCCAAGTTCGCGCAGGTAAACGGCGTATTGCAGTCCGGTTACTATGAGATCCGCGAGGGGGATGCCATTCATATGCTGGACTATTATACCGTTTCGCAGATCCTGGAGTTTTTGGACGTGATCCTGCCTGACGGGACGCCCATCGCGGTCAACAACAGACCCGCGGAAAAAGAAACGCCGGTCTATGAGAATTTCACGCTTGTCTGGGGCGAGGAGGCTTCCGATATCCGAACCTGGGAAAATCTGTCATCTGACGGAATACTGAAAGAGGCGGAGGAAGAAGCGGAGGAAGAAGTAACAGAGGAAGAAACGGAAGGGTACGAAGAGGTCCCGCCGGAAGAAGCGGCGCCGGAACCGGAGCGTGGGGCCGTATCGGAAGAGGCCGCACCGGAGCCGAAAAAAGAGGCGGCTGTCATTACGGTAACGGTGAACGGGGCGCCGGTGATGCTGTCGGGGAAAAGTTCCTATGTGTATGTGGATATTTTTGATCACATAGATTTTGACCTGAAGCATCCAAAGGGCAGTATCGTGACGCTGTTAAACGGAAATACGGCGGAATACCTGAAAGAGATCCATGACGGTGACGTGATGGAAGTATACTGGAAGAATTGACGTTGGAGGTATGACATGAGGCTTTGCAGCTTAGCCAGCGGCAGCAGCGGGAATTGTACATATGTAGGCTCGCAGGCCACCCATCTTCTGATAGACGCGGGGATCAGCGGCAAAAGGACGGAGGCCGGGCTGGCGTCCTTAGAATTGACCGGAGCGGATATCGACGGAGTGCTGGTCACGCATGAGCATACGGACCACATCGCGGGACTGGGGGTCTTCTGCAGGAAATATGAGGTCCCCATTTACGCTACCGGAGGGACCATTCAGGCGATCTTGCGCAACTGCGGGAAAAACGCGCCGGACAGGGATCTCTTTCATGAGATAGAGGCGGACAGGAGATTCATTATCAAGGATCTGTCCATATCGCCCATGCGCGTTTCCCATGACGCGGCGGAGCCGGTGGCCTACCGGATAGGCTATGAAGGAAAAAAAGTAGCGGTCTGCACGGATCTGGGAGTTTACAATGACTACACGGTGGAATGTCTGAAGGGCCTGGACGCCATACTCCTGGAGGCCAATCACGATGTAAATATGCTGCAGGTAGGGCCCTATCCCTATTACCTTAAGCAGCGCATCCTGGGAGAGAGGGGACATCTTTCCAACGAAAATTCAGGGCGGCTTCTGAACCGGATCCTGCACGATAACCTGAAGGCCGTTATGTTAGGACATCTGTCCAAAGAAAATAATCTGCCTCAGCTGGCCTATGAGGCGGTCAGACTGGAGATCACCCTGGGCGATGGCCCGTATAAGGCGGAAGATTTCCGGATCCAGGTCGCGCAGCGGAGCGAAGTATCCGCGGTGGTGGAGGTTTAGGCGCGGAAACGATCCTGTACAGATGCAGGCGGGCCCGGAAGGCGGGCAGAAAGGTATGAGATCATGAAAAAAACAATTATTACCGTAGTGGGAAAGGATACCGTGGGGATCATCGCGAAGGTGTGCGCTTATCTGGCGGAAAATCACATCAATATCCTGGATATTTCCCAGACCATTGTGCAGGGGTATTTCAATATGATGATGGTGGTGGATACCGCCGGCAGCCCGAAACCCCACAGCGATATGGCGGATGAGCTGGAAAAGCTGGGAGAAGGCATCGGCGTTATCATCAAATGCCAGAAAGAAGAGATCTTTGACAAAATGCACAGAATATAGCAGGGGGTAACAGATCCATGATTAATCTGTATGAGGTTGTGGAAACCAACAATATGATCGAAAAGGAGAACCTGGATGTCCGCACCATTACGCTGGGGATCAGCCTGTTAGACTGTGTGGATTCCGATCTCTCCGTTTTAAAGGAAAAGATCTACCGCAAGATCCATGAGGCGGCCAGGGATCTGGTAAAGACCGGGGAACTGATCTCCCGGGAATTTGGCATTCCCATCGTCAATAAAAGGATCTCCGTGACGCCTATCGCGCTGGTGGGAGGAGCGGCCTGCAAAAGCCCGGAGGATTTTACCCAGATAGCGCGGACACTGGATCAGGTGGCGCATGAAGTGGACGTGAATTTTATCGGCGGTTATTCGGCGCTGGTCAGCAAGGGTATGACGCCCGCGGACGAGCTTCTGATCCGTTCCATTCCCCAGGCGCTCGCCTCCACGGAAAGGGTGTGCAGTTCCGTGAATCTGGGCTCTACCCGGACCGGCATCAATATGGATGCGGTCAGGCTCATGGGCGAGATGATCAAGCAGACCGCGGAAGCGACCAAAGAACAGGATTCTCTGGGCTGCGCGAAACTGGTGGTATTCTGCAACGCGCCGGACGATAATCCTTTTATGGCGGGAGCGTTCCATGGCGTTACCGAAGCGGATAAGATCATCAATGTGGGGGTCAGCGGCCCCGGAGTGGTAAAAACTGCCCTGCAGAAAGTACGGGGGGAAAGTTTTGAAGTGCTCTGTGAAACGATCAAGAAGACCGCGTTCAAGGTAACGCGGGTGGGACAGCTGGTGGCGCAGGAGGCGTCCAAACTCCTCCACGTGCCCTTTGGCATTGTGGACCTTTCTCTGGCGCCCACGCCGGCTATCGGGGACAGCGTAGCGGACATTTTATGCGAGATCGGTCTGGAATACGCGGGAGCGCCGGGTACTACGGCGGCTCTGGCGCTGTTGAACGATCAGGTGAAAAAAGGCGGCGTGATGGCCTCTTCCTATGTGGGAGGTCTTTCCGGCGCGTTCATTCCCGTCAGTGAGGACCAGGGTATGATCGACGCGGTGACCGCCGGGGCTCTGACGCTGGAAAAGCTGGAGGCCATGACCTGCGTCTGCTCGGTGGGACTGGATATGATCGCCATTCCCGGAGATACGAAAGCCACCACCATCGCGGGGATCATAGCGGATGAAATGGCCATCGGCATGGTGAACCAGAAGACCACGGCGGTCCGGCTCATTCCCGTTGTGGGAAAGGGCGTGGGAGAGAACGTGGAATTTGGAGGGCTTTTGGGGCATGCGCCCATTATGCCTGTCAACGGCTTTTCCTGTGATGATTTTGTAAACCGTACCGGCAGGATCCCGGCGCCCATCCACAGTTTCAAAAATTAACGCCGGCTCATTTCAGTTTCGCCAGCCTGGCCGGATTGGCCATGACGATCAAACGCATGGAGCCGTTCAGGGGCTTTTCGGGGTCGATGTTGCTGTCCGCGCGGCCGTTTTCCATGATCGCGACAACATTGACGGAGTACTTTTTCCTGAGATTCAATTCTATCAGGCTCCTGCCTTCCCATTCCGGCCGGACGGCAAGCTCCACCATGGATACGTCCCTGGAGAGCTCGATAATATCTACAAAGCCGGAGCTTATGAGGTTTTTGGCCATTCGGATGCCGGACTCGCGCTCGGGCAGCACCACCTTGTCCGCCCCTACCTTGGTTAAGATCCTGCAGTTGGTTTCGTTGGCGCATTTTGCGATCACGGTCTTCACGCCGATTTCCTTACAGAACATGGTAGCCATGATGCTGGCCTCCAGATGTGTAGCCATGGCGATGACCGCCACGTCTACATTGGCGATCCCAAGCCGCTTTATGACCTCCGGGTTGGTGATGTCCGCGCATTTGCAATAGGGCAGTTCATTGGCCGCGTCGTTTACGATATCCTCGTCTTTGTCCACCGCGATCACTTCCGCGCCGTTTGCCACAAGTTCCCCGGCTACCGCTTTCCCGAATCTGCCAAGTCCGAATACCGCGTAGGATTGATTCGTTCCCATATGCATTTCCCCTTTCTTTTTTCTGTGTTCCCGTCAGCCGATGCTGATCTCCTCCATAGGATTTTTGATGATATGGCTGCTGTTGTTCTTTTTGGTGCTGAACGCGATCACCAGCGATATGGGACCCACCCGTCCCAGATACATGGTTACGATGATAATAAGTTTTCCCCATAGGTTTAACAGAGGCGTCAGATTCCTGCTCAGGCCCACCGTTGCCGTGGCGCTGATCGTTTCATAGGCGATGTCCAGCGCGTCCGCGTCGGTGACAACGGACAGCAGGACAGTGGAGGTAAACAGGATAAGAAACGCCATGCTCACCACCGCGGCGGCCTTGCTTACTGCCTGCTTGGAAATGGTCCTGTGGAAAAATACCGCTTCTTCTTTGTTCCGGATGGCCGCGAGGGAGGAAACGAAGAGCACGGCGATGGTGACTGTTTTTACGCCGCCCGCAGTTCCCACCGGCGAACCGCCTATGAACATCAGAAACAGCGCGACCACTGCGGAAGCGTTTGTCAGATTCTGCTGGGGAATGGTGGCGAACCCGGCCGTTCTCGTGGTCACGGACTGGAACAGGGCGGCCAGTATCTTATCCGGCAGCGGATAGTCTTTTATGGTGAGCGGGTTGTTATACTCCAGGAGAAAGAACGCGACAGTTCCCCCCAATATGAGAAAAACGGTAATGAAAATAGCCATCTTGCTGTGAAGTGTCAGGTGGCTGAAACATTTGAGTTTCTGCTGCCGGATGTTCTTAAGGGCTTTTACCACGTCCCACCAGACGATATAGCCGATGCCGCCCAGAACGATCAGCAGGCAGGTAACGATCATGATCAGGGGATTGTGGGCGTAACCGCACAGGCTCTCCTCCGACAGGATATCCATGCCGGCGTTGCAGAAAGCGGATACGGAATGAAAAACGGAGATCCAGATTCCTTTTGCCCCGTATTCCGGTACAAATACGAGCATGGACAGAAGCGCGCCGGCGCCTTCCACGATCAGGGTACCGGCAAGCACGCTCTTGATAAATTTGACGATGCCGGACAATGTGTTCAGATTAAACGCATCCTGGATCAGGATCCTGTCGGCGATCCCGATCCTTCTGTGCAGGCTTATGAGAACGCCTGACAAAACGGTGATGACGCCCAGTCCTCCGATCTGGATGAGCAGCAGTATCACGGCCTGTCCGAAAATACTCCATGTGGAAACGGTGGGCACCGTGACGAGCCCCGTGACGCAGATGGAAGTGGCGGCAGTAAACAGAGCGTCTATATAAGGAACGGCTTTACCGTCGGCGGAACTGACCGGCAGCGCGAGCAGCGCGCTTCCCGCCAGGATTGCCAGCAGAAAGCTGATCATGATGGTCCGTGTGGGGGACAAAGCCGTGATGGTTCTCTTTTTCATGTTATTTCCCCGGTTTTCCTATTAAACTTCTGTATCGGCAGAATCATCCTGTCTTGAATAAGGTCATTATACCACAACCTCCACTCAAATCAACTTCCTTTTATGGCGCGGAGGGGAGTTTCAGAACCTGCCGGCGGTACTCATGCACGGGGGCCCTCCCGGCCTTCTGCGCCCGGATGCCTTCGTAGAGGCCGGAGGCGAACACATCCTGCCGGAACATGGCCTTTCCCAAGGGGGAGAGCAGGTCTTCCGCTTCCGCCGGTCTGGACAGCAGGGGAACGGATGTCTTGGACAGCGCCGACAGCAGAGGCGCGGAAGCAGGATTAAATCCCAGTATCCTGGCGTATTGGGCTTCCTTTTGGGAAGCGGCTTCCCGCAGAAAATCTTCCGTGATGTTCAGCAGAATATGCGTCAGGGCGCGGCAGATACGGGTATAGGTCAGATCCCTGGACTTCAGCAGGTTCCCGAATTGGGAAAAGGAGATGTATTCCTCCAGCGCGTTTTTGATCTTGTCGGACAGGGCGCCGGACACATCCGCGAAACCGGCGTATCCCCGGGACTGCAGACCCAGCAGCCGGTAAAAGAGCGGGGAAGAAAAATCTTCGCAGCTGATAAAACCGTCCCGCTGTTCTCTTTCCAGTATGTCCAGAGTGGTTTGGGGAAGAAAGGGAACCAGGGAAGAAAGCGGCGTCCGTTCCAGCAGAGCGCGCCGCAAAGACAGGGCGGAGGCAAAGCCGGCTTCCCGTCCGGGCAGCAGCGCATCCTGATGGCCGGCCCCCTGCCTGGGCAGCGTATAGATCTCCATGGAGCTGCCGCATTTTAGAAGCGCTTTGATATACTCGATGCCCAGAATGTTGTTGGGAGCCCGCAGCAGCTCTTTTGGGGAGGGAGTGTCCGGTCCGGCATCTTCTTCCATGCAGGCGCAGAGCGCCCGGCTGCGGGCGGCGGGAAAGGAGAGCCCGTTTTGCTGGTAACGGAGCAGAAGGTTTTGATATAACGCGGGTTCCTCAAGCAGGATGCGGGCCGCCTGTGTAAGAGGGGATAAAGCGCCGCATTCGCTGCCGAAGCACAGGGCGTCCACGCCCAGAGAGCTGAGAAGCGTAACGGCGCCGCCCGCGAAATATTCGGCGCTTCCGCAGGAAAAGCAGACGGGGAGCTCCAGAACCAGGTCCGCGCCTCCTAAGAGCGCCATCTCGCAGCGGGCGTATTTGTTGACAAGGGCGGGCAGCCCCCTCTGGGTAAAATCTCCGCCCAGGATGACTACCGCGTAGTCCGCCCCGGAAAGAGCTTTCGCGCGCGCAAGCTGATAGCGGTGCCCGTTGTGGAACGGGTCGTATTCCGCGATGACACCCACTGTTTTCATGATATCTCCTTTACGAAATTTGTATGGGAAATTATACAATTTTCCGCATGTTTGTCCTTGTGTCAAAAGTTCATCTTTAGTATAATATAATCAAAGCTTTTTGCATAGAAAAATCTGAAAGGAGAGGGGTTATGTCGTACATTGATTTAATTAAAGAACGGGCCAAGGTGGACAAAAAAACCATCGTGCTGCCCGAATCCAGCGACAAGAGAACACTGATTGCCGCTGCCAGGATTGTGGAGGAAGACATTGCCAATATCATCATGATCGGCGATGAGGAAAAGATTATGGACGGTGCCGGCTGGCTGGAAGTGGACCTGAGCGGCGTTCAGGTCGTGAATCCCAAAACCACCGATAAATTAGAGGAATACGTCAATCTGTTATATGAAACCAGAAAGGCCAAAGGCATGACCCCTGAGGCCGCGAGGGAGATCCTGCTGAATGATTACCTGACTTTCGGTATCGTCATGGTAAAGAATAACGATGCGGACGGCATGGTGGCGGGCGCCTGCCATTCCACCGCGGACACGCTCCGGCCCGCGCTGCAGATCTTAAAGACGGCTCCCGGCGTAAAGCTGGTATCCGCGTTCTTCATCATGGATACGGTCATGAAGGACCAGGGAGAAAACGGCACGTTCCTGTTTGCCGACTGCGGACTGAACCAGGATCCTTCGGCGGAGGATCTGGCGGCCATAGCGGATACTTCTTCCAGGAGTTTCAAATCCCTGATAGGCCCCAAACCTGTGATCGCCATGCTTTCCCACTCTACCAAAGGCAGCGCGAAGCACGCTCTGGTAGATAAGGTGGTGGAAGCCACCCGCATCGCGCAGGAGCAGTATCCGCATCTGGTGCTGGACGGGGAGCTGCAGGTGGATGCGGCGCTGGTACCTTCCGTTGCCAAGTCGAAATCCCCCGGAAGTCCCGTGGCCGGCAGAGCCAATATCCTGATCTTTCCCAATCTGGATGCGGGCAATATCGGTTACAAACTGGTACAGCGGCTGGGCGGAGCGGAAGCTTACGGCCCCATGCTGCAGGGTATCGCCAAGCCGGTCAACGACCTTTCCAGAGGCTGCTCCTGGGAGGACATTGTAGGCGTGGTGGCGCTGACGGCGGTACAGGCTCAGCTGGTATAGATCCCGGCTGTCAGATAGAACGATAAAACGGAGGTAAGGCTGAATATGAATATATTGGTTATTAACTGCGGCAGTTCTTCTCTGAAATTCCAGCTGATCGACGCGGAAACGGAGAAGCTGAGCGCGAAGGGACTGTGTGAAAGGATCGGCATAGAGGGAAGCAAGATCACCTATTCGCCCGCGGGCGGTGAAAAAGAAGAAACGCTGGCGCCCATGGCAAACCATACGGATGCCATCCGGCTGGTATTAAACGCTCTGACGAATGAAAAGACCGGCGTGGTGAAGAGCCTGGACGAAATCGGCGCGGTAGGACACCGCATCGTGCACGGCGGCGAGAAGTTCGCGCAGTCCACGCTGATCAACGAGGAGGTTATGGCGGCTATCACCGAATGCAACGATCTGGCGCCTCTGCACAATCCCGCGAATCTGATCGGCATTAACGCCTGCAGGGAGCTTATGCCGGATACGCCCATGGCGGCGGTGTTCGATACCGCTTTCCATCAGACCATGCCGGAAAAAGCGTATATGTACGGGCTGCCCTATGAATATTACGAAAAATACAGGATCAGGAGATACGGTTTTCACGGTACCAGCCACTCTTACGTGAGCAGACGGGCCGCGGAAGTGCTGGGGAAAAAATACGAAGATTTAAAGATCATTGTCTGTCATCTGGGGAACGGCGCCAGCGTATCCGCCGTAATGGGCGGCAAATGCGTGGACACCTCCATGGGGTTGACGCCTCTGGAAGGACTGATCATGGGAACGCGGTCCGGGGATATTGACCCGGCCATCATGGAATTTATCGCGCATAAGGAGAACAAATCCATAGACGAAGTGATGGCGGTCCTGAATAAGAAATCCGGTGTGCTGGGACTTTCCGATAATCTTTCCTCCGACTTCAGGGATCTGGAGGCAGGGTACCGCGCGGGCAATCCCAGAGCGGTCAATGCCATGGAAACCTTTGCTTACCGGGTGGCAAAATATATCGGCGCTTATACGGCGGCCATGAACGGCGTAGACCTGATCTGCTTTACCGCGGGCGTAGGCGAGAACAGCGCCTTTACCCGCTCCATGATATGCCGGTACCTGGGATATCTGGGCGTGGAGCTGGACGAGGAGGCCAATGGCAGAAGAGGGGAGGAGATCGCGATCTCCACTCCGGAGAGCCGTACCGTGGTCATGGTGATCCCCACCAATGAAGAGCTGGCTATCGCCAGAGAAACCTACAGACTGCTTCAGTAAAACGGTGAAAAGCAAAACCGGCCGCGCTTCCGTCAGGAAACGCGGCCGATCTATTTGCCGGTTTATTGTACAAAGGCAACAATGGCAAGAACAATGCCCGCCAGGCAGTAAAGACCTACCAGGGCGCCGACGATCGTGGTCAGGATACCGACGAAGGGAATCAGACTGAGCAGTCCCAGAATGATACCGCATACAACGGAAACCGCCAGATAAAGCAGAATGGCGATAGCCAGGCTTCCGGCGTTGCCCTTTTGTACTTTGTTATTCAGCGGGAAAAAAGGTTTGATAGTGTCCATGAAAACGCCTCCTTTGCAATGAGTGTAACAATATAGTTAGATTATACGTTATTTGCGGAAAAATGGCAATAAGCAACAAAAACATTCCTGAAATAAGCGGAAAAAACATTCTGAAAACATCTTGACAGGAGAAAAAAAGAGAGTTAATATGATTTAAAATAAAAACAGTGGTAGAAACCGATGATGTGGAGATAAAAACGGTACGTGCACTTACAGAGAGCCCTGTATGCTGAGAGCGGGGCAGAACGCAGGCTGTTAAATGGACCACGGAGGGCATGGTGAACGGGTTTCCCAGTAGCCGTGACGTGAGGCATACGTTAGTTGCCGGGGATATGTCGGTATCCTGAAAGCGCGTCCGCGCAGCTGCGGGCGAATCAAGGTGGCACCACGGGGAAGTCAGTACTCGTCCTTGACAGATTGCGGTATCTGTCGGGGGCGTTTTTATGTTGTGGGAAATGTCCCGGAGTTCTGATCTTTCTCGGTGTAAGAATAAGGAAGACGGAAAGGAGATTGTATGGCGGAAAATGGCAAAGCGCGGATATTTCCCGCGAAGGAAGAGGCAGAAAAGCTGGCGGCATCCGGAAACTACAGTATGATTCCCGTATATACCTGGCTGTACGCGGATGTGGCTACCCCCATGGAAGTGGTGAAAAGACTGAAAAAGGCCAGCCGGCATGTTTTTTTACTGGAAAGCGCGGAAGACAGCAAGCGCTGGGGCAGGTATACTTTTATCGGCTATGAGCCGAAACTGGAGATCATATGCAGAGATGGCAAAGTACAGATTACCCAGGACGGCACCAAACGGATTTCCTATGAAAATCCCAGAGATTGCATCCGTAAGATCATGGAGTCCTGCAGGAGCCCTAAACTGGAGGAGCTTCCTTCTTTCAGCGGAGGTCTGGTGGGATACTTTTCCTACGATTTTATCAAATACAGCGAGCCTTCCCTGGATCTGGATGCCAGGGATTCCGAGCAGTTTCAGGACGTAAATTTAATGCTGTTCGATAAACTGGTCTGCTTTGACAATTACAGCCAGAAGATATTTTTGATCAAGAATATCGCGGCCGCGGGGGTGGAAACGGCTTATGAAAAAGCCGGAGAGGAATTGGAGGCTCTGAAGGAACTGGCGGTATACGGGGAAAAAGAAGAAGAACGCCCCTTTACGCTGAAGTCGGAATTTCAACCGCTGTTTTCGGAAGAAGCCTACTGCCGCATGGTGGAAAAGGCCAAGGAATACATCAGGGAAGGAGATATTTTTCAGGTGGTGCTCTCCAACCGGATGGAAGCCGAAATGGAAGGCAGTCTGCTGGATGTCTACAGGGTGCTCAGGACCCAGAATCCTTCCCCCTATATGTTCTACTTTTCGGGAGAGGACGGAGAGATCGCCGGAGCCAGTCCCGAAACCCTGGTGAAGCTGGAAGGGGAAAAGCTTTATACCTTTCCTCTGGCGGGGACCAGGAGAAGAGGCGCGGACAGGGAGGAAGACGAAAAACTGGAGGCCGAGCTTCTGCGGGACGAGAAGGAGCTTGCCGAACACAATATGCTGGTGGATCTGGGGCGGAACGATCTGGGCAAGATCAGCGAGATCGGTTCCGTACAGGTGGAAAAATACATGGGGATCCATCGTTACTCCCATGTGATGCATATCGGTTCCACGGTATCCGGCGTGATCAGAAAGGACAGGGATGCCCTGGACGCGGTGGATGCGGTGCTGCCGGCAGGAACGCTTTCCGGAGCGCCCAAGATCAGAGCCTGCCAGATCATCAACGAACTGGAGAACAACAAGCGGGGAATCTACGGGGGAGCCATCGGGTATCTTTCCTTTACGGGGGGCCTGGACACCTGTATTGCCATCCGGCTGGCGTTTTCCAAAAACGGCAGGGTATATGTAAGAGCGGGAGCGGGTATCGTGGCGGACAGCGTACCCGTCAACGAATACCGGGAATGCCTGCAGAAGGCGGCCGCGGTGGTCAAGGCGGCGGACTGCGCCAAAGGAGGTATCGAATGATTCTGCTGATAGATAATTACGACAGTTTTTCTTATAATGTATACCAGCTCATAGGCAGCATCAATCCGGATATCAGAGTGATACGCAACGATGAGATGACGGTGGAAGAAATTGACGCATTGGCGCCGGAAGCCATTATCCTGTCCCCGGGGCCGGGAAGGCCGGAGGACGCCGGGATCTGCTGTGAAACCGTAAAGAAGCTGGGAGCGAAGTACAAAATACTGGGGATCTGTCTGGGACACCAGGCCATCTGCCAGGTATACGGGGCGCGGATCACCTACGCGGCCAGGCTTATGCACGGGAAACAATCGGAAATATATCCGGTGGAAGAGAGCGGACTGTTCGCGGGGCTGGGAAGCTCCTTTCCGGCGGCCAGATACCATTCTCTGGCGGCGGAGCGGGATACCATGCCGGAGTGCTTAAAAATAACGGCGCGGACCGCGGACGGGGAAGTCATGGCAGTGGAACATAAGGAATATCCCGTATTCGGGGTGCAGTTTCATCCGGAATCGGTGCTGACGCCCCAGGGCAGGATCATACTGGAAAATTTTATGAAAATATAATAATAAACAGCAAGGAAACAGGAAAGGAAGGAAAAAACTATGATCAAAGAGGCTATCATCAAATTATCCAAAAAAGAGGATATCGGGTACGAGGCGGCCAAGGCCGTTATGGACGAGATCATGAAAGGCGAGGCTACGGATGTCCAGAAGGCGGCGTATTTAAGCCTGCTTTCCGCGAAGGGAGAAACCATTGAAGAAATCACCGGTTCCGCGGAAGAAATGCGCGATCACGCCACCCGCCTGAACCATGACGGAGATGTACTGGAGATCGTGGGGACCGGTGGTGACGGCTCCAATTCTTTCAACATTTCCACCACCTCTTCACTGGTCATCGCGGCGGCGGGCGTTCCGGTGGCGAAACACGGCAACCGCGGCGCCAGTTCCAAATCCGGCGCGGCGGACGTGCTGGAAGCCCTGGGGGTTAAGATCACCATTCCCGTGGAAAAGAGCGAGGAGATCTTAAGAAAGGCGAATATCTGCTTTATGTTTGCCCAGAGCTATCACGGCGCCATGAAGTATGTGGGCCCTATCAGAAAAGAACTTGGGATCCGCACGGTATTCAACATTTTGGGACCTCTGACCAATCCTGCCTTTGCCACTCTGCAGGTCATGGGCGTGTATGAGGAAGCCCTGGTAGAGCCCATGGCGAAAGTGCTGCGGAATCTGGGCGTAAAAAGAGGCATGGTAGTGTACGGACAGGACCGGCTGGATGAGATCTCCATGAGCGCGCCCACCAGCGTATGCGAACTGGGAGATGACGGGTTCCGTTCCTATGTGATCACGCCGGAGCAGTTTGGCCTGACCAGATGCAGGAAAGAAGACCTGGTGGGAGGCACTCCCGAGGAGAACGCGGCTATTACCAGGAAGATACTGGACGGCGTCAAAGGCCCGCAGAGAGATGCGGTGGTATTGAACGCGGGGGCGGCTCTGTATATTGCCGGAAAAGCGGATACCCATGAAGCGGGAACGCGGCTGGCCGAAAAGATCATCGACGAAGGGCTGGCAAAGAAAAAACTGGAAGAATTTGTACGTCTGTCCAACGAAGCGTAAGGAAGGTTTTTATATGAACATTCTGGAAGAGATCGCGGAGAAGACCAGGAGCAGGATAGAAGCGGAAAAAAAGAAACTGCCCATAACGAAACTGCGGGAACTGGCGGAACAGAAAGATCCGGATACGGGTTTTCCTTTTGAAAAGGCGCTGGCACAGGAGGGACTGAGCTTTATCTGTGAGGTAAAAAAGGCTTCTCCCTCCAAAGGCGTGATCGCGAAGGAATTTCCCTATGTGGAGATCGCGAAGCAGTACGAGGCGGCTGGGGCGGCGGCTCTGTCCGTATTGACGGAGCCCAGCTATTTTCAGGGAAGCGACGATTATCTGCGGAAGATCAGACAAGAAGTGAAACTGCCCATCCTGCGCAAGGATTTTACCGTGGATGAGTATATGATCTATCAGGCCAAGGTCATGGGCGCGGACGCGGTGCTGCTGATCTGCGCTATCCTGACGGACAGTCAGCTGGTTGCCTACAGCAGACTGGCGGCAGGCCTGGGACTGAGCGCACTGGTGGAAGCCCACGACGAGGAAGAAGTAAAAAGGGCGCTGGACTGCGGCGCGTCCATAATCGGCGTCAATAACCGAAATCTGAAAGATTTTACGGTGGATATCCGGAACTCGGTCAGACTGCGGCAGATGGTGCCCAAGAGCGTACTCTTTGTTTCCGAGAGCGGAATCCGCACCGGCGAGGATACGCGCAGGCTGAAAGAAAACGGCACGGACGCGGTACTGGTGGGAGAAACCCTGATGCGCAGCATGGAAAACGGCAGTCTTGCGGAAACGCTGCGGGAACTGCGAAACGCCTGAAACGGCAGGATGAGAGGAAAAATGCGGATAAAGATATGCGGATTACGCAGGCCGGAAGATGTGGATTACGTGAATGAGGCCCTGCCGGATTATGTGGGATTTGTGTTCTGGGACAGGAGCCGCCGCAGGGTGGACGATAAAACCGCGGCTCAAATGCGGAAGGCGCTGCTGCCGTCCATCCAAACGGTGGGCGTGTTTGTGGACGAGGAACCGGAACGCGTGATAGAATTATTGAATACGGGAATCCTGGATATTGCCCAGCTTCACGGCAGGGAAAGCGAAGAACAGGTACGGTATATCCGGGAACGTTCCGGCAGGCCGGTCTGGAAAGCGGTGGAAGCCGTCAGCGCCACGGAGATTGAGCGGTGGAATGATTCTGCCGCGGACGCGCTGCTCCTGGACGGAGGAAAGGGCGGCGGAAAACCTTTTGACTGGGCGCTGCTGCGGGAAGTAAAACGCGCCTTTTTCCTGGCGGGAGGCCTGGATGAGGAAAGGATTTCCCTGCTGCGAAGGCTGCGGGAAGAGAGCCCCGAAGTTTTTCGGAATCTGCTGGGAATTGATGTCAGCAGCGGCGTGGAAACCGACGGCGTGAAGGACAGGGCAAAGATACTGGCGATGGTGCGGCAGGCAAGAAGCCTGTAATGGATTTCAGAAAGGATGAAAAGATGAGCAGAGGCAGATACGGCATTTACGGAGGACAGTACATTCCGGAAACGCTGATGAATGAATTGATCCATTTGGAAGAAAGCTACGAATTTTATAAGAAGGATGAAGCGTTCAACCGGGAGTTGAATACGCTGTTCAACGAATACGCGGGAAGGCCTTCCCTTTTGTATTACGCGGAAAAGATGACCAGGGATCTGGGCGGAGCCAAGATCTACTTAAAGAGGGAGGACCTGAACCATACCGGTTCCCATAAGATCAACAATGTGCTTGGGCAGGCCCTTCTGGCGAAAAAAATGGGAAAGACCAGACTGATCGCGGAAACCGGCGCGGGACAGCATGGCGTGGCCACCGCTACGGCCGCCGCCCTGTTCGGTATGGAGTGCGAGATCTTTATGGGAGAAGAGGATACCATAAGACAGGCGCTCAATGTATACCGCATGGAGCTTTTGGGGGCCAAGGTGCATCCGGTAAAGAGCGGCACCAGGACCTTAAAGGACGCGGTGAACGAAGCCATGCGGGAATGGGCGTCGAGAGTGGACGATACCCTCTATGTGCTGGGTTCCGTTATGGGGCCGCATCCTTTCCCTATGATCGTCCGGGATTTTCAGAGCGTGATCTCCAAAGAAGCCAGAGCGCAGATCCTGGAAAAGGAGGGAAAGCTCCCCTCCGCGGTAGTGGCCTGCGTAGGCGGCGGCAGCAACGCCATGGGCTCTTTCTATCATTTTATCCCTGATGAAGGGGTTCGGCTGATAGGCTGCGAGGCAGCGGGAAAAGGTGTGGACACCGCGCTGACGGCGGCAACCATCGCCACAGGGAGCGTAGGAGTGTTCCACGGTATGAAATCCTATTTCTGTCAGGATGAGTTCGGGCAGATCGCTCCGGTATATTCTATTTCCGCCGGACTGGATTATCCCGGCATAGGACCGGAACACGCGTATCTGCATGATACCGGCAGAGCGGAATATGTACCGGTAACGGATGACGAGGCGGTAGAAGCTTTTGAATACCTGGCCCGTACGGAAGGCATCATCTGCGCCATTGAAAGCGCCCACGCGCTGGCGCATGTACGTAAGATCGCGGGAACCATGGACACTTCCGACATCATTCTTGTGACGATCTCGGGCAGAGGTGACAAGGACGTGGCGGCCATAGCAAGATACAGGGGGTTGGATATTCATGAATAAGATAAAACAGGTATTTGAAAACGGCAAGGCGTTTATCGGGTTTTTGACGGCGGGCGATCCGGACGCGGAGAGCACGGTAAGGTATATTCTGGAGATGGAAAGGGCGGGAGCGGATCTGATCGAGATCGGGGTTCCTTTTTCCGATCCCACCGCGGAAGGCGTGGTGATCCAGGAGGCCAGTATCAGAGCCCTGCGGGGCGGTATGACCACGGACGGCGTATTTAAAATTGTGGAAAAGGTCAGAGAAAGCTCCCATGTGCCTCTGGCGCTGATGACATATCTCAATCCCGTATTCCATTACGGATATGAAAAGTTTTTTGCCCGCTGCGGCGCGCTGGGCGTGGACGCCATTATCGTGCCGGATATGCCCTATGAGGAAAAAGGAGAGGCGCAGGAGGCCGCGGCAAAGTATGATGTCAGGATCATTTCCCTGATCGCGCCTACTTCCAAAGAGCGGATCCAGATGATAGCGGGAGAGGCGGAAGGATTTATCTATGTGGTATCTTCCCTGGGGGTAACCGGAGTCAGAAAAGAGATCAATACCGATCTTGACAGTATTGTCAGTTCTATCCGGGAGGCCACGGACGTCCCCTGCGCTATCGGGTTCGGTATCAGCACCCCGCAGCAGGCGAAAAAGATGGCCGCTTCCGCGGACGGCGTTATCGTGGGCAGCGCCATTGTAAAGATCATAGCCCAGTATGGAGATAAGGCGGAAAAAGAAATCTACGAGTACGTGAAGAGCATGAAAGAAGCCTGCCTGCAGGCCTGAAACGGTTTCGCTGTTTTGGGAATATGGGCGGTATGGTAAGACAATTTCCTTGACACACAGGAAGATCTAACCTATAATCGTTTTATCATATAGGTGTGATTATTTGTGGGGGCAAGTAATAATTTGTTGAAAAGAGCAAGCGGTCACTGCCACTTGCTCTTTTTTATTAGGAGATGGCTATGCGGCGGAAATTGGCGTTTATACTTTTGGGGATTTTTTGTGTAACGGGGGCAGGATGCGGTGACGGGGCGCGGCCCGCGGCTCCGCCTGACGTGGATATTCCGGAAACAATACATATCCTGTATGATGTGGAGAAGATCACCGCGCCTGAAGAGGCCTGCGTGTATTCCGTGGATTACATACAAATGGATCTTGATATCCTGCGGAAATATTTTCTGCGGTATCAGGCAGCGGAAGAAGGGGTAGACGCCTTTGGCAGATATGTATATACACAGACCGAAGAAGGAGAACTGGCGGAAGTGCTGTATGCGTATGACGGAGGGGAGGAAGCCGGTATTTACAGCGGAGTAGACGGTGGATTTAGCTATTCCGTGGTATCTGCGGACGGCCATAATTACAATGATATCGTGTGTATGCAGCCTGAACATCCCGATAACGTTGATCAGATGTACGGTTATAGATCCATGACAGATTTCGCGCAATGGGAGGATCTGCGTTTTATGAGCCTGGACGAAGCCTCCCGTGAAGCAGAGGAACTGATGACGGCCTGTGGTATTCCGAAGCTTCAGCTGGATACGGTATACGCGCTGGATGCGCCTGCTTTAGAAAAACACGCGCGGATACTGGCGGAACACGGGGAGGATGCCGTGGACTGGCAGACAGAGGATGAAGCTTATTTGTTTCTTTATAAACAGAGTATAGACGGGATCCCTGTGATAGATCATGCGTGGAACGAGGGGACGATAAGCGGTCAGGATACTTTGTATTGCTATGCGTATGTTCTTTTATCGGATGACGGGATTTTAAATGCGGAAATGAGAAAATGCGTAGAAACGAAAGACAAGGAGGCCGCGCTTCCTCTGCTGTCACCACAGGAAGCGGAAAAAATACTCCTGCGGGAGTATGGGAAAACGCTGCAGATAGCGGAAACCTACGTGGAGTCGCTGGAATTGGATTATATAGGACTGACGGATGGGGAAGTCTGGAAACTGGTACCCGCCTGGGTATTCTGCGTTTTCACGGAGCATGATCGTGAAGATGCCTATTCCGGTGAAAGCGTAACGGTAAGAACGTATGAGCATTATGTTATAAACGCTGTTACGGGAGAGCATATCTTAACGGCCGGAGGAAATGAAAGTTGAAAGGAATGCATCTGATTTATACGGATTTGAAGCGGGCGGTTTTTTCCTGGCGCTTTTTATGCAGTGTGCTGGGAGTGACCATCGCCCTCTTTATGGGAGCGGCGGGATTGCTCCGACAGCCATCGGTATCAGGATCCATATGGGGACTGCTGGAATGTTCGTGGAGCAGCGGCTTTATTATGATGATCCTGTGCGTGCTGCCGGTATTTGGATTCGGTCTGAGTTATGCCGCGGAATGGGAAGAAAAGGCGGAACGTTACTGGATGATACGGAGCGGAGCGTCTTGGTACGCCCTGTCCAAAATATGGAATGCCGCGTTTTCCGGTTTTTTGATAGTCTTTTTGGGAATTACGCTGTTTATTCTTGCGCTTTTACCGTTATATCCGTTGTATACCTCTGCTGCTTCGGGCGGTTTATACGGAGAAATGATAGCGAACGGCAGGGTACTGACCGGACTTTTTCTGTATATCACGCATTACAGCCTGTCGGGTTCCATAGCCGCTGTATGCAGTCTATGGTTTTCTTCCCTGCTTCCCAATCCTTTTGCCGCCGCTGCCGCTCCTCTGGTAGCCTACAATGTTTTTCTGCGGGTGCTGGGTATCAGTTCGTTTCCGGCATTTTTACCGGAGTATTTGGCGCCGGGCTATTGGATGAACGCTGTATATTATGCGGATACAGCGGGCGGCTCCATAGGCATTAAAATAGGGATAACCCTGGGCCTGTGCGTGATCATGGGGTTTTTCGCGAAACGCAATATGAAGAGGAGATTATGCAATGAGTAGTTTAAAAGCTGTCTTTATCTGTGCCGGCATTAACTTTAAAAAATGGTGTATTAATCCAAGGATCTACACGGTATTCGCGGTCAGTTTTGTCTTTTTGGCCTATGTTTTTTCGGGAGTACCGAAGATCTGCGCGTATTATCATACGCCGGTGACACCCTGGGTATTTCCCTTTTATCTGGGAAATCCTATGATGTTTATTATTTTTGGCGGCCTGGCAATGTTATTTTATTGCGATGCTCCTTTTTTAGACGGAAATGCCCTTTTTCTGATCGCCCGCGCGGGGAGGAGAAACTGGATATGGGGACAGTTTTTGTATATATGCGCTTCGGCCATGGTATTGACCTTATATAACGTACTTGTTTCGGTATTGCTTCTGCTTCCGCATCTGGTGTTTTCTTCTGACTGGGGGAGCCTGCTCTGGACGCTGGCCCGCAGCAGTGCGCAGGTATATGAGCAGACCGGCGTTTCGCTGGGATTTCTGCCTTTTGATATGTTGATGGAAATAAGATCCCCGGCGGAAGTTATGGCGGCCGCGGTGCTTTTGTTCTGGCTGGGAAATGTTTTTCTTGGCATGCTGATCTTTTGCTTTCATATTCTGACCGGTAAAATGCTGGGACTGGTATTGGGCGGCCTGTTTACCTGTATGGGGTATTTTGTTTGTTACGTGGGTATTCTCACTTTAGGGAGATGGATTTATTACCTTTCCCCCGTTACATGGAGCAGTGTGAATTATCTGGATTGGTTTGGAATGGGAGATATTCCGGCTCCGGGATTTGCCATTGCCGCGTTCGCGCTTATGATCGGGGGAATGGCGCTGATCTCCGTGAAGGTATTTTGCGAAAAGGATCTGGCGTTGCAGAAAGGAGTATGACGGATGGAAGTATGTATACAGGTCGATCACGCGGTTAAAAAATTCAAAGAAACCACAGCGCTGGATGATGTGAGTCTTTTCCTGGGAAAAAACAAGATCCATGGTATCATTGGCAGAAACGGTTCGGGAAAGACAGTATTGTTTAAGTGTATCTGTGGATTTATGAAGCTGGATTCCGGAGAGATCACTGTAAACGGAAAGCGGGTAAAGCCGGCTGCCGCGCAGGAAATGGGCGTGATCATTGAAAATCCGGGTTTTATCGGTTCCATGAGCGGTTTTAAGAACCTGAAGCTGCTTGCCTCGATCCAAAGGAAAATATCTGACGAAACGATCAGGGACACCATGCGCCTGGTAGGATTGGATCCGGACAGCAGGAAGCATGTCCGCAAGTATTCTCTGGGAATGCGTCATCGACTGGGGATAGCCCAGGCTATTATGGAGGATCCGGAAATCCTGATCTTAGATGAACCCATGAACGGTCTGGACAAACAGGGAGTGGAAGAAATCAGGAAATTGCTTCTGCGGCTGAAAGAGCAGGGAAAGACCATTCTTTTGTCCTCCCATTACGCGGAGGATATCAAGGTTCTGTGTGATACAGTGCACGAGATGGACGGCGGGAAGCTCCTGCCCGGACCGGGTGAAAAAGAAAAAATAAGTAGTTGACAAAAACGTCCCGTACAGGTATAATGAAGCAGTGTGTGAAAACGAAGGTGTATTGTGCCTTCGCAGGAGCGGATATGTTGCTGAATTTAACCGATGTACTTACTTCAGAAGGGAAGAGCCGCACGGAAGATGCAGAGATCGCGCTGACGGTTTTTGAGAGCAGGATGGGCAGTTTCCCCATTACGGAGAAGACACCGCTGCGTTTGGAACTGGAAAACGCGGGAGCGGGAAGAGCCCGGCTCAAAGGACATGCCGTCATAACCCAGCGGATGAACTGCGACAGGTGTTTAAAGGAAACGCCGGTCACGATCGTTCTGGACTTTGAGAGAGAAGTATATTCACCGGAGATAACGGACGCGGCGGTATCGGATGATACGGACGGCGGCGTTATGGAAGGATATCAGTTGAACGTGGAAGCCCTTGTTTACAACGAGCTTTTGATGAACCAGCCTGAGAGAGTGCTCTGCCGGCCTGACTGCAGAGGAATCTGCAAAAAGTGCGGCAGGGACTTAAACGAGGGGGAATGCGGGTGCGACACGTTTGTTCCCGATCCCCGCATGGCAGTATTGAAAGATATTTTTAACGCGAGTAAGGAGGTGTAAGCATGGGTGCGATTTGTCCCAAGAACAAATCTTCTAAAGGCAGAAGAGATAAGAGAAGAGCAAACTGGAAAATGACTGCTCCTACTTTGGTAAAGTGCAGCAAGTGCGGCGCGCTGATGGTGCCTCACAGAGTCTGCAGGGCTTGTGGCTCTTACAATAAAAAAGAGATTATCCCACAGGACTAATTTCTTAAGAACAGATTAAAAGCGCTCTGAGGTATAAGAGCGCTTTTTTCATAACTACATTTATTTTTTGGGGGAACGGACCATGAAAGTGACACTGGGAAAAACCGGCATTACCGTAGATAAGAACGGATTTGGCGCGCTGCCTGTCCAGAGAGTGGAGAAACCGGCGGCCGTGGCTCTGATACGCAGAGCGTATGAGAGGGGCATCCGCTTTTTTGATACGGCCAGGAGTTATACCGACAGTGAGGAAAAGCTGGGAGAAGCGCTTGCGGGCTTTCCCAGAGGATCCTATTACATCGCGACCAAAACGCCGGCCGGGAACGCGGCGGATTTCTGGAAAGATCTGGAGGTTTCCCTGGAAAAGCTGCAAACGGACTACATAGATATCTACCAGTTTCACAATCCGGCCTTCTGTCCGAAACCGGAGGACGGCACGGGCCTTTATGAGGCCATGCGGGAAGCCCGGAGGCAGGGGAAGATCCGTTTTATCGGCATTACCAACCATCGGATAGCCGTGGCGGAGGATGCCATAGAGTCGGGGCTTTATGATACGCTGCAGTTTCCTTTCAGCTACCTTTCCTCGGACAAAGATCTGGAGGTAGAGGAGCGCTGCAAAGCGGCGGGAATGGGATTTATCGCCATGAAGGCCCTGTCCGGCGGACTGATCGCGAACGGCCGGACCGCTTACGCGTTTATGACGCGGTTTCCCAACGTGCTGCCCATCTGGGGAATACAGCGGGAAGAGGAACTGGATGAATTTCTGGAATGCGCGGAAAATCCTCCGGCGCTGACGGCAAAGATGCTGGAGGCTGTGGAGAAGGATAAAGCGGCCCTGGCGGGGGAATTCTGCAGGGGCTGCGGTTACTGCCAGCCCTGTCCGGCGGGAATCGAGATCTTTATGTGCGCCCGTATGTCCCTTTTGCTGCGCAGGGCGGTCACAAAGCAGTATTTTGAACCTTACTGGCAGGAGAAGATGGCCAAGATAGAGGAGTGCCTGCACTGCGGCAGGTGCCGTTCCAGATGTCCCTACGGACTGGATACGCCCGCGCTGCTGGAACGGAATTATCAGGATTATCAAGAAGTGCTGCGGGGGAAACCGCTGTAAGGACAGAAAATGAAAAATAGGGGGAAGAGAGATGAAGAAAAAGGGTATGGTGTTCCTGGCGGCTGTTCTGCTGGCCGGCCTGTGCGGATGCGGAAACCAGGTGCCGGCGAGGCAGTGGGGTGACAGGACGGTGAGCAGTTTCGCCATAGAAGGGCTAAAGGAGATCTGCCCGGATGAGCAAGGCGAGTCCCTGTATTGTACGGTGACGGGAACCGCCGCCCTGCAGCGGTATACGATGGAGGGAGAATTTGTAGAAGAGATTGCCGTGCGGGCCGATGAAAAGGAACCCGTGCTGGGGGAAAGCTGGGAAGAGGCGCAGACGGGGATCCGGGGAGTAAGCTGTCTGTGCGTGAACGGAAATATTCTGTACTGCTACCGGGCGGCTACCGATTCCCTGATGGCCGTGAATCTGGAGGATAAAAGCCAGGAACTGCTGGGAAAGCCGGGGGCATTGGGCGGCATGAAGGCCATGGCCGCGGGAGAAAATACCCTGCTGCTGCAGATATAGAATGCGGAGGGGAAGGAAGAACTGTGGGTATGGAAGCCGGAAACCAAAGCGGGGACAAAGCTGCGGGACGAGGGGATTTATCTCGCGGCGTACGCGTCAGGGGACAGTTACTGGCTGGCGGGGTATGAAGAGAACGCCGGCTATTATACGCAGGAATACGATGCCGCTTCCGACACGTTTTCAGAAAAGTATCCCGTCAATCTGACGGAGGCGTTGACGGCAATGACCTATGCGCGGGAAGAGGACTGCCTGTACGGCATGGTAATGGGCATAGGAGAGTATGTGCGTTTTACACCCAGACAGGCGGATTCCGTGACACGTTTCCAGGCACAGCACAGCTTTGACAGAAGCGGACTGTACATAAGGGATGAGAGGCTGTATCTGTCGGACAGTACCGTGGGAGAAGTCTACTCTTTTGATACGACCGCTTATATTACCGACAACGCGCCGCTAAAGGGATATGTACTGGATTTGGCGGATGCGCCGGATTACGCCGGGTACAATGTGATGCTGGAAGAACTGTCCTGGGATGAACTGGCGCTGAAGGTGCTGGCCCAGGATGCCGACTATGATTTTGTGATCCTGAATACGGATATGCCGGAAGCGCTGGCGCTGCGGGACGCGCTGGCTTATGAACCCATCCCCCATCCGCGGTGGAGGAGTATTGGCGGGAGTGCCGGCCCTGTATCAGGGAAGCTGCCCTGTATGACGGGGAGATCTGGATGCTGCCGCTGAACCTGCGGACGGAATGCGTGGTGTATAACGAAGAAAACCTGCGGAAAGAGAATATTGACATGGAACAGATCGGAAGCCTGCAGGAGTGGTACGCCGCGGGAAAGAAGCTGTATGAGGCAGGGAAGGAAGCGTATTACGGCCTGAATTATCCCACGGATACCGCGCTGTATTCTTATATATACAGCGGTGAAGAAACGGGAAAACTGGATTTTAACACGGAAGCGTTTCTGAAACTGCTGGATTTCCTTACAGGGGAAGAGGGATATAAAGCCGCGTACTGGCACCTTGGACTGGGAATAACCTGGATGGATTACGGCGCGGACTGGGAGGAAGGCAGAAGGCTGCTGGCCGGGGATCTGTATATGACGGCAGCGGATACGGAAGGGGATTACGCCAGATATCAGGGCTGCGAGGAACTCCATGCCAGAGGGATCCCTCCTGTGGAGGGCGGAAAGGAAACGGCGCAGGTAACGGGTGATATTCTGATCTTAAATCCCAACGCACCCAATAAGGAAGACGTACTGCGCTTCGCGGCGGACGTGTCCCGGCTGGCCATAGAAAAGCCGGAGAACTGGGTGTCATCGGATGAAACCATCTATCCGCAGGATGCGCTGACAAAGGATATTTTCGCACTGTATGAAGAGGGGATCGTCCGCTTCGGGCTTCCCACAGAACTGTTTACGGCGTATTATGACTATATCGGCGGCGCCGGCGGAGAGGCCGCTGACGTTGCCCGGGAACTGAACAGGACCGTTGGGATGTATTTAGGGGAGTAGTTGAAACTGAAGATATAATAGGAGGGAAGCAATGAAAAAATCTATGACTGTAGTAGTTGTGACGCTGCTTATCTGTCTTGGGACAGCGGGCTGCGGGCAGGAAGGAAACCAGGAGGGGTTCGCGGAAACTTTCGTTTCGTCCATAACGGAAACGGAAAGCGGACAGGAGCAGGAGCAGGAAAATGGCGGCGGGGATGAAACCGCGGCGCCCGATATGCGTATACTGGCGGTAAGCGCGGACGCGCGGGAAGCCGTGCGCAATTCCAACAAGCTGAATCTGGGAGCCCTCAGCGAAGGTTCGGACGGCAGTATTTATTATGTTGACAAGGTACATAATACGGTGATGACCAGCGGCGTGCTGGGAGAGGACGCCAGGGTGGTCTATGAAGGAAAAGTAAACGCCCTGCAGGAAGCGGACGGCGCTCTGTATCTGCATTTGGATACGGGACTGGCGAAACTGGATCCGGCCAGCGGCGAAACACAGTTTTTGTGGGAGAAGCCCTTCGGGGAGTTTCTTGTGGTGGGAGATAAGGTATATCTGAACTGCGAGGAAGGATTCTGTGTCATGAATACGGACGGCAGCGGCAGAGAAGTGCTGCTGGAGCAGCCGGAAGCGGTTTCCTTTATGCCGTGTGAAAACGGCTGGCTGTGCGTGGAGGCTTCGGAAACGGATCCGTCGCTGTTCTGGGAAGGACATCTGCTGTTTTTTGAAGAAAACGGAAAAGAAGTAACGCAGGTAGGTACTGGCCTGAATTATCCGCTTGCGGCCGGCGGGAGGATCATCCTGTTTAACTCGGACACCAAAACTGCCCATGTATGGAACCCGGAAACGGGGGAGGATGTGGATTTACAGGGCGGCGTACAGAAAATGGTGAGCGACGGGGAAAACCTCTATTACTTTGAGGACCGGTCGAACGGGGAGAAAACAGCGAGCGCGCTCATCAGCTGGGACGGAACATCCGAAAGGGAACTGGCGGTCCTGGATGGATCTCCGGAAAATGATGCCGTCTATACTGCCCACGGATGGCTGTACTGGAATGTGCGGGATGGAGAAGAACTGAAGTGGCGCTGCCTGAATCCTGAAACTGGAGAAACGGGAGAACTGCCTTATGAAATTTCGGACTAAGATGAAATTGTGCTTTCTGCCCGCCGCGATGGGGATCCTGGTGTTTTATCTTCTGCCGTTTCTCCGGGTATTGCTGTATTCTGTCGTGCAGGGGCAGTACCGGTGGAAATTCGCGGGCCTGCGGCATTATGTGAGAACCTTTTCCAATGAATATTTTCAGATGGCGTTTGGCAATACGCTGCTTTTGATCGTATGCTGCGTGCCGGTCTTTACAGCGGGAGCGGTGCTGCTGTCTTTGATCTGTATGAGAAAGGGCAGGCTGAGCAGCGTTTTAAGGAAAGTGGCGCTGCTGCCGCTGTTTTTGCCGTCGGTCAGCGTTGTGGGCGCGTTCGCGGCGGTGTTCGCGAAAGTGGAATCGCCGCTTCCCGTTTATAGTTTTTTCTTATGGAAGTATATGGGGATGGGGATCGTGATCCTGTCCGCGGCGTTTTCTTCCATTTCGCCTGAGATCTATGAAGCGGCCAGAATGGACGGCGCGGGTATCTTTACCATATGCAGGAAGATCACGATCCCGCTGTGCGCAAAACCGATTAAATTTACGGTGATACTGGCGATCGTCTACAGCTTCAGGACTTTTCGGGAGAGCTTTTTGTACTACGGGACGAATTATCCGCCGGATTACAGTTATACTCTGCAGTATTATATGAACAACCAGTTTCTGAAGCTGGATTACCAGACCATGGCAGCGGCTTCCGTGATGATCACGGCGCTGATTTCCGTGCTTGTCATTTTGTTTACCATGGAAAGGGGGAAGGCAGAATGAAAAAAGCGGTAAGGGTAATGCTGACGCTTCTGCGGCTGGCGTGTACGGGGGCGTTGCTGTTTCCCATTTTATTCATGTTTGGAAAAGCGCGGATCCATGATTTTTATGAGCTCCTGATCGAAAAATTCTGGTTTTATCCGCGGTTCTGGAATTCCTTTTTCCTGGCCGCGGCGATCGGCCTGGGAGCCTCCCTGCTTGCTTTTCTGGCTGCGGCGGGCCTGAAATGGGGAATCGGGAGAGGAAGAAAAGTGATCCTTTCTGTATTGCTGCTGCTTATGCTGATGCCTTTGCAGGTGACGCTGCTTCCCAATTATGTGGGACTGCGGGACATGGGGCTTCTGGATACGAGAGCGGCGCTGATACTGCCCATGGTCTGTTCGCCGTTTGCCATTTATCTGATGTACCGGTATATGGAAACGATGCCGCAGGAGGCAATCGAAGCGGTCAGAATGGAAACTTCTTCTCTGTTTCCCATACTGCGGCATGTGATATTTCCGGAAATGAGGTCCTGTCTGGCGGCAGTGTTTGTGTTCATGTTCGCCGAGGGGTTCAATATGGTAGAACAGCCGCTTTATTTTGTGAAGCGGGATGAACTGAAGCCGCTGTCGGTATTGACGGAAATCCTGCCGCAGGAGGAGTCTTACCTGATCTACGCGGTTGGTATCGTGTGTATGCTCCCCCTGCTTTTGCTGTATGGGTTTTATGAAGAAGAGATCATGGAAGGTCTGGGGTATTTGAAAGCATGAGAAAACGTATATTATTGGCTTTGACAGGTATCTTTTTCCTGCTGATGCTGCTGGGAACATTCTTTCATGAAAAGGTGGACGCCCTGTTCCGTGTTCAGGTCAGGGCGGTAGCGGTACAGAAAGAAACGGTACAGGTCCCTGCGGAGGTTACGGTGAACGGGGAAGAGATACAGGTACAGATGACGGAGGAGTTTCTGACGGTGCCTGGTTCGGCAGTAAGGGAAAACCGCGTTTACGTGACCGGGCGCGAAGAGGTGGCCTACGGGAGTTATTCCGTAGTATGGCTCAGGGAAGTGCGGACGGACGGAGAATGGGAAGGCAGGGTAAAAATAGCGGCCGGACTTTCGGAAGGTGAGGAGATCGTGGAAGTGTTTACGGATACGCTTTCGGACGGTATGAGGGTCAGGGTGATCCGGTAAACAGGAAAGGCAGGAGATCGTGAAAAAGGGAATAAGCGGCAGCACGCTGAAGATCATAGCGATTCTGTCCATGCTGACAGACCATACGGGAGCCGTGCTGCTGGAGAGGCTGCTGCTGCGGCGCGGATATCTGGAAGCGGTTTGGCGGGGAGGAGAATTTTTTCAGGCGTTTTACAGGGAAAATGTTCTCCTTGTTTCCGCCCATTTCATTATGCGCGATATCATCGGAAGATGGGGGTTCCCTATCTTCTGTTTTCTGCTGGTGGAGGGCTTTCTGCACACCCGCAGCGTGTGGAAGTACGCGGGGAGGCTGGGCCTGTTCGCCCTGATCTCGGAGGTGCCCTTTGACCTGGCGTTTTACGGGACCCCTTTTTACCCGGAGTACCAGAATGTGTTTTTTACGCTGCTGCTGGGATTGGCGGTGCTCATCGGCTGGCGATTTATAACGGAAAAGACGGCCCGGTCCTTCTGGGTCCGTCTGCCCCTGTATACCCTGTGCTTCGCGGCGTTCGCCGCACTGGCGGACGCGCTGTTTACGGATTACGGCGCAAAGGGCGTTACGGCCATCGCGGCGCTGTACGCGTTCAGGAGCGTAAAGTGGCGGCAGGTTCTGGCGGGGAGCATCGCTTTTGTCTGGGAACTTCCGGCACCGCTGGCGTTTCTCCCCGTCTGGTTTTATAACGGGCAGAGGGGACTGAAGATGAAATATTTCTTTTACATTTTTTACCCCGCGCACCTGTATCTGCTGTATCTGGCGGCCCGTTTTGGCGGCCTGGTTTAAAACAGGATTTTTGCACTTGATTTTTGCAGGTGCGTTTAGTATAGTAAGAAAGGGTATTTCTATACGAAAGGAAACGGAAGAATGTCTGAAATGGTGAAAGTGGCAGTGGACGCCATGGGCGGGGACAACGCGCCCGCGGCCATCGTGCAGGGGGCAGTGGATGCGCTGAACGCGCAGGAGCGCCTGAAAATATTTCTGGTAGGGCGCAAAGAAGCCATAGAAAATGAACTGCAAAAGTATACCTATGACGCGGACCGCCTGGAGATCGTCCATACGGAAGAGATCATTGAAACGGCGGAACCTCCGGTCATGGCTATTCGGAAAAAGAAGGATTCCTCTATTGTAAAGGCCATGAATATGGTCAAGGAAGGTGTCTGTGACGCTCTGGTATCGGCCGGTTCCACAGGCGCGGTACTGGTGGGCGGACAAGTGATAGTGGGACGCATCAAAGGCGTGGAAAGACCGCCGCTGGCACCCCTTATTCCTACGGAAAAGGGCGTGTCCCTTCTGGTGGACTGCGGGGCCAACGTGGACGCGAGGCCTTCCCACCTGGTTCAGTTTGCCAAGATGGGTTCCGTTTATATGGAAAGCGTCATGGGAGTGAAGAATCCCAAGGTAGGCATCGTGAATAACGGCGCCGAAGAGGAAAAGGGCAACGCGCTGGTAAAGGAAACGTTTCCGCTGCTGAAAAACTGTCCGGAAATCAATTTTGTGGGCAGCGTGGAGGCCAGGGATATTCCTGCGGGGGCGGCGGACGTTATTGTCTGCGAGGCCTTTGTGGGAAATGTCATATTGAAGATGTACGAAGGCGTAGGCGCTTCCCTGATCAAAAAGGTAAAAGCAGGCATGATGGGCAGTCTGCGCAGCAAGATCGGCGCTCTTCTGGTAAAACCCGCTTTGAAGAAAACACTGAAGGATTTTGATCTGGAGCAGTACGGCGGCGCTCCGCTGCTGGGACTGAACGGTCTGGTCGTTAAGAGCCATGGCAGCGCGGGAGCGGTGGAGATCAAAAATTCTGTTCTGCAGTGCGTCACTTTTAAGGAGCAGAAGATTAATGATAAAATAAAAGAAAAAATCACATTAGAAGACTAGGAAAGAAGGATTTTGCTATGGAATTTGAAAAACTGAAAAAAGTAATCGCGGAAGTGCTGAACGTAGATCCGGAAGAGATCACCATGGAAACCACTTTTATGGACGATCTGGGGGCGGATTCCCTGGATGTATTCCAGATCATCATGGGCATTGAGGAAGAGTTTGATATTGAAATCCCTGCTGAAAAGGCAGAAAAGATCTCTACCGTGGAAGAAGCCGTAGAACTGATCAAGTCTGCGGTAAACGGCTGATCATAGGATCTGAAAGAGTATTCCTGAGCGCTTTGCACGGGCTCAACCGGCATATCGCATCAGGAATACTTTGTTTATTGTGAAAGGATATCAATGGGAACGCAGTATACATTGGAGGAACTGGAAGAGAGAATGGGCTGCCGCTTTCATGACAGGCGGCTGTTACAGCAGGCCCTGACCCACAGTTCCTATACGAACGAACAGAAAATTAACCGGGGACAGCATTACGAGAGGCTGGAGTTTTTGGGAGATGCGGTTCTGGAACTGATCGCCAGCGATTTTGTCTACCGGCAGGACCCCGAGATGCAGGAGGGACAGCTGACGAGAAAGCGCGCTTCCCTGGTCTGTGAGCAGGCGCTGGCGCTTTCCGCGGAAGAACTGGGCGTGGGCGAGTTTATCAGGCTGGGCCGGGGGGAAGAATCTACCGGCGGCAGAAAACGCAGCTCCATCACCTCCGATGTGATGGAGGCTCTGATAGGCGCTATCTATCTGGACAGCGGACTGGAACAGGCCAAGCGCTTTATCGACCGTTTTGTGCTGGTGGAAACCCGGGAAAAGGAACGGCTGCTGAACGACAGCAAGACCCGTCTTCAGGAGTATGTGCAGAAATATAAAAAGGACTTCCGGTACGAACTGATAGAGGAATCGGGACCGGAGCATGACAAGCTGTTTCTGATAGAGGTGGTAGTGGACGGAAAGCCCATGGGCAGAGGCCGGGGGAAGACCAAAAAGATGGCGGCGCAACAGGCGGCGGCAGCCGCGCTGCGCAGTCTGGAAAAGGCGGATACGGAAGGGAAAAACGAATGTACTTAAAAAGTATCGAGGTATACGGATTCAAATCCTTTGCAAATAAGATCACCTTTCAGTTTCATAACGGCATTACCGGTATTGTAGGGCCCAACGGCAGCGGCAAGAGCAATGTGGCCGACGCGGTACGCTGGGTGCTGGGCGAGCAGCGCATCAAGCAGCTGCGCGGCGCGTCCATGCAGGATGTTATTTTTTCGGGAACGGAAACCAGAAAACCCTTAAGCTACGCGTATGTGGCGATCACCCTGGATAATTCCGATCATCAGCTGGCCATTGATTACGACGAAGTGACGGTGGCCAGAAGGATCTATCGTTCCGGAGAGAGCGAGTACCTGATCAACGGCTCCGCCTGCAGGCTGAAGGACGTGAACGAGCTTTTCTATGATACCGGCATCGGTAAAGAGGGCTATTCCATTATCGGGCAGGGGCAGATCGACAAGATCTTGAGCGGCAAGCCGGAAGAGCGCAGGGAGCTTTTTGACGAAGCCGCCGGGATCGTAAAGTTTAAGCGCAGAAAATACGCGGCGCAGAAAAAGCTGGAAGACGAGAAAAATAATCTGGTGCGCGTGAACGATATCCTTTCGGAACTGGAGAAGCAGGTAAAGCCTTTGGAAAAACAGTCCGAGGTGGCCAGGATCTATCTGAAGAAAAAGGAAGAGTTAAAGACACTGGACGTCAATATGTTCCTTCTGGAGCACAACCGCTTAAAGGAGCAGATGGAGGCGGTGGAAAGCAAATATGCCGTCGCTTCCGGCGATCTGGAGGTCATGAGCGGGCATTTTGAGAATATCAAGGAAGAGTACGAAAAGATACAGGCGCAGATAGAAGAACTGGAAACGGCCATCGAGCAGGCCCGGTCCAGCCTGACGGACACCAGTGTGCTGCGGGGCAGACTGGAAGGGGAGATCAACGTCCTCAAGGAGCAGATACGTTCCGCCGGCGATAACGAACAGCATCTGCGAAACCGCTTGAAAGCCGTGCAGGCCGGCATTGATGAAAAAAGCGTGGACAAGGACGGCATATCGCGGGAAAAAGCCGAAATAGACCAGCAGGTGGCGGAACTTGTGGCCAGGCGGGACGAGGCCCGCGCACTCTTAGAGCAGATACAGAACAGGATACAGGAACTGAATGATAACATAGAAAGCGGCAAGAATACCATTATCGGCGAGCTGAATCAGAGAGCCACCATCAAATCCAGAATGGGACGCTACGACACCATGATGGAACAGATCTCCATCCGCAGGGCGGAATTGAATTCCAGGCTCCTGCGTGCAAAGTCCGACGAGGAAACCCATGAGGAAAACATCCGCCAGCTGAACGGGCAGTTTGAGGAGATAACGGCCAAACTGGCTGAGATGAACGAGGAGTCCGCCAAAAAGGAAGAGATGCTGGTACAGATCAGGGAAGAACTGATCAAAAAGGACGAATCCCTCCGGACGGCGCAGGAGCAGTATCATCAGGAAAAATCCAAACTGGAAGCCCTTCTGAATCTGACGGAGCGCTACGAAGGCTACGGCGGCAGCGTAAAGAAAGTCATGGAACAGAAAGAAAAGGAATCTGGCATTATCGGCGTGGTGGCGGATATCATCAAGGTGGAGAAAAAATATGAAACCGCCATCGAAACTGCTCTGGGCGGCAATATTCAGAATATTGTCACGGACAATGAAGAAACCGCCAAGAAAATGATAGGCTTCTTAAAACAGAACAAATTCGGCCGCGCCACGTTTCTGCCCCTGACGAGCATCCGCAACCCCCAGGAATTTAAAAACCCGGAAGTCCTGAAGGAAAAGGGCGTGATCGGTATGGCGGATGAACTGGTCACGCTGGAAAAGAAATATCAGGATGTGGCCAAAGCCATGCTGGGGCGTATCGTAGTAGTGGACAACGTGGACAACGCGGTAAAGATCGCCAGAAAGTATGACTACGGCATCCGGATGGTGACGGTGGAAGGAGAGCTGCTGGTACCGGGAGGCGCCATCAGCGGCGGCGCGTTTAAAAACAACAGCAGTCTTCTGGGAAGAAGGCGGGAGATTGAAGAACTGGAGAAGAACGCGGACAGGCTTTTAAAGGCCGCGGAGGGCCTGAATCAGGAAATAGAAGAACTGAAGCGCGCGCGCAACGGGCTGCGTATGGAATCGGAAAGCCTGAAAGCGGACATCCAGAGAAAATTCATCGAGCAGAATACCGCCAGGCTCAACGTGGAAACCGCGAGAGAGCGTATGGAGGAAGCGGAGGAAGGCTCCCGGTCCCTGCGGAATGAAGAAAAGGAAATGGAAAGACAGGTCCTGGAAATCAAGAACAGTAAGGAAGAGATCATAAAGGAACTGGCCGCTTCCGAAGAACTGGAGAAAAATGTGGAAGCGCAGATCCTGCTGTTTCAGAAGGAGCTGGAAGGGCAGCGCGGGGAAGAAACCGAAAAGGCGGCCATGGTGTCGGACTGGGACGTGAAAGTGGAAAAGATGCTGCAGACGCAGGAATTTAAGCAGCAGAACGTAGACCGTATCCTGGGTGAGATAGAAAGGCTGGCGGAAGAAAAAGCGGAAATTGAGGCGGGACTTTCGGAAAACGCCGTAAGCAGGGAAGAAAAACAGAAGAACATCACGGAGATCGAAAAGACCATTGCCGCTTCCCATACTTCTCAGGACCGTTCCCAGAAGGAACTGGAAGAAAGCCTGGAACAGAAAGAGCTTCTGGGCGCCAGACAGAAGAATTTCTTTAAGGAACGGGAAGCGCTGGCGGAACAGATGACCGCGCTGGATAAGGAAGTCTACAGGCTGAATGCGCAGAAGGAAAGACTGGAAGAATCCATGGAGGCCCAGATCAATTACATGTGGGACGAGTATGAGATCACCCTTTCGGACGCGGCATCCATCCGTAATGAGGATATGAACGACCTGGCGGCCATGAAAAAGGAGATCGCCGTCATCAAGGATCAGATCAAGAAACTGGGGGACGTCAATGTCAACGCCATTGAAGATTACAGGAACCTGATGGAGCGCTATACTTTCCTGAAGGGTCAGCATGATGACCTGACAGAGGCGCAGAAGACCCTGGAAGGGATCATCACCGAGCTGGACACTGCCATGCGCAAACAGTTTAACGAGAAATTCGGCGAGATCAACAGGGAGTTTGACAAAGTGTTCCGGGAGCTGTTCGGCGGCGGCAAGGGAAGTCTGGAACTCATGGAAGACGAGGATATCCTGGAGGCGGGTATCTGCATCACGGCCCAGCCGCCCGGCAAGAAACTGCAGAACATGATGCAGCTTTCGGGAGGGGAAAAGGCGCTGACCGCTATTTCCCTGCTGTTTGCCATTCAGAATTTGAAACCTTCGCCCTTCTGTCTTCTGGACGAGA
Source organism: uncultured Lachnospiraceae bacterium (assembly GCA_947632555.1). GTDB lineage: Bacteria > Bacillota > Clostridia > Lachnospirales > Lachnospiraceae > Acetatifactor. The sequence continues at coordinate 61,315 of CANRPU010000006.1, forward strand.
TCGAGGCCGCGCTGGATGAATCCAATGTAGGCCGTTTCGCCAGATATTTACATAAGCTGACAAAGAATACCCAGTTCATCGTGATCACGCATAGAAGGGGCACCATGGAAAAGGCGGACAGGCTTTACGGCATCACCATGCAGGAAAAGGGTGTTTCCGCGCTTGTCAGCGTCAATCTGATAGACAAGGACCTGGATGACTGACGGAGGCATGATTATGGAAGAAGAAAAGAAAGGTTTTTTTGCCAGGCTGAAAACCGGCCTGAAAAAGACGCGGGATAATATCGTAAACGGGATCGATTCCGTTTTCAGCGGATTTTCTTCTATTGACGAAGAATTTTATGAAGAGCTGGAAGAAATTCTGATCATGGGCGATATCGGCGTGGATGCCACGGAGGAGATCCTGGCGCGCTTGAAGGAAGAAGTAAAACGCCGGCATATCAAGGAACCGGAGGACTGCAGACAGCTGCTGATCGACAGCATCAAAGAACAGATGCGGGTGGAAGAGGCGGCCTATGAGTTTGAAAACAGGCAGTCCGTGATCCTGGTCATCGGCGTGAACGGCGTAGGCAAGACCACTACCATAGGCAAGCTGGCGGCTCTGCTGAAAGGGCAGGGCAGGAAGGTACTGATCGCGGCGGCGGACACGTTTCGGGCGGCGGCCGGCGGCCAGCTGAAAGAGTGGGCGGACAGAGCCGGGGTGGACATGATCGGCGGAGCGGAAGGCGCGGATCCATCCAGCGTGGTTTTTGACGCGGTATCCGCGGCGAAAGCCAGAAAAGCGGATATTCTTCTTATTGATACGGCGGGACGTCTGCACAACAAAAAAAATCTGATGGAAGAGCTGAAAAAAATGAACCGCGTCATAGAGCGGGAATTTCCGGATGCGTACAGGGAAAACCTGATCGTATTGGACGGAACCACAGGCCAGAACGCGCTGGCGCAGGCCAGAGAGTTCGCGGAGGCCGCCAGCCTGACCGGTATCGTGCTGACAAAGCTGGACGGCACGGCAAAGGGGGGCATCGCGGTGGCGATCCAGTCCCAGCTTCACGTGCCGGTAAAGTATATAGGCGTGGGAGAATCTCTGGAGGATCTGCAGAAATTTGATCCCAATGAATTTGTAAACGCGCTGTTTGACGTTTCATAAGAAAGAGAGGTTGTTGTCATGGATGAAAAAATGTTGACGTTGGAGAAGTTTGAAGAAGCTTCCGAGGTGGTCAAGCGGGTGACTTCCCGGACCAAGCTGGTGTACAGCGATTACCTGAGCGGACAGACAGGCAATAAAGTTTACCTGAAACCCGAGAACATGCAGTTTACGGGAGCTTATAAAGTGCGCGGCGCTTATTACGCCATGAGCACGCTGACACCCGAACAGCGGGAAAAAGGCGTTATCACCTCTTCCGCGGGCAACCATGCCCAGGGGGTGGCCTACGCGGCGTCCAGCTACGGCGCGAAGGCCGTTATCGTCATGCCCACGACCACGCCGCTGATGAAAGTAAACCGCACCAAGAGCTATGGGGCGGAAGTGGTACTTTACGGGGACGTTTATGACGAGGCCTACACCAAGGCCTGCGAACTGGCCGAGGAGCATGGTTATACTTTTATCCACCCGTTTAACGATCTGACGGTGGCAACCGGGCAGGGCACCATTGCCATGGAAATCTTTCAGGAGCTGCCTCTGGTGGACTGTATCCTGGTGCCTATCGGCGGCGGCGGACTGGCTACGGGCGTATCCACGCTGGCGAAGCTTTTAAATCCCAAGATACATGTGATCGGTGTGGAACCCGCGGGCGCGAACTGTATGCAGGAATCTCTGAAAGCGGGAAAGGTGGTGACGCTGGAGAACGTCAATACCATCGCGGACGGCACCGCGGTCAAGACCCCCGGGGATAAGCTGCTTCCGTACATCCAGAAAAATCTGGACGATATCATTACGGTGGCGGATGAGGAGCTGATAGTGGCTTTTCTGGATATGGTGGAAAATCACAAGATGATCGTGGAAAATTCCGGGCTTTTAACGGTGGCTGCCTTAAAGCATCTGAAAATGAAGGATAAGAAGGTAGTTTCCATCTTAAGCGGCGGGAATATGGATATCATTACCATGTCCTCCGTGGTACAGCAGGGACTGATCTTCCGGGATCGCATCTTTACCGTTTCCGTGCTGCTGCCGGATAAGCCGGGACAGCTTTGCAAGGTGGCGGATATCGTGGCCAGATTAAACGGTAACGTGATCAAACTGGAGCACAACCAGTTCGTATCCACCAACCGGAACGCGGCGGTGGAATTACGGATCACCATGGAGGCTTTCGGTACGGAACATAAAAATCAGATCATGGAAGCCCTGGAAAAAGGCGGCTACCGGCCCAAACTGATCCAGACGCTGCAGGCGATCCTCTGAGCCGGCCGCGGGAAGATCTGATAAAATCTTTAAATCCGCATATGCTAAATATGCGGATTTTTTACGCGCAAAAATACGGAACAGGGAGGAAAACGAAAACGATGAAAGGAAGGAAAAAAAGGAAAAAAAGGATCTATCCCTATATTTTGATGACGGCATCCTGTTTCTGCTACGCGGTGGCAGTCAGTACGCTCCTGGAGCCCAATGAGCTCTCCACGGGAGGCGTGACGGGTATCGCCATCGTGCTGAGCAGCGTGACGGCCCTGAACACGGGGCTGCTTTTTTTCCTGCTCAATATTCCCATCCTCTGTGTGGGCGCCTGGAAATTTGGCCTGCGCTTTATTTTTTCCACGGCTTACTGTACGGTGTTGATCTCCGTGTTTACGGATATGCTGAAGGGCGCGGCGGTCTTTACGACGGATCCTTTTTTAGCGTCGCTTGCGGGCGGCGTGCTGATCGCCGTGGGCCTGGGCGGCGTGTTCCACGCGGGCTCTACTACCGGAGGCATGGATATCATCGTGAAACTGCTGCGGCTGAAATTTCCCTATATGAGGACCGGGACCCTGTTTCTGGCGGCGGACTCGGTGGTGGCGGCGCTTTCCGCGCTGGTATTTAAGGACGTGGAGAAAGCCCTCTACGCGGCCATAACGATCTTTGTGACATCTTATACCCTGGATCTGGTCCTGTACGGCCGGGACGGCGCGAAACTGATCTATATTATCAGCGACAGGGCCGGAAAGATCGCGGAAAGGCTGCTTAAGGAGCTGGAGATCGGCGTGACCTACATCAGGGGGCAGGGCGCCTACAGCGGCCGGGAAAAAAATATCATATTCTGCGTGCTTCACAAACGGCTGGCGCCCAAGGCGGAAGAAATCATCAGAGAAGAGGACACGGCCGCTTTTCTGATCATTACCAGCGCGGCCGAGATCTACGGAGAGGGTTACAAAAGTTATTTTGAAGAGAAGCTCTGAACTCTGAGGCTAAATTTACAGAGGAGCATGTAGAAACTACAGCGATACGTATTGACATATGGGCAGGCAAGTATTATACTTAAATAAATCGTGCAAGATTGAATCTGCGAAGATTGATATGGGCGATTCGCGTATAGGCTCATGGGAGCGCGTGAACAGAAAATATTTTGTAAGGAGGACGGCGGAAAATGAAAATCGCGGTCAGGTATTTTACGCGGGGTGGAAACACCAAAAAACTGGCGGAGGCGGTTGCGGCGGCTGTGGGCGTTAAGGCGGAACCGGTATCAGTGCCGCTGGAAGAGGATGTGGATATCCTGTTTCTGGGCAGCTCCGTATATGCGTATGGGGTGGATGACGCGGTAAAAGTCTTTATTGACGGTATTCAGGTCAGAATTGGGAAGGTGGTCAGTTTCAGTACGGCTGCCATTATAAAATCTACCTATAAGCAGGTAGCCAGACTGCTCGCGGCCAAAGGTATCCCCTTCGCGGCGGAGGAATTTGCCTGCAGAGGTTCTTTTGCCATGCTGCACAAGGGAAAGCCGGATGCGGAAGACTGTAAACGGGCGGCGGAGTTCGCGAAACGGATCGTATCGGAGGAATGTGCACATGAAGGATAAGTACGCTGCTCTGAGGCTGGAAAACCAGCTTTGTTTTCCTCTGTATGTCTGCTCCAAGGAGATCGTCAAGGCATATAAACCGTACCTGGACGAACTGGATCTGACCTATACACAGTACATTACCATGATGGTCATGTGGGAGTATAGGGAACTGCGCGTCAAAGAGGTAGGAGAAAAGCTGTTCCTGGATTCCAGCACACTGACGCCTCTTTTAAAAAGACTGGAAGAAAAAGGCTATCTGATAAGGCGGCGCTCCGAGGAGGACGAGCGGGATGTTTTTGTCACCATTACCGAAGCGGGAGAAGCATTGAAGGAAAAAGCGCTTACCGTTCCTGAAAGACTGGCGGCCTGCGTGAAACTGGAGCCGCGTAAAGCGGAGGAACTGTACCGTATGCTGTATGAGATCATCGGGACGCTGACAAAGAAACCGCAGGATGGCGGAGGTATGGAAAATGGATGAAGAATTTGATATTCAGGCGTACATGACACGGGGCGTAGAGCGTATTGTCGCGGAATCATGGAAAGCGACGCTGAAAGATCCGCGGGAGAGCGCGTTTATGCTGCAATTTGCGGCGGCCAGCAAAAAAGCATCCAGGCGCCGGACTGAGGCGGAAAGAAAAGGGGAGCATATCCCGCCGTTTCTGATCGCTAGTATTACTTCAAGCTGCAATCTGCATTGCGCGGGCTGTTATTCCCGCTGCAATCATGCTACCGTGGACGCTGCGCCGGTGGGCCAGCTTACCGATGCGGAATGGCTTGAAATCTTCAGGGAAGCGGATGAAATAGGCGTCAGCTTTATCCTCTTAGCCGGCGGTGAACCGATGCTGCGGCGGGACATTATCGAAGCGGCCGGAAAAATGCCGGATATCATTTTCCCGATCTTTACCAACGGAACCTATATGGATGAAGCCTATTTGAAGCTGTTTGACAAGTGCCGGAATCTCATTCCGGTTATGAGCATAGAGGGCGGCAGGGAAGAAACGGAGGAACGCCGCGGCAAAGGTGTCTATGAAAAGTTGCTCTCTAATATGAACGATCTGTACGGCAGGGGATTACTGTTTGGGGTTTCCGTTACGGTAACGACACGGAATGTTAAAGAGGTCATTTCAGACAGATTTCTTGACACGCTGGTAGCGCGAGGCTGTAAGCTGGCAGTCTATGTGGAATTTGTACCGGTAACGGAGGAGAGTACGGAATTAGCGCCCGGCGAAACAGAACGGGTGATCCTGCGCGACGGGATAGCGCGTCTGAGAGAGGTATATCAGGAAATGGTGTTTGTTTCGTTTCCCGGAGATGAGAAAAGCTCCGGCGGATGTATCGCCGCGGGCAGAGGGTTCTTTCACATCAATTCCCATGGGGGAGCGGAGCCCTGTCCGTTTTCCCCATATTCGGACGTCAATGCGCGCGACGCTTCTCTGCGGAAAGCGTTACGCTCTCCGTTATTTACCGCTCTGCGCAGTGGAAAGCTTTTGACCGACGATCATGTAGGCGGCTGCGTACTATATGAAAAACGAAATGAAGTGGAAGCGGTTCTAGCAGAGAGAACGCGGACTGAAAAAGCCGTTTCTTCTGTAAGTTAACGTGTTCCTCATTGTTCTGAAATGTCAATGCCGTGTTTTTTCAGAAGCCGCAGGAGATGTTCCTTTTCCGCTTCGGCCTGCCGCAATTTTTCCTCGGTCTGCCGTATTTTTTCTTCAGTCTGCCGCAGGCTGGCCTCTGCCTGAGCGTACTGCTTGGCTTTGGTGGCTTCTCGGCGCAGATAGTCTTCCCGGGCACTGCATTCCAGACGGATCTTGTCTTCCAGGGTAAGCTGGCGGACGGTATTGGCGGCTTCCAGCAGGCTGGCGTTTTGGTTGGCGATCATCTTTAATTCCTCCCATGTGGCGGCGCGAAAAAACGCGGCCCAGATATCAGTCAGATACAAAAGGTCTTCCTGGGTGGCAAGATCTTTCTGTGTTAAGTCTAACACAGTCAGACGGAATTTGTCACTATAGATTTTCCGGTTTTTGACATTCATAAGATAGTAGTTGGAGAGAAATTCGGGAGCGTCGGGAAACAGGGTAAAGTTGAGAATGCCAATCTGGACGGCGGAGCGGATCTCCAGATAATCCTCCCCGCGGTTTAAGTCATCAAAGGTGCGGCAGAGATAGCAGAGGGAGCGCTCCGGCCAGTTTTTTTCATTGATGACCTGCATCTCCAGGTTGATATGGGAACGCCGGTTCAATTCCAGTTTGATGTCCAGAAGAAATTCTTTATCCTGAATGGTCCTGCCCAGTTCGATGGGATTCAGGATAGTGACCTGGGTAATGTCATCCGGATTTATGTGAAGGAGAGCGCTCAAGAGAGCGGAGAGAGTTTGCGGGCTGCGCTGCATGAGGGCCCGAAAGAGATAATCATTGGTCATGGAGATCGGGAGAGCGCCTCTGGCGTTGTCAAGGAGATCAAAACCGGAAGAGTGTCTGGAAACAGAGCGGGCTGCATCGTAAGAGGGGTGTTTTGTAGAAATGCGTTGTGTCATAAAAGATCCTTTCAGAAAGTGAGGGCAGCAAAGAAGGAGTCAGAAAGACAGAAGCTGTCCCGTGAATTGGTAATTTTCAGTTTAACATAGTATCATGGAATTGTCACCACAAATTTTATGAAAATGTATGGGCACCTGTCAAGAAAAAATACTTGACAGGCGTTTCTGTTTTGTGTATGCTAACTATTGTGTCGGGAAAACGGCGGAAAAGAGGCGTTCTTCGTAATGGAAAAGATTGTGGAATTAGGTCTTTTATATGATTTTTACGGAGAACTGCTGACCAAGCACCAGCAAAAGATCTATGAGGCGGCGGTGTTTGAGGATATGTCCCTTGGAGAGATCGCGGAGGAGGCCGGCATCAGCAGACAGGGAGTACATGACCTGCTGAAAAGGTGCGACAGGCAGCTCCTTTCCTATGAATCCAGGCTTCATCTGGCAGAACGCTTCATGGAGGCGAAAAAGACCGTGCAGGAGATCCTAAGGCTGACAAAAGAGGCCATGGAGCAGGAAGGGAAGCCGGAACAGCTGCGGGAGATATATGATCTGGGCAGCCGGCTTTTAGATGAGCTGTAAGGCTTAGATCCGACCATAAGGAGCGTATATGGCATTTGAGAGTTTAACGGATAAATTACAGAGAGTATTTAAGAATCTAAGAAGCAAGGGCCGTTTAACCGAAGAAGATGTCAGAAGTGCCCTGAAAGAGGTGCGGATGGCGCTTCTGGAAGCGGATGTCAATTTCAGGGTGGTAAAGCAGTTCGTAAAATCCGTGGAAGAACGCGCGGTGGGCGCGGACGTATTGAACGGCCTGAATCCGGCGCAGATGGTCATTAAGATCGTCAACGAGGAAATGATAGCCCTGATGGGCTCCGAAACCACCCAGATACAGATGCAGCCCGGAAAAGCGGTCACCGTCATTATGATGGTGGGTCTGCAGGGTGCGGGCAAGACCACGACCACAGCCAAGATCGCGGGTAAACTGAAATTAAAAGGAAAGAAACCGCTGCTGGCGGCCTGCGATATTTACCGGCCCGCGGCTATTGAGCAGCTGCGGATCAACGGCGAGAAGCAGGAAGTGGAAGTTTTTTCCATGGGTTCCGGCCACAAGCCCGCGGATATCGCGGCGGCGGCTCTGGAACACGCGCAGAAGAACAATTTTAATGTAGTGATTCTGGATACGGCGGGGCGTCTGCATATTGATGAGGCGATGATGGACGAACTGCGGGAGATCAAGTCCCGTGTAGACGTACATCAGACGCTTTTGGTGGTGGACGCCATGACCGGTCAGGATGCGGTGAACGTAGCCAGGGAATTTGACGAAAAGGTGGGCGTGGACGGCGTGGTGCTTTCCAAAATGGACGGCGATACCAGAGGCGGCGCGGCGCTTTCCGTCAAAGCGGTAACGGGAAAACCCATTCTGTATGTAGGTATGGGCGAGAAACTGTCCGATCTGGAACAGTTTTATCCGGACCGTATGGCCAGCCGGATCCTGGGGATGGGAGATGTCCTCTCCCTGATCGACAAAGTACAGGCCAGCGTGGATATCGATGCGGACAAAGAAAAAGAAATGGCCGCGCGCATGAAGAAAGGTAAATTTGATTTTGAGGATTACCTGGAGAGCATGAAGCAGATGAAAAAGATGGGAGGGCTGTCGGCCATTCTCGGTATGCTGCCCGGTATGGGAAGCCGGCTGGGGGATATCGAGTCCATGGTGGATGAAAAACAGCTGAGCCATATGGAGGCCATTGTGCTTTCCATGACGCCAAAAGAAAGACAGAATCCCAAACTGCTCAATCCGCAGCGCAAATTCAGGATAGCCAAGGGCGCCGGCGTAGACGTGGCGGCGGTCAACCGTTTTGTCAAACAGTTTGAGCAGAGCCAGAAGATGATGAAACAGTTTGGGGGAGGCAGGCACAAAGGCCTGGGATTCCCCGGTTTCGGCGGCAGGGGCGGGTTCCCCTTTTAGAACAGTCAGATATGGAATTTTCCAAAAGAAAAGCTCCTTATCCAATATTTTTTACAATAACGCGTGCCCGCGTACAGGGCGGAAAGAGAGGAAAAAATGGCAGTTAAAATCAGATTGAGAAGAATGGGACAGAAGAAGGCTCCTTATTATAGAATCGTTGTGTCCGACTCCCATTCTCCCAGAGATGGAAAGTTCATCGAGGAAATCGGTATCTATGATCCCAATACGGATCCCAGCACGTTCAAAGTCAACGAGGAACTGGCGAAGAAGTGGCTTGCCAATGGCGCGCAGCCTACCGAAGCAGTAGGGAAACTGTTAAAGGCAGCCGGTATTGAAAAATAGTCATAGCGGTATAACGGTGTGTCTGGAGGTGGATTATGAAGGAATTAGTAGAGGTTATTGCAAAAGCGCTTGTGGATAATCCGGATGAAGTGGTTGTGACGGAAAAGGAAGAAGGAAAAAATATCACCGTGGAGCTTCATGTCGCGCCTTCCGATATGGGAAAAGTGATCGGCAAGCAGGGAAGGATCGCCAAGGCGATCCGCTCTGTGGTAAAGGCGGCATCATCCAAAGACAACAAGAGAGTGGATGTGGAGATCATCTGACAAAAGGGGGACGCTTTGGAAAGCGTCCCTGTTTCTTATGGGAAAACAAGAGCCGTTAAAGCGGCGGATGGGAAAGCTATGGAAGAGAGGTTGAAGGTGGGAGTCATCACTTCCCCGCACGGTATCCGGGGAGAAGTGAAAGTATATCCCACGACGGATGAACCGAAGCGTTTTAAACGCCTGAAACAGGTCCTGCTGGATACGGGCGGGGAAATGACCGCCGTGGAGATCGAAGGCGTGAAATTTTTTAAGAATATGGTCATCCTGAAGTTGAAAGGACTGGATACGCCGGAGGAAGCCGCGAAATACCGCCGGAAGGAATTGTACGTGGAGCGCAGGGACGCGGTCACGCTGCGGAAGGATGAATATTTTATCGCGGATCTGATAGGCCTGCAGGTGGAAGATGAAGAAGGAAGCGTTCTGGGAACGCTGACCGATGTGATAGTGACCGGGGCCAACGATGTGTACGTGGTGACGCTTTCGGAAGGAAGTCCTTACGGAGAGGCGGGAAGAGAAGTACTGCTGCCTGCCATAAAGCAGTGCGTGCGGCAGGTCCTGCCGGAAGAGGAAAAGATGGTAGTGCATGTCATGGAGGGTTTGATACAGCCATGAAATTCCATATATTGACGCTGTTTCCGGAAATGATACAGAGCGGGCTTTCGGAAAGCGTGATCGGGAGGGCCAGAGAAAACGGCAGCATTGTGGTGGAAACGGTAAACATAAGGGATTTTTCACTGGAAAAGCACAGAAAAGTGGACGATTATCCTTATGGCGGAGGCGCGGGACTGCTCATGCAGGCCCAGCCGGTGTACGATGCCTGGAAATCTGTGCGGGAGGCGGCTAAGAAAGCCCTGCGTACCGTATACATGACGCCCCAGGGAAAGCCGTTCTGCCAGAGCATGGCCGGGGAACTGGCAAAAGAAGAGGAACTGATCTTCCTTTGCGGACATTATGAGGGGATTGATGACAGAGTACTGGAAGAGATCGTGACGGACTATGTTTCCATAGGAGATTATGTACTGACCGGCGGGGAACTGGCGGCCATGGTGATGGTGGACGCGATCGCCAGGCTGGTGCCCGGCGTGCTGCATAATGAAGCTTCGGCGGAAACGGAAAGTTTTCACCGGTATCTTCTGGAGTACCCGCAGTATTCCAGACCGGAGATCTGGCATGGGAAGAGCGTGCCGGAGGTACTGCTGCGGGGAGATCATAAAAAGACTGCCGAATGGCGCAGGGAGAAGTCGCTGGCGCTGACCAGGGAGCGCCGGCCGGATCTGTATGAGCGGTATCTGGAGCAGGAGGCGCTGATCGCCGCACTGACCCCCGGTAAGCGGCGCAATATCCATATGATGGAAAGCCTTGCCAGAGGACGGGGAGAGATCCTGTTTACGCAGGGGGAAAACGCGCTGTTGTATGACGGAAGCTGCGATCTGTATCTGTGTTCCGCCCGAGAAGAGGCGTGCGGCCGTAAAATGCCGGCGCTTATGAACGGGGCGGAACGCGCGCTGGTTTCCCAGAAGGAACTGGCGGACATGCTGCGGGAGGCCCTGGGATTTGGAAGAGTAAGGGAATACAAACAGGCCTGTTATACCCGGAAAACGCCTCTGCGGGTGCGGTATAAGGATATCAGGCCGTTATCCGGGGAGGAGCGGCTTCACGCTGAGAAACTGCAGGAGGGCAGCGGGGATTGTCCGGAAGCGGATATGAAAACGGATGCGCTGTACGGAGCCTATGAGAACGACCGCCTGATCGGATATGGGGGGTGGTACGCGGACGGCAGTCTGGGATGCCTGTTTGTGGAAAAGGAATTTCGGGGAAAAGGGATAGGCGCTTCCCTGGAGGCTTTCTGTATCAACCGGCAGCTGGAAGCCGGATTTGTACCCTATGGCCGTGTTCCTGCAGGAAATACGGCTGCCATGAAGCTGCAGGAGCGCCTGGGGCTGTATGTGTCCGCGGAGAGCGTTTGGCTTTTGGACGCGCCGGACACAGCCCGGAATAAATAGTGCTTGCATTATCCGGGCTGTTATGTTAGAATAGCATTTGTTATGGAAACTGGATGGTCCTCTGTTACGAAGGTATTACGAACATCTGATAGCAAAGGAGTAGAAAAATGAGCGAAATTTTAAAAAGTATTGAAGCGGAGCAGTTAAAGGAAAGCGTAGACCAGTTCAACGTAGGCGATACGGTGAAGGTTTACGGTAAGATTAAGGAAGGAAGCCGTGAAAGGATCCAGATCTTTGAAGGCGTTGTGGTAAAAAGACAGGGCGGAAGCAGCCGTGAAACCTTTACCGTAAGGAAAACTTCCAATGGGATCGGCGTAGAGAAGACCTGGCCCCTGCATTCTCCCAATGTAGAGAAGATAGAGGTAGTGAGAAAGGGTAAGGTAAGACGCGCGAAACTGAATTACCTGAAGGACCGCGTCGGCAAGAAGGCCAAAGTAAAAGAGATCTTAAAATAAGCAAACAGAGCGCACCTTTTCGGAAAATTCTGAAAAGGTGTACTTTTTTAGGAAAAGCATGGCGCATGAAACGGGATGGTAGTATAATACAATAAGTATATGTGGATGGGTATGGGAAAACGCAGGGGTTTAAGTTTTTATAAAAAGAAGAAAAGAATAAGCGCTGCCGCACTGAAGGAAACCGCTTCCTGGATTTTTAGCATCCTGGTGGTCATTTTTATCGCGTTTGTAACGGTCTACGCGGTGGGGATGTCCGTCAGTATGGTGGGGGTTTCCATGGAACCCGCTATTGCCAACGGACAGCAGGTGCTGATCAACCGTTACGCCTATCTGCTGGTGAAGCCGAAAGCAGGCGATGTGGTGGCTTTTCTGCCAAACGGCAATCAGAATTCCCACTACTATATCAAACGGGTGGCGGCAGGTCCGGGAGATACGGTGGAGATCAGGGAAGGCAGGCTTTACGTAAACGGTATTCAGGTGATGGACGAGTATGACAAAATGGCGGATGCCGGGATCGCGGAGAATCCTATTACGTTGGGGGCGGACGAATATTTTGTGCTGGGTGACAACCGGAACAATTCCGAGGACAGCCGTTCCGCCAATATCGGGCCGGTAAAGGGAAAGGATATCGTGGGGAAAGTCTGGTTCCGGTTGGGACGGGGCGGAAAGGAGATGGGCTTTGTAAAATGAGCGGACAGGATTCAAAAAAGGAGATCATCAACTGGTATCCCGGTCATATGACAAAAGCCCGCCGCATGATGCAGGAAGATATCAGGCTGATCGATCTGGTGATCGAGCTGACAGATGCGCGGGCCCCACTTTCCAGCAGAAATCCGGACATAGATGAACTGGGGCAAAACAAGGCCCGGATCCTTCTGCTCAATAAGGCGGATCTGGCGGACGAAGAAGCAAACCGCCAGTGGATGGCGTTTTTCCGCGGACAGGGGATATACGCGCTGGAGATCAACGCGAAGACCGGAGCGGGTATCAGGGAGATCCAGCCTCTGGTGCAGCAGGCCTGCAGAGAGAAGATCGAGCGGGACAGAAAACGGGGTATCGTAAACCGTCCGGTCCGCGCCATGGTAGCGGGGATTCCCAACGTAGGGAAGTCCACCTTTATCAACGCGTTCGCGGGCAAGGCCTGTACCAGGACGGGCAATAAGCCCGGAGTGACCAGAGGAAAGCAGTGGATACGTCTGAACAGGTCGGTGGAACTTCTGGATACGCCGGGTATTCTCTGGCCTAAATTCCAGGACAGGGATGTGGGGCTGCGGCTGGCTTTCATCGGGTCCATCAATGACGAGATCCTGGAAAAACGGGAACTGGCATGTAAACTGCTGGAGTTCCTGCTGCGATATTATCCCCGGGATCTGCAAAAGCGGTACGGAACGGATCTGCCGGAAGGCGAAAACGCGCCGGCCCGGATGCTGGAGGAAATCGCGGCGGCGCGGAAATGTTTTTTGAAAGAAGGAGAACCGGATTATGACAGAGCCGCTTCGCTGCTGATAGAAGATTTCCGCAGCGGCAGACTGGGAAGGATCACGCTGGAGTTACCGGAAACAAACAGAAAAATACAGAATGGAGATAGAGCGGAATGAAGGAAAAGAATATCTTAAAAGAAATATTGAGCACCAGTATTTTCTTGCTGATCGTGGTTTTCGCCACTTATCTGATCATTGTATTTGTGGCGCAGAGGGCGGTGGTCAGAGGTTCCTCCATGGAGCCGACACTGTATGGCAAGGATGCCAGCGATCCGGAAAAGGTAGGAGATAATCTGATCGTGGATAAGATCACGTATCGCTTCAGCGAGCCCAAGCGCTTTGATATCATTGTGTTCAATTTTCAGTATAACAGCAATGAAGATTTGATCAAACGCATTATCGGACTGCCGGGAGAAACCGTGCAGATAGATACCAGCGGGAACATTTATATTAACGGAGAGCGTCTGGAAGAAGGATATGGCAAAGAGGTAATGCTGGATCCCGGCAGAGCCATAGAGCCGATCACGCTGGGCGAGGACGAGTATTTTGTACTGGGGGACAACCGCAACAACAGTACGGACAGCCGTTCCGCCAGTGTGGGCAATGTGCATAAGAGCCTGATCATCGGCAAGGCCTGGCTGCGCATCTGGCCGTTGAGCCGTTTCGGCATCCTGAAGCATCGCTAGAAAACGGCCGCGAAAGCAAAGGGGACGATATGGAGAACAGTATTTCCGCCATTAAGGCGGTTTTCACAAGAGCCGCGGCGGAGGAACTGCCGGGTTTGATAGAAACGTACGGACAGGACGAAAGAAACGGCGTGCAGGCGCTGGTGAAGTCCGCGGAGAAGAAACTGCAGGCGCTGGAGAAAGAAAAACAGCGTCTGGAACATATGAAGGAATATGAGCGCCGGTACGCGAAAGCCGGCTTTATCTGCGGGATCGACGAAGCCGGAAGAGGCCCCCTGGCCGGGCCGGTGGTGGCAGGCGCGGTCATCCTGCCCAAAGATTGTGACATATGGTATCTAAATGATTCCAAGCAGCTCTCCGAAAAAAAAAGAGAGGAACTCTATGACGTGATCATGGAAAAAGCGGTGGCCGCCGCGGTGGGATACGCTTCTCCTGAGCGGATCGATGAGATCAACATTCTGCAGGCCACCTATGAAGCCATGCGGGAGGCCGTCGCGGGACTGTCCGTAAAGCCCGACGTGCTGCTCAACGATGCGGTGACCATTCCCGGAATCGAGATCCCTCAGGTACCTATTATCAAAGGGGATGCCAAAAGCGTGTCCATTGCCGCCGCCAGCATTCTGGCGAAAGTGACCAGGGACAGGCTCATGAAGGAGTATGACCGGGTGTTTCCCGCGTATGGTTTCGCGCAGCACAAAGGTTATGGCTCCGCTGCCCATATCGCCGCTTTGAAACGATATGGGGCATGCCCGATCCACCGAAGGAGTTTTATCGGACATTTTCTTGAAATATAGGAGGCTCCATGAGGCTTTCGGATATTTTTTCCCAGAAAAGCGTTTCCGTCCGCAGCGAAGGAAGCATAAGTGAAAATATGACCAGGCAGATCAGGTCCCTGACCCCCGGAAAAGTGATCCAGGGGGAAGTTTTGGAAAAAAACGGCGGGGAAGTGAAGATCAGGCTGGACGGCGATATGGTGCTGACGGCGCATCTGGACCAGGACGTCAATGTGGAGGCGGGCAGGCTGCTTACTTTTGAAGTACGCAACAATGGAAGCCTTCTTTCATTAAGCCCTCTTTTTACCAATACAGCCAATACGGATACGGTATTCAAGGCTCTGCAGATGGCGGGACTGCCCGTGAACGGGAGTACGGTGGCCATGACGGATGCCATGATGCAGAATGGCATGAGTATAGACAGCAGGTCCCTGCAGAGCATGTTTAAGGAGATCATGGCATTTTCCCAGGCTGACCCAGCCGATATCGTGCTGCTGCACCGGCTGGGAACGGAGGTCAGCGAAGAAAATCTGACGCAGCTGCAGAATTACCGGAATCTGAGTTACCACCTGCTGCAGGGCATGGATGACATACTGAGCGGACTGCCAGGCGCTTTTGAACAGGCCGCGGCCGCGGGCGGGGAGCAGAGCGGCGTGAAAATGTATCAGGCCCTGCTTGGAATCTTTCTGGAGGACGCCGTGGTGCAGGATCCGAAAGCGGCGGCTTCCAGCAAAGCGGAAAGCGGTGCGGTACAGGAAAGCGGCGCGAAGGACGGGCAGGTTTTGGAAAACGCTGCCGGAGAGAGTGTGCCGGCGGGGGAGGGTCTGACGCGGGAAGGGCAGATCCCGGACAATGCCGCCGGGCAGGTTGTACCGCCGCGAAACGGCATGTCACCGGAAACCATACCGCTGCGGGAGGCGGGCTTCGCGGAAGGCCGGCTGCCGCTGGAAGCGGAGGAAAGAAATACGCTGGCGCAACTGCTGGAGGCCTTTTCCAAGGAGGAAACGCCGGAGATGGAAAAGCTGCTGTCCGGCATCCGGCAGGGCAGCGCGGATACCAAGGAGATACTGGAATTTTTAGCCCGCGCGCAGGGCGGAGCGGACACGGAAAAAGCGCTGGCGGATATCTTTAAAAGTCCGGAGTTTGGGAAACTGTTCCGGGAGCAGATCCTGGAGCAGTGGACCATAGAACCCGAAGAGGTCATGCGGGAAAATAAGGTGGAAGAACTCTACCACAGACTACAGCGGCAGCTGGACAATATGAAGGAAATCTTGCAAAATAGCGGCGCGGGACAGACCGTAGCGGCTAAAAATGCTGGCAGTTTCAGTCAAAATCTGGATTTTATGAATCAAATGAATCATATGTATACGTATGTGCAGCTTCCGCTGAAAATGGCGGGGGGACAGACAACAGGAGATCTGTATGTATATACAAACAAGCGTTCTCTGGCGCAGAAAGACGGGAATATCAGCGCTCTGCTGCATCTGGATATGGAAAATCTGGGGCCTCTGGACGTGTATATCGCCATGCAGCAGGAGAAGATCAGTACCCGTTTTACCGTGCGGGATGACGATATGCTGGATTTTTTGAATGACCATATCCATGTTTTGAACGAACGTCTGGAAAAGAAGGGATATGCCATGCGCTGTGAAATGACGGTGCGGGAAAGCGGGGAGGAAGAGGGACCCATTGAGCGTATCCTGAACGTGGACCGAAACAATACGGTGCTGGCCCAGTACGGATTTGACGTGCGCACTTAAGATCCGCGCCGGGCGGCGGAAGCCGGGAAAGGAGGGAAAACGCAGGTGGAGGAAAAGAAGCATAAAGTAAAACAGGCTATCGCGCTGGAATACGATCCGGAGGAAGCGGCTCCCAAGGTGATCGCCACAGGCAGGGGCGCTTTGGCGGAGCGTATTATCGAGAAGGCCAAAGAGGCCGATGTGCCGGTGCACCGGGACGATAAGCTGGCGGATACGCTGTCCCGTCTGGAGATAGGGGAGATGATCCCGCCGGAATTGTATGAGGTGGTAGCGGAGATCCTGGTATTTGTAGATTCCATGGACAAGATAAGAGCCAAAATGAATCGCTGATCTTTAAGACATTTCTGCGACACATCGCTGTCTAATTAAGAAAATCCTAAGAAATTTTTAAACGCATATGAAAAGTTTTCTGCTATGCTGAAACGGAAAGAGGCATTTTGCGGAAGGGACGTGCATATGCAATGAAAAAAAGAATATTGATCGTGTTCGGGGGCTGCTCCACGGAGTATAAAGTTTCTCTCACCTCTGCTTCGGCTGTGCTGGCTGCTTTGGACAGAGGCCGCTGGGAAGCGCTCCTTTTGGGCATCACGGAAAAAGGGCAGGCGTTTTATTATACGGGCAAAGAAGAGAGGATCAAAGAAAATTCTTGGCAGGGAGAAGACTGCTTTCCGGCGGTTATTTCCATGAGCAGGGACAGACACTGCCTCTGGGTGGAGCGTGGAGAAAAGCTGGAAAAGATCTCCTTTGATATCGTATTTCCCATTCTGCATGGAAAAAACGGTGAGGACGGCACCCTGCAGGGGCTGTGTGAAATGGCGGGGATCCCCGTAGCGGGATGCGGTATGGAGAGTTCCGTGATAGGGATGGATAAGGTACTGGCCCATACGCTGGTTTCCCTGGCAGGCATCCGGGTGCCGAAAAGCGTTGTGCTGGAAAGCGCCGGGGAGTATGAGCGCGAAAAGGACCGGATAGAGGCGCTGGGACTGCCTGTGTTCGTAAAGCCGGTACGGGCGGGATCCTCTTTTGGCATCAGCCGGGTGACGAACCGGGAGGATATGAAAAAGGCGCTGGAAGAGGCGTTTGCGCATGATACCCAGGTGGTGGTGGAAGAAGCGGTGGACGGTTTTGAAGTGGGCTGCGCGGTCATGGGAAACCGGGAGCCGTTTGTGGGAAGGGCAGATGAAATCGAGCTTTCCCAGGGGTTTTTTGATTATGAGGAAAAATATACCCTGAAAACCTCCGCCATTCATATGCCTGCCAGGGTGTCCCCTGAGGATGAGGAAAGAATCCGAAAGGCGGCGGTGACCATTTACCGGGCGCTGGGATGCAGAGGATTCGCCAGGGTGGATATGTTTTTTACCGGAGAAAAAGAGATCGTATTTAATGAGGTCAATACCATACCGGGATTTACCGCCCACAGCCGTTTTCCCAGCATGATGCGGGGCGTAGGCATGGAATTTCCCGAAGTGCTTGACAGGATACTGGAGCTGGCTCAGGAGGAGTAGGATTGGGGCAGGATGCAAGGGACAACAACGCCAGAATAAAAAGTCTGGACGATTTTAAATGGATCGCCGCGTTTCTGGTGGCGGCCATACATACTTCGCCTCTTGAAAGCGTGAACGAGGCGGCGGATTTTCTGCTGACCAGGGTCATAGCCAGAACGGCGGTCCCCTTTTTCTTTATGATAACGGGATATTTTGTGCTCCATGAGGCATACCGGACGGGGGACGCCGGAAAGGTAAAACGGTTTTTAAAAAAGCTTGGGAAGCTGTATCTGGCGGTGACGCTTTGTTATCTGCCCGTACAGCTTTACCGGCTGTATCGGATGGCGGGAGGAGAAACGTTTGGGGAAGCCTGGGTGCCGAGGACGGCGGAAATGCTTTTTCAGGTGGTACGCGCGGTTTTCTTTGACGGCACCTACTATCACCTCTGGTATCTGCCGGCGGTGGGCCTGGGGCTGGTCCTGGCGCTGGGAGGGCTGAAACGGCTGGGTGTAAAGGGCGCCCTGACGGGAGCGGGAATTTTGTACCTGCTGGGACTTCTGGGTGACAGTTACTATGGACTGACGGAAAAGATTCCTGTCCTGCGGGCGTGTTATGACGGCCTGTTTCGGATATTTTCCTATACGAGAAACGGGATCTTCTTCGCACCGTTGTTTCTCCTGCTGGGAGCTTTGGCGGCGGATGAAAAGAAAAGAGGCGTGAAAAAGCAAAAGCATGGTATCGTTATCCTAATGCTGCTGCTGATGATGTGCGGGGAAGGGCTGCTTCTGCGCAGGGCCGGCTGGCAGCGCCATGACAGTATGTATCTTCTGCTGCCGTTTGTGATGATTTCGCTTTTTGCCCTGCTGGCCGACGGTGGCGCGAAGGACAAAAAGGGAGGCGGCCGTCCGGCGGACCCGATGCGGAAAAGTTTTTACGAAAAGGGACCCATGCTGCTGTACTGCGCGCATCCCGCTATGATCCTGGCGGTGCGGGGAGCGGCGAAGATAACGGGCTGGGGGTTTTTGTATGAATGCAGCCCGCTTTATTACCTGCTGGTGACGGGCGGGAGCCTGGGTCTGATCTATCTGGGCATGATGCTGCTGTATCGGAAGACGGAATGAGAGGGCATATGGAAGAGCGGACGGAAGAAATGGAAAGACCGGGACGGGCATGGCTGGAGATCTCCCTGGATGATCTCAGGGAAAATTACAGGACACTGCAGGGGAAAATGCCGCGTGGATGCCGGTGCATGGCGGTAGTGAAGGCGGATGCCTATGGGCACGGAGCCGTCAGAACAGCGCAGGCGCTGGAGCGGGAGGGCTGCGGGCATTTCGCGGTGGCAGCGCTGGAAGAGGGGATCGCCCTGCGTGCCGCCGGTATCGCGGGGGAGATCCTGATCCTGGGGTATACCATGCCCAGGGACGCTTTTTTGCTGAAACGCTATAATCTGCTCCAGACGGTTGTGGATGAGGCGCATGGAAAAGAACTGTCGGCAGCCGGCTGCTTTTTAAGGGTTCATCTGGCGGTGGATACGGGGATGCATCGGCTGGGGATATCCTGTGGGGAGGCAGAGGCGGCGGAGCGTATTTTCAGGATGCCGGGATTGAAGGTGGAAGGGCTCTATTCCCATCTGAGCGCCGCGGACGGTTCCGGCAGGGAGGACAGGATATTTACCGAAAAGCAGATCGGGGATTTTCTGGAGCTGAAGCGGAAACTGGCGGAAAAGGGATTTTTCCCGGAATGCCATCTGCAGAGCAGCTACGGCCTGCTCTTTTATCCTGTGGACGGCATGGCCTACGCCCGTATCGGGATCGCGCTTTACGGCTGCGCCAGTAATTCTCCGGAGGAAAAGCTGGGAGTGCGGCTGAAGCCGGTATTGTCTTTAAGGTGCAGGATCGCCTGTATCCGTACGGTGGAAGCGGGAAGCTTTGTTTCCTATGGCAGAGCGTGGCAGGCAGAGAAAAAGACCACATTGGCCGTGATAGCCATAGGGTACGCGGACGGGCTGCCCAGAAATCTGGAGAACGGGTACGCGCTGGTAAAAGGGAAGAAAGCTCCCATTGTGGGACGCATCTGCATGGACCAGACGATCCTGGATATCACCGGAATAGACGCGAAAGAGGGAGATATCGCCACATTGATCGGCAGGGACGGGGAGGAGGAAATAGAAGCCGTAACGCTGGCGCAGAGGGCGGGCAGCATCACCAACGAGCTGCTGAGCAGGCTGGGAAAACGGCTGACCCGGATTTACCTGGGATGATACGGGAAGAAGAGGCGGCGGAGAAGGCAGGAAAGGTTTGACTACGCGGCGGTTCATCAAGTATACTGAAAACAGCGGATAAGACCGCGCATCGGAGGGAATTGTTTGGGGGAAAGGAATAACCGCAGGACGGGAGCCGAACAGGAAGAAAAAGCGGCGGAATATCTGAAAAAACACGGGTTTCAGATCGTGGAGCGCAATTTCCGCTGGAGCGGGGGAGAAATTGATATCATCGGCTATGACCGGGAATATCTGGTATTCGTGGAGGTAAAGTACCGGGGAAGCAGCCGGTATGACCACCCCCTGGAAGCGGTGGGGAGCGTCAAAAGACGGAAGATCTGCAGGGCGGCGGACTATTACCGCTGCAGCAGGAAGATCGCGCCGGACAGACCCGTGCGTTACGACGTAGTGGGGATCAGACGGGAAGAGATCACGTGGATCACCAACGCGTTTCCCCATGTTTACGGCAGGGGATAGCGGAAAGGCGGGAGGCAGTAATGTATTTTTTACGAAAAAGTGAAAATCCTGTACTGGAAGAGGGGGAGCGGAACGGTTTTTTCTATCTGACTTTCCCGGCCTTTACGGAAACGGGACTGGTATCCCACCTTTTTACTACCCGCGCGGGCGGTGTGAGCAGAGGGATTTTTTCCACGCTGAACCTGAGCTTTACCAGAGGTGACAGAGAGGAAGACGTACTGGAAAATTACCGGCGGACGGCGGCGGTGCTGGGCTGTAGAGTGGAGGATATGGTCTGTTCCGACCAGACGCATACGGTCAATATCAGAAAAGTGACGAAAGAGGACCGGGGGAAAGGGGTAACGCGTCCCAGAGATTACCGGGATGTGGACGGACTGGTCACGGATGAGCCGGGGGTGGCGCTGGCTGCTTTTTTCGCGGACTGTGTACCGCTGTATTTTTTGGATACCAGCAGGCGCGTGATAGGACTGGCTCATTCAGGCTGGCGGGGAACCGCGGGCCGGATAGGCAGGGAAATGATAGAAACCATGGAGCGGGAATACGGCTGCGGAAGGGAGCATATTCTTGCCGGGATAGGGCCCTCCATCTGCCGGGAGTGCTATGAGGTGTCGGAGGACGTGGCGGAGATCTTTCGAAAGGAATTTGGGGAAAGAGTACTTTCCGCCGGAAAAGAAAAGGGGAAATATCAACTGGATCTGTGGGAGGCGAACCGGCTGGTGCTGCGGCAGGCAGGACTGGCGGAAGAGAAGATCACGGTGACGGATATCTGTACCTGCTGCAATCCCGCGCTTTTGTTTTCCCACAGGGCAAGCGGCGGGAAAAGAGGGAATATGGGCGCTTTCCTGATGTTAAAATGACAGGAAACGTGAAAATACACAGAAACGGAGAGAACGCTATGGCGAATATACTGGTTTGCGACGATGACAGGGAGATCGTGGAGGCCATTGAGATTTATCTGAGGAATGAGGGCTATACCATATATAAGGCTTATAACGGAGAGGACGCGCTTTCCATTCTGCAGAAGGAGGAGATCCATCTGGTCATCATGGACGTGATGATGCCCAGGCTGGACGGGATCCATGCCACTGTCAGGATCCGGGAGTACAGCAGCGTTCCCATTATCATACTTTCCGCCAAATCCGAGGATACGGATAAAATCCTGGGACTGAACATCGGAGCGGATGACTATATTACCAAACCGTTCAATCCCCTGGAACTGGTGGCCAGGGTAAAATCCAATCTGCGCCGTTACACCAAGCTGGGGAGCATGCCCCAGGAGAGCAGCTCCGTGTACAGGATCGGAGGCCTGTGTATTAACGACGATACCAAGGAAGTGACGGTGGACGAGGAAACGGTGCGGCTGACGCCTATCGAATACAGCATCCTTCTGCTTCTGGTAAAAAATGCCGGAAGAGTTTTTTCCATTGACCAGATCTATGAAAATATCTGGAATGAAGAGGCAATCGGCGCTGACAATACAGTGGCTGTGCATATCCGCCATATCAGGGAAAAGATAGAGATCAATCCCAAGGAACCCCGGTATGTGAAGGTAGTCTGGGGAGTAGGCTATAAAGTGGACAGGCAGTGAAAAGGAGTTTACAGTGAAGACAAGAAAAGGCCTGACAAGAGGCAAAAGCATTTTATACTGCAGCCTGCAGCAGTTCGGAATATGGCTGGCGGCCGTATCCGCGGTCTGCCTGATCGCTTATTCCTTTATCAGCGTGAAAGTGGAGAGCATGAATACCTATACCCGGGAGATCACCTATACCTGGAACCTGTTTTCGGAAGACGGCAGTTTTGATGAAACAGAGAGCTTTGACGGGATACTTTGGGATTCCCTGCACGACATTATCCGTTACAATGTGGCCAAGAGCCAGCTGGAGGTAAACGGTGCCTTTGACGGGGAAAAGGTCATTGATATCAGGACCTTTGTGAACAGAAGAGATACCGCCGCGGAGGACTTTGATCTTTACATGGAAAGCCGGAATGAGGATATCCTTACGATCCAGTATCATCTCAAAGATCTGATCCGGTGGAATAAATACGGGGTAAATTATACCAGCGTCACAATGCCGGAAACCGCTTTTGTGTGCTATTATGGAGCCCATTATTATAATAGAGCGGACGGATATCTGTCCGAAGAGGAAATATATGTTCTGGAATCCTTATTGGGTGAAGATACCATACAGCAGCTTCTGGACACTGCCAACGGGATAGAATACTATTATATCAAGGGCGGCGCCGAAACGACTGAGTATGACCAAAATCCGGCCGCGGAGGCCGCGGTGGGGGAGATCGTGGTAGAGAATAATGAGCGCTGGCGGATGCATGAAGCCCTGGCGGATATCCTGCTGGATTCCGCGGCCGTGGAAAGCGTTTACCTTGATCAGAACGGCGATTTGCAGGTCGTGGTGCGGATGCTGGAGGAACGTTACCGGCCCATTGACAAGCCAGGCGGTATTCAGGACTGTGTGTACAGCTGGTACGCCTATGATACCGCCTGTATGTGGCTGGAACAGGCGGTGGAGGATATTTCCTACAATTATAACGAATATCTGGGGTTTCAGAGTCGTTACGGCGCGGAAAATACCAATATCGCTTACCACTGCGAGATGTCCATGATGGGAGAAACCGTGCGGGTAAGTAATTCCGATCTGGATTCCTGGAACGGATTGGACAGCTATTACAGGGAGCATTACGGCAGATATCTGATCTACAGGCCGGAAGACATGGTCTTTGAAACCAATATGGGAACGGCGTTCGCCAATGAGGAAACATTGTTTAAAGCGTTTTCCAAATATGAATACGCGTATCCGGAAACGGCCCATATCTGGCTTGGGATCGATACTTCCTATCCGGTGGAAGATATCCTTTTTAAGGCGGATGCCGCTTATGCCGCTTTTCATCCATACGCGTACCTGGTAGCCGCGCTGGGCGGAGCGGGACTGCTTTTATGGCTGGGACTGCTTTTGTTTTTGAGCGTGAAGACCGGCTGGCGCGCCCAAAAAGGGGAAGATCAGGAGAGCGCGGTTCTGAAACTGAGCTGGTTTGACGAGATTCCCACGGAGCTGGCGGCCGCAATAGGAGCGGGAACGGCGTTTCTGCTGATATGCGCGTGGATCAGCCTTTTCCACTACGCGCGCAGACAGAAGTGTCTGATATGTGCCCACAGGGTCAGGGTGGCGGTACTGGCAGGCTGCTTTGTCCTTCTGTGCAGTCTGATCTTCTGTCTGTTCTGGTACAGCCTGCTGCGCAGGTGCAAGGCCCATACTTTATGGAAGAACAGTCTGCTGCGCGTTCTCTGGCAGAAGGGGATCCGGCGTCCCGTACGGGCCTTCGGAAGGCTGCTTTTTCAGTTCTATGACAACAGCGGCGTTTTTTTCAGAAGTCTGTTTATTTTAGGCGGGATCATGGGGATCAATCTGATCCTGGGCTTTTTCTGCGCCGTGGGATGGGGTAAATGGCTGCTGCTGATCGTTCTGATAACGGGCATTACGGATGCGGCGATCCTCAGCTTCTGGATCTATCATCACTTAAAGCGGAAAAGGATCATAGAAGCGATCAAAAGGATCCGGGAAGGAGATCTGAACTGCCAGGTAGCGGCAGAAAGCATGCACGGAGAAAACAGACAGCTGGCGGAAGCGGTGAACAGCATCGGCGCGGGGATCAAAACGGCGGTGGAAACCTCCATGAAGGACGAGCGTCTGAAGGCGGACCTGATCACCAATGTTTCCCACGACATCAAGACGCCGCTGACCTCCATTATCAACTATGTGGATCTGCTCAAACGGGAAAAGATAGAGCAGGAGCCTGCAAGAAGTTATATTGAAGTGCTGGAGAACAAATCCTGGCGGTTAAAGCAGCTGACGGACGATCTGCTGGAGGCTTCCAAGATCTCGTCGGGCAATATTACGCTGCATCCGGAAAATATCAACCTGGCGGAACTGCTGAAGCAGGCGCTGGGGGAGTTTTCCGAAAAGTTTGAAGAGAAAAACCTGACGATAGTGGAAGATTTTTCCGAAAAAGAAGTATACATTGAAGCCGACAGCCGCAGAATGTGGAGAGTGGTGGAAAATCTTTTCAACAATATCTGCAAATACGCGCTGACCGGTACCAGGGTATACCTGGATGTGGAAAGCAGCGGGCAGGAAGTTTGGCTGTCCATGAAGAACATATCCGCGCAGGCGCTCAATATCCCGGCGCAGGAACTGACGGAGCGTTTTATCAGGGGAGATCTGTCCCGGAATACCGAAGGCAGCGGACTGGGACTGTCCATTGCCAAAAATCTGGTGGAACTGCAGAAGGGAAGATTTGAGATCTACCTGGACGGGGATCTGTTCAAGGTGACAATGACATTTCCTGTGGTGACGCTTCCTGCGGAAGAAAACGGGTGCCTTTAATCAAAAGGCACCCGTTTGTTGTAGGATTCCAGGATCCCGTGGATCTTTTCCGTAGTGGCCAGGGTATTGGCCAGGGATACGTCATGGTTCATAAAGTCGATGATGGAGGCCATGAACTTGCTCATATCGGCCTCTACGAAATAAGGCTTTCTGTAGATCTCCGGCGGGAGATAGGTCAGGTTGGTAGTGATGACTTTGTCAAAATAACATTTTTCGTAGGCTTCGTCGAAGGCGCCTAAACCGTTGGTGAAAAGGCCGAAGGTGCAGCAGAGATAAACCCGTCTGGCGTGCATGGCCTTTAACTGTCTGGAGGTATCCAGCATACTCTCTCCGGAGGAGATCATATCGTCGATGATGATAACGTCTTTATCTTCAATATTGTCCCCCAGAAATTCATGGGCCACGATGGGATTTTTGCCGTTGACCATAACGGAATAATCCCGCCGTTTGTAGAACATGCCCGTATCCACGCCCAGTACGGTGGCAAAATAGATGGCCCTGTCCAGAGCTCCTTCGTCAGGGCTGATGACAACCAGATGCTCCTTGTCCACCAGCAGATCCTCTTCGGCGGCTAAAAGCGCCTTGATAAACTGATAGGGCGGCGTAAAATTGTCAAAACCATTTAACGGCGCCGCGTTCTGGACTCTGGGATCGTGGGCATCAAAAGTGATGAAATTGGTAACGCCCATGGAACTCAGTTCTTCCAGCGCGTAAGCGCAGTCCAGAGATTCCCGGCCATTGCGCTTATGCTGCCTGCCCTCGTATAAAAAGGGCATAATGACATTGATGCGGTGCGCTTTGCCGTTGCAGGCCGCGATCACGCGCTTAAGATCCTGATAGTGGTCATCGGGGGACATGTGGTTGGTGAAACCGCCCACATTGTATGTGATACTGTGATTGCATACATCGGTGATGATAAAGAGGTCCTTGCCACGGATGGATTCATGGAAGAGGGCTTTGCCTTCGCCGCTGCCGAAGCGGGGACATTCAAAATTGGTCAGATAGCTGCTTTCTATGTAGCCGTGAAAAGCGGGGTCGTTTTTCACTTTGTTATTGACGCTTTTCCGAAAGCTCACCAGATAATCGTTGACTCTGCGGGCCAGCTTTTCCGCGGAGGGCATGGCCGCGATTTTCAGAGGCGCCACCGGCATGGCGTTTTCCAGTTCGTGCAGATCAGGCATGATTTCCTCTCATTCCGCCGTTTGAAACGGCATTGCGCTTGTAAGATTTCTATGAATATTTTATAACATTCCGATAGTGACACGTCAAGGAATTTCTAGTAAAATAGAAACAGGACGTAAAGGAGCGCGGCATGAAGAAACTAAGAGGACATGAGATCAGACAGGTGGAAGCGGACAGTATCGCGCAGGAGCTGGGACTGGAGCCCGGTGACAGGATCGTGGCGGTAAACGGCAGCGAGATAGAGGACATTTTTGATTACCGGTTCCTGCTGCAGGATACCTACGTGGAGGTGCTGGTGGAAACGAAGGACGGCGAGGAATGTCTGCTGCAGATCGACAAGGAGCCGGACGAAGATCTGGGAGTGGTATTTGAGAACGGCCTGATGGACGATTACAGGCGCTGCCGCAACCACTGTATTTTCTGCTTTATCGACCAGATGCCGCCTGGGATGCGCGAAACGCTGTATTTTAAGGATGACGATGCGCGGCTTTCGTTCCTGCAGGGCAATTATGTGACATTAACCAATATGTCCGACCACGATATTGACAGGATCATCCGCTACCGGCTGGGCCCCGTCAATATTTCCTTTCAGACCATGAATCCGCAGCTGCGCTGTAAAATGCTGCGCAACCGGTTCGCGGGAGAGGCCCTGAAGAAGGCGGACAGGCTCTATGAAGCGGGCATCCCGATGAACGGACAGATCGTGCTCTGCAAAGGCATTAACGATGGGGAAGAGCTGGAGTACAGTATATTGAAGCTGTCCCAATACCTGCCGGTGCTGGAGAGCGTTTCGGTGGTGCCGGTGGGGCTTTCCAGGTACCGGGAGGGGCTTTACTCCCTAAAGTCCTTTACCGCGGAAGACGCGGCTGAGGTCATTGACAGGATAGAGAGCTGGCAGGCCAGGATATTTAAAGAGCGGGGCACGCATTTTATCCACGCCAGCGACGAATGGTACGCACTGGCCGGCAGGAAACTGCCGGAGGAAGAATGCTACGACGGCTATCTCCAGCTGGAAAACGGCGTAGGTATGCTGCGCCTGCTGCTGAATGAATTTGACGCAGCGGTAAAAGCGCTTAGGGCCTCGGGAACCGTTTCCCGTTCCGGCGCCGGCAGTGTGACGGTTTCTCTGGCTACGGGGATGCTGGCGTATCCGTATATCCGGCAGATGGCGGAAACAATGGAAGCGGTCTGCGGGGGGCTTAAGATCCTGACCTATCCCATACGGAATCGTTTCTTTGGAGAGAGTATCACGGTGTCGGGACTTCTGACCGGAGGAGATATCGCGGCCCAGCTTGCCGGCAGGGAACTGGGGCGCAGGCTTTTTCTGCCGCAGAATGTGCTGCGCAGCGGGGAAGACGTATTTTTGGATGACATGAGGCTGGGAGAGCTGGAGGGGACTTTACAAGTACGGATAGATATTGTAAAATTAAGTGGTTATGATTTTGTGGACAGCATTCTGCGCGTATGGGAGGAGGCAAACGGATGGCGGGAAGAAAGGCAAAGCCCATTGTAGCTGTGGTAGGAAGGCCGAATGTGGGCAAATCTACCTTGTTCAACGCGCTGGCGGGTGAAAAGATCGCGATCGTAAAGGACACGCCCGGCATTACCAGAGATAGGATCTATGCGGATGTAAGCTGGCTGGATGAAAGTTTTACCCTGATCGACACAGGCGGCATCGAGCCGGACAGCAGGGATATCATCCTTTCCCAGATGCGGGAGCAGGCCCAGATCGCCATGGAAACCGCGGATGTCATCATATTTATGGTGGACGTAAAGCAGGGACTGGTAGACGCCGACGCGAAGGTGGCCGACATGCTGCGCCGTTCCCGCAAGCCGGTGGTGCTGGCGGTCAATAAGGTGGACAGCTATGAAAAATACGGCAGCGATGTATATGAGTTCTATAATCTTGGCATCGGGGAACCGTATCCTATTTCCTCCGCCAACAGGCTGGGACTGGGAGAACTGCTGGATGAGGTGATCTCGCATTTTCCCCAGGGCGGGGGCGAGGAAGAGGAGGATGACAGGATCCGGGTAGCCATCGTAGGGAAACCCAATGTAGGAAAATCTTCCATCATCAACAAGCTCCTGGGAGAGAACCGCCTGATCGTATCGGATATCGCGGGCACTACCCGGGACGCGGTGGACACCGATGTAAGCTATAACGGCAGGGATTATGTTTTTATTGATACGGCGGGCCTGCGGCGCAAAAATAAGATCAAAGAAGATCTGGAGCATTACATGATACTGCGTACCGTGGGCGCGGTGGAGCGGGCGGACGTGGTGGTCCTGGTGATCGACGCCGTAGAGGGCGTGACCGAACAGGACGCAAAGATAGCCGGGATCGCTCACGACAGAGGAAAAGCGGTCATCATCGCCGTCAATAAATGGGACGCGGTGGAAAAAGATGATAAAACCATTTACCGCTTTACGGAGAAGGTCAGAAACACGCTTTCTTTCATGCAGTACGCGGAAATTCTCTTTATTTCCGCCAAGACCGGACAGAGGCTGCCCAAACTGTATGAAACCATAGATATGGTAAGCGAGAACCACGCCATGCGGATACAGACCGGCGTGCTCAATGAGATCATGGCGGAGGCGGTGGCTCTGCAGCAGCCGCCATCTGACAAGGGAAGAAGGCTGAAGCTGTATTACATTACCCAGGCTTCGGTCAAACCGCCTACCTTTGTGATCTTTGTGAACGACAAGGAACTGATGCATTTTTCCTATACGAGATATATTGAGAATCAGATAAGGGATACCTTTGGGTTTAAAGGAACTCCCCTGCGTTTCATCATCAGGGAGAGAAAGGAACAGGACAAATGATATTGGAGAGAGGAATCTGTCTGGTGATCGGTTATGTGTTCGGACTGTTTCAGACAGCGTATTTTTATGGAAAGGCCCACGGCATCGATATCAGGGAACATGGCAGCGGCAATTCCGGCACCACCAACGCGCTCAGGGTGCTGGGGACCAAGGCGGGACTGATCGTGCTGGCGGGAGATTGTTTCAAATGTATTCTGGCCATTCTGCTCACGCGTCTGCTTTTCGCGCGGAGCCATCCCGAAGACATTTATCTGCTGGCGCTTTACACGGCGGCGGGAGTGATCCTGGGACATAATTATCCCTTCTATATGCATTTTAAGGGCGGGAAGGGGATCGCGGCCACGGCGGGACTGGTATTGGCTTTTCATCCCTATTTTATTCCCATGGGCGTGATCGTGTTTTTTACCACGTTTTTTACCACCCATTATGTGTCCCTGGGATCGCTGTTAGTATACGCGGGATTTATGGTGGAAATGGTGATCTGCGGGGAACTGGGCGTTTTTCAGGGTATGCAGAGGCCTCAGCTGATCGAAATGTATCTCCTTACCGCCCTGCTGACCATACTGGCGTATGTGAAGCACAGGGCGAATATTGTGAGGCTGATAAAAGGGGAAGAGAGAAAGACCTATCTATTTAAGAAAAACAAAACGGAGGAGTAGACGGATATGGCAAACATAGGAATGATCGGAGCGGGAAGCTGGGGGATCGCGCTGGCGGCGCTTCTGCATAAGAACGGACATCACGTTACGGTCTGGTCCAAGCTGGCGGAAGAGATCGCCATGCTGAAGAAAGAGCATGAGCACAAGGACAAACTGCCCGGCGTAAAGCTGCCGGCGGACATGGTATTTACCACTGATCTAAAAGAAGCCGTAAAGGGCATGGATGTGCTGGTGCTGGCAGTGCCTTCTTCCTTTACCAGAAAGACGGCCGGGGAATTAAGAGCGGAGGTGGAAGAGGGACAGATCATCGTCAATGTGGCGAAAGGCATCGAGGAGCACACGCTCATGACCCTTTCCCAGATCATTGAGGAGGAAGTACCAAAGGCAACGGTAGCCGTGCTTTCCGGACCGTCCCACGCGGAGGAAGTGGGAAAAGGCCTTCCTACCACCATTGTAGTAGGAGCGAAAAAGAAAGCGACGGCCGAGTACCTGCAGAATATTTTCATGAACGATGTGTTCCGCGTCTATACCAGTTCCGACGTACTGGGTATGGAGCTGGGAGCCGCGCTGAAGAATGTGGTAGCGCTGGCGGCGGGCATGGCGGACGGCCTGGGCTATGGGGACAACACCAAGGCGGCGCTGATCACCAGGGGGATCGCGGAAATTTCCAGAGTGGGCGTGGCTATGGGGGCAAAGGCCGAAACCTTTAACGGTCTGACCGGTATCGGAGATCTGATCGTAACCTGCGCATCCATGCATTCCCGCAACCGCAGAGCGGGTATTTTGATCGGACAGGGAAAGAGCATGGAGGAAGCCATGGCGGAAGTCAAAATGGTAGTAGAGGGAGTTTACTCCGCCAAGGCGGCCATGGGGCTGGCTGAGAAATACGGAGTGCAGCTTCCCATCATCGAGCAGGTCAATCTGATACTTTTCCATGGAAAAGCTCCCGACGAAGCGGTACGGGATCTGATGCTGCGGGATAAGAAGATAGAAATCTCGGATGCCCAGTGGGAAGAGTAGAAAACCGTATTTTTATGTATACAAAGAACGCCGGAACGCCGGCGTTCTTTAATGGCGTGAAAGGCCGCGGGTCTACCGGATAGCGGATACGATCTCCGCGGCCATTTTAGGTCTGTTCATGGTGTAGAGATGAATGTCTTTGACACCGTTGTGCCGTAAGTCCTGTATCTGACGGATGCAGTAGTCGATACCGGCCTTTCGCATTTCCTCCGGTCTATCTCCGTAGGCGGCTATCAGATCGGTAAAGGCCTTCGGCAGGGAAGCGCCCGAAAGGGAAATGGTGGTGCCCAGGGAAGAAGCCGAGGTAACGGGCATGATTCCGGCGCAGACCGGAACGGTAATGCCTTTCTTCTGGGCCCTGTCACAGAAGTCATAAAAATAATCGTTGTCAAAAAACATCTGGGTGATGAAAAAATCGGCGCCGGCGTCCTGCTTTTTCTTTAAATTGGCAAGGTCCGTTTCCCGGCTGAAACATTCGTAGTGCTTTTCCGGGTAGCAGGCGCCCCCGCAGGAAAAGTCTGTATTCTCTCTTAAAAACGTGATCAGATCGGAAGCGTGGGAAAATTCCCTGGACGCGAACTGTTCGTCGCTCATATCCCTGGGACGGTCACCCCGAAGCGCCAGTACCTGAAAAATTCCTTGAGAGGCAAGTCCCTCTGTTACGGAAAGAATATCC
This sequence comes from uncultured Lachnospiraceae bacterium, assembly GCA_947632555.1. Classification (GTDB taxonomy): domain Bacteria; phylum Bacillota; class Clostridia; order Lachnospirales; family Lachnospiraceae; genus Acetatifactor. The sequence goes on from CANRPU010000006.1 coordinate 92,525, forward strand.
TCTTTTTTGTTTCCCACGCAGGTCAGATGGGCCAGCGCTTCTATATGCAGCTCATTCTGGATAAAAGAGGCGATCTCCAGGGTCTTTTTGGATTTGCTGCCGCCGGCCCCGTAGGTGACGCTGATAAAATCGGGCTGCAGGGTACTTAAAGCGCGCATGGTATCAAACGCGGAAACAAAATCCTCGTCTTTTTTCGGCGGGAAGACCTCGAAGGAGATGCCGGTACGTTCTGTATGAAGTAAATCTTTTATCATGGTGTTTTCTCCATAAATTTCTTGATTTTAAAACAAGAATATCGTAACATGATAATAAATAATTTTCAATATGAATCAGGAAAGCGAAGGGAAGAAATTATGGGCGAGGAGAAAACGGGTTTTCGGGGAAGCGGCGATTATGTGGCCAGCGAAGAGCTGATGGCCAGCGTCAATGTGGCGATCGCTTTAAAAAAACCCCTTTTGATAAAAGGCGAGCCGGGAACAGGCAAGACCATGCTGGCGGAAGCGGTGGCCAAGTCTTTGGGAAAGAGTCTGATCATCTGGAACATCAAATCCACTACCAAGGCTCAGGAAGGGCTTTATGTCTACGATACCATCCAGAGGCTCTATGACGGGCAGTTCGGGGAAGAGGGCGTGGACGATATTTCCCGTTACATCAAGCTGGGAAAACTGGGAGAAGCTTTTGAGAGCGATGAGCAGGTGGTGCTCTTGATAGACGAGATCGACAAGGCGGATCTGGAGTTCCCCAACGATCTGCTCTGGGAACTGGACAAGATGGAATTTTATATTCATGAAACAGGACGCACCGTGACCGCGAAGCACAGGCCCATTGTCATCATTACTTCCAACGCGGAAAAAGAGCTGCCGGATGCTTTTCTGCGCCGGTGTATTTTCCACTACATTGATTTCCCGGACGATGCGCTGATGGAGGAGATCGTCAGGGTACATTATCCTCACGTGGAAGAAACCCTGTTGAAAAACGCCATGGAGGTCTTTTACGGCATCAGGGCCCTGCGGGATATCCGCAAAAAGCCCAGTACTTCCGAACTGATAGACTGGATCAACGCCCTGCAGTTAGGCGGTATTCCGGCGGATCAGATAAAGAGCGCCCTGCCTTTTATCGGCGTGGTGGTAAAGAAGGATGAAGATCTGGAAACCGTAAGGCACAATGCCAATTCCCTGTAAGGAGCCCTTATGTTTACCAAGTTTTTTCACAGTCTGCGGGAGAAGGGGCTGCATGTGACGCTGGGAGAGTTCCTGACGCTGCAGGAGGCTCTGGAAAAGAATCTGTGCGAGAGCAGCATGACAGCCTTCTATTATGTGTCCCGTATGATCTTAGTCAAGAGTGAAACGGATTACGATAAATTTGATATGGCTTTTGAGGAGTGTTTTCATTCCGCGAAATTTGAAACCGAGATCACTTCTCAGATGCTGCGGTGGCTGGACAAGTCCGACCTGCAGCAGCTCGCGGATGACGAGGCCAGATCCCAGCTGAACGAGCTGGAGGATCTGCAGGTTCATATGGATAAAGAGGAGATCGAGCAGAAGTTTAAGGAAAGACTGCGGGATCAGGATTCCGAGCACAACGGGGGCAGCTTCTGGATAGGCAGCATGGGAAAGACCTCTTTCGGAAGCAGCGGCGGCAATGTGGGCGGTCTGCGGGTAGGCGGCAAAACCGGGCATCAGTCCGCTTTCGCGGTGATAGGAGAAAGAAAGTACCGGGATTTCAGGGATGACAGGGTGCTGGACAACAGGCAGTTCCAGCTGGCCTTCCGCAAACTGCGGCAGTTTTCAGCCAGACTGGATATCCCGGAAACGGAGCTGGATATCGACGGAACGGTGAATAAGACCTGCAACAACGGCGGCTGCCTGCAGATCGTTATGCAGAAGCCGCGCAGGAACGCGGTCAAACTATTGCTTTTGATGGATTCCGGCGGCACCATGATCCCCTTCAGCGCCCTGTTGAATGATTTGTTCCAGGCAGTGCATAAATCCAACCATTACAAAGATGTAAAGACGTATTATTTTCATAACTGCATTTACAGCAAGCTGTATAAGACCCCGGAATGCGAAAACGGGGACTGGGTAGATACGGACTGGATGTTTAAAAATCTGGGCAGTGATTATAAAGTGATCATTGTAGGCGATGCGGCCATGGCGCCGGAAGAACTGTATTCCGATACCGGCAACTACAGGGGACCCAACGGGGGGCTCGCGGGCTGGGACTGGCTGCAGCTGATCAAGAAACATTATAAAAAGGTGGTCTGGCTCAATCCCAAGATGGCGCCGGGGCACGCGCCCTGGCGGGAAGCGGAAACCGCTATTAAAGGACTGTTCCCCATGTATAAGCTGACGGTGGACGGACTGAATCAGGCCATGACAAAGCTGATGACGAATAAATAGAAGCGGAATGCCGGTCCGCGGCGCAATTTTCGGTTGACAACCGGATAAACTGTTTGTATAATGACTAATCATAATACTTTTGAACGCGATGATGGGAAGAAGTACCTTTGTTTACAGGCTCACAGAGAGCTGCCGGCTGGTGAGAGGCGCGAGCAGAGCGGAGGGAAATACATCCCGGAGCAGCGGACCGAAACGTGAAAAAGGCGCGGAGATCTTCCGCGGCGGAACGCGGAGTAGGCTCTGCCGGAGGCACCGATATCTGCCGGGGTATTGACAGATACCCGCAAAGCCGCAGGGCGTAAGTCCTGTGGGAATTAAGGTGGTAACACGGTTCACCCCGTCCTTATGAAAGGACGGGGTTTTTTGTGGTCAAAGCGGCCGCGTGTTGTGGGACGGCAATGGCTGCCAATGTTTTATCATCGCGGCTTTCTAACAGGAGGAGAGAAGAAATGACGGTATTTGACGAATTAAGAGAGCGGGATCTTCTGGCCCAGCTGACGGACGAGGAAGAGATCAAGGAACTGGTCAACAACGGCAGAGCCACTTTCTATATCGGCTTTGATCCCACCGCGGACAGTCTTCATGTGGGACATTTCATGGCGCTGTGTCTGATGAAGCGCCTGCAGATGGCGGGAAATAAGCCGATTGCCCTGATCGGCGGCGGCACGGCCATGATCGGGGATCCTTCCGGCAGAAGCGATATGCGGACCATGATGACCAGGGAAACCATAGAGCATAACTGCGAATGCTTCAAAAAGCAGATGAGCCGTTTTATCGACTTTTCGGAAGGCAGAGCGCTGATGGTGAACAACGCGGACTGGCTCATGGATCTGAACTATATCTCTTTTCTGCGGGAGATCGGCGCCCATTTCAGCGTAAACCGGATGCTGACCGCGGAATGTTATAAGCAGCGTATGGAAAAGGGCCTGAGTTTCCTGGAGTTCAACTACATGATCATGCAGAGCTACGATTTCCTGCAGCTTTATGAGAAATACGGCTGCAATATGCAGTTCGGCGGCGATGACCAGTGGAGCAATATGCTGGGCGGCACGGAGCTGATCCGCCGGAAACTGGGGAAAGATGCCTATGCCATGACCATTACCCTGCTGCTGAATTCCGAGGGCAAAAAGATGGGAAAAACCCAAAAAGGCGCCGTATGGCTGGATCCCAATAAGACTTCTCCCTTTGAGTTTTATCAGTACTGGAGAAACGTGGCGGACGCCGATGTATTAAAATGCCTGCGGATGCTCACCTTCCTTCCTCTTGAGCAGATAGAGGAAATGGACACATGGGAGGGCAGCCGGTTGAATACCGCCAAAGAGATCCTGGCGTATGAACTGACCAGCCTGGTGCATGGCCCGGAAGAGGCCGGAAAAGCGCAGGAAAGCGCCAGGGCCCTTTTCAGCGGAGGAAGCGCGGCCGAAATGCCCACCGCCGTTCTGGAAGAAGCGGATTTTGTAAACGGCGGCATCGATATTATGGGCGTTCTGGTGAAGGCCGGCCTGACGGCTTCCCGTTCCGAGGCCAGGCGGGCGGTGGAACAGGGCGGCGTGACCGTGGCGGACGAAAAGGTTACGGATATCAAAACGGTTTACGCGCCGGAACAGTTTGCCGGAGAAGGTCTGATCGTCAGACGGGGCAAGAAGAATTTCAAACGCGTGGTGATGCGATAAATGGACGGTTACAGAGCCGGAGAGGAATGCGCCCGGTGCGGGGGCAGATGCTGCAGGGAGAGAGGCTGTTCCCTGTCACCGGAAGATATGCTGCGGGCGCTCAGTCTTGAGGCGGATGAGAAAAAAGACAGAATAAAAGAGGCTTTGCTGCGGGAACTTTCGGAAAAGAATCTCTATGCCATAGATTCCTTTCATGACAGCGGACGGGATTTCTATTACCTGCGTGCGCGTCATAAATGTTATACCTTTATCGGCGTGGAGGCGATGGGAGAGTGCGCGGCGCTGACAGAAAGAGGCTGCGCGCTGCCGGAGGAAGAGCGGCCGAAGGGAGGACGTTTTCTGGAAAGTAAGCCGGACGGTGGCTGCGTGCAGCACTATACCAAAGAAGAGATGTTAAGGGACTGGGACCCTTACCAGCCCGTATTAAAGGAAATCTGGGACGCTTTCTATCCCGTTTTTCTGGCGGACGGCACTTTCGATGCCTGTGATGAAGCGTATTTCGCGTGGATGCGGGAACGCGGGAGCGCGCGGGCCCGGCACCCGGAGCGGTCAGCCGCGGAAAATCAGTCATAAACCACAGACCCCTTTCATACAATGAATTAAGTATGGAAGGGGTAAATTTATGGACGCGAACAGTTTTAAGGAATATGATCTATACAAGGACATACAAGTAAGGTGCAACGGAGAAATCTACATAGGGGTGGTCGGCCCCGTGCGTACCGGTAAATCCACCTTTATCAAGCGGTTTATGGACGTATGCGTACTGCCTTTCATGGAAGATGAACATGAGAAAGAAAGAGCGAGGGATGAACTGCCCCAGAGCGCGGGAGGCAAGACGATCACCACCACGGAGCCGAAATTTATTCCCAAGGAAGCCGCGAGAGTGCTGCTGGGCGGAGATATCGAGGCCAAGGTCAGGCTGATCGACTGCGTAGGATACATGGTGGAGGGTGCTGCCGGCCACATGGAAGGGGACGCGGAGAGAATGGTAAAAACTCCCTGGTCAGAGAATGAGATCCCCTTTACCCAGGCGGCGGGGATCGGCACGGACAAAGTTATCGGGGACCATTCCACGATCGGGCTGGTGGTGTTTACGGACTGCAGTTTCGGAGAACTGCCTAGGAGCAGCTATCAGGAGGCGGAAGACAAGACCATCGCGGCCTTGAAGAAAATGAAGAAACCGTTCCTGGTATTGCTAAATTCCCAGAAACCATACGCGGAGGAAACCAGGGCGCTGGCGGCGGAACTGGCGGAAAAGTATCAGGTAGGCGTGATGCCGGTAAACTGCGAACAGCTGAAAAAAGAGGATATCTACGCCATTATGGAGCAGATACTTTATGAGTTCCCGATCTCCCGCATGGAATTTTATATGCCCAAGTGGGTGGAGATGCTGCCGTCGGACAACAGGATGAAAGTAGATATGGTGGCGGCCGTAAAGGCGCTGATGAAAGAAACCGGCACGGTGAAAGAACTGCGGATGCGTCAGACTGACGGACAGCTGCTGTTGGATAGCCAGTATATGAAACGCTGTAAGATCGACAAAGTGGATCTCGCGGACGGCAGCGTAAAACTGCAGATAGACGTGGACAATACATACTATTACGAGATGCTCAGCGAAATGGTGGGAGATGAGATCACGGGAGAATATCAGCTGATCTCCAAGTTAAAAGAGCTTTCCGCCATGAAAAAGGAATATTCCAAGGTGCTGGAGGCCGTCCGGGCGGTACGCTGCAAAGGCTACGGCGTGGTGACGCCGGAGAGGGCGGAGATCACGCTGGAAAAGCCGGAACTCATCCGCCATGGCAACAAGTACGGCGTCAAGATCAAAGCGGAAAGTCCTTCCATCCACATGATCAAGGCCAATATCGAAACGGAGATCGCGCCGATCGTGGGAACGGAGGAACAGGCGGAAGATCTGATAAAATACATTGAAGAGGCAGGAGAAAACGGGGACGGTATCTGGGAAACCAATATTTTTGGGAAGACCGTGGAGCAGCTGGTCAGCGACGGCATTACCAACAAGATCTCCCTGATAGGAGATGAAAGTCAGATAAAGCTGCAGGACACCATGCAGAAGATCGTCAACGATACCAACGGCGGTCTGATATGTATTATCATTTAAGGAAAAAGGCCCTGCCCACGCGGCGGGGCTTTTCGCGTGAACGCCCGGTTTTCCTTGCCATACCCACGGTAATTTGATATGATAAAAGTAAACAAGGGGAGGGATCTGCGTGGACAGGGTATACGAAAAAGTACTGCGCTGCCGCGAGAGTGTGCGGAAGAAAGTGGATTTTACGCCCAAGGCCGGTCTGGTACTGGGGTCCGGACTGGGAAATTTCGCGGAACAGATACAGGTGGAAGCGGAACTTGCTTACAGTGAGATCGAAGGATTTCCCGTATCCACGGTGCCGGGACATGAGGGCAGGCTGATCTTTGGTCATCTGGGAGAAATGCCCATCGTCTGTATGAAGGGACGGGTGCATTTTTACGAAGGATACGATATGACGGATGTGGTGCTGCCGGTAAGGCTGATACGGCTTCTGGGGGCCGAGATCCTGTTTCTTACCAATGCCGCCGGCGGTGTCAATCCGGACTTTCGGGCGGGAGATCTTATGCTGATCACAGATCAGATCTCCTGTTTTGTGAGAAATCCTCTGATCGGGCCCAACGAGGAAGAACTGGGGACCCGCTTCCCGGATATGAGCGCCATATACGACGGAGGTCTGAACGATGTGATCAGAACCGTGGCCGGGGAACAGGGGATCGCTTTAAAGGAAGGGGTCTATGTACAGCTGACGGGACCGTCCTTTGAAACGCCGGCGGAAGTTCGGATGCTGCGTGCCCTGGGAGCGGACGCGGTGGGTATGAGTACGGCGGTGGAGGCTGTTGCGGCCAGACACGCGGGACTTCGGGTGTGCGGGGTATCCTGCATATGCAATCAGGCCGCCGGCCTGACCGAAAATCCGCTGTGTCACGAGGAGGTACAGGAAGCGGCGGACAGAGCCGCTCTGCCGTTTACAAAGCTGGTAAAGGAAAGTATCCGCCGGTTCCGGTAACGGGCGGCAGAAGAAAATCAGAGAAGGGATATGGGGAAGGAAAAGCGGATCATGGAGAATTGGAAGGAACGGCTGGCGGGGGCAGCCCTGGCGGCGAGGCAGTACGCGTACGCGCCGTATTCCGGTTTCAGGGTAGGGGCGGCGCTTTTGACGGCGGAAGGAAAGATATTTACCGGCTGCAATGTGGAGAACGCTTCTTACGGCGCGGCGAACTGCGCGGAAAGGACGGCCTTTTTTAAGGCGGTCAGCGAAGGGGAGAGGCAGTTTCTGGCCATTGCCGTTGCCGGCGGAAAAGAGGAAGAACCGGAAGATTACGCGTATCCCTGCGGTATCTGCAGACAGGTCATGCAGGAATTCTGCGGGGCGGATTTTATGATACTGACGGTGAGGAGGAAACTGGACTGGCAGGAGTATTCTCTGAGGGAACTGCTTCCCCATGGGTTTGGAGGTGACGGGCTGCGATGAAGATTCGACTGTATAACGCGAGAGTGCTTACCATGGAAAAGGACAGGCCCATATTTCAGGGAGAGATATGGGTGGAGGGGGATCGGATCATCCGCGTGATCCCCAAACAGGGGGAAGAGCAGGAAAAAGAAAAGTTTGACAGGGAGATAGACTGTGAAGACAATCTGCTGATGCCGGGGTTTAAAAACGCGCATGCCCATTCCGGCATGACTTTTCTGCGTTCCTACGCCGACGATCTGCCGCTGCAGAAATGGCTGTCGGAAAAAATATTCCCCATGGAGGCAAAACTGACGGGAGAAGATATCTTTTATTTTGTCAAGCTGGCGGTGCTGGAATATCTGAGCAGCGGTATAACGGCTGTCTTCGATATGTATATAAAGCCGGATCTGACGGCGCATGCCTGTATGGAAATGGGGATGCGCTGCGTGCTTACCAGCGGGCTGAATAATTTTACTTCTTCCGTGGAAGCGGTGGAGGAGGAATATGAGAAATGGAACCATACATCTCCGCTTATCAGCTATCAGCTGGGCTTCCATGCCGAGTACACATGCTCCAAAAAGCTGCTGACGCAGATGGCGGCGCTGGTGAACAGGCTGAAGGCGCCGGTCTATGCCCATATCTGCGAAACGGCCGCGGAGGTGGCGGGCTGTAAACGGCGGTACGGGATGTCACCACTGCTCTTTCTGGATACACTGGGAATGTTTCATTACGGGGGCGGCGGTTTCCATTGCGTGCACACCAGGCCGGAGGATATCAGCCTTCTGCGGAAAAGGGGGATGTATGTGATCACCAATCCGGCTTCCAATACCAAGCTGGCCAGCGGGATCGCACCCATCGCCCAGTATGTGGAGAAAGGGATCCCCGTTGCCATCGGAACGGACGGGGCGGCAAGCAACAACAGCCTGGATATGTTCAAGGAGATGTTTCTGACGGCAGGTCTGGCGAAGCTGAAAGAAAAGAACGCCGCCTGCATGGGCGCGGAAGAAGTGCTGCGGATGGCTACCGTAAACGGCGCCGCGGCCATGCGTCTGACGGATGCGGATGTACTCGCGGAAGGCAAACTGGCGGATATGATCCTCATAGATTTGCAGATGCCCAATATGCGGCCCATTCACAATATTGAGAAGAACCTGGTCTACAGCGGGAGCAAGCAGAACATAAAAATGACCATGATAGGCGGAAACGTCTTATATCGGGACGGGAAATATTATGTGGGAGAAGAACCTTCCCATATTTACCGGGAGGTGGAAAGGAGCGTAGCGCGCCTGCTGCAATAAAAAGACGGAAATATGGAATATGTTGTATTTTGGATGAGTGTTCTGGGGATCCTGGCCGTAATAGCGGGAAAGGGGATCTATGACAGGCGTAAGGCCGACGAAAGATTCCTGAACGGACTGAAGAACCACTACGGGGAAAAGAATTTCGGCCTTGGGGAAAAAGAATACAGACCGGAACAGTATGGATCCGTTTCCCGTTATTTTACCCGCCATCCCGCGGCTGACCAGATTGATGATATCACATGGAACGACCTGAATATGGACGAGATCTTTCAGAGTATGGACTGGACTTTTTCCTCCGCCGGAGAAGAGGTGCTCTACGCGCTGCTGCGCCAGCCCTGTGAAGACCCGGAACAGATCCGCCGTTTTGAGGAACTGGTAACGTTCTTTATGGAACATGAAAAAGAAAGGATCCGGCTCCAGCTGGAATTAAAAAAGCTGGGGTTTACGGGACGTTTCTCTTTATATGATTATCTGGAATATCTGGACGTTCTGGGAGAAAGGAGCAATCTCAGGCACTATATTGCTGATTTCCTTTATCTGCCCTTTCTGGTATGCTGCTTCTTTTTTCCTGCAGTGGGCATAAGCGGTCTGATCGCCTGCGCACTGTGGAATATCGTCAGCTACTTCAGGGAAAAAGGAGAGATCGATCCCTATATCACCAGTTTCGCTTATATCATGCGTCTGCTCTACGCTTCCGGAAAGATCGCGGAGAAGCTGCCGCGGGAGCTTGAGGCGGAAGCGGAGGAACTGCGCGGACACGGGAAAAAGCTGGGGAAATTTAAAAGAGGCGCCTTCTGGCTGATGTCTTCCGGCCGGATGTCCGGTTCCGGCAATCCGCTGGATATCCTGATGGACTATATCCGAATGGCCGGCCATCCGGACCTGATAAAATTTAATTCCATGCTGACACAGGTGAGGAAGCATGTGGAAGACGTGGACAGGCTCTTCTTTGTGACGGGATATCTGGAGGCCGCGGTGGTGGCGGGCGCTTACCGGAAATCCCTGAAGGAAGGATACTGTGTGCCCGTTCTGAAGGAGGAAGGGTGCTTTCTCAGGGCCGAAGAAATGTATCATCCGCTGCTGGAGCATCCGGTGAAAAATTCTCTCACGGTAAACAGGGGAATCCTGCTGACCGGTTCCAACGCTTCCGGGAAATCCACTTTCTTAAAGACGGTGGCGGTGAGCGCCATTTTTGCCCAGACGATCCATACGGTGCCTGCCGCTTCCTATGAAGGCAGCTGTTTCCATATCTGCAGTTCCATGGCGCTCAGAGATGACCTGATGGGCGGAGAAAGCTATTACATCGTGGAGATCCGTTCGCTGAAGAGGATCCTGAACCTCGCGGCGGGGACGAAAAAAGTGCTGTGTTTTGTGGACGAAGTCCTGCGGGGGACCAATACGGTGGAGAGGATCGCGGCTTCCGCGGAGATCTTAAAAAGCCTTGCGTATCAGAACACCGGCAATGTGCTCTGCTTTGCCGCCACTCACGATGTGGAACTGACCGGCCTTCTGGAAAACGAATATGACAATTATCATTTTGAAGAGGAGATCGCGGACGGGGACGTGCGTTTCCCGTATAAGCTTCTGGAGGGGAAGGCTGTGACCAGAAACGCCATTCAGCTTCTGCGGATCATGGGCTATGACGATGCTATCGTGGTACACGCGGAAGAGCGGGCGGAAGAATTTATCAGAAGCGGACGCTGGAAATAGAGAAGAAAGGACAGGAGAGCGCCGCGGGCGCGGAACGGAGGGAACAATGGAAGTGGCTTTATATACGGACGGAGCGGCCAGGGGCAATCCGGACGGTCCGGGGGGTTATGGCGCCGTGCTGCAGTATGTGGACGGAAAAGGAATCCTGCACGAAAGGGAATTCAGCGCCGGCTATAAGAAGACCACCAACAACAGGATGGAGCTGATGGCGGTGATCGTGGGCCTGGAAGCGTTGACGAGGCCCTGTCATGTAAGGGTGACTTCGGATTCCAAATACGTGACGGACGCCTTTAACCAAAACTGGATCGCGGGCTGGCAGAAAAACAACTGGAAGACCAGCGGCAGGCAGCCCGTGAAAAATGAGGAACTCTGGAAACGGCTGTTACAGGCCATGCGTCCTCATGAGGTGGAATTTATATGGGTGAAAGGACATGACGGGCATCCGGAAAACGAGCGGTGTGACAAGCTGGCAACAGGCGCGGCCGACGGCCAGATACTGCTTGACGATGACGGCGGCGCGCTGGTATAATAGTAGTGCTGTAAACAAAGGATGCCGTGTTGGTGTGGAGGAAATATGATTGCGTTTGCGAATGCGTTTTTAAGCTATCTGTTGCTATTTGTCATCATGGCCGCTGTCGCGGGAACGGGTATCTTTATCGGGATCACCCTGCGCAGGCGAAAGAACCTGAAGGATGCCGAAACAGAAGGGTTGAAAGAGGAATAGAGGAAAGTGCCGTTTTCACGGCACTTTTTGACGTATGGGATGGAAGAACGATGCGCTATGAGGTGATACTGTGGGATGTGGACAACACGCTGCTGGATTTTGATTATTCCCAGCGTTATGCCCTTCGCAGATGTCTGCGGGAAAACGGGACAGAGCCGGACGAGGAAATGGTGCGGACTTATTCGGCCATCAACGACAGCTGGTGGAAGCGGCTGGAAAGGGGAGAGGTTTCAAAACAGGAGCTCCTGACCGGACGTTTCAGAGATTTTTTCGCGGCGCGGGGGATCTCCTGCAAAGATATGGACGGATTCTGTAAGCGGTATCAGGAATACCTGGGAAGCGTATACCGCTGCCTGGACGATTCCCTTGAGGTCTGCAAAAGCCTGACGGGAAAATGCAGGCAGTTCGCGGTTACCAACGGCGTGACGAGAACGCAGATGGGAAAGCTGCGTCTGGCCGGTTTTACGGAGATCATGGAGGACATCTTTATTTCCGAGCAGCTGGGAGTGCCCAAGCCGCAGAAAGGTTTTTTTGATCAGGTTCTGAAGGCGGTAGGCGTTCTGCCTAAGAAGGCCCTGATAGTGGGAGATTCCCTGACCAGCGATATCGCGGGAGGCAGGCGGGCGGGGATCGCGACCTGCTGGTATAATCCCGGGAATCTGCCGGAAGCGCGGGCGGCGGATGCCGTTCCGGATTTTACCATACGGAATCTGCGTGAAGTGGAAAGGATTTTGGAGGGATAGATGGCAAAGTCGGCCAATCAGAAACTGAAGCTGTTTTATATCCTGCAGATGCTCATGGAGAATACGGATGAGGAGCATGTTTTAAGTACGCAGGAAATCATTGACAAACTGGCCGCCAACGATATCAAGGCGGAGCGTAAGACGATCTACGACGATATGGCCTGTCTGCAGGATTTCGGGTATGACATCATTTTAAAAAAAGGCAGAGTGGGAAGCGGTTACTGTCTGGCCGGAAGGGATTTTGAGCTGGCCGAACTGAAACTTTTGGTGGACGCCGTGCAGGCTTCCCGTTTTATGACGGTCAAAAAATCCCGTGAACTGATCAAAAAGCTGGAAAAGCTGGCCAGCAGGTACCAGGCGGGACAGCTGCAGCGTCAGGTCTATGTGTCGGGAAGAGTTAAGACGGAAAACGAGAAAATATATTACAATGTGGATACGGTATATAAGGCCATAGATGAAAACGTGAAGATCACGTTCACTTATCTGGAATGGAGCCTTTCCCGGGAATTGAAACCCAGAAGAGCCGGGGAAAAATATCTGGTCAGTCCCTGGGCGCTCATCTGGGATGATGAAAATTATTATCTGGCAGGCTACGACGGGAAGGCGGACAGGCTGAAGCACTACCGGGTGGATAAAATGGGCAGCGTGGCACTGACCAGGGAGCCCAGAGAAGGCCGGGAACAGTTTGAAAAGGTGGGACTGGCGGAATACACCAAGCGTACGTTCGGTATGTTCGGGGGAGAAGAAGAAACGGTGACGCTGGCTTTTCCAAACAGACTGATCGGCGTGGTGATGGACAGATTTGGCAGAGATACGGATATCCGTCCCCTGGGGGAAGGATATTTCTCCAGCCGTATCAAAGCGGCGGTCAGCGGACAGTTTTTTGGCTGGCTGGCCGGTCTGGGAAAAGAAGTCAGAGTGGTTTCGCCGGATGACGTGCGGGCAGCCTATGAAGGCTGGCTGGAGGAAATCCTGAAGGCGCAGAGAGGAGGAGCACAATGAGCATGGCGATGGAAGAGGCAGAAAAGGATACTGTGGATTACAGGGCGGAATTTCAGCCCGCGAAACCGGTGGCGGTCATTAAAAAGGACGGAAGCAGAGAGGCTTTCAATATGCAGAAAGTAGTGGACGCCATCGGAAAGAGCGCGTACCGCGCCCTGACAAAATTTACCGTGGAAGAGAAACGGCATATCTGCCAGCACGTGATCGAGAAAGTAAATGATCTGGGAGCGGACGAGATTCCCATTCAGGTCATGCACAATGTGGTGGAGAGCGCGCTGGAAGAAGTCAAACCCATTGTAGCCAAGAGCTATCGGGATTACCGGAATTACAAACAGGATTTTGTGCGCATGCTGGATGACGTTTACAAAAAGAGTCAGTCCATTATGTATATCGGGGACAAGGAGAACGCCAATACGGATTCCGCGCTGGTTTCTACCAAAAGGAGCCTGATCTTCAATCAGCTCAACAAGGAACTGTATCAGAAGTTTTTTATGACTACGGAAGAGATTCAGGCCTGCCGCGACGGATATATCTATGTGCACGACATGTCAGCCCGCCGGGATACCATGAACTGCTGTCTGTTCGACGTGGAGCATGTGCTGGCCGGTGGCTTCGAGATGGGAAATATCTGGTACAACGAACCCAAGACGCTGGACGTGGCGTTTGACGTGATCGGCGATATCGTGCTGAGCGCGGCCAGCCAGCAGTATGGCGGGTTTACCGTGCCCAGTGTAGACAATATCCTGGAGCCTTACGCGGAGAAATCCTACAAAAAATACGTGGAGAAGTATGTGGGCCTGGGGATCGGACAAGAAAAAGCGGAGGAAACGGCCTACGCGGATGTGGTGCGGGAATTTGAGCAGGGCTTTCAGGGCTGGGAATATAAATTCAATACCGTTGCCAGCAGCCGGGGAGATTATCCCTTTATTACCGTGACCGCCGGAACGGGGACCGGGCGCTTTGCCAGACTGGCCACGATTTCCATGCTCAATGTCAGAAGAGAAGGACAGGGAAAAGCGGGTCACAAAAAACCGGTGCTGTTCCCCAAGATCGTATTTTTATATGATGAAAACCTGCACGGAGAGGGAAAACCCTTGGAAGACGTGTTTGAGGCCGGGATCCGCTGCTCCGCGAGATCCATGTATCCGGACTGGCTGAGCCTGACCGGAAAAGGGTATGTGGCCAGCATATATAAACGGTACGGCAAGATCATTTCCCCGATGGGATGCCGGGCGTTTTTATCTCCCTGGTATGAAAGGGGCGGCATGCATCCCGCGGATGATGCGGATACGCCGGTTTTTGTGGGACGCTTTAATATCGGCGCGGTATCCCTGCATCTGCCGATGATCCTGGCCAAGGCCAGACAGGAAAGCCGGGATTTCTATGAGGTGCTGGATTATTATCTGGAGCTTATCAGACAACTGCATATCCGTACTTACGCCTATCTGGGAGAAATGCGGGCATCCACCAATCCACTGGCTTACTGCGAAGGCGGTTTCCTGGGCGGGCATCTGAAACTGACGGATAAAATCAAACCTCTTTTAAAATCCGCCACCGCGAGTTTCGGGATCACGGCGTTAAACGAGCTGCAGATGCTCTATAACGGCAGATCTCTGGTGGAAGACGGGCAGTTCGCTTTGGAGGTCATGGAGCATATCAACGCCAGGATCAATGAATTTAAGGAAGCGGACGGCAATCTGTACGCTATTTACGGAACGCCGGCGGAGAATCTCTGCGGGCTGCAGATCAAGCAGTTCCGGAGAAAGTACGGGATCATTGAAGGCGTTTCCGACCGGGAATATGTGAGCAATTCTTTTCACTGCCATGTAACGGAGGACATTACGCCCATTGAAAAGCAGGATCTGGAAGAGCGTTTCTGGGATCTGTGCAACGGTGGGAAAATACAGTACGTGAAATATCCCATTGATTACAATATCGAGGCCATCAAGACACTGGTGCGCAGAGCTATGGATATGGGATTCTATGAAGGCGTCAATCTTTCGCTGGCGTATTGTGATGACTGCGGCCATCAGGAACTGGAAATGGATGTATGCCCCAAGTGCGGCAGCCGGAATCTGACCAAAATAGACAGGATGAACGGTTATCTGTCCTATTCCAGGGTACATGGAGATACCCGCCTGAATGACGCGAAAATGGCGGAGATCGCTGAAAGGAAAAGTATGTAATGCGATATCATAATATTACCAAGGATGACATGCTCAACGGTGACGGCCTGCGGGTGGTGCTCTGGGTGGCGGGCTGCCTCCATTGCTGCGAAGGCTGTCATAATCCTGTGACTTGGGATCCTAACGGCGGACTGCCGTTTGACCGTCCGGCGAAGGAAGAACTGTTTGAGCAGCTGCGCAAACCCTATATCAGCGGCGTCACCTTTTCCGGCGGGGACCCGCTGCATCCGGCTAATCGCTTGGAGATCCGGGAACTGGCGGAGGAGATCAAAGAAAACTTTCCCCGTAAGACCGTCTGGCTGTATACCGGGGAACTGTGGGAAGAAATCTGTACCGATCCGCTCATGCGCTGCGTGGACGTGGTAGTGGACGGAGAGTTTTGTCAGGATCTGAAGGATAACAGGCTTTTGTGGAAGGGCAGCGCAAATCAGAGGGTAATAGACGTAAAAAAGACACTGGCGGAAGGGGACGGACGGATTCCCGTTCTCTACTGCGGAGATTATGAAAACTGAGGAGGGCATATGAAAAAAGTAGCGCAGTTTTTTAAGGTCAGCGAACAGAATTTTACGGAGGCCATGAAGGAAGAGTTTCCCGAATATACGGAAAACGATATCAGGGATATCTATGAGTCCCTGCAGCTGCCGCGGCGGGCAACTAAAGGCAGCGCCGGATATGATTTTTACGCGCCGTTTGCCTTCAGTCTGCCGGCGGGAAGCACCATAAAGATTCCTACGGGTATCCGGGTGAAGATAGATGACGGATGGGTTTTAAAGCTCTATCCCCGAAGCGGTCTGGGCTTTAAGTACAGGCTGCAGATGAACAATACGGTGGGGATCATCGACAGCGATTATTATGATTCCGACAACGAGGGACACATATTCGCCAAGATCACCAATGATTCCAATGAGGGAAAAACACTGGAAATAAGCGCCGGCGCCGGCTTTATACAGGGGATTTTCGTGGAATACGGCATTACGGTGGATGACGAGGCGGAAGGCGTCCGAAACGGCGGCTTCGGCAGCACGGGGAAATAAAACGCATAAAAGACTCCTTTTTCGGCATACTAAGCCTAGATGTCTGGAAAAGGAGTTTTCTTATGGAAAATGAGGAAAGAATTGAAAAAGAAAAAGCAAGCGGCAGAATGAGCGGCGTTCTGAAGGAGAATATGGCTTATCTGCACGACAGGCTGGCGGTGGATGTCAGTTTTGACCTGGTATACCGGGTCATCCGGATCGGGGAAAGGGATGCCTGTATGTACTTTGTGGACGGTTTCTGCAAGGATGAGCTCATGCAGAAACTGTTACAGTATTTTATGAGCATTACCAAAGAGGATATGCCCGCGGATGCCCATGAAATGAGCAAGCGTCACATTCCATATGTGGAGGTGGATCTGAAAGATTCATGGGACGATATCCTCTACGGCCTCCTGTCCGGGGTGTTTGTTCTCTTTATTGACGGCTATACCCAGGCGGTCATGATCGATTCCAGAACCTATCCCGCCAGAAGCGTGGGAGAACCGGATAAGGACAAGGTGCTCAGGGGTTCCAAAGACGGTTTTGTGGAAACCCTGATCTTTAATACGGCTCTGATCAGGAGAAGGATCCGCAGTACGGAGCTGCGCATTGAGATGATGTGCGCCGGGAAAAATTCCAAAACGGATATCGCGGTCTGTTACATGGATTCCCGGGTGGATCATAAATTTCTGACGCAGATCAAAGAGCGGATCAAAAACATCTCGGTGGATGCGCTGACCATGAACCAGGAAAGTCTGGCGGAATGCCTCTATGAGAGAAAATGGTTTAATCCGTTCCCGAAGTTTAAGTATTCCGAGCGGCCCGATACGGCCGCGGCCCAGATCCTGGAAGGCAATATCGTGATCCTGGTGGACAATTCTCCCTCCGCCATGATCATGCCCACCTCCATCTTCGATGTGGTGGAGGAGGCGGACGATTATTATTTCCCACCCATAACCGGCACCTATCTGCGGCTTTCCCGCTTCCTGATCGCCCTGCTGACGTATTTCCTGACACCTACTTTTTTACTGCTGATGAATAACAGAGGATACATTCCTCAGGCGTTTCAGTTCATTGTGCTCAAGGAACCGGAAAACATTCCGTTGATCTGGCAGTTTTTGATTCTGGAGCTGGCCATTGACGGCCTGCGTCTGGCCGCGGTCAATACGCCGAATATGCTGAGCACGCCGCTGTCCGTTATGGCGGCCCTGGTGCTGGGGGAATTTTCGGTCAACAGCGGCTGGTTCAACGCCGAGGTGATGCTGTACATGGCGTTTGTGGCCATTGCCAATTATACCCAGTCCAACTATGAACTGGGATACGCGCTGAAGTTCATGCGCATCCTGACACTGATCCTGACAGCGATATTCGGCCTTTGGGGCTATATCGGCGGCGTGATCTTCTGCGCGCTGGCAGTAGTGACCAACCGGACTGTTTCCCGGCAGAGCTATATTTATCCGCTGGTGCCGTTAAATCTGAAAAAATTAGGCGCCAGACTGTTCCGGCTGCGGCTGCCGGGAGCGAGGCATTCCGGCGGGCAGAATACCGAAAAATAGAAAAATATTGTAAAATCCGAATGTTAATGATATAATGACAATGCTATTTGAAAAACGGAGGCACGTGATACATGGCGGATTTTACCATTGTAACGGATTCCACGGCGGATCTGCCGGTGGAATATCTGGAAAACAATAATGTAGCCTGCATGAATATGAGCTACACTGTGGACGGAGAAACTTACAGCGGAAATACGGGGAAGGAACTTCCCTGGAAAGAATTTTACAGGCTGATGCGGGAAGAGGGAAAAATGCCGTCCACTTCTCAGATCAATCCGGAAGAGATACGGAATACTTTTGAGAAACTCGTGGAAACAGGCAGCAGAAAGATCCTTTATCTGGCGTTTTCTTCCGGGCTGAGCGGAACCTGCGGCAATGGGCAGCTTGCCGCTCAGGATGTTATGGAAGAGCATCCGGATGTGAAGATCATCGTGATAGATTCTCTGTGCGCTTCCCTGGGGGAAGGTTTGTTCGTGTACTATGCCGTCAGGATGCGCCTGGCGGGCAAAAGCATGGAAGAAACGGCGGATTGGTTAAAAGCCAATGTCCGGAACTTTGTGCATGTGTTTACTGTGGATGATCTGCATCATCTGCATCGGGGCGGGAGAGTGTCCAAGACCACCGCGGTCATCGGCACGATGGCAGGGATTAAGCCCATACTGCATGTGGACAACGAAGGCCATCTGATCCCCGTAAATAAGGTGAGAGGCAGAAAAAAATCTCTGTGCGCGCTGGTGGACTATATGGAAAAACATATGGGCTCCCGCAGGAAAGATAATGAGATCGTGTTTATCAGCCACGGGGACGCGCTTCAGGACGCGCAGTTTGTGGCCGGTCAGGTAGAAGAGAGGTTCGGTATCAAGAACTTTATGATAGAACCGATCGGTCCAACCGTGGGTACGCACTCCGGGCCGGGAACGGTGGCGCTGTTCTTCCTTGGGGATGCGAGATAAGCAGCGCGCCTGATGAGGGGAGTACTGCTTACCAGCTTCTGATGAATTTGTCTATGTAATTGTCCAGGCAGTGTTCGATAACCCTGATGGCATCTTCCCGGTTGCCCTGCTCGTTGACATCGGTGGTCTTGTTTTCCAGCGCTTTATAGATCGTGAAGAAATGCTCCATTTCCTGCACCACATGGGCAGGCAGTTCGGAAATATCGCGGTAGCTGTTGTAGGTAGG
This sequence comes from uncultured Lachnospiraceae bacterium, assembly GCA_947632555.1. Taxonomy (GTDB): domain Bacteria; phylum Bacillota; class Clostridia; order Lachnospirales; family Lachnospiraceae; genus Acetatifactor. The sequence goes on from CANRPU010000006.1 coordinate 111,511, forward strand.
ATCGTTAAAGGGCACCGCGATGATCTTTTCGTCCTTTTTGCCGCCGTCCAGCATGGAAATAACGCCGATAGGGTATGCCCTGACAAGAGTTAAGGGCGATACCGGTTCCGAACAGAGTAAAAGCACGTCCAAAGGGTCCCCGTCATCGCCGTAGGTCCTGGGAATAAAGCCGTAGTTGGCCGGATAGTGGGTGGAAGTATACAGGATGCGGTCTAAGATGATATAGCCGGTTTCTTTATCCAGTTCATATTTATTCTTGCTTCCCTTGGGAATTTCGATAACGCAGATAAAGTCCGTGGGAGTCACCCTTTTCACATTAATATTATGCCAGATATTGTTGTTGATGCTGTCCATATTTCCTCACATTCTGCCGCGAAAAGCGGCGTTTTCATTCCGGGAGCATTTATGGTACCCTAAAATTATTATAGCATGTTCGGGCAGGTTGTAAATACGGAAAATTGAGAGGAACGGACCGGGGATAAAATAAAGGGGTCTGTGATCCGGCGCGTAAAAGAGCCCCACAACGGTCGGTTGAGGGACTCCTTTTTAAAAAGACATGGGGATTTAGTTATTGCAGCCACAGTCCGCGACGGTGTCAAAGCCGGGGTTAAAGGCGTAGAAGTTCTTTTCGTTGAGCCTATCCTGGGTAATGCGCAGGGCTTCCCCGAAGCGCTGGAAGTGTACAACTTCACGCTGGCGCAGGAATTTAATGGGTTCGCAGACATCCGGATCGTCGATCAGACGAAGGATATTGTCATAAGTGGTACGGGCTTTCTGCTCGGCCGCCATATCTTCAAACAGATCGGTGATCACGTCACCTTTGCTCTGAAATTCACAGGCGTTGAAAGGAATGCCGCCCGCCGCCTGAGGCCAGATACCTACGGTATGGTCGGTATAATAAGGGGCGAAACCGCACTTCTCGATCTCTTCCATGGACAGATTCCGGGTGAGCTGGTGCACAATGGCCGCCACCATTTCCAGGTGGGCCAGTTCTTCTGTACCGATGTCGGTCAGTACGCCGGCCACTTCCCTGTAGGGCGTAGCGTAACGCTGGGAAAGGTAGCGCATGCTGGCACCCATTTCTCCGTCCGGGCCGCCGTATTGGGACATGATCGCCTGCGCCAGCTTGGCGTTGGGATTCTTGATGTTGACAGGAAACTGTAATCTTCTTTCATAACTCCACATTAGCGATATCCTCCTTTTCCCGTATTGTTACGAGGCTGCATGGGGGGCGTTTCACAGGCCAGCGGATACGGATCCGCGGCATTTTCCCATGGCATGGGGGCTAAAGTCCAGTTCCATTCTTTTTTATCCATGGACGTATCTGTTGTAAGAGGGTAGTAGCGGGATGAAAAATCCAGCATCATCTGGTTTTTGATGCGCGCGTAGTGATTAAAATATTCCATTGCCTGCGCGTCAAAGGGGTGGGTATCCAGGTACTCGTTTAATTCCACCAGCGTAAAGTCAATGATGCTGATGTCTTTTAACAGACGTTCCCGTTCGCTGCAGCTGCCGTTCATGAAACCACCCTCCTTCCGGTAAAAGGTTTATCCAGTTCGGGGAAGATGGTGCCCTTTTGGAAACCCTCTTCCAGATTGTCGTAGATACAGGAAAGGTGCTGCCACGGAACATAGGCCATGGCGATGGGAAAACGTTCCAGATTTTCGTCAAAATGATGATCCTGCATAGTAATCCTTTGATTTTGAGTGATTTTCTATAGTATATGCGGCGCTTTTCAGGGCGTTACAGCCTGGCGGGAAGCAAACAAGAGGCTTGATTTCCTGACAAGTTTATGTTTTACTAGACATAGCGTGATCGTATATCGGGAGGAAAAGAAATGAGCAGCATGAGAGGGATCGACACTCCCGTCAGGCAGATAAGAAGGAGAGTATTTAAGGAAGTAGCCAATCTGGCGTATCATTCCACCAATCTGAAGGATGATATGGAGGCATTACCCTATAAGATCGTGGATTATGAAGAGTCGCAGTATTGGGAAAGCGTATACCGTGACAGGGCGATCATCAGAGAGCGAATCCGCCTTGCCATGGGTATGGCTCTGCGGCCGGAAAACAGAGAACATCCGGGACATTTGACGGAAGGGCTGGAAGAGAGCAATATTGACGAAAAGTATTATGAACCGCCGTTGATGCAGGTGATCCCGTCCGCCTGTAACGCCTGTCCGGAAAATCATTACGAAGTGACCAATACCTGTATGGGCTGTGTCGCGCATCCCTGCAGGGAAGTGTGCCCCGTGGGGGCCATGACCATGCTGAACGGCAAGTCCCTGATCGATCAGGAGAAATGTATCAAATGCGGCAAATGCCGGGATATCTGTCCCTACGATGCCATTTCCCATAAAGAAAGACCCTGTAAAAAGGCCTGCGGCGTAAACGCCATACAAAACGACAAAAGGGGCAGAGCCGTGATCGACAATGAGGTCTGCGTGTCCTGCGGGCAGTGCATGGTCAGCTGTCCTTTCGGAGCCATCGCGGACAAATCCCAGATCTTTCAGCTGATCCGTGCCATGCAGTCCGGCAGGATGATCGTGGCGCAGGTGGCGCCTGCTTTTGTGGGACAGTTCGGCCCCAGGGTAACGCCGGAAATGTTCAAGACCGCCTTGAAGGAACTGGGGTTCGCGGAGGTATATGAAACGGCTTTGGGAGCGGATCTGGGCTGTATCGCGGAAGCGGAACACTATGTCAGGGAAGTGGCCAGCGGAAAACAGGATTTTGCCCTTACCTCATGCTGTCCTTCCTGGGCCGTGATGGCGAAGAACCTGTTTCCGGAAACCATTGACAAGATCAGTAATGAACTGACGCCCATGGTGGCCACGGCCCGGATGATCAAGCAGCAGCACCCGGAAGCCAGCGTGGTCTTTATCGGCCCGTGCGCGTCCAAGAAACTGGAGGCTTCCAGAAGGACGGTGCGTTCCGACGTGGATTTTGTCATTACGTTTGAGGAGCTGGCGGGAATGTTTGAGGCCAGAGGGATCCTGGTGGAAGAGATACAGGCCATGGACGAGATACGCGACGCGACAGCCGCGGGGCGCGGCTACGGTGTGGCCGGAGGCGTGGCGGGAGCCATAGAGGACTGTATTAAAGAATATTATCCGGGTACCGCGGTACATGTGGAACACGCGGAGAGCCTGGCGGAATGCAGGAAAATGCTTTTACTCGCGAAGGCCGGGCAGAAGAAGGGCTGTCTGATCGAAGGCATGGCCTGTCCGGGCGGCTGTATCGCGGGAGCGGGAACCAATATTTCCCTGCAGGCGGCGGCAAAGGAAGTTGCCGCGTTTAAGGCGAAAGCCGTCCGCAGGGTGCCGAAGCAGTAGAGAAATTTCCGAAACAGTAAGAAAATAGATGTTACGGCCGTTACGGCCAGGGGTTAAAGCCCCGGAACGGAGGAGAGTATGACAAAGATCAGAACGAGATATGCCCCCAGTCCCACCGGTAAAATGCATGTGGGAAACCTGCGCTCCGCGCTGTATGAATTTTTGATCGCCAAGCACGCGGGCGGGGATTTTATGCTGCGGATCGAAGATACGGACCAGGAGCGCTTTGTGGAAGGCGCTACGGAAATCATTTACCGCACCCTGGAGAAGGCGGGGCTTAAGCATGACGAGGGCCCGGACAAGGACGGCGGATACGGTCCCTACATTCAGAGCGAGCGTATGAAGACAGGTATTTACATGAAATACGCCAAAGAACTCATTGACAAAGGGGAGGCGTATTACTGCTTTTGCGACAAGGAAAGGCTGGCCGGTTTAAAGACCGAGATAGTGGAAGGCAAGGAGATCATGGTCTATGACAAACACTGCCTTTCCCTTTCCCGGGAAGAAGTGGAGGAAAAGCTGAAAGCGGGAGTGCCCTTTGTCATACGGCAGAACAATCCCACTGAGGGGAGCACTACCTTTCATGATGAGCTGTACGGGGACATTACCGTAAATAACAGCGAGTTGGACGATATGATCCTGATCAAATCGGATGGTTACCCCACTTACAATTTTGCCAATGTGGTAGATGACCATACCATGAACATCACCCATGTGGTCAGGGGAAATGAGTATCTTTCTTCCTCGCCCAAATATGTAAGGCTCTACGAGGCCTTTGGCTGGGAGGTGCCGGTCTATGTGCATCTGCCTCTGATTACCGACGAGAATCACAAGAAACTCAGTAAGAGGAGCGGACATTCTTCTTTTGAGGACCTGATAGAGCAGGGATTTCTCACGGAGGCCATTGTAAATTATATTGCCCTTTTAGGCTGGAGCCCTGAAGACAACCGGGAGATCTTTTCTCTGGACGAACTGATCAAAGAGTTTGATTATCACAGGATCAGCAAATCCCCGGCGGTATTTGATATTGTGAAGTTGAAATGGATGAACGGAGAATATTTCAAGGCTATGGAGGAAGAGGTTTTTTATAACATGGCCAAACCCTATCTGCTGAAGGCGCTGGGGGATGGTTTTGATCTCAGGAAGATCGCGGCCATGGTAAAAACGAGGATTGAAATTTTCCCGGATATCGCCGAGCAGGTGGATTTCTTTAAGGAACTGCCGGAATATGACATACAGATGTATACCCATAAGAAAATGAAGACGGACGCGGCTTCTTCTCTGGAAGTGCTGAAGGAAGTCCTTCCCATTCTGGAAGAGCAGGAAGATTATTCCAACGATGCGCTTTATCAAAGGCTCTTAGCTTATGTGGAGCAGAAAGGCTGCAAAAACGGATATGTGATGTGGCCCATCCGTACAGCGGTTTCAGGGAAGCAGATGACGCCGGCTGGAGCTACGGAGATCATGGAGATCTTGGGCAAGGAGGAGTCCCTGAAAAGGCTCCGTATAGGAATAGAGAAATTACAGGGGTAGGGATTGGAACATTTTCAACAGTTAAGTACGGAACAAAAAAGAGCCGTTTCCGTTGTCAGGGGGCCGGTGCTGTGTCTGGCCGGCCCCGGCAGCGGAAAGACGTTTACGCTGGTGCGGCGGCTGCGCTTTTTGATCGAGAAAGCGGGCGTACCGCCGGAAACCATACTGGTAGCCACATACTCCAAAGCCGCCGCGCTGTCCATGCGGCAGCGGTTTTTTACGGAAATGGGGCGGAACGTGCCGGTGACATTCGGCACTCTTCACGCGGTCTGTTATCATATCTTAAAAGAACGTTACGTGATCAGGGAAAACAATCTTTTATCCGATCGGGAAAAGCGAAAGATCCTGCAGTCTGTTTTACAAGCAAACATGGTTTACCGGGAAGAAGCCGCGGAGGAACTTCTGGAGTGCGTCAGTCTGCGCAAAAACGGAAGACCGGTGGAAGAAATACCGCTGCCTGCCGGAATGGGGGCGGCTGAATTTGAACATCTGTACCGGACCTATCGGGAAACCAGCCGCCGCGCGGGAAGGCTGGATTTTGACGATATGGCGCTTTGGTGTCTGGAACTTCTGGAGCGGGAGCCTGCCGTCTTAAAGAACTGGCAGGCGCGTTTTACTTATTTTCTGATAGATGAATTTCAGGACTGCAATCTCATACAGTATGAAGTGGCAAAGAAACTGGCCTGCCCGCGGGATAATCTGTTCGCGGTGGGAGATGACGATCAGTCCATCTACGGATTCAGAGGGGCGAGCCCTGGCGTGATGGAACGGTTCATACGGGATTTTCCCGGGGCGGAAGTCATCTGTATGGGCGGGAATTACCGCAGCCGCCCGGAAATTGTAAAGGCCGCGGGCAGCGTGATCGCAGAAAATCAGGATCGGATGGAAAAGCGTTTGTTCGCCGCGGGCGGCGTCGGAGCGCTTGCGGGAGTGCCGCCGGTGGAGATATTGTGCTTTCGGGACCAGCGGGAACAGTTTTCTTATCTGGGGGATAAACTCAGAAAACTGCGGGAACAGATGCCGTATGAGGAAATGGCGGTGATATGCCGGACCAACCGGGAACTGCGCGCGCTGCATCCGTTTTTAAGGGAAAGGGATATTCCCTGTCGTATAGCGGGAAATGGCGGAAAACCCTATGCGTGTTTCGCGGTGCGGGATGTTTTGGACTACTTAAGGCTGGCGGAAGGAGCGCGGGACAGGGAATGTTTTCTGCGTGTGCTCAATCGGCCCGAACGGCATATAAAGCGGGAATGGCTTTGGGATGAGAAGATAGACTTGGAGGACCTGGAGAGGGAACTGCGCGGCGCGGGAGAAGGCAGGGCGGCGGAGTCTGTCAGAAGCCTGATGGGACAGCTGGCCAGGATGAGGGATATGTCACCCTCTTTGGCGATCCGTTTTGTCCGCGGCGCTGTGGGATATGAAAAATGGCTGAGAGGCAGGGCCGGGGAAGAGGGGCAGCTGTATGAAGAATGGAAAGAAGAACTGGACTGTCTTCAGCAGAGCGCCAGGAATTTTGAAGGGATCGGAGCATTTCTGGCATATAAGGAGCAGGAAAAGGAAAGACCGGAAGGGGAAAGCGGAAAACGCTCTACAGGCGGCGTCAGCCTTCTGACCATGCACGCCAGCAAAGGACTGGAATTTACCTATGTCTGCCTGCCCGGTCTGAATGAGAAAAAGGGCGCATCCCAAAAGGGTCCGGCGGACATGCCGAAAGCCAGGGAGGAAGAGGAGAGAAGGCTGTTTTATGTGGGAATGACCAGAGCCAAAAAAGCCCTGGAGCTCTTGTACCTGACCGGTACCAAAGAACGTCCAAGGCAGCCCTCCCGTTTTCTAAGACCACTGCTTGCTTCCAAGGGAGATCCGTTATGATTCGTCATCCATCAGTTCGTCAAATTCCTGATCATCCAGAAATTCGTCAAAGGCATCCGAAACGGCTTCGTATTCCTCGTCATCGGAGATATAGATCAGCTCCGGTTCCGCATTTGGATCGCTTTCCTCTTCTTTGTAGCCGTAAAACCAGACCTCTCCGTCCTGATTTTCCCCGTTTTCATTCAAAGGCATAAGGGCGATATAATCCTTTCCGGCTACGGTGAGGATGGTGATGACCGCGCAGTTTACCGTAGTGCCGTCTTCCAGATCGAGTTCCACCGTCATTTCTTCTTCCGCGTAATTGTCTTCGGCCATAAAAACCTCCCTGTTAAGATGTATTTCTGGTTCCATTATAGTCCTTATGGACCAGACTTGCAATTTTTTCCCCTGAAAAATTCACAATTGTCGATGGTATTCCTAAAAAACACAAAAATAAACGTAGCAAGGTGTTGGAGTATTATGGTATAATGACCTTATTCAAGGCAGAAAACGGCCGAATGGCATCGAGAGGGAAATGTTTTGGAAAGAGGAATAACAAAAGGGGTACCGCTTCCGCTGGGAGTGCAGGCGTATCAGAATGGCGTTAATTTTGCCTATGTATCGGCCTCGGAAGACTGCGGAGTGGTTTTATTCGATAAAAAGACCAAAAAAGAAACTGCCCGTCTGGCCTTTAGAAAAGAGAACAGGACAGGCAGTGTATATACCATGTTTGTAAAAAATATAGCGGCGGAAGCCACGGCATACTGTTTTTACGAAGGGGACAGGCTTGTGCCGGATGACCGGGCCAGGGCCTTTCTGGGCGGGACCCCTTACGGTTCCGTCAAGAGAGAGGAGCCTGTCAGGCTGGCCGTGCTGCCCTCTGCGGAATACGACTGGGGAGAGGACAGGCCGCCGGAGATTCCCTATGAGGACAGTATTGTATACTGTCTGCATGTAAGAGGGTTTACAAAGCATGCTTCTTCCGGGGTCAAGGCCCGCGGGACGTTCGCCGGTCTGGCGGAAAAGCTTCCCTATCTGAAGGAATTGGGAGTGACTACGCTGGAACTCCAGCCCATATACGAATTCGCGGAGGTGGAGCCGCGGCGGGCGGACAATCCCTACGACAACGCGGAGCGTCCTGCGCCGGTACGCAAAAACTACTGGGGATATACCAGAGGATATTATTACAGTCCCAAGAGCGCTTATGCCAGCTCAAGGGACGCGGTGACGGAAGTAAAGGATCTGGTAAAGGCCGTCCATCAAAATGGTATGGAATTGATCTTGCAGTTCTATTTTACCGAGGATGTACCGGTGAACGAGAGGCTGGCCATTCTCCGTCACTGGGTATTGGAATATCATGTGGACGGGTTTCATCTGAAAGGCGGACATATCCGGCCGGATATTCCGGCGGAAGATCCTATTCTGGCCCGGACCAAGCTCTGGTATCATACATTTGACAGGGAGCTGGAAGAGAAGCTGGCCGCTTCGGGGCGGGAAAGGTATCTGGCGGAATATCGGGATGCCTATCGTTATGACATGCGCCGTTTCCTGAAAGGGGACGAGGGTATGATCCAGGCCGCTCTGCAGCATATGCGCCGCAATCCCGCGGAATACGGAGAGATCAATTTCCTGACCAACTATGACGGCTTTACCCTGATGGATATGGTGTCTTACGAGCGTAAGCACAATGAAGAAAACGGAGAGAACAATCAGGACGGAACCGATTATAACGCCAGCTGGAACTGCGGACAGGAAGGGCCTGCCCGCAGAAAAGTGATTCAGCAGCTGCGGCTGCGGCAGATGAAGAACGCGCTTTTGCTGCTGTTTTTGTCCCAGGGAACGCCGCTTCTGTTTATGGGAGATGAGTTCGGCAACTCGCAGAAGGGCAATAACAATCCCTACTGCCAGGACAACGACATCACCTGGCTGAACTGGAAAAATAAAGAGAGCAACAAAGAACTCCATGCTTTTGTAAAAGAACTGATCTCCCTGCGCAGAGCCCACCCGGTACTGCGTCAGAGCAGAGAAGTGCGTCTGATGGACTACGGAGCCTGCGGCTATCCGGATGCCTCCTATCACGGAGAAGCGCCGTGGAAACCGGATACTTCCGTTTACAGCAGGCAGGTCGGGATCATGTACTGCGGGAAATACGCGAACAAAGCCAGAAACACGCCGGATGATTTTTTCTATGCCGCGTATAATATGCACTGGGAACCGCATTCCTTCGCTCTTCCCCGGCTGCCGAAAAACATGCGCTGGGAGTATTGCGTTTCCTCCAGACCGGAGGACGTATCCTTACCGGAGGAAGGATCTTCTTCCGTAATGGTTCCCGACAGATGCATCTGCCTTTTTATCGGCAGGGAGGATACCGGCGAAAAGGGCAGTGAGAGCGGCGGAAAGGAACCGGCATGAAGGCGTGGGAGCATTTTAAAACGATCACTTTGCATAAATGGCTGGTTTTAAAAGGCTGTTTTGCCGTCGGCCTCTATAAGCAGGGACTTCTGCACGATATGTCCAAGTACAGTCCCACGGAATTTCTGATAGGCGCCCGCTACTATCAGGGCAACAGAAGCCCCAACAACGCGGAACGGGAAGCCGTCGGATATTCTACCGCCTGGATGCATCATAAGGGACGCAATAAGCATCACTATGAATATTGGATCGACTATTCCTTAAACGGAGGGGCAGGGAACATGGCACCCGCGCCCATGCCCAGAAAATATATAGCGGAAATGGTGATAGACAGGATCGCGGCCTCCAAGGTGTATCTGGGCAGAGAGTACACGGATGAAGCGCCGCTTTTGTATTACAGAAAGGGAAAGGATCCGGCACCCATGCATGAGTACACCCGTAAAAACCTGGAAATGCTGTTGAAGATGCTGGCGGAAAAAGGAGAAAAGCGGACTTTTTCCTATATGAAAAATGTTTTTCTGCAGGCACACAGGGGCAGGGGAAGAATATAATAGAATAAACCGATCAGAAACGGAAGCATCGTATGTGTAATTGGATTGTTCTTTTCCTTCTGCTCTGCAGCGGCGGCTGCGGATGTAACGGAAGCGAAAGAAGCGGCCTGGGCTGCGGGTGTAACGGAAGCGTAAGAAACACTTCCGACTGCGGATGTAACGGAAGCGTAAGAAACGCTTCTGACTGCGGGTGCGGCGGAAACAGCAATGAAGGCTGCGGCTGCGGCGGCAGCGATAACAGGGATTGGGACTACGACAGGAACAGAGGTCAGAATACCCCTCCCCCCTGGATAAGAAGCAATTATTCCAATGGGGATACCTGCGGATGTGAAGAGCAGTAAAACCGAACAGGCGGCGCCGATTCCAGAGCTCAGACCGATGCTTTGGTGTCGGCGCTTTTTGTTCATAGTATATTTACAAATAATTTTATCTTTTGGGTGGAAACTCTCAGGTATTTGCATTATAATAAGAATTACCGATATCTGACGGATGCGGGAAAGGAGAAATCTTATGGTAGAATACATATTGGGGAATCATCTGGTTGAAACAGGGAAAATAGAGCGGCAGCAGCTGGAGAGAGCGATCGCGAAGCTGGATGAAACCAGAGTAAAGATGGGACTGCTGGCAGTTTCGGAAGGCATGATGACGGTGGAACAGGCCGAAACCGTAAACAGGCTGCAGGCCAGTATGGATAAAAGATTCGGCGATATTGCCGTGGAAAAAGGATATCTGACAGAGGAACAGATCAGCAACCTGTTGAAAAAACAGGGGAATACCTATCTGGCCTTCGCGCAGGCGCTGGTAAACGAGGGCTGGCTGCAGCTGCAGGAACTGGAGGAAGTAATGGACGGTTTTCAGCAGAAGAACGGATTTACCAAGTCCGATATGGAAGATCTGCGCAGCGATGAACCGGAACGGGTCGTTCCGCTGTTTCTGCCCAATGAGGGCATGGTCTTCAAAGAGATCGCCGGACTGCTGGTCCGCACCCTGATCCGCTGCGTGGACAGACATGTGTATATAGGAAAAGCGGCGGTTGATGAAAATATGGATATAACCGGCGGCGTGCTCCAGAAACTGACGAATTTTACTGCGCCCATATCCGGATTTAAAGAAATGGAACTGGGATTTTTGGAGAAAAACGGCGGACTGCAGGATATGGCTACCGCTTTCTGCAAGGAAGAGGAACCCCTGTGCATGGAAGACGCGTTGGATGCGGCGGGAGAATTTTTAAACTGCGTCAACGGGCTTTACGCTACGGCGCTGAGCAGAAACGGCGTAGATTCCGAATTGCTTCCGCCTATCCTTACGGAAGAAGGCATGAAGACAGGAAACAGCATGTGCTGCAGGATACCGGTTTATATGGGAAATAAAGAGGCTGCGTTCCTGATCATAGGACGAAAGTAGGAGGAAATAGGAAATGGCTAAAATATTGATTGTGGACGATTCCAAAATGTCCAGAAAAATGCTGCGTAATGTGCTGGAGGGCATAGGCCATGACATTATAGCGGAGGCCGGAAACGGTCAGGAAGGCGTGGAGCTGTATAAGCAGCACAGGCCGGATGCGGTGACTATGGATATTACCATGCCGCAGATGGATGGTCTGGGCTGTCTGAAGGAGATCAAGGAGTGGGATCCCGACGCCAGAGTGGTGATGGTAACGGCGGCCGGACAGTCCTCCAAACTGATGGAAGCCCTGAAACTGGGCGCCAAAGAGTTTATCTGCAAGCCCTATGAACCGGAGCAGGTCATCAACGCGATCAATGAAGTGTTAAAGTAAGCGGAAATAAGAGCATGATCCAATAAAAAAGGCACCCTCATGGGGTGCCTTTTTGACTGTTAGGCTTAGTTGGATTTTATTTCCTTCCAGAGTTCGTTATAGAGCGTATCCGCTTCATCTCCCAGATAACTGAAGGTTTCCAGATTGCTATACTGGGAAAGATCCGGGAACGCGATCTCGGAGTTCTTGATATCTTCGTCCTCGATCAGCGCTCTGGCCGCTTCGTTGGGAGTGGAGTAGGTGATATATTCAAAATTCATAAGGGCGATATCGCCGCGGCACATAAAGTCGATGAATTTTTCCGCGTTTTCTTTATTTTCCGCGTTCTTGGGAACGCACCAGCTGTCGATCCAGACATTGGTGCCCTCTTCGGGAATGGCGTAGGCGAGATCCGGATTTTCACGCTGGGTATAGATCGCCTCGCCGGAATAGATCACGCCCAGGGCCGCTTCGTTTCCGATCATTTTGTCCCTTACCTGGTCGATGACGTATGCCTGCACAAGAGGCTTCTGCTCGATCAGCAGTTCTTTGGCTTCCTGCAGTTCCGCCGCGTTGGTGCTGTTCATGGAGTAACCAAGCATTTTCAGCCCCACCATGAACAGATCCCGGACGGAATCCTGCATCAGGATATTGTCCGCGTATTTTTCGTCCCAGAGGATGGACCAGCTGGTGACGGGTTCGTCTACCATGGAAGTGTTGTACAGAATACCCACGGTGCCCCAGCAGTAGGGGACGGAGTATTTGTTGCCGGGATCAAAGGCCTGGGACTGTTCGTAGTACTGGGCGCCGATGTTGGCCTTGGCGTTGGGCAGATTGTCCCAGTTTAACTCGGCCAGCAGATCGTTTTCCACCAGCTTCTGTATCATATAATCAGAGGGGCAGATAACGTCATAATTGGAAGCGCCCGCCTCGATCTTGGGATACATGGTTTCATTGGTATCATATTCGTCATAAATGACTTCGATACCGGTTTCGTCCTCAAACATTTTCAGGGTTTCCGTATCAATATATTCTCCCCAGTTAAATACATAGACCTTCCCGTTGGGATACTTGTCAGCGCCGCATCCGGTCAGGACCGTGGATGTGAGTATGGCGCAGAGCGTAAAAGCAATCCATTTTTTCATGTGTCATTTCCTCCTCTAAGCTTTATTTTCTTTCGGCGTTCTGTTTACCAGAAGAAGAAGCAGCAGAACCGCGATAAAGATAATACTGGACAGCGCGTACATTTCCGGTTTGATCCCTTTTTTCACTTCCGTATAGATCTTTGTAGATAATGTATCAATTCCGGGCCCTTTTGTAAAGTAAGTAATGATAAAATCATCCAGCGACATGGTGAACGCCATTAAAAATCCGGAAAGGATACCGGGCAGCAGATCCGGAAACACCACCCGGAAGAAGGCGTAGAGGTGGGTGGCTCCCAGATCCAGCGCCGCTTCGTAGGTATGAGGGTTCAGCTGCTTCATTCTGGGCATGATGCTCAGAATGACATAGGGGATATTAAAGGTAATGTGCGCCAGCAGGATGGTAAAAAAGCCCGGCGTGATCTTCAATACGATGAAGAGCAGCATAAGGGAGATGCCGGTCACGATTTCCGCGTTCAGCATGGGGATATTGGTGATGCCCATGAGGATCGCCCGGTTGCGCCGTTTCATACCCTGAATGGCGATACAGGATATGGTACCGATAAAGGTGGCGAAAAGAGAAGCTAAAAGCGCTACCGAAAGGGTGGTCCACAGAGCGTTCAAAATATCCTGATTTTGAAAAAGCGACCGATACCACCGCAGGGTAAAGCCGCCCCATTTGGCGCGGGACTTGCTGGCGTTAAAGGAGAGTACGATCAAAGTGACGATCGGAGCGTACATAAAAATCAGGATCAGTATGATATAAATACGTTTCGCCAGATTCTTCATAACACATTGCCCTCCCCGTCTTTGTCAAAAACAGCGGACAGCACCATGTTGAGCAGGATAAAGATCATGAGCACGATGGAAAGGCCGCTGCCGAGATGCCAGTTGCCGGTCTGGGTAAATTCCTGCTCTATGACATTACCGATGAGCAGGATCTTGCTTCCGCCCAGGAGGGTGGAGATGACGAAGGTCGTGAGCGCCGGTACAAATACCATGGTAATGCCGCTGATAACGCCCGGCATGCTCAGGGGCAGAATGATGCGCAGAAAAGTCTGCAGCCCGTCCGCGCCCAGATCTCTTGCGGCATTGACGATGTTGCCGTCGATCTTGGTCAGGGAGTTGTAAATGGGCAGCACCATGAAGGGCAGAAAATTATATACCATGCCGAAGATAATGGCGGACGGCGTGTTGATGATGTTCAGGGCCGGCAGGCGCAGCAGGCTCAGAAAGCCGTTGATGACACCGCTCTTTTCCAGAAGCGTCTGCCATGCCATCGTGCGGAGCAGAAAATTCATCCACATGGGCAGAATGAAAAGCAGCACGATGAAAGAATGCTGGTTCACATGCAGATTGGCCAGGATCATGGCAAGCGGATAGGCCAGAAGCAGGCAGATCAGCGTGCTCACCAGAGAGAGCAGGATGGAAAAGCTCAGAGCCTTGCTGTGCTCGGCGGTGGCGATGGCCGCGATATTCTGCAGAGTGAAAGCGCCCGTTTTGTCGGTGAGCCCGTAGTAGACCACCATACAGAGCGGAATGATGATAAACGCGATGCACCAGAACAGATAGGGGAGGGAGAGTAATTTTTTATTCATCTAATTTCGCGGCCTCCTCGTCTTCTGATTCCGGTTTATTCATGATCTGAATATTGAAAGGATCCACCTTGATGCCCACGGGAGTTCCCACGGGAAACATACGGGTGGAGTGGACAAGCCATTCAAAACCGGCGGCCTGTACTTCCATTTCATAATGTACACCCTTGAAGATCAGATGGGTGACTACGCCGGTGATGGTGCCTTCCGACACATCTGTCAGTTCTACGTCTTCCGGACGGATCACCACGTCCACAGGCTTGTTCTGGCCAAATCCCACATCCACGCAGGCAAAGCGCGTACCCAGGATCTCCACCAGTCTGTCTTCTATCATGGTAGCGCCGATGATATTGCTGTCACCGATAAAATCCGCTACGAACGCGTTTTCCGGTTCGTTGTAGATCCGTTCGGGAGAACCGATCTGCTGGATATACCCCTGATTCATGACCACGATGGTATCGGACATGGTAAGGGCTTCCTCCTGGTCGTGGGTTACGTAAATAAAGGTGATGCCCAGTTCGTTTTTTAAACGGATCAGCTCATACTGCATATCCTGGCGCAGTTTCAGGTCCAGAGCGCCCAGGGGTTCGTCCAGGAGCAGGAGCTTGGGCTCGTTTACAATGGCTCTGGCAATGGCGATACGCTGCTGCTGGCCGCCGGAAAGCGAGTCCGGCATCCTTTTTTCAAAACCGTCCAGATTGACCAGTTTTAGCGCGTATTTGATCTTGTCATCTATGTAGGCTTTGCTCTTGTTTTTGATCTTCAGACCGAAAGCGATGTTTTCCGCTATCGTCATATGGGTAAAAAGAGCGTATTTCTGAAAGACAGTGTTGAGCTGCCTTTTGTTGGCGGGCAGGTTGGTGATATCCTGCTCTTCAAAAATGACGCGTCCCGTATCGGGATGCTCAAAACCGCCCAAAATACGCAGGGTAGTGGTCTTGCCGCAGCCGCTGGGGCCCAGCAGCGTCAAAAACTCATTTTCCCTGATGTAGAGATTCAAATCGTCCAGTACCATCTGGCCGTCATAAGATTTAGATATATGTTCGAGATTCACCAGAACTTTGCTCATGCCGCAGACCTCCCAAAAATATAATCAAAAATCCCGTATAAGACCGGTATGTATCACGAAACATTTTATAATGAATCCATGGAAAATGCAACGCATATTTTAAACTGTGCTGTAAAATCTTGTAAAAAAGAGGGATACGTCAAAAATCAAAAGTTTTCGGTTAACAAACGCGGAAGAATATGGTACAATAATTAATAATTCAGGGCCTATTCAGGGCAGGAGGTGTCTTTTATGGCAAGCAGCGGGAAATATGTCGCTTACGTATCCACCTATACCATGGGAGATAAGCACGGTATCAGGATCTATGACGTGGATATGGAAAACGGCAGATTCATGGAGAAGGACAAGGTGGAGATTACCAATTCTTCCTATGTGACCATTTCCAAAAATAAAAAATATCTGTATTCCATTACCGATTTCGGCGTGGAAGCTTATTCCATATTACAGGACGGCAGTCTGGAACTGATCAATTTTGCCTCCATCAACGGCATGAGAGGATGCTATCTCTCCACGGACTATCGGGACGAATACCTCTTTGTGTCGGGATACCATGACGGGAAGCTGACCGTGATGAAGCTGAACGGGGACGGTTCCATCGGCGCGATCGCGGATGAGATTTATCATAAGGGACTGGGAAGCGTGGCGGAAAGGAATTTCAGGCCTCACGTGAACTGCGCCAGAATGACCCATGACAACAAATATCTTCTGGTAGCGGATCAGGGTATGGACCATGTGAACGTCTATCGGCTGGATCATGCCACGGGGAAACTCCGTCTGGCGGATGTGCTGCGCGGGGATATCGAATCGGCGCCCAGACATATCAAAATGTCCAAGGACGGCAGGTATATCTACATTGTGCACGAACTGGCATGCAATATTACCGTATACCGGTATGAAGAGAAAGACGGGAACCCTTATTTTGACAGGATCCAGACCATTCCTACCACGGAGCGCAAATCCCTGGGTTATTCCGCCAGCGCGCTGACCTTTTCTGACGATTATCAGTATCTGCTGGCCTCCACGGCCGGGGAAAATACGGTGGCGGTCTATAAGGCGGATGAGAAGACGGGCCTTCTGGAAAGGATCCTCTGTCTGCCCATCAGCGGGGAATATCCGAAGGACGCGGCGTTTTTCCCTGACAACAAACATATCGTGTCCCTGAACCACACCTCCAATACCATGACGTTTTTTAAATCGGATATGAAAAAGGGCACTCTGGTGATGTATACAAAGGAAATCCCGGTGGACCTGCCAAATTGTATCACTTTTTACAAATTAAGGGGTTAAGAAATCTTACCGGGCAGCCGATAAAAATTACGTAACAATATAAACAGGCGCAAATGGATGTGCGTCCAAATAAGATCAGGGAGGAAAATGACATGAGCGTAAGTGCGGTAAGCGGTAACAGCGCGGCCCAGACATATACGGGTTACGCGGCTCAGAAAGCTGCTGAACAGCCGGAAGCGGCTGCAGGTCAGAAAACGGAAGACGGCGTTGTATATGAGGCGTCCAAGGATACCGGTAAAAAGGCGGCATATTCCGTAAATAAGATGAGCGCGGCGGACAGGGAAGCGCTGGTGGCTAAGCTGAAGGCGGATTCGGAAGCAAGACAGAGTCAGTTTGTAAGCATGGTACAGCAGATGATGTCCCAGCAGACCAATGCCTACGGACAGGCCAACAGCATCTGGAGATTTCTGGCAAGCGGTAAATTCAATGTAGATCCGGCAACCAAGGCGCAGGCGCAGGCGGATATCGCGGAGGACGGTTATTATGGCGTAAAGCAGACCGCTTCTCGGATCTTCGATTTCGCGAGCGCGCTGGCGGGCGATGATGTGAACAAGATGAAAGAGATGCAGGAAGCGTTTGAGAAAGGCTTTAAAAAGGCCGAAAAGACCTGGGGCGGAAAGCTTCCCGGCATTTCCTACGAAACACAGAGCGCGGTAAACAAGATGTTTGACGATTATTACGCGGCCATGGGCGTGGAAGCGTAGCGTTCTGCCGGACAGTGGTACATGTAAAAGGAAAGGAGCCGATGATCGGCTCCTTTTTTGTATGGAAAACACGGCCTTCTATTTGGTATCCGTTTCTTTTTTATAAAAGGAAATGAGATTTTCCGCTCTGGCGCTCATGTTGATCATCAGGGCGTCCAGCAGGGTGAGCGCTGCCATGGATTCCATGACTACCACCGCTCTGGGAAGGATCACCGGATCGTGCCTGCCCTTGATCTGTACGGAAATTTCTTCTCCCGCGGTATTGACGGTATCCTGAGGACGGAAAATGGAGGGGGTAGGCTTCACATGGGCCCGTAACAGCACAGGACTGCCGTCGCTGATGCCGCCCAGGATACCGCCGGCGTGATTGGTGCGCTTCGCGATATGGCCTTCCCGCACGCAGAACGCGTCGTTGTTTTCGCTGCCTCTGGCCCTGGATACCTGTACGCCGTCACCGATCTCCACCGCTTTTACGGCGCCTATGGAGAGCAGAGCTTTTCCCAGATTGGCATCCAGCTTCTCAAACACAGGATCTCCGATCCCGGCGGGGAGCCCTTCTATCAGGCATTCCAGAACACCTCCGGAAGAATCCAGTTCCGCCATGGTTTGCTGCAGGAACGCTTCCGCCTGCCTGGAGGCCTGCTCGTCCGGCATGGCGGTGGGAGTGGAAAGAATGGCTTCCCGGCTGAAGCGGGACATGTCGGCTTCCACAGGACCGATGGAACGGGTATAGGCCGTGACCGTTATCCCCATTTCTTTCAGCAGCTTTGCCGCGATGGCGCCGGCTGCCACCCGGCCTATGGTTTCTCTGCCGGAAGAGCGGCCACCGCCTCTGTAGTCCCGAAAACCGTATTTGGCATCGAAAGTATAGTCCGCGTGGCCGGGACGGTAATAAGAGGCGATCTCGCTGTAGTCCGCGGAACGCTGGGATGTGTTGCGCACCATCAGAGAAATGGGAGCGCCGGTAGTGCGGCCTTCAAAAACGCCGGAAAGGATTTCCACGGCGTCATCCTCCTTTCGGGGAGTGGAGAACCGGCTCTGTCCCGGTTTTCTTCTGTCCAGATAGGCCTGGATGTCCGCTTCGTTAAGGGAGAGCCCGGCGGGACAGCCGTCCACTACCACGCCGAGGGCCTTGCCGTGGGACTCGCCCCAGGTCATGATCTTAAATATTGTACCGTATGTAGAACCAGCCATAAATGCCTCCTGTCAGCAATGTGATAGATCTGTTTTTACTATACACTAAAGACGGGAAACTTGCAAAAAGAAAATAAATGAAAAAAAATAATGCAAAAACGGGGAAAATATGCTATCATGTCCATGAATGATAACATACCTGTTGGATGAATATGAAAAAGACGTTTCGTGAAAGGATGATCGGCCGCTACAGACGGCTGATCCAAAAACATACCTGGCTGAGGATACCGGTCCTGTTCTGGATGATGGCGGTGCTCTCGGTCTATGACGCAGGGCTCTGGATGGCCGCGAATGCCAAGAGATATTCCTGCGCTGTTTTGTTGCTGTTGTTTCTGGTGATCAGCAGCAGCTTTGCTTCTCCGGAGAGCCTCGCGGCCCAGAGGAGCGGACCGGCGCTGGAAGAGGACGGTATCCTGCTGGCCGCGGAACAGGAAGTGGATTCCGCGCAGATGGCGGTGATCGAAGCGGACAACGATACTTTTGACTTTTATGACGATGTGGCCTTCTTAGAAGCGGAAGAGCTGGATACCTATACGCTGGAAGAGATCCTGGAAAGCAATGAGAATTATAAAGACCTCATGCAGGATCCCGGCCAGGGTGCCGCGGAAGCGCCGGCGGGGGAAAACGGGGGTGCGGAGGACTATTCCGACTACGTATTCGATAAAGAGGACTGGAGGCTTCTGCTGGTGAACAAGCAGCATTCCATTCCTGACGATTACACGTTTCCTCTGGGGACCATCACCGGCAGTATGCGGTGTGATGAAAGGATCCTGGAAGATCTGCTGGCCATGATGCAGGCGGCCAGATCGGACGGGATCGACTTGGAAGTCTGTTCCCCGTATCGGGATTATAACCGGCAGACGTACCTGTTTGAAAGAAAGATCAAGCTCTACATGAACGCGGGGCTTTCCTACATAGACGCCTATAAGACGGCCTCCAAGACTGTGAATTCTCCCAACGCCAGCGAGCATCAGATAGGATTGGCCATTGATTTTTACAGCAGTACATACCGCAGCCTGGACGAAGGGTTCGCGGATACCGAGGCCGGTAAATGGCTGGCGGAGCACAGCTGCGAATACGGCTTTATCCTGCGGTATCCGGAAGGCCGGGAATATATCACGGCTACCGAATACGAGCCCTGGCACTTCCGGTACGTGGGCGTGGAGGCGGCTACGGTCATTACCGGCAGGGATATCACGCTGGAAGAATTTTGGGAGGAACTGTATTGATGTATCGCTTGCTGAAGCGGGAAGGACGGGCGAAAAGGGGAGAGCTTCATACTGTGCACGGCGTGATCCAGACGCCGGTGTTTATGAATGTGGGAACCGCGGCGGCGATCAAAGGGGCCGTTTCCACGGAGGATCTGGAACGGATCGGGACCCAGGTACAGCTTTCCAATACCTACCATCTGCATGTCAGGCCGGGAGATATGGTCATCAGGCAGCTTGGGGGCATCCACAAGTTCATGTCTTGGGACAGGCCGGTACTGACGGATTCCGGCGGCTTCCAGGTTTTTTCGCTGGCGGGCCTGCGCAGGATCAAGGAAGAAGGCGTCTATTTTCATTCGCATGTAGACGGACGGAAGATTTTTATGGGGCCGGAAGAGAGCATGCGCATCCAGTCCAATCTGGCTTCCACCATTGCCATGGCTTTTGACGAGTGCCCCAGCGCCAAAGCGGAAAGAGCCTATGTGCAGGCGTCCGTGGAGCGGACTACCAGGTGGCTGGAGCGCTGTAAAAAAGAGATGAGCAGACTGAACGCGCTGCCGGATACGCTCAACAGGGAACAGCTGCTGTTCGGTATCAATCAGGGCGCCGTGTACGGCGATATCCGCACGGACCACGCGAAGCGCATCGCGGAGATGGAACTGGACGGGTATGCCATTGGCGGGCTGGCTGTGGGAGAAACCCACGAGGAAATGTACGAGGTGATCGAGCAGGTGGTGCCCTGTCTGCCCGCGGACAAACCTACTTATCTGATGGGAGTGGGAACGCCGGCCAATATTCTGGAGAGCGTGGAGAGAGGCGTGGATTTCTTCGACTGTGTCTATCCCAGCAGGAACGGGCGGCACGGGCATCTTTACACCAACCACGGCAAGATCAATCTGTTTAACGCGAAATACGAACTGGACGAAAGGCCTGTGGAGGAGGGCTGCGGCTGTCCGGCCTGCAGGCGTTATTCCAGAGCTTATATCAGACACCTGCTGAAGGCCGGAGAAATGCTGGGCATGAGGCTTTGCGTGCTGCATAATCTGTATTTTTACAATACCATGATGGCGGAGATCAGAGCCGCTCTTGAGGAAGGCGGATTTGCCGCTTACAAAAAGCGGAAACTGGAAAGTATGGCTGCCGGAGAAGAAAAATAAAGGCATGGCTATAAATTTTTTATAAAATG
Organism: uncultured Lachnospiraceae bacterium; assembly: GCA_947632555.1. Lineage (GTDB taxonomy): Bacteria > Bacillota > Clostridia > Lachnospirales > Lachnospiraceae > Acetatifactor. The sequence goes on from CANRPU010000006.1 coordinate 132,327, forward strand.
CTTGCCGGGAAGCGGGAATTTGTGTATCATAACGAATAGGTGCCACGGCCGAAAGGAACGGCCGGGGTGACAGCAACAGGAGGATTTGCTATATGGGTATATTACTGAACGGTGCCGGCGCGGAGGGAGATGCAGCAGCGGCGGCAGGAGGCGGCGCGGGCTCGCTCCTTATGATGGTAGTCGTATACGCGGTGATCATAGGCGCGATGTGGTTTTTCTTTATGCGGCCACAGAAAAAGGAGCAGAAAAGGCTGGCTGCCATGATCTCTTCTCTGGAAATCGGAGATTGTGTACTGACCACCTCCGGCTTTATCGGAATTGTGATCGACATTAACGACGATACGGTGATCGTGGAATTTGGCAACAACAAGAACTGCCGTATTCCCATGGAGAAGAGCGCGATCAGCCGCGTGGAGAAGCCCGGTGAGTCATAAGCTGCCGGAGAATAAGAACGAGAAAGGTTCCGAACCCTGCGTGACGGAAAGATGGCGCGCGCGGGCATTCGGGACTTTTTGCGGTTATTGAAAATGGTAAATCGGAAAGGGAGGATATGAAATGGACTTAAGGATCACCTGTATTCCCGGTGACGGCATCGGGCCTGAGATCGTGGCCGAAGCCAAGAAGGTGCTGGAAAAAGCCGGTGAAAAATATGGCTTTACCCCTGTGTTTACGGATATCTTAATGGGAGGCGCCTCCATAGATGCGTATGGAGTACCTTTGACGGAGGAGGCGGTACGGACCGCCAAAGCGGCGGATGCGGTGCTGATGGGCTCCATCGGCGGCAATACCGCCACTTCACCCTGGTATCGGCTGCCTCCTGAAAAACGTCCGGAAGCGGGGCTGTTAAAGATTCGGAAAGAACTGAACCTGTTCGCCAATCTGCGACCCGCGCTCCTGTACAGGGAGCTGGCGGGTGCCTGCCCTTTAAAAGAAGAGATCAGCCGGGCCGGCTTCGATATCATGATCATGCGGGAACTGACAGGCGGCCTTTATTTCGGGGAACGCAGGACCGTGGTGGAAAACGGCGTCAGGAAAGCGGTGGATACTCTGACTTACGATGAAAACGAGATCCGCAGGATCGCGGTAAAGGGATTTGATATCGCCATGAAGCGGAAAAAGAAGGTGACCAGCGTGGACAAAGCCAATGTGCTGGATTCCTCCAGGCTCTGGAGAGCGGTGGTGGAAGAAGTGGCTGAGGATTACCCGGAAGTAACGCTGGAGCATATGCTGGTGGACAACTGCGCCATGCAGCTGGTAAAAGATCCCGCGCAGTTTGACGTGATACTGACGGAGAATATGTTCGGGGATATTCTGTCCGATGAGGCCAGTATGATAACAGGCTCCATCGGTATGCTGGCCAGCGCGTCCTTAAACGATACCAAATTCGGGCTTTACGAGCCCAGCCATGGCTCCGCGCCGGATATCGCGGGACAGGATATTGCCAATCCCATCGCTACCGTCTTAAGCGCCGCCATGATGCTGCGGTTCAGTTTTGATCTGGACAAAGCGGCGGATGCGGTGGAGGCTGCCGTAAAGAAAGTGCTGCAGGAAGGATACCGCACAGCGGATATCATGACGGAAGGGCATAAGCAGGTGGGCTGCCGGGAAATGGGAAGTCTGATCGCGGAAAGAGTGTAAAGCCATACAGTGAAGGAGGATAAGAGGAATGAGAAGTGATTCTGTAAAAACAGGTACCAGCCAGGCACCCCATCGGAGCCTGTTCAACGCTTTAGGATTTACGGAGGAAGAAAGACAGCGGCCCCTGATAGGCATTGTAAGTTCCTATAATGAGATCGTACCCGGGCATATGAACCTGGATAAGATCGCGGAAGCGGTAAAAATGGGCGTTGCCATGGCGGGCGGCACTCCGGTTGTCTTTCCCGCCATCGCGGTCTGCGACGGCATCGCCATGGGACACGTGGGGATGAAATATTCCCTGGTCACCAGGGATCTGATCGCGGACAGTACCGAGTGCATGGCTATGGCCCATGGATTTGACGGGCTGGTGTGCATTCCCAACTGCGATAAAAACGTACCGGGACTTCTGATGGCCGCGGCCAGACTGAACATTCCCACCATCTTTGTGTCCGGCGGACCCATGCTTGCCGGCAGGGTAAAAGGAGAAAAGAGAAGTCTTTCTTCCATGTTTGAAGCGGTGGGAAGCGTAGCCGCCGGGACCATGAGCATGGAAGAACTCTGTGAATATGAAGAAAAAGTATGTCCCACATGCGGTTCCTGCTCCGGTATGTATACCGCCAATTCCATGAACTGCCTGACCGAGGCCATAGGAATGGGCTTAAGAGGAAACGGCACCATTCCGGCAGTGTACTCCGAAAGGATCCGCCTGGCAAAGCACGCGGGCATGAAGATCATGGAACTGGTGGAGAAGGATATCCGTCCCAGGGACATTATGTCGAAGGACGCGTTTTTAAACGCGCTGACCGTGGATATGGCGCTGGGCTGCTCTACCAATACCATGCTGCATCTGCCTGCCATCGCTCACGAAGCGGGCGTGGACTTAAATCTGGATATCGCCAACGAGCTTTCCGCGAAAACGCCTAATCTGTGTCATCTGGCGCCCGCGGGCCCTACTTACATGGAGGATCTGAATGAGGCGGGCGGCGTCTACGCGGTGATGAAGGAGCTTTCCAAGCTGGATCTGCTGAAACTGGATCTGATCACCGCTACCGGCAGGACCGTGGGAGAGAATATTCAGGATGCCGTCAATAAAAACGAAAACGTGATCCGGCCTGTGGAGAATCCTTATTCCAGCACGGGCGGTATCGCGGTGCTGAAGGGAAATCTGGCCCCGGATTCCGGCGTGGTAAAGCGTTCCGCCGTAGTGCCGGAAATGATGGTGCATGAAGGCCCGGCCAGAGTATTTGACTGTGAGGAAGATGCCATCGCGGCTATCAAGGGCGGCAGGATCGTAGCCGGAGATGTGGTGGTGATCCGGTATGAAGGCCCCAAGGGAGGCCCCGGCATGAGAGAGATGCTGAATCCCACTTCCGCCATCGCCGGAATGGGACTGGGCTCCTCGGTAGCCCTGATCACGGACGGCCGTTTCTCAGGCGCGTCCAGAGGGGCATCCATCGGACACGTATCTCCGGAAGCGGCGGTGGGAGGCCCTATCGCACTGGTGGAAGAAGGAGATATGATCAGCATCAATATTCCGGAAAATACCCTGAACGTAAAGATTTCCGATGAAGAAATGGCAAAAAGGCGCGCGGCGTGGAAGCCCAGGGAGCCGAAGGTCAATACAGGCTATCTGGCCCGCTACCGGGAACTGGTAACCAGCGGCAACCGCGGCGCGATCCTGGAACTGCCCAAAAATAATTGATGGAGGAAAGATTTTATGCAGCTTACAGGTGCGGAAATAGTAATAGAGTGTCTGAAGGAACAGGGCGTGGATACGGTTTTCGGATATCCGGGCGGGACCATTTTGAATGTTTATGACGAGCTTTATAAGCACAGCGGTGAGATCAGACATATCCTGACTTCTCATGAGCAGGGGGCGGCCCACGCGGCGGACGGGTACGCGCGGGCTACAGGCAGAGTAGGCGTCTGCATGGCAACCAGCGGCCCCGGAGCGACCAATCTGGTGACCGGGATCGCCACCGCTTACATGGACTCCGTTCCCATGGTGGCCATTACCGCCAACGTGAATCTGCCCCTGCTGGGGAAAGACAGCTTTCAGGAAGTGGATATCGCGGGGGTTACCATGCCCATTACCAAACATGGCTATATCGTGAAGGATGTGAATATCCTGGCGGATACTCTGCGCAAGGCGTTTAAGATCGCCAGATCGGGAAGACCGGGGCCTGTACTGGTGGATATCACCAAGGACGTGACCGCGGGCAAGTGCGAATTTACCCCGATGACGCCCGATGTGCCGGAAGTGTTAAACCGCTACACGGAGGAAGATCTGGAAAAGGCCGCGCGGCTGCTGGAAAGTGCCTGGAAACCTTTTATCTATCTGGGCGGCGGCGCCATTATCTCAGGCGCGTCGGAGTATGTGCGGGAGTTCGCGGAAAAGCTGGACGCGCCGGTCTGCGACACGCTGATGGGCAAGGGAGCGTTTGACGGAAGAAGCGAAAGATATACCGGCATGATAGGCATGCACGGCACCAAAGCCTCTAATTTCGGCGTCAGTGAATGTGATCTGCTGGTGGCGCTGGGGGCCAGATTCTCCGACAGAGTGATCGGCAATCCCGCTACATTTGCCAAAAACGCGAAGGTGCTGCACATTGATATCGATGCGGCGGAAATCGGCAAGAATATTCCGGTTTACGCCAGCATTACCGGCGATCTGTCCTGTGTGCTCAAGGAGCTGAACAGGAGATTGAACCGGCAGTCCCATCCGGAATGGATGGCTCATATCAAGGAATTGAAGGAAAAATATCCTCTTAAATACACGCAGGATAAACTTTCCTGTCCTTACGTTATGGAAGAGATAGACAGGGTGACCGGGGGAAAGGCGCTGATCACCACAGACGTGGGACAGCATCAGATGTGGGCCGCGCAGTACTATAAGTATACGGAACCCAGGACCTTCCTTTCTTCCGGCGGCCTTGGCACCATGGGATACGGCCTTGGAGCCTGCATCGGCGCCAAGGTGGGAAGACCGGATAAAATCTGCATCAATATTGCCGGTGACGGCTGCTTCCGTATGAACATGAACGAACTGGCTACTGCCAGCCGTTACAATATTCCCATTATCCAGGTCATCATCAACAATCACGTACTGGGGATGGTGCGCCAGTGGCAGACCTTATTCTACGACCACCGCTATTCCCAGACCGTGCTGCAGGATAAGGTGGATTTCTGCAAGGTATCGGAGGGCCTGGGCTGCGCGGCTATCCGCGTCACGACCAGGGAGGAAGTGGCGCCGGCTCTGGAAAAGGCCATCGCGATGCAGGCGCCGGCAGTGATCGAGTGCGTGATCCCGGAAGATGACAAGGTATTTCCCATGGTTCCGGCGGGAGCGCCCATCAGCGAGGCTTTCGATGAAGACGATCTAAACGGCAGGTAAAACGGTATCAGGGGAATATGGCGGGAAGAAAAGGGCTGGCGATACAGCTTACCGTGATCTTTGGGGCTCTGTTATTGGCGATCCTGTACTTTGTACTGGGATCTGCTTATCGCGGCGGATTTGGGCCGGGAACCTTCATTAACGGCGTGTACTGCACGGGCAAGTCTGTGGAGCAGGTAAACGAGGAACTGAAAGAGCGCTTCGGAAAAGATTCTTTTTCCGTGTGGGATGCGTATGGGCGCAGTTATGTCATAGCTTTTTCCGCGGTTGGGATTGAGATTGACTATACAAGTCAACTCGAGGACATACAGGCCGGACAGAACCCTTTTCTGTGGATCATGAATCTGGTCGATTTTCGTTACAGGGAACTTTTACCCCAGATCCGGCCGGACGCCGGGCTTTTGGAAAAAGAGCTGGCTGCCTGCGGGATCTATGAAGACAACCGGAAAAGCGAGGACGTGGAGATCCTGCGGGAAGAATGCTACGTACTGCGGGACGGTATGCAGGATGTGCTGGATGAAGCGGCGGTGATGCAGACCGTAAAGGATTCGCTGCAGGCCGGCGTGACGGAGATCGACGTATCCGCCTGCTACGCGGATCTGCCCTACACCCAGGATATGCTGGAAACGCTGGCGCTCTGGAAAAAGGTGGAGGCGTTTCAGACCTGCGGTATCGTGTATGATATGGGGGACGGGCTGGTGGAACTGACGCCGGATATCGTATCGGACTGGATACTGATCAAGGAAAACGGGGATTTTCTGCTGGATGAAAACGGAGAGCTCATGCTGCGGGAGGAAGGGATCGAGGAGTTTCTGGATGCCCTGTGCGAGGAATATGATACCTATGGGCGTCCCCATGTTTTTCATGCCACCCGGGGAGAAGAGGTCACTGTGGAAGGGGGAACCTACGGCAGCGAGATCGACAGAGCGGCGGAAGCCGCGTATCTGAAACAGGCTTTTATGGACAAGGTGGAGGAAGTGCATATACCGTCTTATACCAGGGAAGCGTATGTACGGGGCAGGGACGATATCGGGGATACTTACGTGGAAGTGGACATGACGCAGCAGAAACTGTATTATTACGAGAACGGGCAGCTGTTTCTGGAAACCGATGTGGTAACGGGCAATACCGGCCGGAGAATGGGAACTCCGGAAGGGGTCAACTATATATACAGCATGCAGCGCAACCGGACGCTGCGGGGACCCGGATACGCCACTTTTGTGAAATACTGGATGCCGGTCAAAGGCAATGTGGGTCTTCACGATGCTTCCTGGCGAAAGGAATTCGGCGGAGAGATCTATAAGACCAACGGTTCCCACGGCTGCGTCAACGTGCCGTCCGATATTATGCCAAAGCTCTATGAAAGGCTGGAAGTAGGCGTGCCTGTAGTGATGTTCTACTGAGAAAATTTCACAAGGCAGTTGACGAAAGAAGTGGAAGAGTTTACAATAAAACGTATGTTACAAAGACGAGGAGGAAATGCAAGTGCGAGTATATAATTTTTCGGCGGGACCCGCGGTACTGCCCGAGGAAGTGTTAAAAGAAGCGGCTGATGAGATGCTGGATTATCAGGGCAGCGGCATGTCCGTAATGGAGATGAGCCATCGTTCCAAGACCTACGATAAAATTATCAAGGACGCGGAGGCGGATCTGCGGGAACTGATGGGGATTCCCGACAACTATAAGGTGCTGTTCTTACAGGGCGGAGCAAGTTCCCAGTTTGCCATGATCCCCATGAACCTGATGAAGAACAGGGTGGCGGATTATATCGTGACCGGGCAGTGGGCCAAAAAGGCTTATCAGGAGGCGTGTATCTATGGCAAGGCCAACAAGATCGCTTCCAGCGAGGACAAAACCTTTTCCTACATACCGGACTGCTCCGATCTGCCTGTCAGTGAGGATGCCGACTATGTATATATCTGTGAGAACAATACCATTTACGGCACCAAGTTTAAAACTCTGCCGAATACCAAAGGCAAGCCGCTGGTAGCCGACGTTTCTTCCTGTTTCCTGTCGGAGCCCGTGGACGTGAGCAGATATGGGCTGATCTATGGCGGCGTACAGAAGAATATAGGCCCGGCCGGCGTCGTGATCGTTATTATCAGGGAAGATCTGATCACCGAAGACGTGCTGGAGGGAACGCCCACCATGTTTAAGTATAAGATCCACGCGGACAACGGCTCTCTTTACAATACGCCTCCCGCGTACGGTATCTATATCTGCGGCAAGGTATTCAAGTGGCTGAAGAAACGGGGCGGTCTGGAGGCCATGAAGGAATATAATGAGAAAAAAGCGAAGATCCTTTATGATTTCCTGGATGAAAGCAGCCTGTTTAAGGGAACCGTCCGGAAAGAGGACCGTTCTCTGATGAATGTGCCTTTCGTGACCGGCAGCGAAGAACTGGATGCCAAGTTTGTCAAGGAAGCCGCGGAGGCAGGCTTTGTGAACTTAAAGGGACACAGGACCGTGGGCGGTATGCGGGCCAGCATCTATAACGCCATGCCCATGGAAGGCGTGGAAAAGCTGGTACAGTTCATGAGAGAATTTGAGAAAAATAACGCATAGGAGTGAAGAAAGATGTTTCAATATTACTGTCTGAATCCGATTTCCAAAGTAGGGTTGGCCAATTTTACGGATGGTTACGCCAAAACGGAGGCTCTGGAAGAAGCCCAGGGCGTGCTGGTAAGAAGCGCATCCATGCATGAGATGGAACTTCCGAAGAATCTGCTGGCCATCGCCAGAGCGGGAGCGGGAGTCAACAATATCCCTCTGGATCAGTGCGCGGAACGGGGTATCGTGGTGTTCAATACGCCCGGTGCCAACGCTAACGGCGTAAAAGAACTGGTCCTTGCCGGTATGCTCTTAGCGGCCAGGGATGTAACGGGCGGTATCGCCTGGGTAAAGGACAACGCTTCCGATGAGAATATCGCCAAGACCGCGGAAAAGGAAAAGAAGAACTTCGCGGGTACGGAACTGGCGGGCAAAAAGCTGGGCATTATCGGCCTGGGCGCCATAGGCGTGAAGGTGGCCAACGCGGCCCGTCATCTGGGAATGGAAGTGTACGGTTACGATCCTTATCTTTCTGTGGACGCGGCGTGGAACTTAAGCCGTGACGTAAAACATGTGCTGAACGTGGAGGATATATACCGGGAATGCGATTATATCACCATCCATGTGCCTCTTATGGATTCCACCAGAGGAATGATCAACAAAGAGGCCATCGCGCAGATGAAGGAGGGCGTGATACTCTTAAATTTCGCCAGGGATCTGCTGGCGGATGAACAGGCCGTGCTGGAAGGGATCGCGGCCGGTAAGATCCGCAAGTATGTTTCTGATTTCCCCAATCCGGCCACTGCCGGCAGGGAAGGCTGCATAGTGATCCCGCATCTGGGCGCTTCTACGGAAGAGTCCGAGGATAACTGCGCGGTCATGGCGGTAAAGGAAATGATGGATTATCTGGAGAACGGCAATATCAAAAACAGCGTCAATTACCCGGCCTGCGATATGGGCGTCTGCGCTCAGGCGGGCAGAGTAGCCATTTTCCATAAAAATGTAGCCAATATGATCACCAAGTTTACCGCCTGCTTCGGGGACAACGGCATCAATATCACCGACATGACCAACAAGTCCAGAGGCAATGTGGCATATACCATGCTGGACGTGGAAAGTCCCGCTACGGCGCAGATCGTGGAAAAACTGAGCGCCATTGACGGCGTGTTCCGGGTGCGCGTGGTGAAATAGCGTAACAGCGTGAGAACGGTATAAGCGTAAAACAAAGGCACCTGCCGGTTACGGCGGGGGTCATAAGAAAGGTTTATCAAGTTTTGCAGGGACGGCATGATTTCGGTCATG
>CANRPU010000007.1 GCA_947632555.1 uncultured Lachnospiraceae bacterium
CAGGAAACATTATACAAGTTTTAAAAAGTAAATGCACTATTATTGCAAAAAAGAGAAGTTAGTTTTTTATTTTACACATATTTTATACACTCTGCATACACGGATAGTTGTTGTCGTTTTGCCATTGACAAAAACACGGGGGGGCGTAAACTATAAAAAAACAGAAAAAGGGCAGCATTTTACGGAAGCGGAAATCTTGTTGATTTTTCTGCACCGGCTGACTGATATTCCCTCACTGCGAAAATAAGTATCAAGTAAAGGAGAAAAAAATAGTGAAATGTACTAATTGTGGAACGGAAATGGAAGAAACCGCAAGGTTTTGTCCGAAATGCGGCATGGAGGTATTGCCCCAGCCGAATGAAAACGTTATCCAAAATGAACAGAGAAATGACGCATCTGCAAAGAAACCATTTATGAAACGTCTTGCATATATTTTTCTTGCCATTGCAGTTGTTCTCGTTATTGTTTTATGCATCATATTCAAATATAAAATTCTGCTCCCCGTCATATTACTGATGGTTGCCGCCGCTGTCATTGCGGTAATTTGGATAATTCTGCGCAAAAGCAGGCGCAAAGGCTCGCAGGAGATTGCCCAATGTGTTTTAGCAGACAGCGACATTAACAAATTTTCTCCATATTTTGTCAATAGAGATGAAAAATATATATCCTCTTTAGGAAACGGATACCTTATGAATTTCCTTGCGAACGGAACCTTACGCAGAGGCTTTGCTGTTATCTCCAATAAAAGAGTTTATTTTAAGGGAAGTTGTTTCAGCGGAAGCGGAAAATCATTGGTTAAGACAGACGAAGAAAGAACCGTTGATGTTAAGGATATAACCGGCAGCGGGTTTATCTACCGGCGGTATATCGGAATCCTTTTGTGCCTGTTCAGCGCGCTTATTGTATTAATTGCAGGAATTTCTTTCACTGTTATGGGGATGTCAGACGCCTGGCACTCCACAATATCCGACCAGCGTTCTGTAGATGAATTGCGGAACAAAATCGAGGAAATAGATCATAGTGATAAAATGGTTGAAAGCATCAATGAAAAATTGGAAGAAAATAATGCTTCCATAGAGAAAATGCAGGCCAGGTTGTCCGAATTAGAATCATTACAAGGACAAAAAATATTTGAAACAGCATTGGAAAATATGTCACTGGATGAATTTCTGTATGATACAGAAATTAACGCCGCCTATGAGGAATACCTTTATGAATTGGATGATGCTTTTCGATATAGTGACCTTTGGAATCTTTTAGATGAGGTACGAGATACGGCATACGATATTGCTTCGTTTTCGCAAATTTACAATTTTGGAAGTGCGGAGTATAGGGAGAGAATCGATTGGGTTATTGATGAACTGGACAATCTGTATGGTGACTATGAGATCAATGGGAATCTATTAGTTGAATATTACAATGCTCACAATTCTCTGTATATTGACCCGGTTACTTATTGCACAGATATTATAGGAATTCCTTACGATATGATTCAACTGGCTTATGCCATTCTTGACAATTACAATGCACCACAGAATGCGTACCCTCGGCCTCAATATTTTGAATACGCCATTATCTATGGATGGGCTGATTCAGACGCCCCCTACATTGAACCATACAGCAGGCAGAGTGCAGACCTATATGAGGCATTTAATTCAGCTTATCAGAAATTTATAGATACAGTTGCTCCTTCTTATTTAGAAAGCGAAAATGCTCCCACTTTGGCAGCGGTGGTCCTGGATTATGTTTCTACACATCCCGATGCTTCTTTTGCTGCTGAATCCGGTCTTTTCGGAATTACAACAGAGTATGATTCGGATATAAATGAACTTAAGAACCAAATTAGCGGTATATATGAGAATAATGATTCTCTGAACGAAGAACTTGCGGATGTGCAGGAAGAGATAAATAACAGAAGTCGATATGAATATTCCCTTGCCAGAGCAAAAACTTCTGCGTCCAAAGCTTTTGCATTGTCATCTATGATGATAGCGCTTGCGGGATTGCTGCTTACATTCTTGATTTCCTGCTTTCTCATATTTTTAAATTATCTAAGGAAGAGGAAAACCTTATTTCAGATACAATATGCAGGCGGTTCCATTGCTTTTGATGTTTCCTATTATGCCAAAGCGGAAATTGATGATTTTCAAAAACAGTTACGACGCATAAAAGACTTGGCAGCGGAATCGGCAGAAAAAATTACTGCTGCCGCACCGTTCCATCAGGCGGCCGCGCAGAGTTCTGCTCCCGCCAATGTACCGGATGACCTGCGGAAATATGTAGATCTGCTGAAAGACGGCCTGATCTCTCAGGAAGAATATGATGCCCTAAAAAAGAAGACGCTGGGGTTATAAATACCCGGCACAAATGCCTGACAGGGGTTGCGTATGGAATTATTACATATTGACGGCAGTTCCAATAAAAAGAACTGCAGGATTTCCGTTACCGAAACGGATTTCTGCATAGAGGGTGATTTCGATTATCTGGTAAATAAAGAATTCCGCCCTGTGAAGAATGGCAGGGACACCTGCAGTATAAAAGAATATATGGGACTTGGGAATCTGCGAAAGCGTTCCCCTAAAAAGCTGATACAGTTCGTCATATTTGCCTGTATTCTGGAGCTTTTTAATACGATTGCAGGGAAACTGGACGATACTCTCTTTTTTCTGGATACGGGCTGGACTTCATGGTTTGTAAATGCGGCGGCGGTTCTCTGTATCATTCAAGGACTGCGCCTGTTCTTTTCCAAGAAAAAGGTGATTGAAATATCTTTCCTGTCCAGACGTTTCTGCGTGGAGGAACATCTTTTTCGGGACGAGGATATGAACAAACTACATCAAATACTCTTAAAGCTGCGATAAACAAAGGGAAAGGGGTATCGCCATTTTCAGCGTTTTTAGATTCTACCTCTCCTCCAGTACCTGAAAGATATAAAATTTGAGATAATATGACGCGTCCCCTGCCCAGAGGATGGGATGGTCCGGCGCCTGGGTCCGAAACTCCACCTGCCTGAGCCTCCTGCGCGCTCCTCTGGCCGCTTCGCCTATGGTCTTCTCAAACAGTTGCGGCGTCATGAAATGGGAACAGGAGCAGGTGGCCAGGAAACCGCCGTCCCGTATCAGTTTCATTCCTCTTACATTGATCTCCCGATACCCTTTTACCGCGTTTTTCACGGAGCTGCGGGATTTGGTAAAAGCGGGCGGATCCAGGATCACCACGTCAAACTTCTCCCCCCGCGCCTCCAGTTCGGGAAGCAGCTCAAATACGTCCGCGCAGAGAAAGGATACCCTGTCTTCCAGGCCGTTCAACGCGGCGTTTTCCCTTGCCTGCGCGATCCCCGTTTCCGAAGCGTCCACCCCCAGGACTTCCCTCGCTCCCGCGATCCCCGCGTTTAAAGCGAAGGAGCCCGTATGGGTAAAGCAGTCCAGCACTTTCCTGTCCCTGCACAGCTTTTGTATGGCAGCCCGGTTATTCTTCTGGTCCAGAAAGAAGCCGGTCTTCTGCCCGTCCCGCACGTCCACGTTATATTTTACGCCGTTCTCCGTGATCTGTACTTTGGTGTCGAAGGGTTCGCCGATAAAGCCTTTGCAGCGTTCCATTCCCTCCTGCTCCCGGACTTTGGCATCGCTTCTTTCATAGATCCCCCTTATCCGAATGCCGTCCTCCGCCAGCACCCGCTGTACCGCTTCCAGAATAGGAAGCTTCAGCTTGTCGATCCCCAGCGCCAGGGATTCCACCACCAGTACGTCTTCAAATTTGTCAATGACGATCCCGGAAAGAAAATCCGCTTCGCCGAAGATCAGACGGCAGCTGCCCGTATCAATTACCTGTTTCCGGTACTCCCACGCCCGCCGTACTCTCGCTTCCAGAAACGCGTCATCAATGGGAATGTCCTTTTTACGGGAAAGAAGACGCACCGTCAGTTTGGACCGGGTATTGATAAAGCCGTATCCCAGGAAGAACCCGTCGAAATCCTTTATGGTGACGATGTCACCGTTTTCAAAATCTCCCTCCACGGAAGCGATCTCATTGTCATACACCCAGGCGCCGCCCGCCTTCAAAGTCCGTCCTTCTCCTTTTTTCAACGTTACTGCTGTATCGTACATTTTCTGCCTCCGCTTTCCTCTTCCTCCTCCGTCCGCGAGATCCCTGCTGCCGACAGCAGATCCCGGGTATATTCATGACGGGGAGAAAAGTAGACCTGGTCCGTTTCCCCCTGTTCCACGATCCGTCCTTCCTTCATGATCATCACATGGTCGCAGAGCTGGTAGACCACCCTTAGGTCATGGGAAATGAACAGAATGGAAAGGCCCATTTCTTTTTTCAATTCCAGCAGCAGCCGCAGCACCTGCGCCTGGATCGTCACATCCAGAGCGGATACCGGCTCGTCCGCGATCAACAGCCCCGGATGCAGCATCAGGGACGCCGCGATACAGACTCTCTGCCTCTGTCCGCCGGAAAGCTGGCTGGGATAGCGGTCCATATATTTTTCCTCCAGCCCAACCTTTTCCAGCATGGCCGCCGCTTCCGCCTGCCGCCGCGAAGCCGGCATTTTTAAGATGTTGCGCAGCGGTTCCTGCAGGATATTTCCTATTTTCATGGACGGATTCAGAGAACCGTAAGGATCCTGAAAGATCATCTGGGGATGGGCGTCCGCGCATTGGATCTTTCCTTCATGATCCCGCACCATGGATAAAATGGTTCTGGCAAGGGTGGATTTTCCGCAGCCACTTTCGCCTACCAGTCCCAGGATTTCTCCTTCCTCCATCTGAAAAGTAATGTCATGCAGTATCTGATGGCGTTCTTTTTTTCTTTTTCCCGGCGCTCTGACTTTATAAAAAGCGTTCAGGCCGGATACTTCCAGGATCATACTCATAATATCTCCCGCATACTTTTCCCGCGTTCACACTTCGGAATGGCCTCGATCAAAAGTTTCGTATAGTCTTCTTTCGGCTGTCGGAAAATCTCCTCCGCCGTTCCGGTTTCCACTACCCGTCCCTGCCGCATGACGATCACCCGTTCACACAATGTCCTGATCAGGCTCAGGTCGTGGGAAATAAATAGGATCGCGGTATGACGGGTTTCATGAAAACGCTTCAGCAGAGCGGTGATCTGGGCCTGGATAGTGACATCCAGCGCCGTGGTGGGCTCATCCGCGATAAGGATCTTGGGCTCGCAGATCATGGCGGAAGCTATCATAACGCGCTGCCGCATTCCGCCGGACAGTTCGTGAGGATACTGGCCGTATACCAGCTCCGGGTCGGGAAGCTCCACCAGTTCCAGCATTTTCAGCACTTTCCTTTTTATTTCCTCCGGCCCCAGGTCGGTATGCAGGCGCAGCGCCTCTCCCGTCTGCCAGCCGATCTTCTTTACCGGGTTGAGGCTTGTCATGGGTTCCTGAAAGATCACGCTGATATCGTTTCCCTGAATCTTTCGGAGTTCCTCTCTGGGACAAGTCAGCAGATTTTTTCCGTCAAAAAGAATTTCTCCGGTCTTTTTCATATCGTGCCTGCTGAGCAGTCCGGCGATCGCGTGAGCCGTCATGCTTTTCCCGGAACCGGACTCTCCTACCAGACCTAAGATCTCTCCCTCGGAAAGCGTCAGATCCACGTCGGAAACTACGGTTTCCGGTATCAGATGGTCATGAAATTCTATGTTCAGATCCTTCACTTCAAGAAGCATGTCCGCCCTCCTAGCTTTTTTTCAGTCCCTCGGACATCAGGCTGAATCCTAGAATCATCAGGATCATAGTGCCTCCCGTGCACAGCGCGTACCAGGGCGCGGAAAACAGATAAGTCTGCGCCGAGGAAAGCATCTCCCCCAGGCTCGCGTCAGGCGGCCGCACGCCGATGCCAAGATACGTCAGCCCGGCCTCCGCCAGTACCGCGTTGTTAAAGCCTATCATAACGGAAGAAAGCAGCACCGTAAAAATATTGGGCAGAATGTGCACGAACATGATACGCAGATGGGAAGCGCCGGAAAGTCTTGCGCTCTTCACATAGTCCAGCTCTCTGCAGCGCATGTATTCTCCCCGGACGATCCTGGAAAAGCTGGGAACAAACGCGATGCCCAGCGCGATGATAACATGGTATTTGCCGCTTCCGAAAAGGCTGACGAACACAAGCGCCAGAAGCAGACTGGGAAAGGCAAACAGCGCGTCCATGATCCGCATCAGCACCTCGTCCACAAGCCCGCCGAAATAACCGGTAAACGCGCCGATCAAAGTACCGAATACCGTTCCGATCAGCACCGTTCCGCAGGCTACGGTAAAGGTCGTGCCGCATCCCTTCAGCACCCGGCTGAAAATGTCCCTTCCGAAATTGTCGCAGCCCATGATATGCGTCAGGGAAATTCCCGAAAGTTTATTTGCCGCGTCCATTTTTTCCGGATCGAACGGCGTATAGAAAAAGCCCGTCAGAGTGAGGACCATCATGATCCCGGTTATTATGCCGCCCAGCAGCAGATTATAATTTCTTTTCTTCATCTGCTCAGGCCTCCCTTCGGATACGCGGATCCGTGATCCGGCAGATCAGGTCGCAGAGCAGATTGACCGATATCACAATAAACGTCAGCAGTACGATCACCGCTTCCACCACGGGATAATCCCTGGAAGAAATGGAAGAAACCAGTATGCGCCCGATCCCGGGAACAGAAAAAACCTGCTCCATGATCACGCTTCCGGCGATCATATCCGTCAAAGTCATTCCCAGGAAGGTGATAACGGGAATGATGGCATTTTTTAACACATGATGATAAAGTACACCGTTTGTGCGGTTCCCCTTGCTGTACGCGGTACGTACATAATCCTTTTTCGCTTCGTCCAGCAGGGAACTCCTCAGCAGCTTGACTGTCATGGCCATTTTGGGAAGCGCGATGGCCACGGCGGGGAAAAACAGATACACCAGACATCTTACGGGACTTTGCGCGAAAGAAACATAGGAACCCGGCTGAAACCAGTGAAGGATCAGACCGAACAGATATGTGATCAAAATTCCCGCGAAGAAAGGCGGAACCGCCATAATGACCTGATTGACAATCAAAATGATGCGGTCCGCGAGTCCGCCTTCGTGCTTCGCGGTGTAAATACTGATAGGTATGGAACAGGCTGTCATGATAATAAATGACATCCCTGTCAACAGCAGTGTAACCGGCAGTTTTTCCGCGATGATAGCGGATACGCCGGTCCCATAGCTATAGGAAGTTCCGAAATCGCCCCGGACCGCGCCCAGAAGCCATGAAAAGAAACGCTCCCAAAAGGGACGGTCCAGTCCCATCTGAGCCCGCATGGCGGCAAGCCTTTCCGGCGTTGCCTGCGCGCCCAGCTTCGCGAGGGCCGGGTCACCCGGAATGACCGCGAAAGCGAGGAAAACAAGGAACGCTACACAGATTATCGTAAAGAACATTCCCGCGAGCTTTGTGAATACATATTTTTTCACCCTACTTTCCTCCTCTTTTCCTGTCCGCGGTCTATCTTTTTTTAGCGGATATACAGGGACGCGAAATCCTGTACATACAGCGGATAAAACTCATAGCCGCCGTATTTTTTGTTCAATGCCACCAGGCACGCCATATCCTGAATATATACATTGGCCGCCTGTTCCGCCAGGATCCGCTCGCATTCCTGGTAATACGCGGTCTGCTCCTTATCGTCCGTGGAAGCCTGCGCGCCGGCGTAAGCGGCATCATACGCTTCATTGGAGAAATTAATAAAGTTCTTGGAACTGTCCGACCGGAAGCGTTCCAGCAGAGCGCCCGCCGTCAGTGTGGAGGCATCCACGCCCACAACCGTCGCTTCAAAATTTCTTCCGGTATAGGCTTCTTCCACCCAGGTTCCCCATTCTACCAGATTGATGGTGGCATCCACGTTGATCTCTTTTAACTGCTCAACGATGATCTGCGCCGTGTCGATATGCTGCTGATAGTTGGAAGGCACTGTAATGGTAAAGGAAAATCCGTCACCGTAACCGGCCTCGGAAAGCAGCTCCTTCGCTTTCTCTATGTCTTTTCCGTACAGATCAGAAAGCTCCGGAAGATAGTATTTTCCGAACGCGGGAAACATGGAACTGCCGATAATGGTACCTTTTCCGTCAAAACCAAGATCCAGTATCTCCTGAGGGCTTACCGCGTAGCAAAGGGCCTGCCTCACCCGGATATCCTGAAAAGGCTCAAAACTATTGTTCAGGTACATCGCCTGCACCAGGTTCATGGTTCCTTCATAAATCTCAAAATCCGTTCCCGCCAGTTCATTGGCCTGGTCGGTGGAAATCCTGCAGAACATGTCAACGGAACCGCTTTTTAAATTGGTGACGATCATATCCCCGTCCGCGATGATGCGCAGGGTAATGTCCTTGATATTGGCCGGCGTTCCCCAATAATCATCAAATCGGGTCAGAACGATATTTTCCTGAATGGAGCGGGAAACATACCGGTAGGGACCCGTACCGATAGCGTTGCCTGCCGGGTCTTCATTGTGCTTTGGTATAATAGCGACGGTCAGCTCGCTCAAAAAGTCGGTACTGGCTTCCTTCAAGTGAATGGAAACCGTTTTCTCGTCCACGATCTCCACGCTCTCAATATTAGAAAACGCCGGGACCAGAAGAGTTCCCTCTCCGCTGGTATCGGCGCATCTTTCTATCGAATATTTGATGTCTTCCACCGTTACCTGCGTTCCGTCATGGAATAAAATACCGTCCCTCAGAGTAAAGGTATAGGTCTTGCCTCCCTCTTCCACGGTATAGCTGCTTGCTACGGCGGGCACCATATTACCATCTTTGTCCGGTTTTACCAGACCTTCGTAGATATTGAACAGGATTTCCTTCGTTCCTGCCGCCACCGCCATGTGGGGGTCAAGACTTTCTTCCAGATCCTGTGGAATACCGATGGTAATTGAGGATTCGTCCGCGGAAGGATCTCCGCTTGGCGTTTCACCTGCCTTATCACCTGAACAAGCGCTCAGTGCAATAGTTAGTGTCAGCAACACAGACATTGCGAGAATTGCTTTCATTCTTCGTTTCATGTGTTCTTCTCCTCATCTTTTTTATTATTCAGTTGTCAATCAAACCGCATCGTATTTCATTATATCCGATCAATATAAAAAATCAAGCTATTCTTCCTCTTCTCCTGAAGTTTTTCCCTCCTCTTCCGGCGTATCTTCCGTTTCCTGCTCCTCTTCTCCGGCAGCTTTTTCCCTTACCTTGGCGATCTGGGCCACTTTTACGCCCTCGTCCAGATTGATAAGTTTCACGCCTGAAGTGATCCGTCCCAAAACGGAAATTTCCTGTACCCGCAGCTGTATGATAATACCTTCCGTAGTGATCAGCATGATCTCATTTTCATCATTTACCGCTTTTACGCCTACCACGTCACCGGTTTTTTCGGTTATCTTATAACATTTTACTCCCTTGCCGCCTCTGTGCTGAAGAGTAAACTCATTCAGGAAGGTGCGCTTTCCAAGGCCGTTTTCCGAAACGATCAGCAGAGAATCGCCCTGATTCTGCAGCTGCATTCCTACGATTTCATCGCCGGGTGACAAATTCATGCCGATGACGCCCATGGAACTCCGCCCCGTCGCGCGGACATCCGTTTCTCTGAAACGGATACACATACCCTGCCTGGTAACCAGAAAGATCTCGCTGTCCGCGTCGGTATATTTGACTTCGATCAGTTCGTCATCGTCCCGCAGATTGATGGCGGTCAGCCCGTTTTTGCGGATATTGCTGTATTCTTCCAGAGAAGTTTTCTTTACGATACCACGCCTGGTGACCATGAACAGGTTTTTGTCCGCGTAATAATCCTTTATGGGAATCATGGCGGTGATCTTCTCTCCCGCGTTCAGCTGCAGGAGGTTCACAATAGCCGTTCCTCTGGCTGTTCTTCCCGCTTCCGGGATCTCATAGGCCTTCAGCCTGTAGACCCTGCCGTAGTTGGTAAAGAAATTCAGGTAATGGTGGGTGGTGGTCATAAGAAGATCTTCTATATAGTCTTCTTCTATGGTCTGCATCCCCTTGATGCCTTTTCCGCCGCGGTTCTGCGCCCTGAAATTGTCCACCGTCATTCTCTTGATGTAACCCAGCCTGGTCATGGCGATCACCGTATTTTCCCTGGGGATCAGATCTTCCATGGAAATATCAAATTCGTCAAAACCTATCTTGCTGCGTCTGTCATCTCCGTATTTATCGGAAATCTCCATGATCTCCTTTTTAATGACGCCGAGCAGAATTTTTTCGTCGGCCAGAATGGATTTTAATTCCGCGATCTTCGCCATCAGGTCTTTGTGCTCGTTCTCCAGCTTTTCTCTTTCCAGTCCTGTCAATGAGGACAGCTTCATATCCACGATGGCCTGCGCCTGCGGTTCGGTGAACTCAAATCTTTCGATCAGACGCTGCTTTGCCATGGGCGTAGTCTGGCTGCCCCGGATAATGGAAATGACTTCGTCAATGAAATCCAGAGCCTTTAAAAGTCCCTGTAAAATATGGTCCCGCTTTTCCGCTTTGTCCAGATCATATCTGGTCCTTCTGGTAACCACGTCCTTCTGATGATCCAGATAGTAGTTAAGCATATCCAGAAGGTTCATGATCCTGGGCTCGTTGTTGACCAGCGCCAGCATGATGATGCCAAAGGTATCCTGAAGCTGGGTATGCTTGTAAAGAAGGTTCAGTACCACATTGGCGTTTACATCCTTACGCAGCTCGATGACAACCCGGATCCCTTCTCTGTTGGATTCATCCCGCAGATCGGTTATGCCGTCTATTCTCTTTAATTTTACCAGCTCCGCTATTTTCTGGATCAGGTTCGCTTTATTTACCAGATAGGGAAGCTCCGTTACCACAATCTGATTTTTGCCGTTGGGAAGGGTTTCAATATTTGTTACCGCGCGCACGCGGATCTTGCCCCGTCCTGTACGATAGGCCTCTTCGCTGCCTCTGGTGCCTAAGATCAATCCTCCGGTGGGGAAATCAGGCGCTTTTACAATGGGAAGGATCTCTTCAATGTCGGTTTTTCTGTTTTCCTCCACATGGTTGTCTATGATCTTTACCACCGCCTTCACAATTTCACGAAGGTTGTGGGGAGGAATATTGGTGGCCATTCCCACGGCGATACCGGTGGTGCCGTTTACCAGAAGATTGGGGTACCGGCTGGGAAGCACGGTAGGTTCTTTTTCCGTTTCATCAAAGTTGGGTACAAAATCCACCGTATCCTTATTGATATCCGCCAGCAGTTCCATGGATATCTTGGAAAGCCTCGCTTCCGTATAACGCATGGCAGCCGCGCCATCTCCGTCCATGGAACCGAAATTGCCATGGCCGTCCACAAGGGGATAACGCATACTCCAGTCCTGCGCCATATTTACCAAAGCGCCGTAAATGGAACTATCTCCGTGGGGATGATATTTACCCATGGTATCGCCGACGATACGGGCGCTCTTACGATGAGGCTTATCCGGACCGTTATTCAACTCTACCATGGAATAAAGAACTCTTCTCTGCACAGGCTTTAAGCCGTCCCTTACATCCGGAAGCGCTCTTGCCGCGATAACGCTCATGGCGTAATCAATATAAAAGTCCTCCATGGTTTTTTTCAGATCCACTTCATGGACCTTGTCAAAACCGCTGTCCGCCTGTATTTTATCAAAAATATTGTCATCCATATTTCTTTTCCTTTTCCCGGAATTATTTTATCTGTCAAATATCCAGATTCTTTACAAACTTCGCGTTTTCCTCAATAAACTCACGTCTGGGCTCTACCTTATCTCCCATCAGAGTGGTAAAAGTCAGGTCTATCTCCGATTCCGTTTCCTCGTCGATATTTACCCGCAGAAGAATACGGCGCTCCGGATCCATGGTGGTTTCCCAGAGCTGGTCCGAATCCATTTCTCCCAGTCCTTTATAACGCTGTATCTTGTTGTTCTGGTCCCTTCCCACTTCTTCCAGTATACTGTTTAACTCTTCATTGCTGTAGGCATACCATACCTTTTTGTTTTTTTCCAGCTTATACAGAGGCGGCTGCGCGAGATAAACATAGCCGTCCTTGATCAGCTGCGGCATAAAACGATAGAGGAACGTCAGCAGCAGAGTACTGATATGGGCGCCGTCCACATCCGCATCGGTCATGATGATGATCTTATGATAACGCAGCTTGGTAATATCAAAATCATCGTGAATACCGGTTCCAAACGCGGTGATCATGGCTTTTATCTCCGCGTTGGCGTAGATCTTATCCAGTCTGGCTTTTTCCACGTTTAAGATCTTTCCTCTGAGAGGCAAGATTGCCTGTGTCGCTCTCGACCGGGCGGTTTTCGCGCTTCCTCCCGCGGAATCTCCCTCTACTATATAAATTTCACAGTTTTTAGGATCCTTGTCGGAACAGTCCGCCAGCTTTCCGGGAAGCGCCATGCTTTCCAGAGCCGTTTTTCTTCTGGTAAGATCCCTGGCTTTTCTGGCCGCCTCTCTGGCTCTCTGTGCCAGAATAGACTTTTCGCAGATAGTCTTCGCCACATTGGGATTCAGTTCCAGAAAATAAGTAAGCTGCTCGGAAACAATGCTGTCCACCGCGTTTCTGGCTTCCGAATTGCCCAGTTTCTGCTTCGTCTGTCCTTCAAACTGGGGTTCTTCTATTTTGACGCTGATGATAGCGGTCAATCCTTCTCTGATATCTTCACCGGAAAGATTAGGCTCATTTTCTTTTAAGAGCTTGGCGCCCCGGGCGTAGTCGTTAAAGGTTTTGGTAATGGCGTTTCTGAAGCCCTGCAGGTGTGTGCCTCCCTCCGGCGTATTGATATTGTTTACAAAGCTGTATACGCTTTCCGTATAGGAATCATTGTGCTGAAAAGCCACTTCCACGTAAACATTATTCTTGCTGCCCTCAAAATAAAGAACCTGCTCGTAAAGGGGTTCCTTGCTTCTGTTCAGATAAGAAACAAATTCCTTGATTCCCCCTTCATAATAAAACTCCATGACACGTTCTTTCTTTTTGGAGGGTTCGTCTTCTTTTTCCACGGAAATCTCTTCCGCTGATATCTCACCTTCCTGAGAAAGATTCTCCGTTTCTTCTGTCTGAAATCCGTCCTCCTCAAGAGCCCGGTTCAACAGCTTCTGCAGGGAATCGTCTTTTTTATTTTCTTCCGTCCTAGTGTCCCTCAGAATGATATGAAGACCTTTTGTTAAAAAAGCCATTTCACGCAGTCTGGTTTTTAATATGTCGTAATCATAAACCGTGGTTTCCTGAAAAATATCAGGATCCGGCTTGAACGTTACTTTGGTGCCAGTTTTATCTTCAGGACAGGTTCCTATTTCCTTTAAAGAATAGCAGGTATGCCCTTTTTCATAGCGTTGTTTATATACTTTTCCTTCCTGATAGATCTCCACTTCCAGCCATTCGGAAAGGGCGTTTACAACAGAAGCTCCTACGCCGTGCAGTCCGCCGGATACTTTATATCCTCCTCCACCAAACTTACCTCCCGCGTGCAGTACGGTAAATACCACTTCCACCGCGGGAATCCCGGCTTTATGGTTTATCCCGGTAGGGATGCCGCGTCCGTTATCCACTACCGTAATGGAGTTGTCCGGATTGATGCATACGTCTATGGTATCACAGCAGCCTGCCAGGGCTTCGTCCACGGAATTGTCGACTATTTCATAAACAAGATGATGAAGACCTCTCGAAGAGGTGCTTCCTATATACATACCAGGCCTTTTTCTTACAGCTTCAAGTCCTTCCAGAATCTGGATCTGATCCGCTCCGTACTCATTTTCCACAGCTGTATTATTCAGGACTTCTTCACTCATATTTCCTCCATTCCGCCGCTGAAAGCGGCCGCCGCCCGTTCAGATTAGTTTTCAGAAGAAACTACTCCATTTGTTACTTTATAGATCTTATTGATTTCAAATCTGTTGTTTACAAACTCCTCAAGACCGGTACAGGTAATGATAGTCTGAATATCTCCTATACTGTTCAAAAGATAATTCTGTCTGCTGCTGTCCAGCTCCGATAGTACATCATCCAGGAGAAGAACAGGATTGTCTTTGGAAATTTTCTTTACCAGCTCTATTTCCGAAAGTTTTAAAGACAGAGCAGCCGTCCGCTGCTGCCCCTGAGAACCGTAACGCCTTATGTCCACGCTGCCGTTTAAAAAAGCGAAATCATCTCTGTGAGGGCCTGTGGAAGTAATTTTGGATCTTATATCCCTTTCCTGACCGGCTTTAAGCTTATGCTCAAATTCCTCTATGGAAACATCCGGTTCATAAGAAATAAGAATATCTTCTTTTCCGCCGGAAAGTCTTTTATGTATCTCATAGATGATCTCATTCAACTGCTCCACGAAAAGCCGTCTTCTCTCTATGATCTTACTTCCGTAAGAGATCAGCTGGGAATCCCAGATGGACAGAGTATCCCTTAACTGCGGATTCATGTACATATCTTTAAGAAGCTTATTTCTCTGATTTACGATCTTGTTGTAATGATTCAGATTATAAAGATAAAAACTGTCAAGCTGGCACAGTTCCATGTCCACGAATCTTCTTCTTTCCGCCGGACCGTTTTTGATGATGCTCAGATCTTCCGGAGAAAAGAAAACTACGTTGCACAATCCCAGCAGTTCAGAGGCTTTTTTTATTTTTTTTCCGTCAATAGCGATCCCTTTGGATCCGGATTTACGCAGATGCATATCCACTCTGGTTTCCACATTGTCCTTTTCCAGATACGCGCGTATATGAGCCTCTTCTTTGTTAAAATTTATGATTTCCTTATCTTTGCTGCCTTTATGGGACTTTGTAGTGGCAGCTACATAGATAGATTCCAGGATATTCGTTTTTCCCTGAGCGTTATCTCCGTATAAAATATTGGTGCCTTTGTCAAACCGCAAATCCAGAAATTCATAATTCCTGTAATCCGCCAGCTCCAGCCTTTTGATTATCATAAATTATGCCTCTATCCTGATCTGCTGTCCTTCAAATTCTACAATATCCCCGTTATAAAGCTTCCTTCCTCTTCTTACGTCAACTTCCCCGTTGACTTTTACAAGTCCGTTCTGTATGATATCCTTCGCATCCACGCCGGACTCCGCGATACCGGAAAGCTTCAGAGCCTGCCCGAGCTTGATAAAACCATCTCTTAATCTGATCGTTTCCATTTTTTACCCTTCTATCATCAGCTGACAGTAGTAAAATTAACAGGTAATATCAAATAAATATACTTTTCTTCAGCCTCTCTTATAAAACACGGCGCTTTCGGATTTACCAGATAGATATCCACATATTCGTCTTCTATCACGCGGAGAGCATCGATCAAAAACTTAGGATTGAATCCTATCATCATATCCTTGCCGCTCTTTTCGATACTGATATCTTCATTCATGCTTCCTATGGTGGAATTCATTTTTAATTTCATGGTTCCATCCTGGATATTGATGATAATGGGCTTTTTGTCCCCTTCTTTTATCAAAAGAGTAGATCTGTCTATACAGTTAAGCAACTCTTTTTTATTGATCTTTACCTTTGTTTCATAATCGCTGGAAAGCATCTGGTCTATCTTAAAATACTCTCCCTCTATCAGTCTGGAAACCACTACCGTATTATCAAATTCAAACAGAACATATTTCTGCGTAAAGAAAATATTTACGTCCTTGTCCGTATCACCCGACAAGATCTTACTGATCTCATTTAAAGTCTTTCCCGGAATGATCACTTTTTGAGGTTCATAGGAATCTTTCAGGTTGATCTTGCGAATAGAAATTCTGTGCCCGTCAAGAGATACCACCTTCATTTCGCTGCCGTTTATGTCAAAAAGCTCTCCCGTCATCATTCTGTTGTTATCATTGTCCGCTATGGAAAAGATAGTCTGTCTTATGACTTCCTTCAAGGTAAACTGAGAAACCACAACGCTGTTTTCTCTTTCTATCTGGGGAATGTAGGAAAAGTCTTCCCCGGACCGGCCTATAATGGTAAACTCGGATTTTTCACAGGTAATAACAGTCTTAAAAGAAGGATCCGTTTCTATGGTAATGTCGTTATCGGGAAGTTTTCTTACTATCTCAAGGAAAAATTTGGCATCCAGAGCGATAATGCCTTTTTCAATGATCTTTCCTTCAATAATAGTTTCTATTCCCAGTTCCATGTCATTCGCGGTCAGCTTTATCCTGTCCTGGGAAGCGTCTATGAGGATACATTCCAGGATAGACATGGTGGTCTTGTTAGGAACCGCTTTCGATACGATATTAACTCCGTTTGAAAGATCCGCCTTATTACATACTAATTTCATTTGTGCATAACTCCCTTCCATTGTTAGATATAACGCGCGAGAAACGCGTATATAAATAAATATAAAAGAATTTCATAATATCAGTATTAAAGGATGTAGATATGTGCAAAACCCTTCTAATTATATCATTTATCAGGAAAAAATGATAGTGGCAGCTTGTGTAAAAGAAAGAATAACTCAGGTAAAACTTTAAGATTATTCACAGGGGCTTTAAAAACATTTTTTATCTGTTAAAAAAATATACACATCTTTTCTACAGAAAAAAAGGTTTAACCACATGTTCCACACATGAAAAAGTGCATAATCCTAAGATGGCGTTATCTTCTTTTTAATAATATCTATTTTATTTTTAAGTTCTTCATCGGTCTTGATTTCTTCCGTTATTTTATTGATGCCGTGGATAACGGTAGTATGGTCTTTTTTTCCTAAGATCTTGGCTATGTTGGTTAAGGAGGTATTGGTCATTTCCCTGCAGAGATACATGACTACCTGTCTTGGCTGCACAAATTCCGAATTTCTTTTAATGGAAGTGATATCTTCCGGATTAACTCCAAAATGTTCGGATACCACGTTTATGATAACGGAAGGCGTGATCTGCCTGGGTTTGTCCGGATAGATCACGTCTTTCAGGGCATCCTCCGCCAGGGCCAGGGTAGGGGTTATCTTTTTAAGTTTCGCGAAAGCTACTATCTTGTTAAAAGCGCCTTCCAGCTCTCTTATATTGGATTTGATATTGGTAGCGATATATTTGATGATCTCTTCGTCAATATCGAGATTGCAGGATTCGGCGTTTTTCCTTAAAATAGCCATTCTGGTTTCGTAGTCGGGGGGCTGGATATCCGCGATCAGTCCCCATTCAAAACGGGAGCGGAATCTTTCTTCCAGAGTTTCCATTTCTTTCGGCGGCTTGTCCGAAGAAAGGATGATCTGTTTGCCGGCGGAATGAAGCACGTTGAAAGTATGAAAAAATTCTTCCTGCGTACTTTCCTTTCCTATTATAAACTGTATATCATCTACCATAAGAACATCTACGGTCCTGTATTTTTCGCGCAGCTTTGTCATGGCCGCCGCGTTACCGCTTCTGATGGATTCGATCACTTCGTTTGTAAATTCTTCGGAAGTAACGTAAAGTACTTTGGTCTGTACATTCTGTTCCATTATAAAATGGCCTATGGAATGCATCAGGTGGGTTTTGCCCAGACCCGCTCCTCCATATAAATAGAGAGGATTGTATACCGTTCCGGGAGATTCCGCTACGGCCAGGGAAGCCGAATGGGCAAATTTGTTGTTGCTCCCTACTACAAAAGTGTCGAATTTGTATCTTGGATTCAGATTGGCGTTTTCATAATTGATATTGTAAACGGGTTTTGAAGCAGGGATCTCTCTGTTGTCGGAGGGAGAAACGGTATTTTTTTCCAATACAAAAACAACATCATAGGTATGATTGAACATTTCAGATATGGTAACCTGAAAAAAGTCCTTATACTTGTTTGAGATATAGGAAAAAGCGTTGGCCTTATCATCCGGTACAATAATATATACTGTATTATCCGCTAATTCGTAAAATTTTAAGGGAGCGATCCATGTATCGAAAGTAATGTCCATCATATTGTATTCCTGGCGCATTACTTCTTTGATGTGATCCCATTGTTCCCTTATGTTTTCACCTTCCATAAAACCCTCCATACCGGGAGTAATCCGTTCCGAAACTCCGCCTTATATACCATATTAATATAAATAATAAAATATTTCAAATAAAACTTAGAGGGTAAATTATCCACATTTTGTCGATAACTATGATTATAAGTTGACATATTTAAGAAAAAAAGCGGAATGGATGTGAATAATCTATATTTTATACACATTGAAAAAATATATTGAAAACAGGCGGAATACAGATTTTTACACAAATAATCCATGTTTTATACCATGGTTATCCACAAACTATTCACAAATTGTGGATTAACTTATGTAAATTAGATTTTACTCGAATATTGTGGATAACTTTTTAAATTTTTTTAAAAAAATATTTTGATTTTATAAATAAAAATATTTATTGCCGATTTTACTTGACATTCCGGAAGTTATCCAGTACAATCAATATGCTATTTTCCAATATTTTGACAATTTGAATACCTTTATATAGACATTATATAAGGTTAGAAAAGAGGAGGTGTTTCCGTATGAAAATGACATTTCAACCGAAGAAGAGATCCAGATCCAAGGTTCATGGATTCAGAGCAAGAATGAGTACTGCCGGCGGAAGAAAGGTTCTGGCAGCAAGACGCGCGAAAGGAAGACATAAATTATCAGCATAGGTCACAGTAATGTGACCTTTTTTTCTCTGAAAGATCAGGAGTATGCAGTGAACAATTCCGAATCGTTAAAAAAGAACCGCCAGTTTCAGTTTGTATATAAAAACGGAAGATCCCGCGCGGACAAGTACCTTGTTATGTATATAAAGGAAAATGGCCTTGGTATGAACCGGATCGGGATCAGCGTAAGTAAAAAGATAGGAAACAGCGTAATCAGACATCGGGTAAAAAGACTGATAAAAGAAAGTTACCGGTTACATGAAAACATATTCAATAGTGGTTTGGATATGGTGATCGTCGCGAGGCAGAGAGCCGGATCCGCCGGATATTATGAAATAGAGGATTCTCTTCTGCGTTTAGCGAAACTTCACGAAATGATCAAAGTTTATCTATGAAAAAAATTTTAATTGCATTGATAAAATTTTACAGAAAGTATCTTTCACCCTTAAAGAGGACCAAATGTCCTTATTATCCCACCTGTTCCCAGTACGGTCTGGAAGCTGTGGAAAAGTACGGCGCGTTAAAGGGAGGAACCCTGGCGTTGTGGAGGATACTCAGATGTAATCCTTTCTCAAAGGGGGGGTACGATCCTGTACCCTGATTTTTTGAAATGTTATTGTCAGATGTCTTTAACAAGGCAGATTGAGAGGTAAAATGACAGGTATTTTATTAACAAAAAGTACAACTCCTATCATAGGCTGGGTGGCCAGCCTGTTAGGTAAAATAATGGAGATCATATTTAACGTGCTGGATATGATAGGGATTCCCAATATCGGTCTTTCCATTATTTTATTTACTATCATAGTATATTTATTAATGCTGCCTCTTACCATTAAGCAGCAGAAATTTTCCAAACTTTCCGCTAAGATGAATCCTGAAATGCAGGTGATCAGGGAAAAATATAAAAACCGCAAGGATAACGATTCCCAGATGCAGATGAACGCCGAGATTCAGGCTATTTACGCCAAATACGGCGTGTCCCCTACCGGAAGCTGCGTACAGCTTTTGATACAGTTTCCTATTCTGCTTGCTCTGTATCAGGTTATTTACCGTATGCCCGCGTATGTTCCCAAGATAGGAAACGCTTTTAATGCCCTGGCATCTGAGATCATGAACGGGAACCTGCTTACCGAGTTTAAGGATACGGTGAGGGGAGCTTCTTCCTATATAAGAGATGTGGAAAATATTACCACCAATCAGTTCATTGATGTTTTAAACAGGGTAAACTTTTCTGATCTGTCCTCTTTCGCGGAAAGTCACGGTATCACGGCAGGACTGGCGGATATCAGCAGGTACAATTCCTTCCTGATAGAAGGATTTAACCTGGCGAACTCTCCTTCTTCCGTGGTAAGCACTTTTTTTAAGAACAACGCCGCCGGAAACGTTACCATAATGATGGTGATCCTGGCGATAGCTATTCCTGTTTTATCAGCCGTGACGCAGTGGATAAACGTGCTGCTCATGCCTAAGCAGGAAAGCAGCGGCAATAAAGGGGAAACAGCGGATACCATGGCTTCTTCCATGAAGACCATGAATATGGTAATGCCCATCATGTCGGCGTTCTTCTGTTACACGCTGCCCGCGGGTCTTGGTCTTTACTGGGTTTCGGGTTCCGTTGTAAGAAGTATCCAGCAGGTCATCATCAACAGACATATGGACAAGATGGACCTGAACGATATTATTGAAAAGAATAAAGAAAAAAGCGCCAAAAAGATGGAGAAGATGAAGGAAAACCAGGCGAAACTCCAGCAGTACGCCAATATGAACACCAAGGGCATCAATACGGCGAATACAAAAAATTATACTCAAAAAGCCAAGGAAGCGGCAGATATTTCGGGAAAGGCTTCTTCCGTTCCGGCAAAAACTTCTTCCGGCAGCGCAAAGCCCGGAAGTCTTATGGCAAAGGCTAATATGGTAAAAGAGTATAACGAGCGTAACAACAAATAACAGCACAGTTATAAAAGGAGGAATTGAGATGGAATATAAGGAGTTTTCAGCAAAGACAGTGGACGATGCCATTACGGCGGCCTGCCAGGAGTTTACGGTAGTAAGCGCCAGACTGGACTATGAAGTGGTGGAGGAAGGCTCTTCCGGATTTTTGGGAATCGGATCCAGACCGGCGATCATCAGGGCCAGGGTGAAAGAAGAATCTGAAGTTCAGCCGGTTAAGGAAAAACCTGCGGATATGGAACAGAAAAAGGAAGAAACCGTAAAACCTGCTTCAAAGCCCGCTCCGAAGCCTGCCGCAAAATCCGCTCCTAAACCCGCGAGGACGGAAGGACCTCTGGAGGAGGAAGCGAAAAAATTCCTGAACAGCGTTTTTACCGCTATGAATATGGTTGTTACAGTAGAGGTAAGCTATGATGAAGCCGAAAAGAATATGGATATTGAATTGAGCGGAGAGGAAATGGGCGTTCTCATAGGTAAGAGAGGACAAACTCTGGATTCCCTGCAGTATCTGGTTTCCCTGGTCGTAAACAGGGGAGAAGAGGATTATATCCGCGTAAAGGTGGATACGGAGAACTACAGGCAGAGAAGAAAGGAAACTCTGGAAAATCTTGCCAAAAACATATCCTACAAAGTGAAAAGGACCAAGAGGCCGGTTTCTCTGGAGCCTATGAATCCTTATGAAAGACGGATCATTCATTCCGCGCTGCAGAATGACAAGTATGTGACTACCCACAGCGAAGGGGAAGAGCCTTTCAGAAGAGTTGTGGTTTCTTTAAAAAAGTAAAAAACAGTCCGGAAAAAGCGTCAGTGTTTTCACTGACGCTTTTATTTATGGATAATATGTTGTATAATTGTTATGGCTTATTTTTATGTTACGGCAGAAGGACGTCTTAACAGGCAGAATGAGAGGAAATATGAATACGGATACTATCGCGGCCATTGCTACCGCTTTAAGTCATTCGGGAATCGGCATTATCAGGATCAGCGGCGCGGAAGCGGTGGATGTGGCCGATCGGATATACAGAGATAAAAAAGGTTTTCAGGCCATGCGTTCCATGAAAAGTCATACGATACATTATGGCTTTATCGTAGACGAAAAAGGTGAAACGATAGATGAAGTGATGGTTTCCTATATGAAGGGACCTAAGAGTTTCACCGCGGAAGATACGGTGGAGATCAACTGTCATGGCGGGATCCTCGTTTTAAACCGTATCCTGGAGCTAGCAATCAAAAACGGCGCCAGACTGGCGGAACCCGGAGAATTTACCAAACGCGCTTTTTTAAACGGGAGAATAGATCTGTCCGAGGCCGAAGCGGTAATGGACGTGATCCGGGCTGAAAACGACATGGCCTTAAAATCTTCCGTAAGCCAGTTAAAGGGGGCTGTGTCCTCCAGGATCAGGAAGTTGAGAGAAAAGATCATTTATGAGATCGCCTTTATAGAGTCGGCACTGGATGATCCCGAACATATAAGCCTGGACGGATACAGGGAACATCTGGGGGAGATATTGGAAAAGCTGCTGCGGGAAACAGATGCTCTGCTTTCCGGCGCGGATGACGGCAGAATTTTAAAAGAAGGGATCCGAACGGTCATAGTAGGAAAACCCAACGCGGGAAAGTCTTCTTTTCTAAACCTTCTTTTAGGAAAAGATAAGGCGATCGTTACGGATATCGCGGGCACCACCAGGGATATCCTGGAGGAACATATCCTTTTTAAAGGAATTGATCTGAAACTGATTGATACCGCGGGTATACGTTCCACGGAGGATATTGTAGAGAAGATAGGCGTGGAAAAGACCAGGGAATACGCGCGGAACGCGGATTTGATCCTCTTCATGGCGGACAGTTCCGTTCCTCTTGATGAAAACGACGAAGAGATCATAAAACTGACCTCTTCCAAAAAATGTATTGTACTGTTAAATAAGACGGATTTAGAGCCGGTAGTTACGGAGGATATGATCTTAAAGGCTTTTTTAAGTCAGGACAGAAAAGATCTTAAGATCATCCGGATATCGGCGAAGGAATCCACGGGTATGGAAGAATTTGAGAAAGCGCTTCAGGAGATGTTCTTTAGGGGTGAGATCTCCTTTGAAAATGAAGTTTATATTACCAATCTGCGGCATAAGGAAGCCCTGCAGGATGCCAGGGATTCTCTTCTGATGGTGGAAAAGAGCCTGAAAGAGGATCTGCCGGAGGACTTTTATTCCATAGATCTGATGGGAGCCTACGCTTCTTTGGGCAGGATCATAGGAGAGGAAGTATCCGATGATCTGATAGAAGAAATATTTTCCAAATTTTGTATGGGAAAATAATACAGTCGATAAGGCGCGAAAGCGCCGGTTTTCCGGGAGTGGATTCTATGTTTCAGAAACAGGGATTTTTAATGGACCAGGTAGATGTCTGCGTGATAGGGGCCGGTCATGCCGGCTGTGAAGCCGCTCTGGCGTGCGCGAGGCTGGGTCTTGAAACGGTTATTTTTACGGTAAGCGTGGACAGTATTGCCCTGATGCCCTGCAATCCTAATGTGGGCGGTTCTTCCAAGGGACACCTTGTCAGAGAAGTTGACGCTCTTGGCGGTGAAATGGGCAAAAATATAGATAAGACTTTTATTCAGTCAAAGATGCTGAACGTATCCAAGGGACCTGCCGTTCATTCCCTTCGCGCGCAGGCGGATAAAGCGGACTATTCCCGTTCCATGCGCGGGGTTTTAGAAAGGCAGGAACATTTGACTGTCAAGCAGGCGGAAGTTACCGATCTGCTCTGGGAGGAATCGGAAAAAGATTCCATAAAGAAGATAAAGGGAGTAAAGACTTTTACCGGCGCGGTTTATGAGTGCAGGGCGGTGGTTCTCTGTACGGGAACCTATCTCAGGGCCAGATGTCTTTGCGGGGAAAGCATCACCTATACCGGTCCTAACGGGCTGCAGGCGGCCAATCATCTTACCGATTCCCTGAAGGATATGGGAATCGAATTGAGAAGGTTTAAAACGGGGACGCCGGCCAGAATGGAAAGAAAAAGCCTTGATTTTTCCAAAATGGAGGAGCAGCTGGGGGATGAAAGGATAGTTCCCTTTTCTTTTTCCACCGATCCTGATACCATACAGAAAGAACAGGTTTCCTGCTATTTGACCTATACCAATGAGAAGACGCATGAGATCATAAGAGCCAACCTGGATCGTTCGCCTATCTACGCCGGTATTATCGAGGGAACAGGTCCCAGGTACTGCCCTTCCATTGAAGATAAAGTAGTAAAATTTGCCGATAAAGAAAGACACCAGGTATTTATTGAACCGGAGGGTCTGCATACGGATGAAATGTACGTTGGCGGAATGTCCTCTTCGCTTCCGGAAGATGTGCAGCTTGCCATGTACCGTACCGTGCCGGGTCTGGAACACTGCAAAATAGTAAGAAACGCCTATGCCATAGAATATGACTGTATTGATGCCACCCAGCTGTATCCCACTCTGGAATTTAAGAAGGTTTCGGGACTGTTTGCGGGAGGCCAGTTTAACGGCAGCAGCGGTTATGAGGAAGCGGCGGCCCAGGGACTGGTCGCGGGGATCAACGCCGCCATGTGGATCCTGGGAAAAGAACCTCTTGTTCTGGACAGGTCGGAGGCCTATATCGGCGTATTGATAGACGATCTGGTGACAAAAGAAAATTTTGAACCCTACAGGATGATGACTTCTCGCGCGGAATACCGCCTGCTGCTCCGCCAGGACAACGCGGATCTGCGTCTGCGGGAAAAGGGATTTCATATAGGCCTGGTATCCGAGGAAGAATATGAAGCCGTTTTAAAAAAGAAATCCCTGATAGAGCAGGAGATCCGAAGGTTAAAATCCGTTACTGTGGGAGCTTCGGAAAAATACCAGGTATTTCTGGAAAAATACGGAAGTTCGCCTTTAAAGACAGGAAGCAGCCTGGCCGAGCTGATGTGCCGGCCCGAACTGGATTACAAAAAGCTGGGAGAAATCGACCCGGAAAGAAAAGAACTGCCGGAAGATGTTATTGATCAGGTAGAAATTGAAATTAAATACGAAGGTTATATCGAAAGGCAGCTTCGCCAGGTAGAACAGTTTAAAAAAATGGAAAAGAAAAAGATCCCGGTGGATATTGACTATGACGCGGTTCCCAGCCTGCGGATAGAGGCCCGCCAGAAGCTGAAAAATCTGCGGCCCGTTTCCGTAGGGCAGGCGTCCCGGATCTCCGGTGTTTCTCCCGCGGATATTTCCGTACTTTTGGTATATCTGGAACACAGGAAGGAAAAAATCTGACATGAAGTTTCATTTTGGAAAAGAAAAAGAAACGCCGCGGGAAAGTTACGACAGGGAAAATAAGGTTCCCATCATCCGGGCGAGCATCTGTACCGGCGAGCAGGTAGCCGGATTTAAAGATCTGAAAACCGGACATTTTGAGGAAGTTATGTTGATCACGGACGAAAAGGATAAAAAAGCCTTTCTGGAAAAATACGGGATAGAGCCGTCCGAATTAAAAAAACAGTGGTAAGCGTGAAAATGTATCATACGGAACAATTTGAAAAAGATCTTCTGGAATGGGATATTGTTTTAACAGACAGACAGCAGGAACAGTTTCTTCTGTATTATGAAATGCTTTTGGAATGGAATCAGGTCATGAACCTGACAGCCATTACGGAATATGAGGAAGTCATGAAAAAGCATTTTACGGACAGCCTTTCCCTGATAAAAGCCATGGAGCTGACCGGAAGCCTTACATTGATAGATGTGGGAAGCGGCGCCGGTTTTCCGGCCGTACCGTTAAAGATCGTGTTTCCGGATCTGAAAGTTACGCTTTTGGATTCCCTGAACAAGCGGATACGGTTTTTACAGGCGCTGACAGAAAAGCTGGGACTGACCGGTATAGAAGCGCTGCATGGCAGGGCGGAAGATCTCGCAAAACAAAAAAATATGAGGGAACAGTTTGATGTCTGCGTTTCCAGAGCGGTCGCGAATATGACAGTATTGTCAGAATATTGTCTTCCTTTCATAAAGGTGGGCGGAAAATTTGCAGCCTACAAATCAGAAAAATCGGAAGAAGAAATAGCGGAAGCGGAAGATGCCATAGAACGGTTGGGCGGAAAGGTAGAAAGACAGGTTAAAATGTATCTTCCCCATTCCGATATATTCAGAAATATTTTTATCATAGGGAAAGTCAGAGAAACGCCGAAAGAATTTCCCAGAAAGGCAGGTACCGCGGCAAAAGAGCCATTGTGTAAAAATACAGGACGGAATAGATAAGACAGAAGAGAAAAGGGGAAAAGCTATGTCAAAGGAAGAGTATACTTCACTGAATGAGATGTACATTGCTTTAATCGAGGAAGAAAATAATTTAAACGGGAGGATAAAGAAAAATCTGCTCCGTATTTCGGAGATCGATGCCTATCTGCAGCTTTTAAATAACAAGAAAGAAAAAGAAGAGAATATCTTTTCGCCGAGAAATGTAGAAGAAGTGCATAAGGAAAGCATCGCAATCCAGCAGGAAGAAAAAGATCAGATCGAAGAAGAGAACAGAAAGCTCTACAGCAGACTGGACAAGGTATCTTCTTTCGCGAACGGACTTCAAAGGGCGATGGAAGGAGAAAGCTCCTTTAACAAATGGGAAATCTTTGACGTACAAGAAAAAGAAAGACAGAGGATCGCGAGAGATCTGCATGACAGTTCCCTGCAGAATCTTACTCATCTGGTACATAAAGTGGAACTGGCTTCTGTTTACATAGACAAGGATGCGGTACAGGCAAAACTGGAACTGGCAACGGTTAATAAAAGCCTGAAGCAGATTATCGACGATATCAGAAGCGTGATATTCAACCTGCGTCCCATGTCCTTTGATGATCTTGGACTGGCGGAAGCGTTTTCAAGACTGTTTACCGTTTTGAAAGAAAATTATAAAGAGATTGATTTTGATACGGAGGCCGGACCGATCACCTGTGAAAACGATCTTATGAAAATCGCCATTTACAGGATCGTGCAGGAAGCCTGTATGAACGCGGTGGAACATTCCGGCGGAAATAAAATTAAAATATGGATTGCAGAAGAAGAAAAAAGTTGTAAAATAGTGGTAGTAGATAATGGAAAAGGTTTTTCGCCGGAAAATCTGTCCGATAAAGGAAATAAGAATTTCGGCGTGGCTATTATGCGCGAGCGGGTAAATCTGCTGGACGGAAAAATCCATTATGATACTGTGCCGGACGGAGGTACCAGAGTTAAGATAGAAATTCCGCTTTAAAAATGACAGCAAGGGAGAGCACACAATGGAGAAAATAAAAGTAATGATCGCGGACGATCATGAGTTGATCCGCGAGGGATTAAGGCAGCTACTGGAATTGGACGGAGAGATTGAAGTTGTGGCGGAGGCATCTAACGGTGTAGAGTGTTTGGAAAAACTAAAGCGTATTAATCCGGATGTATTGCTGCTGGATATCAATATGCCGAAGAAGAACGGCATTGAAGTATTGCAGAAGATCCGTGACAGAAATATGAATACCAAGGTTTTGATCCTTACTGTACATAATGAAGTAGAATATTTGATCAAGGCGGTTGATATCGGGGTAAACGGATATCTGATGAAGGACTCTACTTCAGAAGAATTGAAGAAAGCAATCTATTCTTTAATGAATAATGAAAATTATATTCAGGCGGCTTTGATTCCTTCCTTAAATTCCAGACTGGTCGCGAGAGATGTAGATAAGGAAAAGATAGATTCTTTGACGAAGCGGGAACTGGAAGTACTTGTGAAGATAGCGAACGGAATGTCAAATAAAGAGATCGCCGCTTCTCTGGATATCAGTGAAAGAACGGTTAAAAATCATATTTCTAATATTTTTAAAAAGATATGTGTAGCGGATAGAACGCAGGCAGCAGTATTTGCTATCCGCAATAATCTGATCAAGTTATAAGACAAAACCGATCCGAACGTGATATAGTTCAAAATGTTTCACGTGAAACATTTTGAACTATATATTTTTTAAACACAAGATAATGTTTCACGTGAAACATTTTGACCCCAGATATTGAAAGAAAACCGTGAAACATTTTGAATGACCGTGAAACCTTAAAATGTTTCACATAATTCTATGAATTTCATGTAGATAAAGGGAAAATTTAATGATATAATGACGTAAGACGATTTTATAAATGAAAGAAATGAGAGGAAATATGGGTAAAATTATAGCAGTCGCAAACCAAAAGGGAGGCGTAGGAAAAACCACCACATCTATCAACTTATCGGCTTCTCTCGCGGAAAAAGGGAAAAAGGTATTGGTAATAGATACGGATCCACAGGGGAATACCACCAGTGGTTTTGGTATAGATAAGAACAACCTGGATATTACCATCTATGATCTAATGCTGGGGGAAAGTTCTATTCAGGATTGTATCTTAAAGGAAGTCATTAAAAATCTGGACCTGCTCCCTTCCAATGTAAATTTGGCGGCCACAGAGATAGAACTGATTGGCGTGGATAAAAAAGAGTATATATTAAAAAACGAAGTGGACTGGATAAGGGATAAATATGATTTTATGATCATCGACTGCCCGCCTTCTCTGAACGCGCTGACGATCAACGCGCTGACAGCCGCGGATACCGTGCTGGTACCGATTCAATGTGAATATTACGCGCTGGAAGGATTGAGCCAGTTGATACATACGGTCAATCTGGTGAAGGAA
The DNA here is from genome assembly GCA_947632555.1 of uncultured Lachnospiraceae bacterium. Taxonomy (GTDB): domain Bacteria; phylum Bacillota; class Clostridia; order Lachnospirales; family Lachnospiraceae; genus Acetatifactor. The sequence continues at coordinate 28,201 of CANRPU010000007.1, forward strand.
CGCTTGAATCCGGCGCTGGATATGGAGGGCGTGGTCTTTACCATGTACGATTCCAGGACCAATTTGTCCATGCAGGTCGTGGAGAATGTAAAAAGCCATTTAAAGCAAAATGTTTATGAAACCATGATCCCCAGAAATATCCGGCTCGCGGAGGCACCCAGCTATGGGATGCCGATCCATATATATGATCCTAAGTCCGCGGGAGCGGAGGCCTATATGAAACTGGCGGATGAAGTGATGAAGCATAATAACGGGAAGTAAAAGGAGAAGGGTATGGCAGCAAAAGGATTAGGAAAAGGATTGGGGAAGGGTTTGGATGCATTGATACCGCCCAATACGGAAAATATAGTGAAAGAAAGAAGCAATGACCAGAAAAGCTCTGATCAGGGCAGCGAGGTCATGGTGAAGATCACCAAGGTGGAGCCTAACCGGGAACAGCCCAGGAAAAGTTTTGACGAGGATGCCCTTCTGGAATTGTCGGATTCCATTAAGCAGTTTGGCGTTATTCAGCCCATTGTGGTTCAGGACAGAAAAGATCACTATGAGATCATTGCCGGAGAACGCAGATGGCGGGCGGCAAAAATGGCAGGGTTAAAAGAAGTTCCCGTTATCATCAAAAATTACAGTGAACAGGAGATCGTGGAGATCTCGCTGATTGAAAATATTCAGCGGGAAGATCTGAACCCCATCGAAGAAGCGCAGGCGTATAAGAGGCTGCTGACGGAATTTAACCTGAAGCAGGATGAAGTGGCGGAAAGAGTATCCAAGAGCAGAGCGGCAGTTACCAATTCCATGCGCCTTTTAAAACTCAGTCAAAATGTGCAGGAAATGGTCATCAACGATATGCTCAGCACCGGGCACGCCAGGGCGCTGCTGGCGGTAGAGGATCCGGAAGAGCAGTACAATCTCGCGCAGAGAGTATTTGACGAAAAGCTGAGTGTGCGGGAAGTGGAAAAGCTGGTAAAGAATCTGAACAAACCGGTAAAGCCCAAAAAGCTGGACGATAAGGCGCTGGAGCTGATATATAAGGATATTGAGGAAAAACTGAAGCAGGCGTTGAGCACCAAGGTGGAAGTGTCCTCCAAAGGGGAAGGTGCGGGCAGGATAGAGATTGAATTTTACAGCCATTCCGATCTGGACAGGCTGATGGATATTTTGATAAAGTAAAGGTATAGCGATATGGTGAGTAAATTATTTCATAACATGGGACTGGATGATCTGGATATTGGGTATCTTTTTATCGCCCTGTTTGTCCTATGCGTTATTCTTATAATTTTGCTGGCGATACAGATACGGAAAACTTCTCTGCTGAAAAAGCGGCTGGATAAGTTTGTCCTGGGGAAAGACGGGAAAAGCCTGGAAAAGGATATTATCGCCCTGTATGAGGATAATAAATTTTTGAAGATGGGTGTGGAGAAAAACAAAAAGGATATCCGTACCCTGTACAAAAATATGGAAAAGACGTTCCAGAAAATCGGGGTCGTAAAATACGATGCTTTCAAGCAAATGGGAGGGCAGCTCAGCTTTTCATTGGCACTGCTGGATGAGAACAACAACGGATTTATCTTGAACTCGGTGCACAGTACCGACGGCTGCTACACCTATACAAAAGAAATAAAAGGCGGAGCATGTGAAATTTCTTTAGGGGAGGAAGAACAGGAAGCGCTTGCCATGGCGATGGGAGAATAAGAGATGCGCCGCAAGAGGTTAGATGAACTGGAAGGCAATGAAATTCTGGCAAAGCCCATTATGGCGGAGGACTTCTGCATCATTCTGCCGGAGGGCGCCGTTTTGAAGCCGGGGTATATTAAGAAACTGCGGGAACTGGAGATCCAGAAAGTATATATTAAAGATGACGCCGAAGAAGAAGGCATCCGGATCTTAAAAAACGAAATGAAAGAGGAGGTCCAGGAAAAGATAAAGGATATCCTGGAGCATCACACCTATCATCACAATGAAGAGCTGATGCAGCTCTGTGAAACCGCGGACAATATTATCGTCAGCATCGTGCAGGAAGACGAGGTCGCAGAGCAGGTATTTGACGTAAAAGAAAGAAGCGCGGATATTTATGAGCATTCTCTGAGCATCTGTACGCTGGCGGTACTGACGGCCCTGAAGATGAATCTGGACAAAAAAATGATCCATGAGATCGGTGTGGGCTGCCTTTTGCATGACATTGGGCTTCGTTATCTCGCGATCGACTACAGCGGAGAAAATCTCTCTTCTTTATCGGAAGCGGATATGGCGGAATTTAAAAAACATCCGGTCTACGGATATTCCGCGTTAAAAGACGAAACATGGATATCCGATATCGGAAAAAGTATTATCCTCTATCACCATGAAAGACTGGACGGCTCAGGATATCCGCTGCACGCCTCTTCCCTGACGGAAGCGATCCAGATCGTGAACGTCTGCGATACCTTCGATGAGATGATCTGCGGCATAGGCTGCAGGAAGGTAAAGGTATATGAAGCGGTAGAATATTTAAAAACCTTTAAAAATATAAAATTTGGTGCTACAATAGTAGATACCTTTTTAAAATTTATCGCGGTTTACCCTACCGGCAGCAGGGTTCGTACCAATGAAGGAGAAGTGGCGGTAGTGATCCGCCAGAACAAAGAATTTCCGGAAAGACCCGTGCTGCGCATCGTGGAAGATAAATACGGGAAACGGGTAGAAAAGGGAGTATTGAAGGATCTGATAAAAATACATCATGTTTTTATAGAAGAAACATTGGATGATTAAGGAGGCGTCTATTTATGATAGACATAAAATTTTTGCGGGAAAACCCGGAGGCGGTAAAGGAAAACATCCGGAAGAAATTTCAGGAGGAGAAGCTTCCTCTGGTAGATGAAGTGATCGCGCTGGATGCGGAAAGCCGGAAGGTCAAGCAGGAGGCGGATGAACTTCGGGCCAATAAAAATAAAATCTCCAAAGAGATAGGCGGGCTGATGGCGCAGGGAAAGAAAGAAGAGGCCGAAGCGAAAAAAGAGCAGGTTGCCGCGCAGTCCAAACGGCTCGCGGAATTAGAAGCGAAAGAGCCGGAATATCAGGAAAAGATCACGAGCATCATGATGAAAATTCCTCAGATGATCGATCCGTCGGTGCCGATCGGCAGAGATGACAGTGAAAATGTGGAGATCACCCGATACGGAGAGCCCGCGGAACGGGATTTTGAAGTCCCCTACCACGCTGACATTCTGGAAAAGCTCAACGGTCTGGACAAAGAAAGCGCGGGGCGCACCAGCGGAAACGGTTTTTACTATCTGATCGGGGATGCGGCAAGGATCCATTCCGCCATGATCAGTTACGCCAGAGATTTTATGATCAATAAAGGCTTTACCTACTGCATTCCGCCGTTTATGATCCGCAGCAGCGTAGTGAACGGCGTTATGAGCTTCGCGGAAATGGAAGCGATGATGTATAAGATAGAAGGGGAGGATCTGTTCCTCATTGGCACTTCTGAACATTCCATGATCGGAAAGTTTAAAGGTCAGATCGTAAACGAGGCCAGTCTGCCCATCACCATGACCTCCTATTCCCCCTGCTTCAGAAAAGAGGTAGGATCCCACGGTATCGAGGAAAGAGGCGTATACCGGGTGCATCAGTTTGAAAAGCAGGAAATGGTGGTGTTATGTAAACCGGAAGACTCCATGGAATGGTACAACAAAATGTGGAGTTATACCGTAGAGTTTTTCAGGAGCCTGGATATTCCGGTCCGGACGCTGGAATGCTGCAGCGGCGATCTGGCGGATCTGAAAGTAAAATCCTGTGATGTGGAAGCCTGGAGCCCCCGTCAGAAGAAATACTTTGAGGTAGGTTCCTGTTCTACGCTGGGAGATGCGCAGGCAAGGCGGCTGGGGATCCGTACAAAAGGGGAAAAAGGGACATACTTTGTGCATACCTTAAATAATACCGTACTTGCCACGCCCAGGGGACTGATAGCGTTCCTGGAGAACAACGTGAACGCGGACGGCAGCGTAAATATTCCGGAAGCGCTGCGTCCTTACATGGGCGGGAAAGAAAAGATTGGCTGAGAAGGACATGAACGGAATCGCGCGGCGGAAAGAAGGTGAGATCTTTGCATAAATATTTAAGAGCTATCGGTTTCAGTAAATTTGGCAGCAGAAAAGAGCTGAAGACGCTTTTGACCGACGTGGTGGTGAACGCGACGTCGCGGGCGTACACAACGGGAGAAGATGATGTGCTGCTGGGCGAATTTTGCAAGGATTTCGCTGAAAATATGGGAATCGCGGTCTGCGGGGAATTTGACGAGGAAAATGAGGACAAATTTATTTACGACTACTATTATCCCTATCTGCGGGGCAGGGGCATCACCACGACGGAAGACGTTTCCGTGGAGCGCCATGCGGAGAAGGATTCCTACGCGGGCGTCTGCGATGATGTAAAGGTAGGCGTTTCGCTGATCTTCTATCTGCAGAACAGGATCCCCTATGTGAAAGCGCAAACTCAGGGTAGGCTCCCGGTCCGGGGGACAACGCTGACACTTTCGGCGCTTTCCATTAAAGGCAGCGTAATGCTGCCGATCCAGAAAGATGAGCATCAGAAGAAAAAGAGCCAGAAGGAATCCTACAATCGCAGCAATCTGATCGCGGCGGCCAGAAGAGGGGACGAAGAAGCCATAGAAACCCTGACGCTGGAAGATATGGATATGTATACGCTGATTTCCCGGAAGATCCAGAAAGAAGACGTATTCAGCCTGGTGGATACCTATTGTATGCCCTATGGCGTAGAGTGTGACCAGTATTCCATCCTGGGAGAGATCGTGGAGTGCAGAACCATTACCAACAGTCTGACGGGAGAAGAAATCTGCCGTATGAGCGTCTGCTGCAACGAACTGACTTTTGATGTCTGCATCAATACGCAGGATCTGTACGGCGAGCCTTTGACCGGCCGCAGATTTAAAGGGATCATCTGGCTTCAGGGATTCATTAATTTTCCTGAATAGATTGACGGAGGTTCAAATTTTTGCTATAATCACATCTTGTAAGTGTCTGCGTAGCTCAGTTGGATAGAGCGACCGCCTCCTAAGCGGTAGGTCGGGTGTTCAAGTCACCTCGCGGACGGTTAAAGCATTGAGATCAGGGAACACGTTCCCGGTTTCAATGCTTTTTTCATGCTAATCACAGAGCGTAAACTCGTGCGTGCAGATGACGGCATAATCCCCTTCCGCGCCATGTATCACCTTTTCTTCTGTTCCTACGTTTTCGCCGCATACCCAGTATGAACCGTCCGCCTTCCGGATCACCGTATTGTTCAAAAATCTGGGATAATTCTCGTCAAACTCCCCGATGTTATCCGGCACATTGTACTGCTGCTTTCCTGTCCAGGCCAAAGCGATGGTATCCACCTCCGGTTGTGGATATCCATCTACAGCCAGGTTGGTCCATACCATAACTGCTCCTTCCGCGGTCATTGTGGGCTGATCGACCACGGCAATATCCGCCACACCGCAATTTCCCGCGCTGTTATATCCCCACGTCCATACCGTTCCATCCCGGAGCAGCGCCGCGTGATTAAACCATCCGCCCGTAACCATGACCGCGTTTTCCAAAATTTTCTGAGGGTAAGGGATAAAATATACGTTTTGTGACAGAAAACTGCCTTGCGCGTAAACCGTTCCCCAGGTCCACACGGTCCCGTCCTCGCCCAGGCAGACAATATCATCTCTTCCGCAGCAGGCATAAACCACATTTTCCATCAGCAGGACCGGCGTGGTGACGGTGTATTGACTGCCGTTTACATACCGCGTCCAATCCCAGTTCTCATATTGCTGCAAGGCGCCGCAGCCGGCGTTTCCCACGCCATAGAGTTTATGGTCTGCCGTGAGATAGATCGCGAAGCCTGTCTGGGAATAGTCCACATGGAGCACATTTTCCGCGATCTTCACTCTTTGATCATGAAATTCGAAATCCTGTGTTCCCTGCCCCAGCTGCCCATATTCGTTTCTTCCGCTGCCCCATAAAATATGGTTGTCATCAATATAGTAGAGCTGGGACGGATTTCCGGTTTTCGTAGTATAGTATTCCGCAATATCCAGAGAAATATCTGATTCGGAAACTTCATCTGTTTCGTTCGCTGTTTCCCTGTCTTCCGTAAGCTCGATAAAAGGGTTTTCTTCAGGCGTATTTTTTTCTGGTACCGTGGTTTTACGGGTAAACGCCAGACATATGACCAGAAACGCGGCAAGGAGAATGATAACGGCCAAGATTCCTTTTTTTCTTTTTCTAAACGCTGCTAGGTTTCGAACTCTTTCTTTTGTATTTCCTTCTCCAAAGTCCACGGGGATCACGTAAAGAATACGACGCTGTGATGTGAGTGCCAGCAGGGAAGCCGAATAATCCGCTTTTACAGTTTCTCCCAGTTTTTGGATTACGGCTTCATCGCAGCTCATCTCCATATCTTTACAAAAAAGTATAAACGCGATCCATACCAAGGGATTAAACCAGTGAATACTCAATGCCAGAAACGCGATCGGCTTTACAATATGGTCAAGACGTCGAATATGAAGTCTTTCGTGTAAAATAATGTACTTCCGCTCTTTCTCGTTCAGGCCTTCCGGCAGATATATTTTGGGCCTGATGCTACCCATAACAAAAGGAGATATTTCTCCATCCGCAATATAAATGTTTTCTTTCCAGTGCACAGCGGTTGACACTCTTTTGTGGATACTGATAACAGAAAATACGCAATACAAAAATAGCGCTCCCACTCCCGCTATCCACAGATATTTTCCATATAGAATAAACAGCTGCCAAAAATTTGTTTTTGCCTGGACGGTTTCGCGCGGGCGCGCTTCGACAGGTTCAGGCTGTTCCCACTGGGAAGGATCTTCTGTTTCACTATTTATATTCGGAGTGGAAAAATTTTCCGGCAGTGTGACTGCGTCTTTTTCCAGCATATCCGCCTGAAAAGCCGGGGCTAAATTTGGGACAGGGCTGATTTTGGATTCCAAAACAACCGGGCAGAGAAGTTTGAACAAAACCACACTCCAAAGCATATAAGAAATGTATTTAGGAAATTTTTTTAATAAAAAACGTGCGAAAATTACGATTACAATAACGATTCCGGCGGCCCGGCTCATGTTAATCACTTTCAGAAAAACCTGCTCCAGCATATACTTACCCCCTCATGGAATCAATGATTTTTTGTATTTCCGCTATTTCCTTATCGGTAAGTTTCTTTCGTGTTCCGAAAGCAGCTAAAAAAGCGGGTAAGGAACCGCCAAATGTTTTTTCCACATAAGATTCACTGTGGCGCGCGTAAAATTCTTCTCTGGATATCAGAGAAGTTACCGTACTGTTTTGATTTTGAAAAAGGTTGCGCTCACACAATCGTTTCAATACAGTAAAAGAGGTGGTTTTTTTCCATCCAAATTCTTCATTTGCCAATTTCGCCAAATCCCCTGAAGAGATCGGCTCCCGTTCCCAAATCATATCCGCGAACCGCGCCTCCGCGGTTCCCATTCGTAACTCTCGCATAGACCCTCCCATATCATTCTACAAGTTGTAATACATCAAATATTACAGCTTGTAGAATGATATGTCAATAGATTTTTCAAAAAGCTATCTGTTTTGCGCATAATTAGTAGGGGAATAAAATCCTCTTTCCGCTAAAATAATCATAATACGCAGCTCGTTCATAATAGCTGTCCTGCACGCTTCCGTCCTCATAATAAAAAATTTTATATTGTGAAAGCATATATGTGGTTTGATAATCTATATCAAAATATGATCCGTTACAGCAGATATATTTTTCATAATATAAAGCGCGGTAAAATTCTTATATGGTACACAGTGGCAGGTATGAGTAAAAGATGATATAATCAGATTAGCTCTGACATTTATTGAATTGGAGGAAAGCCGAAGAATGGTAGAAAAAACATATGAAACATCTTGCGGCACGATTCATTACTGGATAGGAAAAGAAGCGGATGCCCTGGGGGTTTCCCTTATATTTCTGCCGGGGCTGACTGCCGACCACCGATTGTTTGATCGTCAGATCGCGTATTTTGAAAAGAAATGCCCCGTTTTTGTCTGGGATGCGCCGGGGCACGCCGCATCGTGGCCTTTTGCCATGACTTTTTCCATGGAAGACAAAGCAAGGTGGCTGAATGAGATCCTGATACGGGAAGATATGCGGAATGTTGTTATTGCCGGACAGTCCATGGGCGGCTATGTGGGACAGATGTACGCGCAGCTGTTCCCCGAAAAGCTGCGGGGATTTATCTCCATTGATTCGGCCCCGCTGCAGAGGGATTATATCACAGCCGTGGAGCTTTGGCTTCTGAAACGGATGGAGCCGGTTTACCGCTATTATCCGTGGAGATGGCTCCTGAAGCAGGGGACGAACGGCGTTGCCGTTTCCGGCTATGGGCGGGCGCTGATGCGGAGCATGATGATGACCTACGACGGTGACAAGAAGAGATACGCGCGCCTTGCCGGACATGGATTTCGGATTTTGGCGGAAGCGATAGAGAAGAAACTTCCCTATGAGATCAAGTGTCCGGCGCTGCTGATCTGCGGGGAAAAAGACCATGCCGGTTCCTGCATCAGATACAATAAGGCGTGGCATAAAAAGGCGGGGATACCGATCGCGTGGATCAAAAACGCGGGACATAATTCCAACACGGACGCGCCGGAAGAGATCAATACGCTGATCGAGAAATTAATAGATAAAACTGATAAAAATGTCGTTTCATGCAAAGAACATTGCGATAAAGAACCGGCCGGTCTATTATAATAATTATTACACATAGAAGAAATCTCTTTTTTCTATACGAATAGGGGAGAACTTATGAGAAAAACGATCACCATACTTGCAATGCTGCTGTTCATGACAGGCTGTGGGAAAGAACAGGCGATAACGCCTCCTGATACCGGGCCGGATACGGAAGAACCCGTTCAAAGTGTATTACATTGGGACGTATCACACTTTCCTATGGCGGAGCGGTATGAAATGGCCACAATAAGTGACGGAAAAATATACGCCTGCCGGTACGGTGAAGACGGACTGATCGTATCGGTTTTTAAAACCGATGACGTTGAGCAGGAGGATTCCTTTACCATTCCGGGCGTGACAGAGGTAAAGAGCATTTCCGTAGATTCCGAAAAACGGATCTGCCTGTTCTGCGGTTCCGATACAGGAGATAATTTCTGGAGGATAAGTCCGGACGGCAGTATGACATCTGTAAAAGATGTCCAAGTAGAAAATCTGGGTTCTCACCCCGTACTGAAAAACGTGTACGCGGACAGTAACGGACTGTATTATTTTTGGTATGAAATGTCTGTGCCCTGCGTTGAGGTATATGAGGATGGAGAAGAAGATGTTTATACAAGGCTTGACAGGATATATGTAAAGGATCAGGAGCTGAACACGATCGTTTATGAGGAAGTTCCGGACTCTTATTCTAATTTATTGGTTGGATTCGCGTTTGATGAAGCCGGTCAGCCCATGCTTCTGGCAAAAGACAGGGAGGGGTATTATGTGCGCAGGGTAAGAACGACGGATCGAGAGAAATATGAAGCCGTCCGCGTAGAATCCCAGGAACTGGAAGAGCTGGAAAGCGGCGGATTTATGACATTTACTGACGATGGCCTGCTTTATATCAAAAACGGTGTATTGTACCGCTATTATCTGTCAGATTCCGAAAATGAAAAACTTATGGATCTGGCGGGTGCCGGGATTTGGGAAGAAGATATTATTTATCTTGGAATAACGCAGGGTACAATTGAGATCATAGATAATTATGAGAGTTTTCAGTGGTCGGAATATACGGCGATCACAGAAGGAGAAGGAAACCGAAAACAATTAACTCTGGGTGTTATGAAACTGCAGCCCGAAATGAGAGAAGTGGTTGCCGCGTTTAACCGCTATCAGAACGAAGTGACGGTGGAGCCGGTGGCATATGTGGAAAATTATGATTATGAAAAGGGCTATGAGCGGCTGACGCTGGATATTATTCAGGGAAAGGCCCCGGATCTGCTCAGTGTTGACGGTATAGAATATGAAAACCTGGCGAATTTGGGAGTATTTACGGATTTATACACGTTTATGGAACAGGATGCAAAGCTGAATAGGGAAAACCTGATATCCGGCGTGCTGGATGTGTATGAAACGAACGGGTGTTTATATACGATCGCGCCCGCCTTTCACATTCATACCATGTGGGGAGCCGGCAGCGTGGTAAGCGGGCAAAGAGGGATCGGTCTGGAGGAAATGATGCGGCTGCTTCGGGATAACGGCGGGGATATTAACAGTATCTATGGTTTTTACGCCGATGAAACGCCCCTTACCACACTATGCGCGCTTAACATGGATAAGTTTATAGACTGGGATCAGAGGACCTGTGACTTTACCGGCAGCGCGTTTCGGCAGACGCTGGATTTTGTAAAAGCGTATGAGGGAAAACCGCATGAAAGTATTTATATGGATATCCAAAATGGAGATATACTATTAACGTTCGGTCTGATCAACTCTGTGGAGGATTATTGTCTGGAATCAAAATTATATGGGGAAAAGGTGCAGTTCATCGGTTATCCCACGGAAAGCGGGACAGGGACGGCGGCCTCGTTTGTCGGGGAGGAACTGGCAATAAACGCGGGGAGCGGGCAGCAGGAGGAAGCGTGGGATTTTATTAGGTTTTATATGGAAAACGGATATAGCGGATTCGGATTCCCCTTGGAAAAAGAGCGGTTTGAAACGGTGTTGGAAGAATCGTTGCATGAAGAAACCGTTGTGGAAAACGGAGAAACGATCCCGTGCGCGAAAAGAAACTATACCGAGCAGAATATGATCAGTATTCAGATCTATAAATGCGAACCGGAAGACGTGGAGGCAGTCAGAGAACTGGTGAACAGCATCAGCGATAAGTTCCGGTATGATACGGCGATACAGGAAATAATCGAAGAGGAGGCGGCCGCGTACCTGCAGGACCAGAAAAGCCAGGAAGAGGTATGCGGGATCATTCAGAACAGAGTACAGCTGTATCTGGATGAATAAGAGAAAATGAGCGGCGCCGCACAAAGCGCGGACATGCCTGTGGACAGAAAAACCCCTCATGTGGGAAATTCCCGTATGAGGGGCTGTTTTTCGGATAGTTACTTTTCCAGTACTTTATAAACCGCGGCGGCTAAAGCGGCGCCGATAAGCGGGCCTACGATAAATACCCACAGGCAGGCGATGGGAGCGGTATTTCCTCCGATAGCTGCCACAAGAGCGGGACCGAAACTTCTGGCCGGATTGACGGAGGTTCCCGTAAGGCCGATGCCCAGAATGTGCACAAGTGTCAGGGTAAGACCTATCACAAGTCCGGCAAAGGAACCGTGAGCGGCTTTTTTGGACGTTACGCCCAGGATCGTCAGCACAAAGATGAAAGTGAGCACGATCTCGGTCAAAAGTCCGGCGCCGGCGCTTCCGTTTACACCGGCAAGGCCGTTGGAGCCAAAGCCGCCGGTCATGTCAGTGACGTTTCCCAGCTGAAAAACCGCTGCCAGTACGCCGGATCCGGTCAGAGCGCCGAGGCACTGGGCAATCACATAGCCCGCGAAATCTTTAACGGTCATTCCTCCGCTGATAAGGACTCCCAGCGAAACGGCCGGATTGATATGGCAGCCGGAAATGTTTCCGATGCTGTACGCCATTCCTACGATCACAAGGCCGAAAGCCAGGGCGGTCAGAAGATAGCCGCTTCCTGCCGCCGCGTCGCAGCCTACCAGCATGGCCGTTCCGCAGCCCATGATCACAAGAACCGCTGTTCCGATAAATTCTGCAATGTATTTTTTCATCGCAACCTCCTTATAATAAAATATTTTATTGGGTTATGATTCAAACAGGGACGAAAGCACGGAAATGGTACGCGTGATCTCGGCCACGGACTGTTCGATGTCGCTGTAAATAACGGCGGACTGAGAGGAAAGATCCTGCATGCTCTTGGCCACAACAGAAAATCCCACCCCGGCTTCTCCGCTTCTGGCGGCTTCGATGCTGGCGTTCAGAGAAAGCATTTTCTGTTTGTTGGCGATGGACTTAAGCTGCCCGGTGTTGCCGTTGATCTTCTGTATGGTTTCGGTAGAATGCTGGATTTCCTCTTTCAGGGTTTCCAGACTGCTGGTATTGAGATACTTGAAATATTCCAGGTTTACGAGCTGGTTGACAATGGTGCCCAGCAGGGAGGCCGCGGCCCGGATCCGTTTTTCCGTACTGACCGGGACCTTTCGCAGAGCGTTTATGTAATCATCAGGTTTGATGCCCAGTTCCTCCGCCGTTTTGCGGAAAGCCTCCTCATCGGGCGGATTGGGGAGGACCTGGCCGCCGATGATAGCGCCCACCTTTTCTTCTCCTACCAGAATATCAATGGAAAAATCCATCAGGCCGGCGTGGCAGAAATAAGTACCGGTGCATTCATTATCGCATTTTACGCAGCGGCGGTTGCCTTCCGCGGAGCCGCGGGTATATTTCATACAGAAGTCGGTAAAATTACTGCCTTCCGTCAGGTATTCCCCATGTGTGCCCACGGCGATGGCGGCAAGACCGGTGGCATCGGAAAACGCGTCCTGTATCTGCTGCAGCTTTGACAGATCCATAAAATCTTTCAGTTCCATATAGAAAACTCCCCCTTTTCTTAATATAATATATTATAATATAAATCAGTGAAATGTACAATCAAACAAATAGAAACAACCATAAAAAATAAAAAAGCGCCCGGGAACGAAGAGAAGCGCGGAAAAGAGGATTACCATGGAAAAAAGGATTCTGGCGTACAGGAAGTTTATGGATGAAATGATCCGGCGGTTAAAAGAGGTTCCCTGTGATCAGGAAGAACTGGAAAACAGGAAAAAAGAGCATCTGACGCAAGTGTCTTTTTTTCAGCATGAACGGCTTGTGCACCTGATCGTTACCGTAACATTTGGGATTTTGGAAATGCTCGCGCTTTTTTTGGCGCAGCTCTGTCCGGGGCCGGCGGTCTTTCTTCTGGTGGCTGTGATACTAGTACTATTGATCCCTTATATCAGACACTACTATATATTGGAAAATGAAGTTCAGAAAATGTACCGGCAGTATGATGAACTGTGCGGAATGCAGAAAAATACGGCGTTTTTTAACGTAAACCGCACTTGATAAACGGACGGAAAGTGGTACAATGGACTACAAGAGGAAGTCTGCGAAAGGGGTGTGCGTAAGTGAGCAGGTTAAAGGAACGTCTGATAGCGTACGCGCTGGTATTTTGCACACTTGCGACAGCCATAGGTTCGGTGGTTACGCTGCCGGTGCGGGCGGAAGAAGCCATAGGGGAGGGCACCATCGGATTAACGGGATATACCATAGAAATTAAAAACAGCGCCGGAAGCTGGGAACCGCTTACTGACAGCCACACGGTCAGAAACGGCGATGAGTTGAGAATAGCCTTTAACTGGGAACTGGCCAACGGAGATACCTCCGCCGACCTGGTGGCGGATATTACGCCTCTGGCAGGCATCCTGCTGGGTGATAGTTCTCACAGGGCGCTGCCGGATGTAAACAACGGAAACCAAATAATCGGCGAATACTGGGTGGAGAACAATAAACTGCATATCCGCCTGACTGACGAGAACTATATCCAGCATACCGGAGAAAGGAAAGGCGGCGCCACGATCACCGGCACCGTTAAAGTGGAAGACGCGAAAGACGGGCAGAAGGTGACTGTTCAGATAGGAAGTACTTCTGTCAGCCCGAACTTTACCACGGGTGAGCCTGTCAGCGGAGCATCTGTCCAGAAATGGGCGATGGGAAGCCTCGAAGCCGTGGACGGGGGGGCATACCGGCAGAAATACGGACTGAAGATAGAAACCTGGTGGAACAGCGGAGAGATCAGGGAGATATCGGTTGATGATATTCTGGGCGAGGGCCTGGAAAATATGTCCGAGTTCACGGTGGAAAGCAGCGGGAGCGGGCTTTTCCAGGCGGGAGAAAGCTATACGCTGGAGGAGATCAATCAAATACTGCGGGGACAGAGCATGGGATCTCTTTCGGGGCAGGAATCGGTAACCTTTTCCTATACCGCGGATGTAAAAGCGGGCTATGAATCGGGAGCGCTGGAAATTACGCCGGGAGATGCTTATAAAAATACAGCGACGCTGCGGTATACTAACAATAAGGACGAAGAGAAGACGGAATCTTCCTCCGCGGTGGTGGCCGGCAGCCAGCCTTCCATAGACAAGAGCGACGGGATTCTTTCCGGGGATGGAAAGACGATCACCTGGACCATAACCATTTATTTAAACGGGACAAAATGGGAGGATATTACCTCCATAACGGATATCCCGGGCGCGGGCCTGGAAAAAGCGGACACGGAGCAGACCCTGGATAAGAGTCTGTTTACGGAAATGCCGCCCGGTTCCGGTATTTATACGTATACTTATACCACAACGATTACCGATGCCTGCTTAAACAGTACCGGGCAGAGCCAGATTTCCAACAAGGTGCAAATGCAGACGCGAAACGGCGGGGAATTTTCCGATACCGGTTATTATACCCTGCAGGGGAAGGACTGGATCACCAAGAAATTTACCGAGCTTACCCGGGATGGCGAGGGAAATGCTCTGTTGAACTGGCAGGTGACGCTGGATATTCCGGCGGACGCGAAAAATATTGTTTTGACCGACTGGGTGGATGAGAGCGCCGGTATGGGAAAGCATGAGCTGTACGGCGATCTCTATCTGTCAGTGGATGGGAGCCGGCGGCTTGCCGTATCCGGCGTTTCCAGGGAGAATTACCATGGACTGAGCGGAAAGGTGGAGGACGAAGAAAGAGTTCTGCGTGTGGATTGGGAAGGACTTCATCTGCAGGATTCCCTGGCCGGGAAAACGGTAGAAATCTATTACACCACAAAAGTAACGGACAGCTCTCTGAGCGGACACCGGTTTATCAATTACGCCCAGGTGAATTATCAGGATGCTGTGGGAAAAAAGACTTCTCACGAGGTACCGGCGGAATGGGAGAGCAAATCCGCGCTTTCCAAAGCAGGAGTGCCGGTGGAAGGGGCCAACGCCATCCGATATACGCTGAAGCTGGATCTGACAAAGCTGGATCTGCCGGACGAGAGCGGATTGGGGCCTGGGGACAAGATCGTCCTGATGGATAAGCTTCCGGATGGGCTCACGTTGGATAAAACGGCGGAAATCCGGCTGAAAGCGATGTATGTGGAAGGCGGCTGGGAATCGGAGTTTCATTCATGGGATATGCCGGCTGACATGACAGCGCTTCCCGGTCCCAGCGTGGATTACGCGCTGCAGGATGAGGAGCGGACGATCGTTTTCACCATACCGGTAACCGAAGATATCCTGAAACTGGCTAAGCTTCCGGAGAAGTTTCCCAACCGCGTACCCTGCCTTTTTGTGGAGTATACGCTGAAAGTATCGGATGAGGCGGCATTTGTACGGGAAGAGAAATTTGTGAATCAGGCTTCCGGTACCTTCAGAGGAAGTTCTATAGGAGAGGCGCAGACGGTTACTACCCTGACGCCCCAGCCCGTTGTGAGCAAGACAGCGAAATATGATGATACCACAGCGCCCTACGCGGAATATACGGTGGATGTTAATCCCAGGGCGATAAAATTCTTCGGCGGGGACTGGCTGGAGGGCAAAGATGTACTGGGCAGCGCCCTGTCCTATGATCTGACTTCCATAAAGGTAGTGGAGGTACAGGAAGGCGGAAACGAGAAGGAGCTGACGGCGGGAACGGACTATAAGTACGCCTACAGTCTGAAGGAAAATTCCCTGACCTTTAAGCTGCCGGACGGAAAACACTTAAAAATAACCTACAGAGCGATGGTTTCCGGCGGAAACAACGGAAAATTAAATGAAGAAAATTCAGGAAATACTTTCAGTATAAGCGGGCACAGCGCCGATGTGCTGGAAAGCAGTAGCCAGATCGGGACCGCGGTGATCAAACCCAGCGCGTGGGCGGTAGGAGATACGGTAAATATACAGATTTTTAAATATCAGGACGAGAACGGCTTCATGGAGCCTCTTTCCGGAGCGAAGTTCCATATTGTGGAGGTAATGGAATCCGGCGGCGGATTTGTGGAAAAAGAAGGAAGTTTCTGGGATGCCGTTACCGGAAGTGCCGGAACGGTGAACGTGCCCGGTGAGGATCCGGTCAAGCTGGTGCGCGGGCAGGTCTATAAGCTGACGGAAACGGAAGCGCCCGCGGGATATGTCAAAAGTGCGGAAGCCATATATTTTGTGATCCCGGATGAAAGCACGGATACGGAAGCCATGGAGGCGAAGGGCGTGAAGGCGTATGCCGCTGCCGCCACCATCTATTTCCAAAATTCCCCTTCCGGACCGGCTCCCAAACCGGCCGATACAGGGCGGCTGACGATCCAGAAAACGGTGAGCGGAGGTATTTCCTGGGATAAAGTAAAAGAAGATATTTCCTTTGTGGTTTCCTATAAAGGAGCGGAAGAGAGCGCGTTCAGAGAATACCGGACGATCCCCGGCACGGCGTTGACCGCTGGAGGAAGCGGCGTCTATCAATATACGCTGGAGGAATTGGCGGAGGGAGAATATCAGGTACAGGAAATCGCCTCCGGAAAGCTGACCGACAACGGAAAAGAATATGTTCTGGAAACGGTAACGTATCAGATAGACGGACGGAGCGGAGGCGCCGTTACCGAGCTGAAGACGGTTTCTGATATTCCGCTGGAAAAGGACGGCAGCGCGGTAGTGAGATTTATCAATGCCTATAAACGGGATACCGGTTCCCTGACGCTGACGAAAACCGTGAGCGGACTGAGCGCGGCGGAACTGGAAGCCGCGATCAGGAGCGGGAAGATCAAATTTGTTCTGGAAAATGTGGAAACGAAAGAGAAATATTCCCATACTCTCGCGGAATTTTCACAGCGGGACGGAAAATATGTCTGGGAGATCAGCGGTCTGCCCACCGGCACCTATACCATTACGGAATCGGATTATGATATGGCGGATTACCAGACCGGAATCACTTATTCCGTGACGGGAAAAGGCTCCGGAACCGGCGCGGAAGCGTCCGTGGCGGTAACGGGAAGCGCCGCGGCGCAGGTGGAGTTTACGGATACTTATACCAGTACCAGAGGCAGCCTTGTCATCAGGAAACAGGTGAACGGAAAAGACCTGAATGACCATATGATCGGCTGGGAACTGGTGAAGGATACGCTTTCTTTTGTGATTACCGATGAAGCAGGAACCGCGGTACGGACGGTTTCGCCTTCCGTCGACGCGTTCACGGACGATGACGGTGACGGTATTTATTCCTATACCGTTACCGGGCTGGATGCGGGAAAAACTTATATCGTAACGGAAACTGCCGGAAAACCGGAGGGTTATACCGAGTGCGTCGTTACTTACAGTATGCTCTGCGCGACCGGTTCTGGCGGTGGAAGCGGCAGTGCCGTGAGCGTACAGATAAGCAGCAGCCGGGGGGCGGTGGTTACGTTTACCAATACCTACGAAAAGGAGAGGCAGCCGAACGGTTCTATGCCTTCTCCGCCGGCGCCGGCGCCGCAGCCGTCAGCATCCCCGCAGCCGTCACCCGTACCGAAAGCCGCGCCGGTCATACAGCTGCAGGTAAGTCCGCTGCCGTCATCCGAACCGCAGAAGGAGAACGGGGACGTACTTTCCGCGGACAGGGCCAGGGCGCCCCAAACAGGGGACTATTTCAGCCTGTGGGTGACCTTGTTCTGCCTCAGCCTGGGTTCCCTGATGGGGTATCTGGGCCTGCTGAACAGAAAAAAACGCGGGTCCGGTGAACAGGCTCATTGAAGAAAACGGAAAAATGTGATACACTGACAAAGGAACCTAATAAGAGGAGGAAATAGCGGTGAGATTAGTAACTCGTTCGGATTTTGACGGTCTGGCCTGCGGAGCGCTGCTTCTGGAGGCGGGTATTATCGACAGCTGGAAGTTCGCGCATCCCAAGGATCTGCAGGACGGCCTTGTGGAAATAAATGAAAATGACTGTCTGGCAAACGTGCCTTTTGTAGAGGGCTGCGGACTGTGGTTTGATCATCACTCCAGCGAGCACGAGCGGCTGGAACTGAAAGGAAAATATAAAGGGGAAAGCCGGATCACGCCTTCCTGCGCCAGGATCATTTATGAATATTACGGAGGAAAAGAAAGATTTCCCCAGTTTGACGATATGATGGAAGCCGTGGACAAGGTGGATTCCGGAAACCTGACGGTAGAGGAAGTCATGAATCCCACCGGCTGGATCCTGGTAGGGTTTCTGATGGATCCCCGGACCGGCCTGGGCAGATGGAGGCAGTTTTCCATTTCCAATTATCAGCTGATGGAAAAGCTGATGGAGGCCTGCCGCACCATGTCAACCGAAGAAATTCTGGCGCTGCCCGATGTACAGGAACGGATAGAGGTATACAATGAGCAGACCCAGAAATTTAAAGAGATGGTGACCAAATATACCCGCGTGGAAGGGAATGTGATCATTACCGATCTGAGGGGAGTAGATCCTATTTATACCGGGAACCGCTTTATGATCTACAGTATGTATCCCGAACAGAATATTTCCGCCTGGATCGTCAGCGGGCGGGGCGGCCAGGGCTGTTCCGCGGCGGTAGGGTACAGTATCCTGAACAGAACTTCCGATGTCAACGTAGGAAGTCTGATGTTAAAATATAACGGAGGCGGGCACAGGAAAGTAGGAACCTGCCAGTTTACCGACGAAACCATGAAAACGGAGCTTCCGAAGATGTTAAAAGAGCTCTGCGAGATGGCGAACTCTTAAGCGGACAGCGGAAAGTGCCGATATACAGATAAGGAGAGGCCGCGCGATGAACGGCCATAGAATATCAGGGAGGATGCCAATATGAACGTGAGCGGAAATATTTCTATCTATACGGGACAGGATGAAAGAGTACTGCGCCACCTGGAAGAAACGGCGCAAAAGAAAGCCGGAAACGGAAAGTCCGGCGCGAAGTTCATGCCCGGCGGCCGGGGTGACAGCATTCTGATGAAGAAACAGCTTGCCCGCAGGAAGGCCATGAAAATTGTAGGGGATACCTTTACGGCGGATCGGGAAGCCGATGCGGAAATGGAAGCCGGCCGGAATGAAATGAAGGAACTGGCGATACAGAAAAATGAACTGCAGAAGATCGTATCCGCCTATGAAAATATGCCCGAAGAGGAAATGACGGAAGAAATGCGTCTGGAGCAGAAGCAGTCGCTGGAACAGTACCGGGCGCAGCAGGATTCTTTGGAAGCGCAGATAGAGGGCATCGGAAAATCCATTACGTCTACCAAGATCAACCGGTTAAAAAGCAGCCCCATGGTGAAGGCGCAGGAGGAAGCGGAGGAGATGATCGAATCCGCCGGCGAAGAAGTTTTGGATATGCTTATGCAGGAAGCCAAGGAGCATATCGACGAAGAACAGGAGAAGAAGACCGAAGAAGCCGAAAAGGCCGCGGAAAAGAAAGAAGAACAGGAAGAAAAGCTGGAAAAAGCCGGAGAGAAACAGGAAGAGCGGGAAGAATTTACCGAAATGATCAAGGAAACCGCTTCCATGGACGATGCGAAGCGGGAGATCAGCGAAATGCTGGAAAAGATGAAACTGTTAAAGGAAGATATCAAGGGCGCGCAGGTGGACGAACTGCTGTAGCAAAGGGTATCCGCGCGGCCGGCAAGGGAGGATGAGCTATGAGCAAAAAATTAGTCGCGTTTTTTTCTGCCAGCGGAGTGACCGCGGCCGCGGCAAAGACACTGGCGGAAGCGGCAGGCGCGGATATTTATGAGATCAAGCCGGAGGTGCCCTATACGCAGGAGGATCTGAACTGGATGGATCAGAATTCCCGCAGCAGTGTGGAGATGAAGGACAAAACCTCCCGCCCCGCCCTTGCGGACAAGGATGCGCATGTGGAGGATTATGACGTTATCTTTCTGGGATTTCCGATCTGGTGGTATACAGCGCCTGTCATTATCAATACTTTTCTGGAAAGCTATGATTTTTCCGGCAAGACCGTTATTCTGGTTGCCACGTCCGGGAGCAGCGGACTGGGGAATACCATAGAGAGTCTGAAAGGAAGCGCCGGACCGGCGGCGGTTATCAGGGAAGGCAGGATGCTGAACGGCGCGCCTTCCAAAGACGAGCTGGAGGAATGGGTAAAAAGCCTGGGAATATAGATCCTGTGATCAGGTTATGCGGAGGCAGCAGGGAGCATTGTAAAAACAGTGCTCCTTTTTTTGTGGGAGTTTTGCGGGAAGTTTGGTATATTATAAAGGAAATTGGCAAATAATTATAAATAGTTCTCACCAATTTTATAAAAATTTTAGCACTCACCTATTGACAGTGCTAATAATAGGTGCTATATTACACCTAGAACAAATAAAACAGAACCGTATCAAAGATACGGCGTATGATAGAATGGAGGAATGGATTATGATGTTACCCAGCGTATTTGGAGAGAATTTATTTGATGATTGGTTGGACTTCCCGTTTGGAAAAGGATTCTGGGAAGACAGAGATGGCGAGAAGAACGCGCTGTACGGCAAAAACGCCAAAAATCTTATGAAAACCGATGTAAAGGAGCAGGAGGGCAGCTATGAGGTTGCCATAGATCTGCCGGGATTTAAGAAGGATGAAATTGCCGTCAATCTAGAGAACGGATACCTGATGGTAACCGCTTCCAAAAATGAAAGCAGCGACGAGAAAGACGAGAAAGGCAGGTATATCCGAAGGGAGCGTTATTCCGGAAGCTGCAGCAGAAGCTTCTATGTAGGGGACGCCATTACCGAAGAGGATATCCACGCGAAGTATGAGGACGGTATTCTGAAACTGGATTTCCCCAAGAAGGAAACAAAGCAGGTGGAACAGAAAAAATATATTGCTATCGAAGGATAAAGGTATCCGGAAAAGGAGCGGCAGCGCCGCTCCTTTTTTATTTGAAAAAAGAGCGAAGTAAAGGTGGAAAAAAACGGGATTATCCTGTATAGTAAAAATACAGGATAAAACGCGGGTAGGGGAGCCTGCGGGTTATGAGAACAGAGGAGGAATAACATGGCAAGATATATAGTAGACAGGGCGCTCAACCAGCCTATTGACGTTATCAGCATGGGAATGGAGGACTATCTTTATCACAACCGCTTTACGCGCACGGACTGGAACGGAGAACCGGTTTACTGCAGCCGGGACGATCACGGAAAGGAAAAATATCTGGTCTGGTCCTATGCCAGCGGGATACTGCATCTGGAGGCGTGGGTGAAAGGGCTTTTCGGCGGAGAAAGCGGTTTAAACGGCAGCGCGAGGGCTTATGGGGAAAGTCTGGAAAGACTGCTGGAACGGCTGCAGCAGCATTCGGGGAATATGGGAAGTGTAGGATATATTGGGCAGGATCCTTTTCTGCATGAGCAGGGAAGCGGTCAGGGAAACTTTTCCGGAAACAACCTAGGAAATTTTCAGGGAAATTTTTCCGGAAACAACCCAGGAAATGGAGCAATGCCGGCCGGAGTACCGGCTGGGATGCCAGGTGGAATGCCGGGAGGAGTACCGGCGGGAATGCCAGGAGGAGTACCGGGCGGAATGCCGGGAGGAGTACCGGCGGGAATGCCGGGTGGAATGCCGGCCGGAGCACCGGCAGGGATGCCGGTCGGAGTGCCTGCGCAGGAGGGCATGGTGATGGGGATCCTGGGGATCGTCATGAGCTTTTTGGTGCCTTTTATGGGGATCCTGATAGGCGCTATCGGCCTGAGCAAATGTCGTATGGCGGATACGTCCGCGGGGAAGGGCAAAAGAGCGAAGATCCTTTGCGTTACGGCCATTGTAATAGGCTCCGTGATCATAGCGGGGGGCATTTTGCTGAGCCTGGCGCTGCCTATTCTGCTTTAAACGTGAAGGAAAACGGATATGCGAAAACTGCTGTATGGGACCGGTAATCCGGCAAAATTACATGTTATGCGCAGCCGGTTGAGCGCGCTTCCCGTAGAGATCATCGGGCTGCGGGAGATAGAGCGGGAAAGCGGTATTTTGGCGCCCGATCCCGTGGAGGACGGAAATTCGCCGCTTCAGAACGCGCGGAAAAAGGCGATGGCTTACTATGAAACGTACGGGATGCCGGTATTTTCCTGTGACAGCGGGCTTTACTGCCAGGAGCTTCCGGAAGAATCACAGCCGGGCGTACATGTGCGCGCCGTGGGAGGAAAATATCTGTCCGATGAGGAGATGCAGCGGTATTACGCGGCTCTGGCAGGACAGTATCAGGGACTGACCGCGCGTTACCGTAACGCGGTCTGTCTGGTGATGGACAGAGAACATATTTATGAAAAAATGGATGAAAGTCTGGCGGGGGAACCGTTTCTCCTGACAGAGGAGATCCGGCCCGTAAGGGAGAAAGGATTTCCTCTGGACAGCCTTTCCGTACAGATCTCTACGGGAAAACACTATTATGACCTGGAAGAAGAGCAGGTGGAGCGGTATGCGGTGGGAGAGGGATTTCTGGCGTTTTTCAGGGAGATACTGCGGATATAAGAAAGCCTTTTTCCCGTAAGTCCTGTTTTATCAGTTCCAGTGCTCTGGCGGAAGGCGCGGCGATGGTGTGATAGTGATAATCGTCCGTCAGCAGGCTGAGCGGTTTCGCGGAGCTCTGCCGCATTTTGCGGAGAAATTCGCGGGCATCCTCCAGGTTGTTGATGACCAGGTCGGAACGGATCTGGCCATACAGGTCATGGTCTATGGAAACATCCAGCATACGGCCGCCCAGTTCCACGATGGAGGTCATTTCTTCCAGAATCTGTCCGGCGGCGTGCTTTACGTAAATAACTTCTTTGAAAAAGGTTTCGGCGGGCAGAGGCTGAAACAAAAGATATCCTTTGTTGGTGGAGAGGATGTTCCGGTTTTCCGCCCGCAGCAGGGCGATGTCCTGTACAATGACCTGGCGGCTGACACCGAAAAGATTGGCCAGCTCGGTGCCGGAGATCGGCGCGGAACGCGCGCTCAGCAGTTCCAGGATCTTTATTCTTCTTTGAGAACCATCCAGTATTTTTCCGTCCATTTTTTCAACCGTCCGTTTCAACAATATCATAAGCCGCGCTTAAAACAGTATCATTATATCATGTTCCGGACGGGCTCACAACCTTTCTTTGCCCGTGCCTGCCCAGGCAAAACCGCCTTTTCCCCGATCTTTTTCAGCATATGGACAGAAGGCTCGTTTATGGTGTACAATAGGATAAGCAGATTCGCGATACCGATGAAAAACTGCGGAAAGGCATGGTTATCTAATGAGAAAGAAACAATGGATCGCTATAATGGCAGTTATGCTGATGACCGCGGGCACCGCCGGGTGCGGAAGCGGCGAGATCCCGCTGATCGAAAGGGAAGGGGCTTCGCCGGCGCCTATGGATGCCAGGCCAAGCGCGGTTCCCGGCAGAACGGAAGAAACCGAAACGGAAACCATAGCGGAAACCGAAACGGAGAGTGTCGAAACAACGGTACCTGAAACGGAAGAAGCGCCCGTTCTGGACACCTGGGATCTGGATATGGAAAACGGAAATATCTGGAAATATGACGCGAATCACGGAAACGCGGAGATCAACAGCTATCCGCTCACGGGTGACGCCGGCCTGGCGCGGGGCTTTGTCCGCGCGGAAAACGCGGACAGAAACGTTGTGTCCGCCACCTGGGTAGGACCGGCGGGCATGGGAAGCAGGGGAGGATTCGCTTCCGACGGAAATAATTTCTGCGTGGCGGACATAGATGACAAGCATGTGCTGTATCTTTGGCACGCGGGCAGGTTTGCCGGCGAGAGCGACCTGATGAAAAATTTCAGCGAAGAAGAGATCATGAGCTGGATGCTGGGAGAGGCAGTGCCGGATACCTATCAGGTAAAGGAAGACAGCGATACGGTCTACAGCGTTCTCTTTGAGGTTTCCTATGAGGAAAACGGGACCGGGTATCGGGGTTACGCGTATTTTATCGACTATCCCGACAGAATGGAAGGATATCAGTTTGAATATCTGACCGAAGAGAGCCTGTTTGATGAGGAGGAAGCGATGGCGGTGATCGACAGCATCGCCTACATCAGCCCGGAGGATATGGAGGAGTTTAAGTGACTTTTGCGGCAGACGGCCGGGAGAAAAAGAAAAAGCCCTGGAAACAGGGCTTTTTCTGATCGGCGCGACGTGATTCGAACACGCGACCTCCACGTCCCGAACGTGGCGCTCTACCAAGCTGAGCCACGCGCCGTCCTTATGCTGAACATTAAAATAATACAATAGGAAGCCGTGAATGTCAAGATTTTTATGAGCCGGTCCCGGGGAGGCGGGGAATTGTCCGGTTGACATTAAATGACAAGATGCTATAATTTTACTGAAAGGAACCAGGGGAACTTTTCCGTATCTTATAATCAGGGAACAATGGAGGAACAGGGTTATGTTTTGTAATCAGTGTGGAAAACCGATTCCGGATGAGGCCATGTTTTGCCCGGAGTGCGGGGCAAAGACGGATAATCTGGCGAAGGAAGCCGTGAAAAAGCAAAAGAAGGGATTTCCGTTTAAAATAGTCGTGCCCATAGCGGGAGTCGCGGTGGTGGCGGTGATCCTCGCGGCTGTTATCATGATACTGAGGAACGGAGGAATGAAGGCCGACCGTTATCAGGCGGAGAACCGCATTTTTTATCATGAAGATTCCAGCAGTTTTTATAATCTGCAGGGCGAAGTTTATAAATTTGATGATTACCTGGATATGGTGAGCAGTAATATGGACGGCAGCATCTATATCTGCACCCAGTACGATGACAGAAGCGGCGGCTATGATCTGTACTATATTGACAAGGAGCTGGATCCCGTTCTGGTAGAGGAAGAAGTGAATTTTGTCTGTCAGATCAGCAGTGACGGCGCCTATATCGCCTACCTGACAGATGTCAAAGACGGTATGGCGGGGGATTTATACCTGTACAGCGTGAAGGACAAAAAGCGTACCATGATCGACACGGATGTATATCCTTATACCTACTGCCTTTCTCCCTCGGGAACGGCAGTGGCTTACATAAAAGATTATGAAAGTCAGAACGATAACGAGCTGTGGCTTGGGGGGATCAAGATAGACTGTCAGAAGGTCGATAAGGACGGCTGCCAGCCCATTGGGTTAAAGGACAACGGAAAAGCGCTGTATTATGTTACGGACAATTATAAACTGTATCTGTATAACGGGAAGGAATCCCAGAAGATAAGCTCCGATGTGTCCTATAACGGTTTTTACTTAAACCGTGACGCTTCCGAGCTGCTGTTTGTGAAAGACGGGAAAACTTATTATTATACGAGCAAAATGGAAGAGCCGGTCAAGGTATGCGGCGGGGCGTGTGGCTGGATAGTAACGCCGGAAGACGTACCGTATATCTGGGGCACCAACTACTTAACCGCCGTATATGGCCTGGACACCCTGAAAGGCTGTGTAATGAATACGGATTCTGGGCTGTACTGGCTCAATGAAGCCGGAACGGATTCCGTAAAAATAGCCGACTCCTATGTTTACGAATATCAGATAAGCGAAGACGGAAAGTCTTTCGCCTACATAAGGAACGGTGAAGTCTATAAGATCAGCCGGCTGAGCGAGGAGATGGAAGCCAAACTGGCTTACGGCAGCGATACGGATTCCGTGGACTATTTTGTGGCCAGCGGGGATCTTTCCAAAATATATGTGGCGATCGACGATGAGCTTTATTATGTTAAAAACAGCAAAAAGGCAGAGCGGATCACCAACGACCTGTCCAATACTTATGCTGTTGTCTACAATGACGCTATGGGCAAGGTATTCTTTTTGGAAAACGATACCCTCTGCTACGCGGGCACAACGGCCAAATCCAAGGAAAGAGTAATAGAGGATGCCTATCAGATCAGACGGATCATAAACGGCGTAGGCTGTGTAGCCGAAGACGGGGATAACGAAAGCGCCGCTTATTATCTGGAAAGCAAGGAGCCTGTAAAATTAGGAATAGAATGGTTCGAGTGAGGGAAGGAGATCTTCCGCGAAACAATAAAAGCAGGATCGGCATAAGAAGGGGACCGGACGCGAAAGCGGCCGGTTCCTTTTTACGATATTTAAAGGGGACAGGGCTTTACAAAATGGGCCCGCGCATAGTATAACAAAAGAAGAGAGTTGTTGTAAGGAGCGCGTATGGAACAGGATATTATGGAAATCGGAGAAGCGGCCTACAGGGCGGCAGGCGAACTGTTGGCGGCGGCAAGACTGGAGCAGGGCAGCCTGTTTGTGGTAGGCTGTTCTACCAGTGAAGTGGCCGGAGAGAAGATCGGCTCCGCCTCCAGCCCGGAGATCGCGGAGGCGGTTTTCGCGGGCGTGTATATGGCGGCGCAGGAAAACGGCGTTTATCTGGCGGCCCAGTGCTGTGAGCATTTGAACAGGGCGCTGATCCTGGAGAAGGCGGCCGCGGAAAAGTTCGGTTACGAAAGAGTGAACGTGGTTCCCATGCCCAAAGCAGGCGGTTCCTTTGCCACCATGGCATGGCAGTATTTACGGGAACCTGTGGCGGTGGAACACATTCAGGCGGCTGCGGGAATGGATATCGGAAATACGCTGATCGGGATGCATTTGAAGGAAGTGGCGGTGCCGGTCCGCGTCAGCGTGCGGAAGATCGGGGAGGCCAATGTGGTATGCGCCAGAACCCGGGCGAAATATATCGGAGGAGAACGGGCCGTATACGATGCGGGCCTGGCTTGAGGATGAGTGAAACAGAACGACCGGGACGCTCCTTTCGGATCGCGCTGCCCCCTAAAGTACAGTATATCATTGAAACCATACAAAAGGCCGGGTGGGATGCCTACGCGGTAGGCGGCTGCGTGCGTGACAGCATGCTGGGCAGGGAGCCTGATGACTGGGATATTACCACTTCCGCCAGGCCGGCCGAGATAAAGAGGCTGTTTTCACATACGGTGGATACCGGGATCCGGCACGGGACCGTAACCGTTTTGGTGGACAGGGAAGGCTTTGAGGTAACTACCTACCGGATCGACGGGGAATATGAGGACAGCCGACATCCCAAAGAAGTATCCTTTACGGATTCCCTGTCAGAAGATCTGCGAAGGCGGGATTTTACCATCAACGCCATGGCCTATAATGACGAAGCGGGCCTGGTGGACATATTCGGCGGCAGACAGGATCTGGAAGACGGGATCATCCGCTGTGTGGGCAGCGCCGGCGAGCGGTTTGAAGAGGACGCTCTGCGGATGTTGCGGGCCATCCGGTTTTCCGCGCAGCTGGGCTATACCATAGAGGAGGGGACGAAAGAGGCCATAGGGCGGCTGGCTCCCACGCTTTCCCGCATCAGCGCGGAGAGGATCCAGACAGAACTGGTGAAACTGCTGGTATCGCCTCATCCGGAATATCTGAGGACAGCGTATGACACAGGTGTCACGAGCGTCTTCTTCCCTGAGTGGGACAGGGCCATGCTAACCCCCCAGAACCATCCCCACCACTGTTACAGCGTGGGGGAGCACATTCTCCACTCCCTGCCGGAGGTTCCGGCGCAGAAGGTGCTCAGGCTGGCCATGCTGCTGCACGATATTGCCAAACCGGATACGCTGACCGTAGATGACAATGGTGTCACACACTTCCACGGGCACGCGCGAAAGGGGGAAAAGATGGCGGTAGAGATCCTGCGGCGGTTAAAATTTGACAATGATACCGTTGACAAGGTAAGCAGGCTGGTCCGCTATCATGATTACGGCAACGGCATTCTGCCGGATAAAAAGCTGGTCCGCCGCGCGGTCAATAAGATCGGAGAAGAGCTTTTCCCCATGCTGCTCATGGTGAAGAAGGCGGATATCCTGGCGCAGAGCGATTATCTGAAACAGGAAAAGCTCCGTGGGCTGGAGGAATGGGAACGCTGTTACAGGGAGATTAAGGCGGCGGAGGAATGCGTATCGTTAAAGACCCTCGCGGTGAGCGGCAGGGATCTGCTGTCCGCGGGTTTTATGCCCGGCAGAAAGATGGGCGAAGTACTGGAGCTTCTGCTGGAAGAGGTGCTGGAGGATCCGGAAAAAAATACACGGGAATATCTGCTTTCAAGGGCGGTTGAAGTCATGAAAGAAGCCTAACATACTTTCCTGTCCTTTCTCATATGATAGGTTAGAAACCTCATAAGGGTGGGACTGAAGTATGGGAGGAATCGAGTTGAACGACAGGACGGTTGGACTGTTAAGCCAATATGACATAGACGTGCTCCGGACCAGAAAAGGACGGGGCGCCATACTCTGCGATACGGAAAAGGGCTGTTTTATCTTTAAGGAATATATCGGCAATCCGGAAAAGCTGTTCTTACAGGAGTGCCTGTTAAAAAAAGTATCCGCCGCCGGCGTTGTGCAGGCGGAGCTGCTGATCCGCACCAGGGAAGATACGCTCTGGGTGGAGGACGGGGACGGCAGAAAGTATTTTCTGAAAACGTATTTTGACAACAGGGAATGCAATCTTTACGACGAAAATGAATGCAGGGAAGCCGTGAAGACGCTGGCGCGGCTTCACAGCGTGCTGCGCCTGGAACCGGCGGAGGCGGAGGCTTTTCAGCTTACTCCGTTTCTGATGGACAGGGAATATGACAAGCATAACAGGGAGCTGCGCAAGGTATGGCGGTATCTGCGCAGGAAGGGCCAGAAATCTTTGTTTGAATCGGCTCTTCTGCGGGAATATGATTATTATCTGGACCAGGCCGCGGAGGTAACCGAGGCCTGGCGGGATTTCGTAAAGCCGGACGATCTGGAATACACCCGGGAATGCGGGAGCATCTGTCACGGAGATTATCAGTATCACAATATCATCCGTTCGGGAGAGAGCTTTGCCGTGATTAATTTTGAACGCTGTATCATGGACAACACGGTCCGGGATCTGTGCCTTTTTATGCGTAAGCTGCTGGAAAAGAGCGATTGGTCACCGGCGCTGGGGGACGGTCTGCTGGAGGCTTACAACAGCATCCGGCCGCTTTCCGCCCGTTCCTTCGTGGAGTTATACTATCGGCTGGCGTATCCGGAGAAATTCTGGAAGATCGCGAATTTTTATTATAATTCCGGTAAAGCATGGATACCGGAGCGGAATCAGGAAAAGCTGGAGCTTCTGGCCACGCAGGAAAAGGCGAAGCAGGATTTCCTGGAAAAGGTATTCCGAACGCTTTCCTAGGCCGGCAGGGACGGAAATACAAGAGAGGAGCAGTATGAAACGGTTGAGTTTGGCGAAACAGGGGATGGGCATCGCACTGGGTCTGCTTATGGCGGGCCTGCTCGCGGGCTGCTCTTTTTCGGAAAAAGAAACAACGCGGGAAACTTCCCCGGCCCAGGAGGAGGGAACGGGCTTTATACTGACCGGGCCGGGAAGCTATGATTCCGCAGACACGGCGGTGGTGGTGAAGATCGACAAAAGCGAGGGGACCATCACTTTCCTGAATCTGACCGTAAGCCGGAACTATACCTTAAAATACGACGGGACTACGGTGTTTTCCGATAAATACGGTTCTCCTTTAAGCCTGGAGCAGATACGGGAGGGGGACATCGTGGATGTCACGTTCTTAAAAAGCAAGAAGATGCTGGCTTCGCTCATGCTTTCCCCTTCCGGCTGGAGTAACGCCCAGGTGGAACGCTATCATTTTAATACAACGGCGCATGATGTAACGGTGGGGGAAGAAATTTACAAGATCACGGAGGATACCAGGATCTTTTCCCAGGGCCGGCAGATCGAGCTTATGGATATCAACGATACGGATATCCTTACGTTTCAGGGGATAGACAAAACGGTTTACAGCATCGTGGTGGAAAAAGGGCACGGATATCTGAAACTGACGGGAGATGAAAGTTTCATCGGCGGCTGGATCGAGGTGGGACAGGATATTATCCACCCGATCACGGAGGACATGCTCTTAACGGTGCCGGAAGGGAGCTATCAGGTACAGATAAGCACCGTGGGGGGCGGAGGCACCAAAAGCGTGGTGATCAACCGCAATGAAGAGGTGGAACTGGATATCAGCGACCTGACCATAGAAGAGCCCAAATACGGAAAGGTGGTGTTTGCCATTACGCCTTCCACGGCGGCGCTCTACGTGGACGGCAGCAGGGTGGACACTTCCGCGCCGGTGGTCCTGCAGTACGGGATCCATCAGCTGATCGCCAGGGCGGACGGCTATAATACGCTGACCAGTTACCTGAAAGTGGGAGAAGAAGAGGGCGGCATTGAACTGACGCTGGAAAAGACCACGGCGGATGACAGGGACGGCGGAGATGACGATGACGAGGAGAGCGTTTCGGACGGCGATGCCAATATCGTTACGGAATATTATCAGGTCTACGTGGATGCGCCGGAAGGGGCGGAAGTATATCTGGACGGCAACTATATCGGGATCTCTCCCACCAGCTTTAAAAAAGAAGAGGGGCCGCATGTGATCACCCTGCGCCGGACGGGATACGAAACCCGCAGTTATACGGTGCAGGTGGACGGAGAAGATAAGGATATTACCTATTCTTTCGCGGAATTGGCGCCGGAAGGAGCGCAACTGCCGTAAAAATGCCATAAAATCCGAAAATGCCTTGACAAAAGCATGGAAAACCGCTATAAATATGTATAGACGTTTCAAAATGGAACATCTACAGTTTTATTACTATAAAGAAAACTCATTTTAAGAGGAGGAGTTCAACATGAACAAAACAGAATTAGTTGTAGCAATTGCTGAACAGGCTGAGATTTCCAAGAAGGATGCCGAGAAGGCGCTGGCCGCTTTCACCAATGCTGTTACCGCTGAATTAAAGAAGGGCGGAAAGGTTCAGCTGGTTGGTTTCGGTACTTTTGAGATCAGCGAGAGAAAGGCCAGAGAGGGCAAGAATCCTCAGACCGGCGCTAAGATTAAGATTGCTGCATCCAAGGCTCCTAAGTTTAAAGCCGGCAAGGCATTAAAGGACGCTGTCAACTAATCGTTTCTACATAATCTTGATGGCAGAAGAGCTTAAGAGAACCTGTACGCGCAGGTTCTCTTTCTGTTTTTAGAGATCGTGAAAAGAACCCGGAAGGGGGGGAGAACTATGCGGCTGGACAAATATCTGAAAGTATCGCGCCTGATAAAGCGCAGAACCGTGGCGAACGAGGCCTGCGGCGGTGGGAGAGTGCTGATCAACGGCAGGGAAGCCAAGGCTTCCGCCCAGGTAAAGGAAGGAGATATCCTGACGGTTTTTTTCGGTAATAAGGAAGTGAAGGTGGAAGTCCTCAGCGTACAGGAAACCGTAAGAAAGGAAGCCGCCGCGGAGATGTACCGTTATGTTTAGCGGGCCCGCGTGCGAAGTATTTATGGTCTAACAGGAAGCCATCCCTAATATACTGTTATAAAGTATGGCAGGGAGGTATTTTCATGGAAGACTTAAACAACGCGAATAAGCGGGTACATAAAATTATGCTGACCAACCGCCGGACCTGTACCATCAACGGGGTGAACGACGTGCTGTCCTTCGATATCCATGAGGTCTTGCTGGAAACCGAACAGGGGATGCTGATGATCAAAGGGGACGAACTGCATGTCAGCAGGCTTTCTCTGGACAAGGGCGAGGTGGATGTGGACGGCAGGATCGACAGTCTGACCTATTCGGAAAATCCGGGCGGCGGAAAAAAAGGAGAATCCTTCCTGGCAAGGCTGCTGAAATAAGGGCGGCCGCGTAGGGAGGCAGGCAATGAGTAGTCCGGTTATCAGTGAAAACCTGTTTTTGCTGTATTCTCTGGGTATGGGGATCTTCGTTACCTTCCTGTATGATATTCTGCGGATATGGCGAAGGGTACACAGACACGGTGGTTTTCTGGTGTCCCTGGAAGACCTTCTGTTCTGGGCGTTCTGCGCGATAGCGGTCTTTTACCTGATGCACGCGGAAAGCAACGGGACGATGCGGTGGTTTGCCATACTGGGAGCGCTGGTGGGAATGTTTTTGTATAAGAAGACCGTCAGCGCTTTTTTCGTAAAGTGGATGTCGCTGGGGCTGCGAAAGCTCCTGACATGGCTCGAGAAGCTGCTGCGTCTTTTGTGGAAACCGTTCCGCGCTTTGGGGCGGCAGGGAAAGCGCGCGGGCAGAAAAGCCGCGGATAAAAGTAAAAAAGCGGCGGGATTTATGAAAAAGAAGTTGACGGGTAAGGTAAAATTGCTTAAAATAATTTTATGTAAACGGTAACGATTTTAGGAGAGAACTATGGCGGGCGGAAAGCGGAAAAAGGTTGTATACAGAAAGCGGCGTCAGAACCGGTTCAGCATGTTCCTGGTTTCCCTGGTGGTGGTCATGATCCTGGTGATGGTGGCGGTGAAAAGGATA
This sequence comes from uncultured Lachnospiraceae bacterium, assembly GCA_947632555.1. Classification (GTDB taxonomy): domain Bacteria; phylum Bacillota; class Clostridia; order Lachnospirales; family Lachnospiraceae; genus Acetatifactor. The sequence goes on from CANRPU010000007.1 coordinate 60,516, forward strand.
GAACTGAGCGCCAAGCAGGAAACGTATCAGGAAAAGATCGAACAGCTGAACGGGCAGATCGAGGAGGAAAACGCGCGGGCTGAAGAAATAGCGGAATTTGAAAAGTATACCCATACCAAGGCTTATGTGGAGGAAGTGGCCCACGACAAGCTGGGGCTGGTGTACGAAGGAGAGATCATATTCAGACAAACTGATTAGCGTCAGCATTGTGAGGAGGCGTCCCGCGGGGCGCCTTTTGTCGTAAGAAAATAAAAGAAATTTCAGAAAATCCGACAAAAAAAGGAGCCGGGTTCCTCTATAATAGATAAGCGGTTTCCATAGATAACGCAGCGTGAAAAGAATGAGAGGAAAATATGAAAAAACTATTGAGTGAGCCCGAAGCGGAGCGGATCTTTTTATTGTCGGAATACGGACGGCAGAAGCTGTTAGCCTACGCGGATTCTTTTAAGGAGCTGGCTAAGACCCTGGAACAGGATTTCCCCAGGGAGGACAGCCCGGACACAAGGGAAAACAGGCTCTGCAGCAGGATCCAGTGGGAAAGCCGCTGTCTGCTGGCGGAGAATCTGAATGAAATGGCGGGCGTGATGGCCCAGGTGGCCGGGGAGGTCTTTTCCTATAAGCCGGTGGCCGCGAAAAAAGCCAGGCAGATCGTACAGACGCTGCAAAGCGAGGGCGTTCTGGTCAGCGACTTATATTATGTGGACCAGCAGGCCGGAAGAATGAAGATCAACCTTACCATGCGTACCGAGCGGGCGGGGGGCGTGCGGGCGGAAGAAGCGGCGGACATGCTCTCCGTGCTGCTGGATTTGCGGCTGACGCCTTCCATGAACTGCCCCTACCTGATCGACAGCAGAGTGCGGGGCTATACCTTTGTGGAGGAAGCCCGGTATGTGATGCTGACGGGTACGGCCAGAGCCGTAAAGGAGGACGAGGTAAAGTCCGGGGACAATTACAGCATTCTGGAATCGGAAAAGGGCAGGATGACGCTGCTTTTGTCTGACGGTATGGGTTCCGGGGAAAAGGCCAGCGCCGACAGTGAGTCGGTGCTGGATCTGATGGAAAAGCTGATCGAGGCGGGGTATGAGCCCTGCGCTGCCGCGGAACTGATAAACAACGCGCTGGTAGCCGGCGGGGAGCAGAATATGTCCACGCTGGATATCTGCGAGGTGGATCTCTATGACGGCACCTGCCGTTTTACGAAAGCGGGGGCGGCGTCCTCGTTTATCAAGAGAGGGCATATGGTGGAGCAGATCTCTTCCGGCAGTCTGCCTCTGGGGGTACTGCGCGGGATCGACACCGGCGGCGTGCGGCGGCGCCTGATGGACGGCGATTACGTTTTCCTGCTGTCGGACGGGATCGTGGATGCCCTGGAAAACTGCGATTATAAGGAGGAACTCTGCGAGATCCTGGGCAGGCTGGAACAGGAGAACCCAAGGGAGCTGGCCGAGGCGCTTTTGCGGACGGTGCTGCGCAAGACAGGAGGGCATATCAGGGATGACATGACGGTGGTGGTGTTCGGACTCTGGGAAAATGTATAGGAGCCCGCTTGCATTTTTGCCGTAAAGCAACTATTATTATGGTATGTTAGAAAAAGTCAGTGCCTATATGGAAAAATATCATATGCTGCGGGCGGGGGACGTGGTAGTGGCAGGCGTATCGGGAGGGGCCGACTCGGTATGCCTCCTTTTTATGCTGCGGGAAATGCGGAAGAAAATACCGTTTACACTGCTGGCGGCCCATGTCAACCATGGAATCCGGGAAGAGGCGGGAGAGGACGCCCGCTTTGTACAGGCGCTGTGCGAAAGGCTGGACGTCCCGTTTTTTGTGGAAAACGCGGATATCCGGAAGCTGGCAGGGCAGCAGGGCTGTTCGGAAGAGGAAGCTGGCAGGCGGGCGCGCTATGAGTTCTTTGGCCGGATCCTGCGGGAGTGGGAAAACGGCGGCAGACGGCGGATCGCGGTGGCGCATAACCTGAATGACAGAGCGGAAACCATGCTGTTCCACCTGTTTCGGGGGAGCGGCCTGAAGGGGCTTGGCAGCATCCGGCCCGTGCGGGAAGGCGGGGAAGGACCTGACGTCATCCGGCCGCTTCTGGGCGTGAGCCGGAGCGAAATAGAGGAATATCTTACCGGAATTGGAGAAAAGTGGTGTATAGACCGCACAAATGAAGAAGATACTTATACCAGAAACCGGATCCGGCATCATATCCTGCCTTACGCGGAGGAGGCCGTGGCGGAAGGGGCCGTGGCCCATATGGGCCGGGCGGCGGATATTTTGAGCGAGGCGGCGGATTACGCGGAGCAGGAAGCGGAGAAGGCTTACCGGCGCTGCGTGCTATCGGAAAGCGGAAACGGAATGCGGCTCTCTGTGGAAGAGGTGCTGAAACTGCACGTTTTTCTGCAAAAGCAGCTGATCCTAGCCTGCCTGGAAAGGCTGACACCGGCGCGCCGGGACATTACGGCGGAGCACGTGGAGGCGGCGCGCGCCCTGTTTACGGAAGAGGGGAACCGGGAGATCTGTCTTCCCCGGGATCTGAAAGCAGTCAGAGAGTACGGAACGGTTCGGTTTGAAGCGTCTGGCGGGGAGGAAGGACTTTCGCGGGAAGCGCCGCCGGAAAGAACGCTGCCGGTGTTACGGGAAGGCGAAACCGTCCAAATCCGGCTTTCCGATTCGGAAATACTGGAATGCGAGGCCTTTATTTATGAAAAAACGATGAATATTCCTAAAAACCCGTATACGAAATGGTTTGATTATGATAAAATAAGGGAACCGCTGGTAATACGGACCAGAAGAACAGGGGACTATCTTACGATTTCCGAAAACGGGAACAGAAAGCGCCTGCAGGACTACATGGTGAATGAAAAGATCCCGCGCGGGGAGAGGGAAAGCATACCGCTGCTCGCGGAGGGCGCCCATATTCTCTGGATAATCGGATATCGTATCAGCAGCCATTATAAAGTGGACGGGAGTACAAAACGTATCTTGCAGGTGCGGTTAAGAGGAGGGCGTTAAATGTCGGAACACGTAAGAGTATTGTTGGCGGAAGAAGAAGTAAATGACAGGATACGGGCTATCGGAGAGCAGATAAGCAGGGACTACGCGGGGAGATCGCTGCATTTGGTGTGCGTCCTTAAGGGAGGCAGTTTTTTTATGTGCGAGCTGGCCAAGCGGATCACCGTTCCCGTTTCCCTGGATTTTATGGCGGTTTCCAGTTACGGGGCCACTACCAGATCCAGCGGCGTGGTAAAGATCGTAAAGGATCTGGACGAAACCATCAAGGGGAAGGACGTGCTGGTGGTGGAAGATATCGTGGATTCCGGACGCACCCTAAGCTACCTGCTGGAAATGCTGCGGGACAGGGAACCGGCCAGCCTGAGGCTGTGCACGCTCCTAGATAAGCCGGACAGGCGCGTGGTGCCTGTTCCTGTGGACTATACCGGATTTCAGATCCCGGATGAGTTTGTGGTGGGATACGGTCTGGATTACGCCCAGAAATATCGGAATCTGCCCTATATCGGGGTAGTGGAGTTTGAGGATTAAGCGGAGGAAGCATTTTGAAACAAAGAGGTATTAATCAATATCTTGTTATTATCATCGTACTGCTCTTGGGCCTGATCCTGCTCAATTCCTTTCAGAACCGGGAGGACGATTATACCCGGGCGGAATTTGTGCAGGATATGGAGGCGGGCCGGGTAAAGGAAGTGCTGATACACCCTAACGGGGAAGCGCCCACCGGTTATCTGGAGGTCCTGCTCGCCACGGGAGAAGAAAAAACGCTCTACGCCACGGATGTTACGGAAATGGAAGCGCTGACGCGCAGCGGCGGGATCGAGCCTCAGGTGCTGGATATCCAGCGGGAGAACTGGTTCCTGACATACATGCTGCCGGTGCTGGTAGTGATCATCGCCGTGGTATTTATCTTTGTGATCATGAACGCGCAGGGCGGCAGCGGCGGAAGCAACAGCAAGATGATGAATTTCGGCAAGAGCAGGGCGCGGCTCTCCATGGGGGAGGGACGCATCACGCTGAAAGACGTGGCCGGATTGAAGGAAGAGAAGGAAGAGCTGGAGGAGATCATAGATTTTCTGAAGGAGCCCGGGAAATTCACGAAAGTGGGCGCCCGCATTCCCAAGGGCGTGCTGCTGGAGGGACCGCCCGGAACAGGAAAGACGCTGCTGGCCAAGGCCGTGGCGGGAGAAGCCAATGTACCCTTCTTCAGCATTTCCGGGTCGGATTTTGTGGAAATGTTCGTGGGCGTGGGCGCATCCCGTGTCAGGGACCTGTTCCTGGATGCCAAAAAGCATTCGCCCTGTATTGTTTTTATTGATGAGATCGACGCGGTGGCAAGGCGCAGAGGCACCGGCATGGGCGGCGGACATGACGAGAGAGAGCAGACGCTGAATCAGCTTTTGGTAGAAATGGACGGTTTCGGTGTCAATGAGGGCATCATCGTGATGGCGGCCACCAACCGGGTAGATATCCTGGATCCGGCGATCCTGCGTCCCGGCCGTTTTGACAGAAAGATCGCGGTGGCGCCTCCTGACGTAGGGGGCAGACAGGATATCCTGAAGGTACACGCCAAGAACAAACCGCTGGGCGATGACGTGAATCTGGAGCAGATCGCCCAGACCACTGCCGGCTTTACGGGAGCGGACCTGGAAAACCTCCTGAACGAGGCAGCCATCAATGCCGCCAGGGCGGGGCGCGTCTATGTGGAGCAGGATGACATCAAAAAGTCCTTTATAAAGGTTGGGATCGGTACCGAGAAAAAGAGCCGGATCATTTCCGACGAAGAAAAGAAGATCACGGCGTACCACGAGGCCGGACACGCGATCCTTTTCCATGTGCTTCCCCATGTAGGGCCTGTATATACCGTATCCATCATTCCTACCGGTATCGGGGCGGCCGGCTACACCATGCCTCTTCCGGAGAAAGATGAAATGTTCCTGACCAAGGGCAAGATGAAAGAGGATATTATGGTATCCCTGGGCGGACGCATCGCGGAAGAGATCATTTTTGATGACATTACCACAGGCGCTTCCAGCGACATCAAGAAAGCGACCAAGGTGGCCCGCAAGATGGTGACGCGCTACGGAATGTCGGAAAATATCGGCGTTATCAATTATGACGATGATGAAGACGAAGTGTTTATCGGGCGGGATCTGGCGCATCCCCGTTCTCACAGCGAAGTAGTGGCAGGGGAGATCGACCGGGAGGTCAAAGCCATTGTGGACGAATGCTACGCTAGGGCAAAGGAGATCATCCTGGCCCATGAAGAGGTGCTGCACAAAGCGGCAAAGCTGCTTTTGGAGAAAGAAAAGATCACGGGCGAGGAGTTCGCGGCGCTGTTTTGACCGACTGTTATTGTGCAAAACTACCAAAAACGCCATGCCGATTTTGTAATATTTGTGAATTTTAGAACTGGATTTACAGGGGGCGCTATGCTATTATAATACTCGTAACCCCCCAATACATTATAATTTTTGCTATACCCCATAAGAAGAAATACCTTCTCTAAAAAAGACAGTCGAAAGCTGTCTTTTTTACTTTCTGTATCTTGCGCCGGTGGCCCGAATATTATAAAATAGAATTATTACGGCAGGCATAAGGACAGAGAACGATGGAATTTAATTTTTTAAAAAACGCGGAGCATAATCAGATGTATATTGCTTCCATGCGTCCCGTACTGAACAGAAGAGCGCTTTTCAGCGATACCACTGAGGACTATGTTACACCGGCGGAGCCCAATCCCTATGAGGAGATCACCATCCGGTTCCGGACCGCGGTCAATAATATCGACAGAGTATTCTTTATCTGCGGAGATGAGCGGCTGCTGATGCTGAAGGAAAGCTCGGACACGCTGTTTGACTATTACGCGATCCGCTACCAGCTGGACAATGAGAAGATTTCCTACCATTTTGAGATCAATGTAGGCAAGATCAAGGGTTTTTACGATGTCAGAGGCCTGTACCAGGAAGCGAATCCCTACTATGACTTTGTGATAATCCCCGGATTTAAGACGCCGGCGTGGGCAAAAGGCGCGGTCATGTACCAGATATTTGTGGACAGGTTCTGTAACGGGGATAAGAGCAACGATGTGGAGAGCGATGAGTACAGCTATATCCACGAGCATGTTTCCCACGTGGAAGACTGGGACCGTTATCCGGCCCGGATGGACGTCAGGGAGTTCTACGGCGGAGATCTGCAGGGCGTATTGGATAAAATGGACTATCTGGAAGATCTGGGGGTCGAAGTCATTTATTTTAATCCGCTGTTTGTTTCCCCTTCCAATCACAAGTACGATATCCAGGACTACGATTATATTGACCCGCACGTGGGAAAGATCGTGGATGATGGGGGAGAACTGCTGCAGCCCGGACAGAATGAGAACCGGGCCGCTTCCAAATACATCAACCGCGTGACCAACAAGGCCAACCTGGAGGCCAGCAACGCGCTGTTCATCAAGGTGGTGGAGGAGGCGCATAAAAGGGGCATTCGGGTAATCTTGGACGGCGTATTCAATCATTGCGGCTCTTTTAACAAATGGATGGACAGAGAGCGCATTTACGAAAACGCGGAGGGATATGAAAAGGGAGCTTTCGTTTCCCAGAACAGTCCTTACAGCAGTTATTTTTTGTTCCACGATAAGAACCGCTGGCCGTACAATCCTACTTATGACGGGTGGTGGGGGCATGATACGCTCCCCAAATTAAATTACGAAGGTTCCAAAGCCCTGTTTGACTATGTGATGAAGATCGCGGCGAAATGGGTTTCCCCGCCCTACAATGTGGACGGCTGGAGGCTGGATGTAGCGGCGGATCTGGGATTTTCTCCGGAATACAACCATTTCTTCTGGAAGGAATTTCGCAAAGCCGTAAAGAGGGCGAATCCGGAAGCCATCATACTGGCGGAACATTACGGGGACACCAGGGACTGGCTGCAGGGAAAAGAGTGGGATTCCGTTATGAACTATGACGCCTTTATGGAACCGGTAACGTGGTTCCTGACGGGAATGGAAAAGCACAGCGATGACTTTCGAGGGGATCTTTTAGGGAACGCGGACAGCTTCTGGGGCGCCATGACCCATCACGGCTCCAGTTTTTCCATGCCGAGCAGGCAGATCGCCATGAACCAGCTTTCCAACCACGACCATTCCCGCTTTATGACGCGGACCAGCCATAAAGTAGGCCGTACCGCCACACTGGGGCCGCAGGCCGCGAACGAGGGAAACAATCCGGCTGTGTTCCGGGAAGGCGTGGTGATCCAGATGACCTGGCCGGGAGCGCCCACGCTGTATTACGGCGATGAGGCCGGGGTGTGCGGGTTTACCGATCCCGATAACCGGCGGACTTATCCCTGGGGACATGAGGACAAAGAGCTGATAGCCTTCCACAAGGAGATCATCCGCATCCATAAAGAATGTTCGGAACTGCGCACCGGTTCGTTAAAACATCTGGACCAGGATTACAATTTTCTGGCGTATGGGAGATTTAACAGGAAATACAGCGCCATTGTCCTGATCAACAATAATGACCATGAGATCGAAAAGCGGGTGAGCGTGTGGGAAACAGGGATCCCCAAGGAAGCGATCCTTACCAGGATCTTTCAGTCAGACGAAGCGGGGTTTGATACCGGGAAGGAAGAGATACCGGTGATCTCCGGTAAGATCAATATAAAAATGCCGCCTTTTTCCGCGATGATCCTGCGGTATGAAAAGCGGTAAATAGTAAGACAGGAAATAAGGAGGGATTTTTATGAAAAGCCTGACAACCAAGATTATCGCGCTGGTCACGGTGTCCACACTTCTGCTCTCTCTGCTGATAGGCGTACAGAGTATCGGCATGTTTCGCGGGACGTCCGACCGGCAGGCTTCGGAGAATATGATCCTGATGGCGGATCTCAACGCGAAGGACATAGACCTGACGCTTTATACCATCGAGCAGTCCGTGAACAGTCTGAGCCAGATGACGGTTGCCGCCATTACGGATTTCTCCAAATTCAAGACTTCGGATTCGTATGTGGATGAGTGCACCGCGGCGCTGGAAGCGGCGGCCTTTACCCTGGCGCGCAACACCCAGGGAGCCATGACGGTATATGTCCGGTACAATCCGGCGTTTACCGATCCCACTTCCGGTATTTTTCTGTCCCGGTCGGGAGATGACTTTGAGGAGCTGGTACCTACGGATTTCAGCATGTATGATCCGGATGACGCGGCGCATGTAGGCTGGTACTATACCCCTGTCAACGCGGGGGAACCGATATGGATGGATCCCTATTTGAATGAGAATATCAATGTCTACATGATCTCCTACGTGGTGCCCATTTATATCAACGGGGAGTCCGTGGGTATCGTGGGTATGGATATTGACTTCAGTGTGATACAGGATATGGTAAATTCCGTTACGCTGTACGACAGCGGATACGCTTATCTGACCAACGCTTCGGATTCCCTGATCGTACATAGGGACTACGAGAGCGGCACCGCTCTTTCCCAGGTGGATTCCGCCGCCGCCGCACTTCTGGCTGACGCGGACAAAGCCAATACCGTGGAAAGGGCCGGCTCCCAGGCGCTGGTATACACGCCCCTGCACAACGGCATGAAACTGGTACTCACGGCTCCGCGTTCGGAGCTTCTGGCATCCACCAGCGCCATGATCGTCAAGATCGCCATTGCCATCGCGGTGGTACTGGTACTGGTGATCGCGGCGGCTTCATTCGCGGGAAACCGGATGGCGAAGCCTCTTCGTAAGATCACCAGGATCATCCAGAATACGGCCGCCTTTAATTTCCAGTCTACGGAAGGCGGTGACAAGCTGTGCGGCATGCGGGACGAGATTGGGGAAATGGCCAGAGCGGTACGGCAGATGCGTGGGGAACTGCGGAATATCATCAATGTTATCAGCGATTCCTGCGGCAGCTTAAACGGCAATATTGACAATCTGCTGCAGGCCTCTGCCCATGTAAATGATATGACGGAGAATAACTCCGCCGTGACCCAGGAGCTTTCCGCGGCCATGATGCAGACCTCCGACGGAACCGAAAAGATCAGGGAAACCATTCTGCGTCTGCAACAGAGCGCCCAGTCTATCAGGGAGCTTTCCCAGGAAAACCGCCAGGTATCCCAGGAACTGATGTCAGGAGCGGAGAGCCTGTCCGGTACCACCTCCGAGGCTACGCGGCAGACACAGGATATGTATGAGAGAGTAAAGAAAGATACGGATGAAGCCATTGAGCATTCCAAGGCGGTTTCCCAGATCAACCAGCTGACGGAGGCCATTGCCGGAATTTCGGAACAGACCAACCTGCTGGCGCTGAACGCTTCCATTGAAGCCGCGAGAGCGGGAGAGGCCGGCAAAGGATTTTCCGTAGTGGCAACGGAGATCTCCGCGCTGGCAAATCAGACCAACCAGACGGTGGAAAACATTAATTCCACAGTGGAGGAGGTATATACGGCGGTTTCCGATATGGTGAAGTGTCTGGATACCATGATGGATTTCATCAATAAGAAGATCCTGCCCGATTACGATAAGTTTAATTCCGTGGGACGGAAATACCAGGAAGATACCGCCGCCATGGAGGAGAGCATGAATCAGATGGATCTCTCCATTCAGGATCTGGCGGAAGCGCTGGAGCAGATCTCCGGCACGGTAGGGGATATCAACGACATGGTGCGGGAGTCCAGCGAAGGCGTTCACCGGATCGCGGAAGATACCACCGGCATGGCGGAGGAAACAGGAAACAATTCCCGCCTGGCAGTGCAGAGCAAGGATACCATACGGGAACTGTTCTCCGTAGTAGGGCAGTTTAAAATGTAGTAGGCCGTTTGGCCTGGCCGTTTTCCAGAAGCCGTTCCCACTCCGTGATATCTACCTTTTCCGTGGGAACCTCATAACCGCTTTCCAGCATTTCCACCATGATCTTTACGAAGCGTGGATCGAACTGGGTACCGCTGCCGGCCTTTAATTCTTTGCAGATCTCTTCTTTGTCGGAAGCCGGGCGGTAATTCCGGCCAAAATACATACAGTCAAAGGTGTCGGCTACGGCGATGATCCTGGCGTAGAGGGGAATCTGTTCTCCCGCCAGCCCTTCGTTGTAGCCGGAACCGTCATAACGCTCATGATGGTAACGGGCGCCGGTAGAGATCCAGGGCGCCTTGGCAAAGTCCTTGAGGATCTCTCCGCCGATGGCGGGGTGCTGTTTTACCAGAGCGTATTCTTCTTCCGTCAGTTTTCCCTCTTTATTCAATATTCTGTCGGGAATGGCGATCTTTCCGATATCGTGCAGCAGTGCGCAGTAATAAAGCTGCTCCAGCTGATTCTTCGGCAGGCCGAAACGTTTCCCGATTTCCAGGGAACAGTTGGCCACCCGGTTGGAATGCCCGATGGTATATTTGTCCTTGGCATCGATAGTCTTGGCTACGATCTTGATGGTTTCTTCCGTCAGTTCCCGATATTCTTCCTGCCTTTTTAAAATGATCTTCTTATGCAGATGCTGAACCAGAGCGATGATGAGCAAAAGCAGGAGCGCGATCCCCACACCCAGATAAACATAGGAAGAGGTCCTTTCAAAAAAGCTTTTTTCTTTGGTGACGCGCAGGACCAGCTCTTCACTGACGCCGCCGTCGGAATTATACCCCCGCAGATGGAATACGTAGCTGCCGCCGGAGAGATTGGTATAGGTTACCCTGTTTTCCGTACCGCTGTTCACTAAAATGGGTTCTTCGTCAAAACCTTCCAGATAATATTCCAGGGTGCCGTCTGTAAAACCATAGCTGAGAAGTTCCAGGTAAAAGGTGATCCTGCGGGTATCGGGAGAAAGGACGATATCCGCGTTGGGATAAAAGATCTCATCGTCGGCCGCGATGCGGGCCACCGCGATCCTGGGGACCGCTTCGTTGTGATACATGTTCTGCAGATCAATGGAGTAGACGCCGTTGCCCGTGCAGAGATAAACCTGGCCGTCATCTCCCATATAGTTCCATGAATTGGCGGTGACGCTGCCGGTCAGCCCGTCTTTGCGCGTCAGGCTCTCATAGACAGGATTGCCGGAAAGCAGGTCCTGTCTGCTGATGCGGATCATGCCAAACGTTTTTACCAGCCAGATATCATCTCCCCGCACCAGAATGTCAAAAATACTGCCTACGCCGGCGGGAACATCGGGAACGGAACTGATGGAGCCTTCTTTCCAGAGGGAGAGGCCCACACCGTTGCTGATCCAGATGCCTTCCGCGGCCTCGTCCGATACCATACGCAGGATAACGCCGGAACGCAGGCCGTCTTCGGTAGTGTAGTTTTTCACTTCCCCCGTGAGCAGATTCAGTTCATAGATGCCGTTGCCGTCGCTGCCGGCCAGCAGGATGCCGTCACCGGCTTCCGCCAGACAGAGGATCACGGGATTCTGCAGGCCCTGGTCGGAGGTATAGCTGGCTGTGACACGGCCGTCACGGATAATGGAAACACCGCCGTTGGTGGCCGCCGCGATATCGCCGTTGGAAAGCTCCAGCGCCATACGCACCTGCGTGTGGGCAAGGCCCTGCTCGGCGGTATAACTCTGCCAGCTGCCGTCGGTCTTGTCATAACAGACCAGGCCGTGCTCCTGGTAGGTGGAGATCCAAAGCCTGCCCGCGGAATCCGCCATCAGGCTGCGGATACGGATGCCTTTCAGAAAATCGCTTAAGGGAGTTTCGGTAAGGTTTCCGTTCCCGTCCACGATGGAAAGGCCGTCATCCGTGCCGATGTAGATATGATCGTCGTATAAAAGGGCAGCGTTTACCGCTTCCCCGGAAATGCCGGCTTCATAGCCGATGTTGTTGAACTTGCCGCGGATCAATCCCAGGAACCCGATGCGGGAAGAGGCAAACCAGAGATTGCCTTCGTAGTCCTCGCACATTTTTTCGATGATGGAATCCTGGGACAGTCCGTTCACCTCATAAAAGACGTCCGAGCTGTCGAAGTAGCCCAGGCCGTTGTCGCTGCATACCCAGATCTTTCCCCGGGCGTCCTCGTGGATATCGTTGACCACGGAGCGGCTTCCGGTGGAAAGCTCCTCTATCCGGAAAGAATCCGGATCATAGTCCGTCCCGGTAAGCGTCAGGCGGAATATCCGGTTTTCCTCCGTACCCACGTAGATACGGCCGTCCTTTGTCTGGAAAAGGCCGGAGCCCAGACTGGTGCCGAAAAAATCTTCATCCAGGACCAGAAGAGTTTCTGCGCCTTTCTGAACGAATACCTTGCTGTCCGAGGTGATCCCCCAGATACAGTCATTTCTGTCGTGGATCAGATTGGTGACGGTACTGCCGCTCAGGCGGCTGTCCGCGGCCTGCAGGGCCCGATGCGCCTCGTCTATCAGGAAGAGGCCGTTTGTGGTGCCCGCGTAGATCCTGCCGTCTTCGTCTTCGGTAACGGAGCGGACGGAGAGGGTTGTCACGTCCGTACCGCCTGCGTCGGCGGATTCCGTTATCCGGGAAAAGGTTTCATTTTCAAAAAAATACAGGCCGGAATCATTGGTGCCGATCCATATCCGATTGGAGGAGTCCAGGAAAAGGGCGCGGATACCGCTGGCGGGAGCGCCGTTTCCCTGCAGGCTCATATTTTCAAATTCATTGCCGTTATAACGTCCAAGGCCGCCGTAGCTGCCGATCCATATGTATCCCTTTTCATCCTGCAGTACCGTGTTGGCCTCCCCCGCGATCATACCATCGCCTTCATCATAGGAAACTTCCACGTAATCTTTCAGCCCCACGCTCCGGACCGGGTTGGCGGGCAGAGCCTGTATACTGAGGGAAAGGCTCAGCCAGAAGGTGACGGCCGCAAGGCCGCGGAATATTTTTCTTAAGTACGTTTTTGCGCGCATTCTTGCAAATTCCTTTCCGCGGGACTCCGGGGAGTCCGTATATTGTAGATACCATTATAAGGGCTTCGCCCGTATCTGACAATGTTTTTCTTTTTAAAACCCGGCATGAATAATTTTTGCTGTGTGCACATTTGCACACCACCGTAAAATAGTACATGATAAAATGTTATAAACAGTAAAACCTGCTGATTTTCAAAGAAAAAATTTCACGAAGTATTTTCGGAAAGGAAGGGAAGTTATGAAACAATGTCCCAACGGTCATATCTATGACGAGAAGCGAAACAGCGAATGCCCTTATTGTAATAATGAGGGGGCCTTTCAGCCGATCGGCCTGGGAGGTCAGCCGGACTTTCCCCGAACCGTCCCGATCGCGGGAGAGAACGACGGCGCGTTTCCGCCTACCCAGCCCGTTACCAGCGGCGCTTCCGGTTCGGCCATGAGCGTGACTGTCGCTCTGGAGGAAACAGAGAGCGGGATCAATCCTGTGCGGGGCTGGCTGGTGGCAGTGGACGGAGATAAGAAAGGAATGTCCTTCGAGATCCACGGGGAACAGAATTCTGTAGGAAGAGGAAATAAATTTGATATCAATATCTCTTTTGACAAAGCGGTATCCTCGGACGGGAACGCGGTCATTGCCTATGATTCCAAGAACAGCAAGTTCTTTTTGAGCCCGGTACTGGGAAAGGGCAAGAACAATATCTACCATAATGAATCTATGCTGCTCATGCCGGTGGAACTTCACGATTATGACAAGATCCAGATCGGGACCGCGGTCTATGTTTTCAGAAGCTTCTGCAATGAAGCCTTTTCTTATTAAAGGATGAAGCGCGGTGATTTATCCGTCCGCATGAAATTTTCGGATTCGGACGTAAAGAGGATTGCCCTGGGGTGCATCAATGAGCGCGGCGCCAGAAATTATCAGGAAGACAGCTTCGGGTTTTCTTCCGTAGCGAAGGCTGATATCGAGAAAACCGGATTTACCGCTGTGGTGGCGGACGGAATGGGAGGACTTTCCCAGGGAGCGCAGGTCAGCGGTTACGTGGTATCCGCCATGCTGGAAATGCAGAGGAAACGGAATGCCGCCGCTCCCGCCCATATGTATCTTGCCCAGTCTTTGCGCATGGTCAATGACAATGTGGTCGCGAGCGGGCTGCGGGGAGGTTCTACCGCGGTGGTGATCCTGTGTACGGCAAAGGGGATCCATTGGTGTACGGCGGGGGACAGCCGGGTTTATCTGTTTCGGGATCAGACGCTTACCGTACTCAACGAGGACAGCGACTATATGAACAGGCTTATCGAGCAGGTCATTTCCGGGGACATAACCTTTGACGAGGCGGGGAAGGATGCCCAGAAGGATTCGCTGGCGCAGTATATCGGCTGCAGAGAAGGGATCCACCCGGATGTGAATGCGAAACCGCTGATGCCGCGGAATGGCGATAAGCTGCTTTTGTGCACGGATGGAGTATATAACGCGTTAAACGGGCAGGAACTGTCGGAGGCGCTTATCCAGCCGGCCGGAGCGGCGGCAGAGGAGTTAAAGAGCCGCATCTGCGCCAAGGGGTATCCGAATCAGGATAATTTTACGGCGATAGTTATGGAATTTACCAAATAGAAAGGATTAATGTGATGAAAAAATTTATGAAACGGGCGGCTGCCCTGTTTACAGCAGCCATGGCAATAGCGATGATGGTGTCCATGCCGGTACAGGCGGGCTCCTTCTCGGACGCGAAGGAGGGCGTGGTGTACATAGAGTCCCATTTTAACGCCGATGCCAATGTGAGCGCGCAGGATGACTTTATATGGTCCGACGGCCGCGGCAGTTATTTTTATCAGACGCCGGGTACGACAATGGGCTTTCGGGCCTCGGGTTTCGCTATCGGAAACCAGGGAGAGCAGGTGCAGTACATCGTGACCAACGCCCATGTGGTGCTGGATGATACCTCGGAAGGGATCCGGAATCTGGACCCGTTGAACGCTACCATGAATGTGAGCAGCAAAAAAGCGTCGGAGGTGCTTGTGTACTTTTCCTATGGGGCGAATGATTTTATGAGGGCCCAGATTTATTTCGTGGACGAGGAAAAGGATCTCTGTATCCTGAAGCTGCCCCAGGCCACGGATAAGAGAAAAGCGCTGGTTCTGTGTAAATCCGCGAACGTAGATATGGACGGTGATTTTGCCGCGCTGGGATTCCCCGGTGATTCCGACCTGGGAATGGACGAAACGTCCCTGGCCTATGGCATCGACGATATCACCAGTACGCGGGGCTCCATTTCCAGACAGTCCACCGATCAGAACGGTGTCAACGTATATCAGATCGACATTGATATTTCCGGCGGCAGCTCCGGCGGTCCCCTGGTAAACGAAGAAGGACAGGTGGTAGGGATCAATACGTACTCCGTTACGGATCTCTCCAGCGGGCATCAAAACAACTATGCCATTGTGATAGATGAGCTTTTGGGACTTGTGGATCGGGAAACGGTTCCCTACACGCTTTCCACGGATGTAAGCGCGGAAACTTCTCCCGCGGAAACGAAACCTGCTTCCACGGAAACGAAACCTGCCCAGAGCGATACGGTTCCGGTGTCCGCTGAAGCGGAAGCCTCCGGTTCTTCCGGTCATACGGTGCTGATCGTGGTCATTGTCATCGCGGTGGCAGTGGTGCTTCTTGCGGCGGTACTGCTCATCACAAGGAGAAGATCTTCCGGATCGGCGGGACGCGGACAGAGGGCGGAAAACGCGCCGCTTCCTTCCCGTGTCGGAGCGGAAACATCCAGAGGCGCGGTGATCACGGGTATGAAGGGAATGCTGGCAAACAAGACCTTCCCCATAGGCGGGAGCATTGTGATGGGAAGAAATTCGCAGAAATGCAATGTATGTTTCCCGGTTGACGCGCAGGGCATATCCGGCGTACACTGCCAGATCCGCCAGGTAAACGGCGGCTATGAGATCGTGGATCTGGGCTCCAGCAACGGGACCTACCTGGGAAGCGGTCAGAAGCTCACTCCCAATGTGCCCGTATCCATTCCGGACGGAACGTATTTTTATCTTGGAAGCGCGGAGCAGCTGTTTCAGATTAAATTTTAATCGGTAGACCGGAAAGGGATTTCTTATGATAGTAGATGCATTTTATTATACCTGTGAAGGCGGGCGCGAGATCAATGAGGATTCCTATCTGTGCAGTACCGACCAGGGCGCTTTTGTGGTGGCGGACGGACTTGGCGGACATTTGGACGGCGAAAAGGCATCCTCGGCGGTAGTGAACTATTTTGAGAAAAACGATTTTGGAGAATATACCAGCGAGAGGATGTCCCAGCTTCTGGAGGGAGCCAATGCGGAAGTACTGAAGGAAGGCGACGGCGGCAAAAGTACCGTCGCCGCCGGTTTTCTTGAAAAAGGGCATTTCATTTATGCCAACGCGGGGGACAGCAGGGTCTATTACTTCAGAAATAATAAGATCATCGCGCAGTCCAAGGATCATTCCGTTTGCCAGGCTTCGGTGGATATGGGGCTGATACGGCCGGAGGATATTCGGGGAAACGAGGATCGTTCCAGACTTTTAAAAGTTCTGGGAGGAGAGGAAAAACTGAATATCAAGGCGCACTATCCCCCCATCCCCGTGCAGAACGGAGATGCTTTTTTGATCTGCAGCGATGGATTTTGGGACTATGTCTATGAAGCCGAAATGGAAGCGGATCTTCTGAAATCGGACTGCGCCGAAGTGTGGGTGAAGCATATGCTGAAGCGCCATATCCTGCGCGGGCAGAATAAAGGGGACAATTATACGGTTGTCTGCGGGATCATTCATTTGGACGAAAATGATGTGTTTGAGGCCTTAGAAGATAAGCCGCCGAAGGAGAAAGGAAGCCGGAAGCCTGGAAAGCGCGGGAACCGGCGCGGGATTTTCGGCAGGATCGCGCTTCTGGCCGTATTGGCCGTACTCCTGGCGATCCTTCTGGCGATACTGCTGCGGTGATTTCGTTTGAATAAGAGATGATTTTCATGTATAATAAGGAGAAGAGGTTCGATGGTAACACTGGGTAATAAACTGTTATGCTCGGCATGTTTTTCGCCAATTAAAAAAGAGCCTTGTAAGAAGTGCGGATTTTCTGAGAAAAACTATGTCCCGGACAGTATGGTGCTCCCTGTGGGAACGGTGCTGATGGGAAATTTCCTGATCGGCAGGGTCCTGGGGAGAGGCGGTTTCGGCATCACGTATCTTGCCTATGATGTGAAATACCATAAAGTGATCGCTATCAAAGAGTATTTTCCGATAGAGCTGGCTATGCGGAGGCCGGGAGAAACCGGACTGATCGTGAGGGACAGAAAGTCCGCGGAGCTTTTCAAGAGCGGGGTTCAGAAATTTTACAACGAGGCGGGCTTTATCGCGAAATTTGCCGACAGCGAGAGTATTGTCAAGGTTTATCAGTTTTTTTATGAAAATAACACGGCTTATTTTACCATGGAATATCTGACGGGAATGACGCTGAAGGATTATGTCACAAACTGCGGCACTCTCACGGCCGGGCAGGCGCTGCGCATCGCGGATCAGGCGGCCGCCGCCCTGCAGAAGATCCACAGCCAGAACGTGCTGCATCGGGATGTGTGTCCCGACAATCTCATGCTCTGCAGCGACGGCACCGTTAAGATCCTGGATTTTGGATCCGCCAGACAGGTATTTCCCGAGGGCTCCCAGCTTTTGACCGTTATCTTAAAGCCGGGCTTCGCTCCGATCGAGCAGTATATGAGAAAAGGGAAGCAGGGAGAGTGGACGGATATTTACGCGCTCGCCGCGTCCCTGTACTACGGACTGACCAGACAGATCCCGGAAAATCCCCAGAACAGGCTGGAGGACGATTCGGATATGGAAAACAACAAATATCATGTTGCCCCGGAACTTTGGAGCGTTCTGTATAAAGCGATGATGTTAAAATACACGGATCGCTATCTCACTACGGAAGAATTCCGGCAGGCGCTGGCGGATATTCCGATCAGACGCCAGAATATACGCGTATCGGGCAGAACAATTCGCAAAAAGGATACTGACAGCCCTCTCCGGCAGCTTCTTTCAAAACTGTTCGGAAACCAATGAGGAAAAGGAGAATTATGCGGATATGATAGAGATAAACGGGAAAAAGCTGTGTGAGAACTGTTTTTCTGAGATCTCCCGGGAACCATGTCCCCGTTGCGGAGCCGGCGGGAAGCCGGAGGCGGCGGACCGGGGCGTCCTGCAGGCGGGCACAAAGCTGAAGGGACATATCCTGGTGGGGAAGGTCATGGGAAAAGGAGGCTTTGGCATCACCTATCTGGGGTATGACTGCAGAATGGATAAGGTGGTAGCCGTAAAAGAATATTTTCCCAACGGCATTGTATACCGCTCCGGGGGGACGGAAGTGCTTTTGGCGGATGAGAAGTCCCGGGACGTCTTCGCGAAAGGCGCGGATAAGTTTTACGACGAGGCGCAGATGGTGGCGCAGTTCAACGGCAACCCCAATATTGTCAGCGTGTTCGAGTATTTTCGGGAGAACAATACCGTATATCTGGTGATGGAATTTCTGGACGGCATCACGCTGAAGGACTATGTGAAAAAAAGAGGAAATCTTTCGGACGGCCAGGTGCTGTTCATTTTAAATAAAATGGCGTCCGCCCTGAGCATCACCCATAGCGCGGGTGTGCTGCATCGGGATATCTCTCCGGACAACATTATGCTCTGCGCGGACGGGAAAGTAAAGCTGATCGACTTCGGCGCGGCCCGTCAGATCGTGGAGGAGAGCGCTTCCAATCTTACGGTGGTATTAAAGCCGGGGTATACGCCCATGGAACAGTATACCAAAAAAGGACAGCAGGGGGCGTGGACAGACATTTATTCCCTGGGAAGTTCCCTTTATTATGCCCGGACGGGGATCCTGCTGGATGATCCCTATGAGCGTATGGACAATGACAGGGAATTCGCCAAGAACAGCCACAAGATCAATGAAGATATCTGGAAGATCCTGAAGAAATGCACCATGTTAAACACTTCGGACCGCTATACCAGCGCGCTGGAACTGCGAAAGGCTCTTGCCGGAGTTTCCGCTCCCTTAAAGCCGGAACCCATTCCCGTAGTCCCCGAGGACGCGCGGGATACGGATCGCTCCGCGGAGGCAGATACGCCGGAGAAGCAGGCGCCGGAACAGACCCGGAAAGACCAGGCGGAGGCTGAAACGGCACAAGAGGAAGGGACATTGGGAAACCTGACGGACGATCTTCCCGTGGACGCTTCCGGCTACGACACGGCGGTCAACGTCTATAAAAAGAAGAGCGGGAAAAAAGGCGTAAAATGGATCGCCGCGGCCTGCGCGGTCATCGCAGTGGCGGCGCTGTTATGCGTGGCGGCAGGATTTGCCATGACCCGCGGGGAAAGCGATACCCCGGAGATCATTTATTACGACAAGGATTTCGGAAACTACGGCACGGGCAATCTGATCCCGAAAGAGGAACTGGAAGCTTTTGAGGGCAGTGTGCTGGTGACGCTGGAACTGGAAGTAGGAGATTTTTATCCGGAAGAAGACGGAAACTTTTATTATAAGCTGCGTCCCATATACGGAAATAATTACTGGAAAAATGTGCTTGTCAAGATCGTTGATCAGAACGACTTCGTATCCATCGATGCGGGGGGCTTTTATTATCTGAAACCGGACCAGAACAGCTTTTCATTCATAATCGATCAGAATGCTATCAGCCTTCTCAGCGGCATCGGGTATGACGGAGAGCAGACGCTGGAGGGAATCTGGTTCACCGGTACCAATGTCAAGATCCTGTCGGCCCGTCTGGAGGCCGCGGATTAAGAAAGAGCCAAAGAAAGCGTATCCTAAGTTGGGGAAAGGATGGCAGGATATGGATACATACGAGTTGGAGAAAAAGCTGAAAGAGGAGAGCTCCTTTGACGAAACGGCAGTTCTGAAATCAAAAGCGCCGGATATTCATATCCTGATCAATAAATATCTCACGGAAAAGAACCTGTCCCACGCGGAGGCGATCCGCAAGCTCAATGTGGAAAGAAGCTACGGGTATCAGCTTCTGAACGGAAAGCGTATTCCCACCAGGGAACAGCTGATACGGCTGGGACTGCTTCTGGGGCTGGGGCTGGAGGAACTGCAGAAACTGCTCAAGGTGGGAGGAAAGGCCGTTCTCTATGCGCGTAATATCACGGATGCCAGAGTAATCTATGCGGTGGAGCATGGTTTTGACTATGAAAGAGCCTGTGAGTTCGCGCTGGAGGAAAAAAGGAAAGGTTGAAGAAAGAAAAAATATGTGTCAGATGTGAAGCGCCTGTTTCCGGAAACCGATGCCCCGTATGCGGTTACGACTGCGGCAGGGAAGAGGAGCCGGTGGCGCTTGTGGCGGGTACGGTCCTGAACGACCGGTATGTGCTGGGAAAGGTCATTGGCCTGGGAGGTTTTGGCATCACCTATCTGGCCTACGACACGGAACAGGAAAAGACGGTGGCTATAAAAGAATATTATCCCAGAGGCGTTGTGATACGGAGTGAAGACAACGTTTCCGTGGAACCTCTTACCTCCATGCAGAAGGAGGCTTTTTTTGGTGGGCTGGAAAAGTTCCGCAGAGAAGCGGGAATTTTGGAAGAGCTGCGCGATACCACTTCCGTGATCAAGATGTTCGGGGTATTTTCCGAAAACGGGACGGCCTACTACGTGATGGAATATGTTCATGGGGTGACCATGAAAGAATATGTTGCCCGCCGGGGAAAGATCAGCAGTTCCCAGGCGATCTATCTGGCGGGGGAGATCGCCTCCGCTTTTGTGTGTATCCACAGCAGAAACGTGATACACAGAGATATCGCGCCCAATAATATCATGATCAACATGGACGGTCAGATCCGGCTGGTGGACTTTGGCAACGCCAGATTTTTTTCTCCCGACGGGCCGAAAAGCATGACAGTGGCGTTAAAACCGGGATTCGCGCCGCTGGAACAGTATCAGCGCCACGGCAGCCAGGGCCCCTGGACGGATATTTACTCCCTGGGGGCGGTGCTGTATTATATGCTGACGGGAGGAAATGTACTGGAGGACCCCATGACCCGCCTGGACGATGACCGGGTCTTCCGCAGCGGCCTGGCTTCCATGGACCCCCGTATCGCGGCGCTGCTGCGCGGGATGTGCGCGCTGAAGATCGGCGAAAGGTATGCTGACAGCGAAAAACTGTTAAAAGACATAAAGAAAACCAGGATCCCGCCGGCTTCTCTGCTGGTTGATTGAAATTTTCATTGAATTTGCGGAAGCATGGGAGTAAAATAAGCATATATGCATCCGAAAATCTTGTTTTCAGAAAGGTATGGTATAACAATGGATATCAAAGAGCAGATCACAAAAGCAGTGGAAAAGATCACCAAGGACAAAAATATGCAGGAGCAGTTTAAAAAAGATCCGGTCAAGACGGTAGAACAGGTTCTGGACGTGGATCTGCCGGACGATGCGATGGAAAAAGTAGTAGAGGGCGTAAAGGGAAAGATCTCTCTGGATAAGGCTTCCGGCGTGGTGGATTCCATTAAAAAACTGTTCTGAGCAGGGACGGAAAGAGGGGCATATGCTGGAATTTCGATATGATACGCAGCTGCTGATCGAAGGAGAAGATTTAGACGAGGATGTGATCAGCGGTTATTTTACGGACAACTTTAAAGGGGACTGCCTGCTGGCGGTCGGTGACGAAGAGCTGATCAAGATTCACTTTCATACGAACGAGCCCTGGAAGGTGCTGGAGTACTGCGCTTCCCTGGGAGAAATCCACGATATCGTCATAGAGGATATGGACCGCCAGTCCAGAGGGCTGAAAGGCTGACGGACATTTGGGGCGGAAAAAGAGAACGGATTGAGATATAAGGAGGTTACGCATGAGATTACTGAAAAGAGCGGCCCTTTTGGCGGCTGCCGCGGGACTGGCGCTCGGCTGCCTGTCCGCCTGCGGAGGAACGCCTTCCGGCCCGCACAAATCCAAAAACGGGATTGAAACATCCGATGACGGGGCTATGCGCGAGGAGCTGACCTCGCTGGAGCTGGCGGAGCTGATGGGCAACGGCATCAATCTGGGAAACACCATGGAGGCTTACGGGCACCTTTCCCCCGGAGTGGGACAGGAACCCTCCGTATATGAAACCCTCTGGGGCCAGCCGGTGACTACCCAGGAAATGATCACGGGCATGAAGCAGGCGGGTTTTACCGCTCTGCGTATTCCGGTGGCGTGGACCAACGCCATGGATTTTGAGAACGGTGACTATACCATCGGGGAAGATTACCTGAACAGAGTGGAAGAGATCATCAACTATGCCCGCAACGAAGGGATGTACGTGATCGTCAATGACCACTGGGACGGCGGCTGGTGGGGCATGTTCGGTTCCGCGGATGAAGCCACCAGGGCGCAGGCCATGGAGATGTACACTTCCATGTGGAAGCAGATCGCGGAACGTTACAAAGAGTATTCCGACTACCTGATCTTTGAGTCCGCCAATGAAGAGCTGGGCTTCCGCTTAAATGACAAGGATATCGCCGCGGATTCCGGAAGCCTTTCCGACGAGGAATGTTTCCAGGTGGCGAATCAGATCAACCAGGCCTTTGTGGATACCGTAAGGGCTACTGGCGGAAACAATAAAGAGCGTTTCCTGCTGATCGCGGGATTTGGCACGGAGATCAACAATACCTGCGATCCCCGTTTCCAGATGCCTGTCGATACGGCCGAGAAAAAGCTGCTGATCTCCGTACACTATTACGACCCTTCCGACTACTGTATTTTTGACGCGGTAGCCAACTGGGGTGACAAGGATGACTATAACGACCAGAACGCCATGCTGGCCAAGATGACCCAGTTTACCGAGCAGGGCTATGGCGTTATCATCGGGGAATACGGCGTGCTGATGGAAAACGGCACCATGAAAGAGGGTACCGCGGATTATTACCGGAATTTCCTGAGCAACTGCGATCTGTACGGTTACGTTCCCATGCTTTGGGACTGCAATAATATGTACGACCGCGGCACCTGCAGCATCGTGGATGAGGAAGTGGCTTCCATCTATCAGGAACACAGTTATGAGGCCCAGGCCGCGCAGGGCCGGGAAGCCGTAGAAGCGGCGGCGCGGACTTACCTGGATGAAACGCTGGCGGCGGCGCCGGACGGTGCCGGGGTGGACGAAAATACCGCGCTGGCATGGATCATGTACAACAGCGTAGACTGGAACGTTACCTACAGCGTAGGCGATGTCTATGACCCGGACAGCAAGACGGCGGGAATCGAGGCTGTGGACGTGGAGATCACAGGTCCCGGCACTTATACCGTGTCCCTGGATTTCACGGGGACTGCCGGCGGGTACGCGAGCGGGGTGGGATTTGCCGCCCTGGCTATCGCCAATGGAGAAACGCTGTATCCGGGCTGCATCATCAACTTAAAAGAAGTGCTGATCAACGGAGAAAAATACACTTTGAAGGGGCGTCCTTACACAGCTTCGGATGACGGACTCTGTACCCGCGTCAATTTATATAACGGCTGGGTAAGCGCGGTTCCCGACGATATCCGTGTATTCGGCGGCGGCGGAAAGACGGGCGTAACGCCTACCCTGCTGGACGCGGATACCATAGGAAATGTGGAAACCATTGAAGTGACTTTTGATCTGGTATGGGAAGAAGCGGCGGAGTGACCCCGGGTGGATAAACGGAGTCGCGAATGCCGTAAGGAACGGATACCCCGCAGTCTGCTGCGGGGTATTTGACTTACTATCGTGACGGAAAGGACCTATCTTGGAGCAAAAGCACATGTTTAACGGAGCGGCGCTCAGGGCTCTGCTGCTCCCTCTCATAATCGAACAGTTTTTAAACACCATGATGGGAACCGTGGACACCATCATGGTCAGCAATGTGGGACCGGCGGCCATGTCCGCGGTATCTCTGGTAGACTCCATCAATACCCTGCTGATACAGGCGTTCGCGGCTCTGGGCGCGGGAGGCTGTATTATCTGCTCCCAGTATATCGGCAAAAAAAATGAAAAAGAGGCCAACCGGGCGGCCAGACAGGTGCTTTTGGTCATTCTGGGGATTTCCGCGTTTATCGCGGTGGTCTGCCTGATAGGGAACCGGGGCATACTGCGGCTTATCTTCGGGGCGGTGGAAGCGGATGTTATGGAAGCGGCGGTGGTCTATTTCTTTTTTACCGCGCTTTCCTTTCCCTTCATCGCGCTGTATAACGGCGGTGCGGCCATCTGCCGGGCGCAGGGGGACTCCAAACGGCCCATGCTGATCTCCGTGATATCCAATCTGGTGAACATCGGCGGCAACGCGGCGCTGATATGGGGACTTCATATGGGAGTGGCAGGCGTGGCTATCGCGACGCTGGCCTCCAGGATCTGCAGCGCGGCGGCGGTTCTCCTGTTCCTGCGCAGGCCGTCCGGGCAGATCTGCGTCGATCACTATCTGCAGATCCGTCCCGACAAGTATCTGATCTGGAAGGTCCTGGCCATCGGCGTGCCTTCCGGAGTGGAAAACAGTATGTTCCAGTTTGGAAAGCTGGCGATCCAGTCCACCGTATCCACCATGGGGACAACAGCCATTGCCGCTCAGGCCATGACGAATATTCTGGAAAGCCTGAACGGTATGGCCGCACAGGGAATCGGCATCGGGCTGATGACAGTGGTGGGGCAGTGCATTGGCGCGGGAAGAAAGGACGAGGCGGTATACTATATCCGCAGGCTGACGGGACTGGCGGAGATCGCCATGACCGTCAACTGTCTGGCGGTCTATGCCATGGCGAAGCCCATTACCATGATCGGGGCAATGGAACCGGAAAGTGCGTCCCTGTGCCTTTACATGATGGGATGGATCACCCTGGTAAAACCGATTTTCTGGGTGCTTTCCTTTATACCGGCCTACGGTATGCGGGCCGCCGGTGACGTGAAATTTTCCATGCTGGTTTCTACGGGGACCATGTGGCTGTGCAGGGTGAGCCTCTGCGTATTTCTGGTGAAGAGTTTTCATTTCGGGCCTATGGCGGTATGGATCGGTATGTTTTCGGATTGGGCGCTGCGGGGCCTGCTGTTCAGTATCCGGTTTCACCGAAAAAAATGGCTGGAGCATAAAGTCATTTCATAGTATACTGTGGATATCGGATAACGAAAGGCGCGGCGCGGGAAAGGAAAACGGAAATGAAGATCATACATTGCGCGGATTTACATTTGGATTCCCGGATGAGCACCCACCTCACCAGGGAAAAGGCCAGGGAGCGGCAGGCGGAGCTGCTGCATACCTTTGAAAAAATGATGGACTACGCGGCGGAAAATAAGGTAGATGCCGTTTTAATAGCGGGGGATCTGTACGATACAAAAAAAATTTCCGCGGCCGCCAGAAATACGGTGCGGGAGGCGATCCTGCGAAATCCCGGCATAACATTCTATTACCTGAAAGGGAACCACGACGCGGAGAGTTTTCTGGACGCGCTGGAAGAACTGCCGCCCAATCTGAAGCTTTTTGATAAAAGCTGGCGAAGCTATCCGGCGGACGGGGAAGGGCGCGTTGTCATAACGGGAGTGGAGCTGTGCAGGGAAAACGCGGCTTACATTTACGATCAGCTGGCGCTGGATAAGGACAGGTTCAACATAGTCATGCTCCATGGACAGGAAGCCGAACGGAGATCCGGGGACGGCGCGGAGGTAGTAGGGCTGCGGAATCTGCGGAATAAGGGGATCGACTACCTGGCGCTGGGGCATGTCCATTCCTACCGCTGCGGGGAGCTGGATGCCAGAGGAAAGTACTGCTATTCCGGCTGCCTGGAGGGCAGGGGGTTTGACGAGTGCGGGGAACACGGCTTTGTACTGCTGGATATTGACGTGGAGAAAAGAAGCTGGCGCCAGGAGTTTATTCCGATGGCCCGCCGGCGGATTTACGCGCTGGATGTGGATATTACGGACTGTATGACCACCGCGGATATCGGGGAGCGGATCCGGGCGGCGCTGGCGCGGGAGGAGCCGTCACCGGAGAGCCTGGTAAAGCTGGTATTAAAAGGCAGCGTGGACGTGGAATGCGAAAAGAATACGGAGCTGCTGGGCAAACAGCTGGAGGATCAGTATTATTTTTTGAAGCTGGAAGACCAGTCCCGCCTGAAGGTAGATTACGGGGCGTTTGCTCTGGATGAGTCATTAAAGGGAGAATTTATCCGTACCGTGATGGCGGCGTCCTATCTGCGGGAGGAAGAAAAGGCGGAAGTGATCCGCTGCGGGATACAGGCGCTGGCCGGAGAAGAGCCGGAATAGAGGAGTGAGAGGGAATGAGGCTGATACGCTGTCATATTGAAAATTTTGGCGGGCTGAGCGATGTGTCCCTGGAGTTCCGACAGGGCTGTCACATAATATGCGAGAAAAACGGCTGGGGAAAAAGTACGCTGGCGGCCTTTATCCGGGTCATGCTGTTTGGATTCAGCGAAGAAAAATCCCGGGATGAGCTGAAGAATGAGAGGAAGCGTTTCCGGCCCTGGCAGGGGGGAATATACGGCGGCCAGCTGGAATTTGAAACCGGCGGAAAGGTTTACTGTATTTCCCGGACCTTCGGGAGCAAGGAAAAGGAGGATGCGTTCAGTCTGCGGGAAAAGGCCACGAATCTGGAAAGCGGCCGATTTTCTTCCGCGGTGGGAGAAGAGCTTTTTATGCTGGACGAAAGTTCTTTCTGCAGAACGGTGTTTATTTCCCAGAATGACTGCGAAACCTATACCACGGACGGAATCAGCGCCAAGATAGGCAACCTGGCGGAGGATACGGAGGACATCAACAACTATGAAAAAGTGGACGGCAGGCTGGCGGAGCTTTTAAATAAACTCAGCCCCAGGCGGGCCACCGGTATGCTCTGCAAAATGAAAAATGACATTGCCGTCATGGAAGAAAAGGTGCGGGGGAAAGAGGCGCTGGAGAAAAGTCTGGAGAGTGTCGGCGCCGCTTTAAGCGAAAAGACCGCGCGCCAGGCGGAACTGAAGGAAGAGCAGGTCAGGCTCACAAAGCGGCAGCAGGAACTGGGCATCTATAAGGACAGGCAGGCCAGACGGGAAAAATATGCGGATCTGTGCCGGGCGTATGAGGAGAGAAAAAGGCAGGCGGAAGAGGCGGCCGCCGCTTTTCCCGGCAGACTGCCGAAGGACGAAGAAATACGGACGCACATAGGGCTGTGCAGCGAGCTTTCCGCGGCGAATGAGAAAGTGAGCGGCAGCAGGCTGTCCGAGGAGCAAAGAAAGCGGCTGGAAACCCTGGCGGTGGAATTTCAGGACGGAACGCCGGACGAGGAGGCGCTGCGGGCCTGGGAAACGGAGATACGCCAATATGAGGAGCTGAAACAGGAGGCCGAAAAGGAACGGCTTTCCCCGGAGGAAACGGAGAAACTGCGGCGCTGTGAAGAACAATTTGGCGGGGCCGTACCGGCGCCGGAGATCCTGGAAGAAGCGGTGGAAAACTGGGAATCCTGCAGAGAAAAGAAAGTCAGGCTCAGGGAGAAACTGACTGCTCTGGATATGCTGGAAAGATCCTATGAAGAAAAAGCGGCGGAGCAGCGGAAAAAACGGAGAACCCGCGCCCGGATCTCCCTGCTGCTGCTTCTGGCCGGGGCGCTCCTGCTCCTGGCGACCGTCCTGTGCGCGCTGCCGGCCCAAAACGCAGCGGCGGGCGGTCTGGCGGGACTGCTGGGAATCGCGGCTCTGATCGCCGGTGTTAGGACGGCGTTTTCCGCTAAGGAAGAAGATGCCTCGGACAAACTGGAACCGCTGCGGCGGGAGGCAGAGGAATGGGAAGAGGAGATACGCGGAATGGAATCCGCCACGGCGGACTTTCTGGCTGAGTACGGCGTGGACTATGAGGAAGAACGGGTTCTGGAAACGCTTTACGAATTAAAACGGCAGAGGCAGGAATATCAGACATTACAGGAAAAGGCGGAAAAAGCGGAAGAGCGGAACTACAGCGCGCGGCTTCGGATCGGTGAAGAAAGGATCCGGAACTTTCTGGCGCCTTACTTTTCTTTCAAAGCGCCGGGAGAAGAGGGCTTTGCCGAGGCTGCGAGGGAGCTGCGGGAGCGGCTGAAGGAATACGAAAAACTGCGGGAGCAGGATGCTCTTTTTAGACAGGCACTGCGGGAGCGGGAGGATATCCGGGGAAGGATAAACAGCTTTATCGAGGGACTTTCCATGGAGCCGCAGGCAGACGCGCAGGCGCAGCTTTTGGAACTGCAGAGCCGCCTTCAGACGGTTTCTGAACGGACCGCCGAGCTGGAAAAGGCCGCCGGGCAGAAAAAAGATTTTGAAGAGCGGGAAAACACGGAAGCGCTGTGTGAAATACCGCCTGCCGACGGAGAAGATCTGGAAACCGTCAGCCGCCGGCTTCTGGAGATTGGGGAGGAACTGGAAACGGAGCGGGGATACGCGGAGGATTACAGGCGGCGCATGGAAGAACTGCGGGAAGGAGCGGACAGGCTGGAGGAAGAGGAAAACCGGCTGAAGGATACGCGCGCCCAATATGAAGCGGGTACGCGGCGCTATGAACTGATAAAGACCACGAGAGAGCTGCTGGCGCAGGCCAAGACCGCCTTTACCGCGAAATATACCGAACCGCTGCGAGCCGGATTTCAAAAATATTATAAACTGCTTACCGGAGAGAACGGAGAGAATTATTATATGGACGCCAACCATACGCTGACGGTGGAAGAAAAGGGGATGCAGCGGGATACCCGGTTTTTCAGCGCGGGCTACCGGGACCTGATCGGGGTATGTATGCGGATGGCGCTGGTGGATGCCATGTATCCGGAGGAAAAGCCGTTTATTATTTTCGACGATCCTTTTGCCAATCTGGACGGGGAAAAAGTGGAAGGCGCGCTGGCGCTTCTGCGCAGTATCAGCGAAGAATATCAGGTATTGTATTTTACCTGCCATGAAAGCAGAGCGCGGGAATGGCAGAAAATAAGTGGATAAGCAGATAAGGAGGAAACAGTATGTGCACAGCAGTAAGCTATCGGACAAAGGACCATTATTTTGGAAGGAATCTGGACCTGGAATACTCGTATCGGGAAACGGTGACCATCACGCCCAGAAATTATCCGTTCACATTCCGGAAAGCCGGAAAACTGGAGAACCACTATGCCATGATAGGGATGGCGTTCGTGGAGGAGGACTATCCGCTGTACTATGATGCGGTCAATGAAAAAGGCCTGGGCATGGCGGGCCTGAATTTCCCGCGAAACGCGGATTACAAGCCGGAAAAAGAGGGCTTTGACAATATCGGCTCTTTTGAGTTTATCCCCTGGATACTGGCTCAGTGCGCCACCACCGCGGAAGCGGAGCGCCTTCTGGCAAGAATGAACCTGGCGGATATCCCGTTCAGCGAGAAACTGCCGCCTTCCCCGCTGCACTGGATCATATCGGACAGGGAACGTTCCCTCACGGTGGAATCGGTAAAGGAAGGCCTGAAAGTATATGAAAATCCTGTGGGCGTACTGACCAACAATCCGCCTTTTCCCGTGCAGCTGTTCGGGCTGAATAATTATATGAGCCTTTCTACGGAACCGCCTCAAAATCAATTTTCCGATAAGCTGGAGCTGGATGCCTACAGCCGCGGTATGGGCGCCATGGGCCTTCCCGGCGATCTGTCTTCCGCTTCCCGGTTCGTAAAGTGCGCCTTTACCAAATTAAACTCGAAAGCGGGAGAATCCGAATCCGAAAGCATCAGCCAGTTTTTCCATATACTGGGTTCCGTGGAGCAGCAGAGGGGCTGCGTACACATGGGAGAAGGCAAGTATGAGATAACGATCTATTCGTCCTGCTGCAATACGGACAAAGGAATTTACTATTATACCACTTATGAGAACAGCCAGATCACGGGCATAGATATGCGCAGGGAGGATCTGGACGGCAGCGGTCTGCTGACCTGGCCTTTACGGGAAGGACAGCGGATATTCATGGAGAACTGACGTGCAGGAAAAGTTTGAAGAAGCGATGGCCCGGGTGACGGGAGGCCAGAGGACCAGACAGGGGATCGGAACGCTCTCGGAAAAAACCGTGCATGCCGTCTTAAAACGGTATTACGAGCCGGACGAAGCGCTGCATGAGATCCCTGTCGC
This sequence comes from uncultured Lachnospiraceae bacterium, assembly GCA_947632555.1. Taxonomy (GTDB): domain Bacteria; phylum Bacillota; class Clostridia; order Lachnospirales; family Lachnospiraceae; genus Acetatifactor. The sequence continues at coordinate 90,482 of CANRPU010000007.1, forward strand.
GGGCTATGTGGCGGATATTTATACCGGGGAGGAGATCATCGAGATCCAGACGGGGCAGTTCAATCGCATGCGGGAGAAATTAAAAGCCTTTTTGCCCATCTGCCCGGTGACGCTGGTCTATCCCATTCCAAGGCAGAAGTGGCTGATCTGGATGGACGAGGAGAGCGGGGAGCTGTCGCGTCCCAGGAAGTCCCCGCTGACCGGGAATCCGTATATGGCCTTTAGGGAGCTCTATAAGATCAAGATGTTTTTAAAGGACAGGAACCTGCGCCTGAAGATCGCCCTGCTGGATATGGAAGAGTACAGGCTGCTGAACGGCTGGAGCCGGGACAGAAAAAAGGGCTCCTGCCGCTACGACAGGATCCCCGTGCGCATGGCGGAGGAGATCAGTATAGACGGGATAAAGGATTACATGCAGTTTGTTCCCTACGGGCTGGAGGAGTTTACCTCGGAGGAATTCGCGGGGGCGGCCCGTATCCGCAGACAGACGGCCCAGACCGCGCTCAATATCCTGACCTATGTGGAATGTGTGGAGCGGATCGGAAAAAAGGGGAAAAGCATCCTTTATCGGGTGAAAGAATGGTGAAAACCAAAAACAGGAGGAAAATGATGAAAGCGGATATCAGATGGCTGGATGACCCGAAAGTGTTCCGGGAAGGAACGCTTCCCGCCTGCAGCGACCACGCCTTTTTTGAGAGCCGGGCAGCCTGCAGGGCGCGGAAGAGCGCTTTGGCGCAGAGCCTGAACGGAAACTGGAAATTTTGTTTCTCCGTGAACGCGGCGGAACGGCCGACGGAGTTTTACCGGGAAGATTTTGACAGAAGCGGATTCGATGAGATCCGGGTACCCGCCCACATTGAAATGGAGGGATATGACAAACTGCACTATATCAATGTCCCGTATCCGTGGGAAGGGCACAGTTACCGCAGACCGGCGTACAGCCTGAACAAAACGGAAAAACCGCGGCCGTCCTTCAGCGGAGCCGAGTACAATCCGGTGGGTTCCTATATCCGGGAGTTTGACCTGGAGCCGGCGCTTTGCGGAAAACGGATAAGACTGTGTTTTGAAGGCGTGGAACAGGCCATGTACGTGTGGCTCAACGGGAAATTCCTGGGGTACGCGGAAGACAGTTTTACGCCGGTTTACTTTGACCTGACCCCCTATATCAGGGAAAAGAAGAACGTGCTGGCGGTGGAGGTACACAAGAGGAGTACCGCCGCGTTTCTGGAGGACCAGGATTTCTTCCGTTTCTTCGGTATTTTCCGAAACGTGACCGTCTACGGGCTGCCGGGGCTGCATGTGGAGGATATCTGGGTAAAGCCGCGGCTGGCGGAGAATAACCGGGACGGCGCCCTGCAGGTGGAGCTGAAGCTCTCTACGGCGGAGGCGCTCTGCGGGGAGGAGCAGGTTTCGCTTTCTCTGTGGGAACTGCGGGAAAGCGGTCAAAACGGGAAAAAGCGGAAAAAGGGAAAGTGCTTAAAAAGAGTAAAAACCGCTTTCCGGGAACAGCTCCATGTAGATTTCGGGGAGATTCCCGATGTAACGCCCTGGGATCACCACAATCCCTGCCTTTATCTGCTGGAGGCAGAGCTGAAAAAGGGAAGCGAGGTCCTGGAGATCGTTCCGGTGCGGACAGGGTTCCGACGGATCGAAATAAAAAACAAGGTCATGCTGTTAAACGGGAAAAGGCTCATTGTAAACGGCGTGAACAGACATGAGTGGAGCGCCCGGGGAGGCCGGTGCATCACGGAAGCGGACATGGCGTACGATATGAAGATCCTGCTGGAAAATCATATCAACGCGGTGCGCACCTGCCATTATCCGGACAGGATCCCCTGGTACTATATGTGCGATGAAAACGGCATCTACATGATGGCGGAAACCAATCTGGAAACCCATGGCTCGTGGCAGAAGCGCTGCGGCATCGAACCCTCCTGGAACGTACCGGGAAGCCTGCCCCAGTGGCGGGCAGCGGTGCTGAACCGGGCGGAGAATAATTTTGAAACCTTTAAGAACCATGTGTCCGTCCTGTTCTGGTCCCTGGGGAACGAATCCTACGCGGGGGACGTTCTGGCGGATATGAACCGCTACTATAAGGAAAAGGATGACAGCCGGCTGACGCATTATGAGAGCGTGGTGCATAACCGGGACTATGAGGATCGGATCTCCGATGTGGAAAGCCGCATGTACGCCGCTCCGGCAGCGATCGAGGAATATCTTCTGAACAGTCCCCGAAAGCCGTTCCTTCTGTGCGAATACATGCATGATATGGGAAATTCCCTGGGAGGTCTGGGATCCTATATGAAGCTGCTGGATCAATTTGAAATGTACCAGGGCGGTTTCATCTGGGATTATATCGACCAGGCCATAGAAGTAACGGATGAGGTCAGCGGAGAAAAGGTGCTGCGTTACGGCGGCGATTTTGATGACAGACCCTCCGACTATGAGTTTTCCGGAAACGGCATACTCTTTGCGGACCGGACACCCAAGCCGGCTTTACAGGAAGTGAGGTATTACTATGGACTCTACTCGTAACGCGGGAAAACTGCGCGTTCTATACGGAGATTTTACCCTGGGGCTGCAGGGAGTAAACGACAGCGGAAAGAATTTTTCCTATATCTTCTCTTACGGCAGAGGCGGTATGGAGTCGCTGGTGATAGACGGAAAAGAATGGCTCTACCGGACGCCCGCGCCCACCTTCTGGAGAGCGCTGACGGACAATGACAGAGGAAACGGCTTTCATCTGCGTTCCGGCATCTGGCTGGCCGCGGACATGTTTCCAAACTGCAGGGAGATTCAGATAAGCGTGGACGGAAAGCAGATTCCCTTTCCGGACGCGCCGGAAAGCAACAGCTACAGCGAAAAGGAAGAAGCGGAAACGGTAGGAATCCGTTTTCTCTATGAAACCATCACCGTGCCGTCTGCGCGGACGGAAGTGGAGTACCTGGTGCGGGGAAACGGGAGCATCCGGGTAGAAGCGCGCTATCACGGACAGCGGGGACTGCCGGAGCTGCCGGTATTCGGTATGCGCTTTATCCTGCCCACCGCCGCGGAGGGCTATATCTATAAGGGACTTTCGGGGGAAACCTATCCGGACCGCATGGCGGGCGGGATCCCGGGCGTATATCAGGTGGAAGGCCTTCCGGTAACGCCTTATCTGGTGCCCCAGGACTGCGGCGTGCATATGGAAACCGAGTGGGTGGAGATAAGGCGCGGCAGCACTTTGAACAATACGCGCAAGGGCCCGCTGGCGGAGAAAAAGGGAAGTTTCGCGCTGCGCATCGCCGCGGACGGGAAACCCTTCGCGTTCGCCTGTCTTCCTTATACGGCGCAGGAACTGGAAAACGCGGTTCACCGGGAAGAGCTTCCGCCGGTAAGGCGGACTGTGCTGACCGTGCTGGGCGCGGTAAGAGGGGTAGGCGGTATTGACAGCTGGGGCGCCGATGTGGAAGAAAGCTGCCGGGTAAGCGCGGAAAAGGACATTCAATACGCCTTTGTCATAACCGGAGCCTAAAAAGATTAAAATAAATCAAGCAGATTGATTAAATTTGCCCCTTGTTTAGGGTTTGTATCTGTGATAAGATGGGAAAAACAAAATAATGAGAATGCGATGAAGAGGACTAGTAGCCGAAAGCCGGAAATCAGAGAGCTGCCGTCAGGTGCGAGGCAGCCGGAAGCGGACGGGGAACTGACCTTGGAGCAGCCGGCTGAAGGCTTCGCGCTGTGTAGGCTTGGACGGAGATCCCGCCGTAGAAAGGGGAAGGGCATGACAGGTGCCCGTTGAGTGCATGGTTTTTCCATGAAGTAGAGTGGTACCGCGTAAACCTTACGTCTCTATAGAAATGCCCGGAGGCATCTCTATAGAGATTTTTATTTGCAGGAGGAGAGTGTGAAAATGAGCAGAAAGACCGATTTTAAGAAGAAATATCACAAGTCTTATTTTATGCCGCCGGAGGTAACTTACGACTGGGTAAAGAAAGACAGCATCGAGAAGGCACCCATCTGGTGCAGCGTGGACTTAAGGGACGGCAATCAGGCCCTGGTAGAGCCCATGGGACTGGAAGAAAAACTGGAGTTTTTCAAGATGCTGCTGGACGTGGGCTTTAAGGAGATCGAAGTGGGATTTCCGGCGGCCTCCGATACGGAATATAATTTTCTCCGGGCGCTGATCGAGCGGAACATGATCCCCGATGACGTGACGATCCAGGTATTGACACAGGCCAGGGAGCACATTATTCGCAAAACCTTTGAAGCCGTCAAGGGAGCGCCCCACGCGGTAGTGCATCTCTACAATTCCACTTCCGTGGCGCAGCGGGAACAGGTGTTTAAAAAGAGTCGGGAAGAGATCAAGCAGCTGGCGGTGGACGGCGCGAAGCTGCTGCGTAAGCTGGCGGAAGAAACGGAAGGGAATTTTACCTTTGAGTACAGTCCCGAAAGCTTTTCCCAGACCGAAGTGGATTACGCGGCGGAGGTCTGCAACGCGGTACTGGACGTGTGGAAGCCGGACAAAAAGCATAAGGCCATTATCAATATTCCCACCACCGTGCAGGTGGCCATGCCCCATGTTTTCGCGGCGCAGGTGGAATATATCCACAAGCATTTAAAGTACAGGGATGCGGTGGTGCTCAGTGTACATCCTCACAATGACAGAGGCTGCGGCATCAGTGACGCGGAGTTCGGTATCCTGGCCGGCGCGGACAGAGTGGAAGGTACTCTGTTCGGAAACGGCGAAAGGACCGGCAATGTAGATATCGTAACGCTGGCGATGAACATGGTCTGCCACGGGGTAGATCCCAAACTGGATTTTTCCAATATCATGCAGATCCGGGAAAAGTACGAGCAGCTTACCGGAATGCGGGTGCATGAAAGAACGCCTTACAGCGGCGAACTGGTATTTACCGCGTTTTCCGGTTCCCATCAGGATGCCATTTCCAAAGGTATGGCCTGGATGGAGGAAGGAAAGAGCGGGGAGCGCTGGACGGTGCCCTATCTTCCCATTGATCCCAAGGATCTGGGCAGGGAGTATGAATCCGATGTGATCCGTATCAACAGTCAGTCCGGCAAGGGCGGGATCGCCTTTATCCTGAAGCAGAATTACGGGATCTCACTGCCGGATAAAATGAAAGAGGAAGTCCGCTGCCTGGTCAAGAACGAGTCGGATAAAGGCCATAAAGAGCTGGCCCCGGAAGATATCTACAGGCTCTTTAAAGAACAGTATGTAAATTACAGACCGGTGTTTGACGTCCCGGAATGTCATTTCAGGCAGATCAACGGGATCATGGCGGAAGTCACCATTGAGCAGAACAAAGAGAAAAAGATAATGGAAACCTCCGGCAACGGGCGTCTGGATGCGGTCAGCAACGCGCTGAAGGCGTATTTCGGCATTACCTATGAGCTGGCCGTTTATGAGGAACACGCCATTTCCCGGGGATCCGCTTCCAAGGCGGCCGCTTATGTGGGGATCGTCAACCAGGGCAATACCTACTGGGGCGTGGGGATCGACGAAGATATCATCAAGAGTTCCATCGCGGCGCTGGTGGTGGCGGCCAATAAACTGGCGAAGGCGCTGCACGCCACGGAGGGACAGGAAGAACGGCTCGTGGAAATACTGAACTATATCCAGAATCATTATCAGGATGTTACCCTGGAAAGTCTGGCGAAGGAAGTGCATCTTTCCACGCCCTACCTTTCCAAATACATTAAAAAGCAGTCGGGAGAAACCTTTCAGGAGCTGGTGAAAGATGCGCGCTTACAGCGGGCGCAGATCCTTCTGGAGGAAACGGCCCAGAGCGTGGAGAGCATAGCGGACAGCGTGGGCTATGAGAATGTAGAGCATTTTAACAGACTGTTTAAGAAAACTTTCGGCATGACGCCGGTACAGTACCGGAGAGGAAAATAGCCGAAGGAAAAGACCGTGAGATCTGTTTCGCGCGGGAACCGGGAGTCGGGACAGTTTCCGGTTCCCGCGTCGGAAAACCTGACGAGCGCGGTCACCGCCATATAAATTTCCCGTTTGTGGAATCGTTGATCACGTGGATCCGTTCGCTGCTTATAGAATACTTTTCCGCAATGTCACGAAACTCATCATAGAAGTTCTGCAGCACGGATGCCGCGATATAGTAGTTTCCCGAAAATCTTTCCAGTATCCGGTGCATTTCTCTTTTATTCCATAAGAATCCGTAATTACAAATGTGGGACGATCCCTTTCTAAACATCTGCTGGATCTCCTCATAATGTCCAATCGCTGCCCCCAGTTTACTCTGTATGTCAGCACTGCTTAATACACGGTGCCTGGGATTTTCCGCGCAGTACCGCAGGATTTCATCCGGCTTCCCGCCGATGAGGGCAACGTAAGGAGTTTTCACAATACTGTGTCTTCGCCACCCGTTGGTAACGAGGATACATTGAATATCCTGATATAACAATTTATTTTTTACCAATCTGCAGTGAAAGACTATGCCGTCATCCCGGATACAGTATCCGTGCCACAATTTAAAAAACAGGAGCATTGCCAGAGGATACCATGCGGCAAGACAGAACGCGAAGAAGAGATCCGTCAGGCTGCCACCGTTAAAAACATGGTCAAGCAGGGCGCAGAGAAAGAATACAATTCCGCAGATGAACAGTACTTTTTCCTGTACATCACTATGAAACAGGGGATCGTATGTTTTGTTCAAGACGGCGAATCTCCTTTTTTGTTTTTTCAAATTTTTCTCTTTCTATTATTTGTGATTCTCCCAGAACTGTCAAGTTAATCCGCCGTTATTGCTTCCTGTTTTGGAACAGGACAGATAAAATTTTGAAAAAAGTTATTGACTTCTAATGATGGTTAGAATATACTAACAATGAAAAAGGAAGTGAGCGTATGCCGTTATCTATGGTAAAGGCCGGAGAAAAAAACATCATAAGCCGGGTTGGGGGAAAGGAAGAAACCAGAAAATTCCTGGAAAACCTGGGATTTATTGTGGGCGGGGAAGTGACGGTGATATCCGAGGCCGCGGGCAATATCATTGTGAATGTGAAAGATTCGCGGGTTGCCATAGGCAGGGATATGGCGAATAAAATCATGGTGGCAGGCTAAGCTGTCCCAGAGCCGCAAAGCGGCAGAATGAGAGGAGAATATGAAAACATTGAGAGAAGTTCCATGCGGTGAAACGGTGAAAGTGGCGGGACTGACCGGTGAGGGCCCTGTCAGGAGGCGTATCATGGACATGGGGATCACGAAAGGCGTGGAGGTCTATGTCAGGAAAGTGGCACCTTTAGGCGATCCTGTGGAAGTGACGGTAAGGGGTTATGAGCTGTCCCTGCGGAAAGCGGACGCCGAAATGATCGCGGTGGAGTAATTTTTTTACCCGGCAGTTAGTTAAAACTAATAAAAAGAAGTGAAAACAAACAAAAAGAAAAAAGGAAAAGAGGTAGAGTATGTCAATGAAGATCGCATTGGCCGGTAATCCCAACAGCGGCAAAACAACATTATTTAACGCACTGACCGGCTCCAACCAGTTCGTGGGAAACTGGCCCGGCGTTACCGTGGAGAAGAAGGAGGGCAGGCTTAAGGGGAGGAAAGAGGACGTGGTCATCATGGACCTGCCCGGTATTTATTCTCTTTCTCCCTATACACTGGAAGAAGTGGTGGCCAGGAACTATCTGATTAACGAAAAGCCCGACGCCATCCTCAATATTGTGGACGGCACCAATATTGAAAGGAACCTGTACCTGAGCACCCAGCTGATGGAACTGGGGATCCCCGTGGTCATGGCGGTGAACATGATGGATGTGGTGGATAAGCACGGGGAAAAGATTGATATCGACAAGCTCAGCCGGAAGCTGGGCTGTGAGGTAACAGCGATCTCGGCCCTGAAAGGCACGGGTATTGAGGAGGCCGCGCGAAAAGCCATAGAAGCGGCCCAGAGGAAACAGGCGGGGCAGGCGGTACATAAGTTCGCTCCGGCGGTGGAAAGCGTGATCGCGAGCGTGGAAAAGAAGCTGGACGGCATCGTGGAAGAGGGACAAAAGAGGTTTTTCGCCATTAAGCTGTTGGAAAAGGACGATAAGATAAACCAGCAGGCAAGCGGCCTGCCCGATGTATCCCGGGAGATCCAGGCGCTGGAAGCGGATATGGATGACGATGCGGAGAGTATCATCACCAATGAGCGGTATCTGTATATTTCTTCCGTTGTTGGGGAATGCTGTCGGAAGAACCGGAAGGAAAAGTTGACGGTTTCCGACAAGATTGATAAGATTGTTACCAACAGGTGGCTGGCACTGCCCATTTTTGCGGTAGTGATGTTCATTGTGTACTATATCTCCGTTACCACGGTGGGCACCTGGGCTACGGACTGGGCCAACGACGGCGTGTTCGGTGACGGCTGGAGCCTGTTCGGACTGGAGATCCCCGGTGTTCCCGTACTGGTGGAGCGCGGCCTGGATGCCGTGGGCTGCGCCGGCTGGCTGAAAGGCCTGATCCTTGACGGGATCGTTGCCGGCGTGGGCGCTGTGCTGGGATTCGTGCCCCAGATGCTGGTGCTCTTTATGTTCCTGGCATTTCTGGAGTCCTGCGGCTATATGGCCCGGGTGGCATTTATTATGGACAGGATCTTTAGGAAGTTCGGGCTGTCCGGTAAATCCTTTATCCCCATGCTGATCGGTTCGGGCTGCGGCGTCCCCGGCATTATGGCATCCCGCACGATCGAAAATGACCGGGATAGAAAAATGACGATCATGACAACTACCTTTATTCCCTGCGGCGCGAAGCTGCCTATTATCGGCCTGATCGCGGGCGCGCTGTTCGGCGGCGCGTGGTGGGTCGCGCCCAGCGCATATTTCATCGGCGTCGCGGCGATCATCTGTTCCGGCATTATACTGAAGAAGACCAGGATGTTCGCGGGAGAACCGGCGCCGTTTGTCATGGAGCTACCCGCGTACCATATGCCCACCGTGGGAAATGTGCTCAGGAGCATGTGGGAAAGAGGCTGGTCCTTTATCAAAAAAGCAGGGACCATTATCCTGCTCTCCACTATTCTGGTGTGGTTTACTTCCTTCTTCGGCTGGGTGGACGGTTCCTTCCGAATGCTGGAGGAATCTGAACTGGATTCCAGTATCCTGGCGGCGATCGGAAACGGCATCGCCTGGATCTTCACGCCTCTGGGCTGGGGTGACTGGAAATCGGCTGTAGCGGCCGTTACCGGTCTGGTGGCGAAGGAAAATGTGGTAGGCACCTTCGGGATCCTGTATCCGGACTGGACGGCGGGCCTGGAAGAGCTGGGAGATAACGGGGAAGCTATCTGGATGACGCTGGCAGGCAGCATGACCGCACTGGCGGGCTATTCCTTTATGGTATTCAATCTCCTATGCGCCCCCTGCTTCGCGGCTATGGGCGCCATCAAGCGGGAGATGAACAACGCCAGATGGTTCTGGTTCGCTATCGGTTATCAATGCGTTTTCGCTTATGTCGTGGCGCTCTGCATATACCAGATCGGGAACCTGATCGCCACCGGCAGTTTCGGGATCGGCACCGTGGCGGCGTTTATATTGATACTGGGATTTATCTGGCTTCTGGTAAGGCCGTATAAAGAAAGCGCGACGTTAAAAGTGAGCGGGAGGTTAGCCAAGGCAAAGTAAATTTGCCTGGTAAAATAAAAGGAGGGGTACTATGGGAACAGTGATCGTGCTGGCTGCTTTGGCCGGGATCGTGGTTCTGGTGATCAGGAGCATGATACGGGACAAAAAGAAGGGGAAGTCCCTGCAGTGCGGTGGCGATTGCGGCCACTGCGGAGGGCACTGCGGAAATTAACTGTTTGTATAGAAAAGAAATCTGTGATATGCTGATAGAAAAGCGGCCCGCGCGGCCAAAGGGAAAGGAATCTATCAGATGAACGGGAGAAAAATATTAAAAAATAAATATTACCTCTACCTGACGGAATTCTTCGCGGGAATGTCCGTTATGGCGGTAGAACTGGGCGCCAGCAGATTACTGGCGCCCTACTTTAGTTCTTCCCAGATCGTGTGGACGATCATTATCGGCACGATCATGATCGCTATGGCGCTGGGAAATGTCTGGGGCGGAAAAAGCGCGGACAGGAACCCGGATCCGGACAAGCTTTATGGAAGGATCCTGATTTCCGCGGTATGGATAGCGGCCATACCTTTTCTGGGGAAATATATCATTCTGGGGATATCCGGCCTCCTGATCCTGACAGTGAACCAGAATTTTTTGATCTGGGCCGCGTTTCTGGCCTGTATGGTCATCTTTGTGTTTCCCCTGTTTTTACTGGGAACGGTGACGCCTTCCCTGGTAAAATACACGGTGGACAGTCTGGATGACAGCGGAAGGATCGTAGGGACCTTGGGCGCGTTTAATACCATAGGCAGCATTATCGGCACCTTTGTGCCTACTTTTGTGACCATTCCCGCGGTGGGAACGGCCATCACCTTTCTGCTCTTTGCCGGTATCCTTTTGGCGCTGGGACTGGTGTATTTTATCAGCGCCGGTTTCGGCTCTTCCAAAAAGAAAAGGGCGCTCTGCGCGGGAAGCCTGCTCTGCTATCTGCTCTGCTTCGGCCTGGGCGCGGGAAGCCGGTTCGCGTTCTGGGAGAACGGGCTGCTGTTTGAGGGAGAGTCCATTTATAATTATCTGCAGGTGAAGGACGAGGGGGACAGAGTGATCCTGTCCACCAACGTGCTCTTCGGCGTACAGTCCATTCTGATGAAGGAAGATTCCCTGACGGGGATGTATTATGATTACGCGCTGGCGGCGCCGGTAATGGGCGGCCTTGCCGAAAAGGACGGGGGGGCGAGCGTTCTGGTGCTGGGCATGGGAACGGGAACCTTCGCCGGACAGTGCCGGCGGTATTTCGGGGACGTGACGGTGGAGGGCGTGGAAATAGACCGGAAGATTACGGATCTGGCGGAACGCTACTTCGCGCTTCCTGAGGATATTGAGGTGGTGACGTATGACGGCCGGGCCTATTTAAACGCCGTTAAAGAAAAATACGATGTGATCATGGTGGACGCCTATCAGGATATTACCATTCCCTTTCAGATGTCCTCCGTGGAATTTTTTACCCTGGTAAAGGAACATTTAAAAGAAGACGGCGTCATGGTGGTGAACATGAACATGCATACGGAAAAAGAAGGAAATATCAACCAGTATTTGTCGGATACCATCGCGGAGGTGTTTCCCCATGTGTATACGGTGAATGTGCCTGCTACCACCAATCGGGAGCTTTTCGCGTTCACGGAGGATTCCCTGCTGGAAACCTTCCCGGAGCGGGTGGAAGCGCTTCAGGATGAAGAACTGCGGGCGCTGATGGCCAGAGCGGAAGAGAACATGATCCCTTATGAAGCGGGGGGATACCTGCTCACCGATGACAAGGCTCCGGTAGAACTTCTGGGGATGCGGGTCATTGACGAGCTGATATCCGATGAGATCGGCTACTATAAAAATATCTTTAAAGAGCAGGGGATCAGCGGACTGCTGCAATCCTATTAGTGGGCTGCCAGAGTAATTTTTTCTTTATATGCTTTAAATAATTCTTTTTAAATTCCCCGCCGTAAAATATTCCAAAAAGTCAACTGCCATCATGGGGTATGTCAAGTATGCGTATTGCTCTTGACATATCTATTTTTGAGATTTATAATTTTGAATAGTTCAAATTTGAAATACTTATAACGGTTCAGTACCTTCACCTGTTCTGAGCCGTTACAATAATTTTACGCAGGGAGGAGATGGGTGCGTGGAAAGGAAAAGCAATATCGCCATATTCCACCATATCACAAGGGCGTACGAGCATTACTGCAGGCCGCTCTGCCGTGAGCTTAACATGCCGCAGATGGCGTTTGACATTCTGATGTTCCTGGCGAATAACCCGGAATCGTGTACGGCAAAGGATATCAGCCACGGCAGGGGTTACCGGGAAAATATTCTGTCGATCAATATCAACAAGCTGGTGAGCGAGGGGTATCTGGAGCGTGCTTCGGTAGAAGGTGACAGGCGGAAGGTTCGGCTTGTCTGTACGAAGAAAGCGCAGCCGATCATCGAACGCGGGAAAAAGGCGCTGGAAGAATTTAACCGTCTGATGAAAGAGGGCCTGTCCACAGAGGATATGGAGGTCTGCCAGCGGTGCCTGGAGATTGTGGGCAAAAACGCGGAGCGCATTGAAAAAATGGAAAGAACCGGGGAGGAGTGAAAACCATGAGATATCGTTATGTTGCCATTGAGCGTGAATACGGCAGCGCGGGAACGGAGATTGCGGAAAGGCTGTCGAAATTAAGCGGCATACCAAGCTACGGCATCGAGGTTTTGGAGCGGGTGTCGAAAAATCTGAACATCGACGTGGCAAAAATCGAGCAGTATGAGGAAAAAGCGACCAACAGCTTTTTGTATTCCCTCTATCTGATGGGCCGGGCGAACGGCGGGCAGGACGGGCAGCTCTCAAACGAGGGTCAGATCTATCTGGAAGAACAGTGCGTGATCGGGGAACTCGCCTCGCAGGGCCCGGCGATATTTGTCGGCAGATGCGCGGTAAACGCGCTTGCGGAGAACGCGGACGTTTTACAGGTGTTCATAAGGGCGGATAAGGAGCTGCGGAAGGAGCGCGCCATAAAGCATTACGGGGTGAACCCGCACGAGGCGGAAGCGGTCGTGCATAAATTTGACCGGAAGCGCAGTAACTATTATGTGACGAACACGGGCAGGCCGTGGCGGGAACTGTCCAACTATCATCTGGTTTTGGACAGCGGGAAGCTGGGGGTCGAGGCCTGCGCGGATATTCTCTGGAAGATGTTAAAAGATCAGGCGGAGGAACAGCGATGAAGCATATATTTCAATTTCTGACAAAAGCGAAAGCGCAGGTGGCGTTTATCATCGTTTTACTCATCATACAGGCGTACTGCGATCTGGCGCTGCCGACCTACACCAGCGATCTGCTGAACGTCGGGTTACAGCAAAACGGAATCGAGGATGCCGTGCCGGAAACCATCCGCCAGGAGAGCCTGGAAACGCTGGAGCTTTTTTTGGATGACGCGCAGATCCAAACGCTGGAAGCCGCATATGGAAAAGCGGACGCAAATGGCGTGCGCGCGCTTGACGAACTGACGGAGGACGAGCGGGAAAAATTAAACGATCTTCTCCGCCTGCCGGAGAGCGTGGCGTTTCAGCTGGAAAACAGTCCAGAGGGGCAGGAAAGCCTGCGTCTGATCAAGGAAGTCATAGCGGCGGGCATGATGACAAAAGAGGATCTGAAAAAGCAGATGGGTGACAAAATCTCGGAAATGGACGCGTCCGCCGAGCTGATGATGGACCAGGTCGCGGTTGCCTATGTGTCCGCGGAGTATGAAGCGCAGGAAAAAGATTTAAACGACATCCGAAACGCCTATTTATTTAAGGTGGGCGCGAAAATGCTGCTGATGGCGCTGGGCATGGCGGCGGTCGCTGTCATGACGGGCTATATCGCGTCAAAGGTATCGGCGGGAATCGGGCGCGATCTCCGTGAGCGGCTCTACACAAAGGTCATGGGATTTACGAACGCGGAGATTGAAAAATTTTCCACCGCGTCACTGATCACGCGCTGTACGAACGATATCCAGCAGGTGCAGATGCTGACGGTCATGCTCCTTCGCATGGTAACCTATGCGCCGATCCTGGCGGTCGCGGGCGTGATCAAGGTGATCCAGACCGGTTCCCAGATGAGCTGGATCATCGTCGTGGCGGTGATCGCGCTGGCCTTGTGCATTGCGGTGCTTTTTGTCATCTCGTACCCGAAATTTAAGATCATGCAAAGCCTTGTGGACCGGCTGAATCTGGTATCCAGAGAGCTTCTGACCGGCGTTATGCCGATCCGCGCGTTCGGGCGGCAGGATTATGAGGAAAAACGGTTTGCGCGGGCAAATACCGACCTCTTTAAGACGCAGCTTTTTACGAACCGCACCATGACTTTTATGATGCCGGTTATGATGCTGATCATGAACGGCGTTTCCGTACTGATCGTTTGGGTCGGAGCGCGGGGCGTGGATACGGGAGCCGTACAGGTGGGTGATCTGACGGCGTTTATCACATATTCTATGGTCATCATCATGTCGTTTTTGATGCTTTCCATGATCTCCATCATGCTGCCCCGCGCGGGCATCGCGGCCGACCGGATCGCGGAAGTGCTGGAAACGCCGATCTCCTTAACCGATGCCGCGCGGATACGGGATAACGAATTGGAAAACGGAAAAGGCGTATTGACTTTTTCCGACGTTTCCTTTTCCTATCCGGGCGCGCAGTCACCGGTGCTGGAGCATATTTCCTTTACGGCGGAGCCGGGAAAAACGACCGCGATCATCGGCTCGACCGGCTGCGGAAAGTCTACGCTGATCCATTTGATTCCGCGTTTTTACGACGTTACGGAGGGCAGCATTTCCATTGACGGAGTGGATATCCGAGAGATCAGCCAGAAGGCGCTCCGTGACAGGATCGGGTATGTGCCGCAAAAGGGCGTGCTGTTTTCCGGCACGGTGGAGAGCAATCTCAAGTACGGCGGAGAGCAGATTACGGACAGCGAAATGAAGCTCGCTGCCCGGATCGCGCAGGCAACGGAATTTATTGAATCCAAGGAAGCGGGCTATCAGTCCCCGATTGCGCAGAACGGCTCCAATGTGTCGGGCGGCCAGAGGCAGCGGCTTTCCATTGCGAGAGCCATCGCAAAGAGGCCGCGGATTTTTCTTTTTGATGACTCGTTTTCCGCCCTGGACTATAAGACGGACGCCAATCTGCGTGCGGAGCTTGCAAAGCATACGAAAAACGCGACGGTCATTATCGTCGCGCAGCGGATTTCCACCATTATGTACGCCGAGCAGATCCTCGTGATGGAGGAGGGCCGCATCGTGGGCAGGGGAACGCACAGGGAGCTGCTTAAAAATTGTGAAACGTATCTGGAAATTGCGAGAGGGCAGCTTTCGGAGGAGGAAATCCAGAGCGCGCTGAAAGGAGGAAACTGATATGGCCGCAAACAGAGGACGAGGGCGGATGGCGGGCGAAAAAGCCAAAGATTTTAAGGGAACGATCAGACAGCTGCTCCGCTATATGGGAATTTATAAAATCGCGCTGGCGATCGTCGCGGTTTTTGCTGTCGCGTCTACCGTTTTTAATGTGGTGGGGCCAAAGATTCTGGGCAACGCGACAACGGAGCTTTTTAACGGGCTGATCGCGAAACTGTCCGGAACCGGGAGCATTGATTTCGGAAAGATCGGAAGGATCCTGCTCATTTTGATGGGCATTTATCTGCTCTGCGCAATTTTTTCCTTTGTGCAGGGGCTTTTGATGACGGAGATGTCGCAGAAAATGTGCTTTCGGATGCGCAAAGATATCAGCGAAAAGATCAACCGGATGCCGCTTTCTTATTTTGAAAAAAATGCCGTCGGGGATGTTTTATCGCGCATTACAAACGACGTGGATACGCTCGGGCAGACGTTTAACCAGTCGATCACGCAGCTGATCACGTCGGTCTGCACGCTGATCGGGATCCTCGTTATGATGCTCACGATCTCGCCGCTGATGACACTTTTTACGATCCTGATCCTGCCGGTTTCCATGGTGTTTGTGATGGGGATTGTGAAAAAATCGCAGAAATATTTTATCGCGCAGCAAAATTATCTCGGGAAGATAGACGGTCAGATCGAGGAAACTTTCTCGGGACATGACGTGGTAAAAGCATTTAACCGCGAGGAGGCGGAGCTGGCGGAGTTTCGGAAGACGAACGGGGTTTTGTACGAATCGGCGTGGAAAAGCCAGTTTTTGTCCGGACTTATGATGCCGATCATGAATTTTGTCAGCAATCTGGGGTATGTAGCGGTGGCGGTTTCGGGCGCGATGCTCGCGGCTGCGGGGACGATTGAGATCGGTGACATTGTGGCGTTTGTCCAATACGTCAAGCGGTTTACGCAGCCGATCACGCAGATGGCACAGGTTTCTAATCTGCTGCAGTCCATGGCCGCGGCGGCCGAGCGCATTTTTATCTTTTTAAACGAAGAGGAAGAAGCGCAGACGGTGGAAAATCCCGTTTCCGCCGATGTGATAAAGGGAGATGTTTCCTTCGATCATGTGCAGTTTGGCTATACGCCGGATAAGGTGATCATTCACGATTTTAACAGCGAGATCAAAGCGGGGCAGATGGTGGCGATCGTGGGGCCGACCGGCGCGGGCAAGACAACGATGATCAAGCTGCTGATGCGCTTTTATGATGTAAACGCGGGCTGTATCCGCTTAAACGGCCATCCGGTCGGAGCGTTTGACCGAAACGACCTGCGGCGGGGCTTTGGAATGGTTTTACAGGATACCTGGCTGTTTAAGGGGACGATCATGGAAAATATCCGCTACGGGCGGCTGGACGCTTCGGACGAGGAGGTCATCCGGGCCGCGAAGCTTGCGCGCGCGGATAAGTTTATCCGTTCTCTGCCGGGCGGCTATCAGATGGAGATCAATGAGGAGGCGTCGAATATTTCGCAGGGGCAAAAACAGCTTCTGACGATCGCGAGGGCTATCCTCGCGGATAACCCGATCATGATCTTAGATGAGGCAACTTCCTCCGTTGATACCCGCACCGAGCATCTGATCCAGGCGGCGATGGACACACTGCTGAAAGGACGCACCTCGTTTGTGATCGCGCACCGGCTCTCGACGATCCGGAATGCGGATTTGATCCTGGTCATGAAGGACGGCGATATTGTGGAGCAGGGGACACACAAACAGCTGCTGGAACAGGGCGGTTTTTATGCTGGGCTCTATAATGCGCAGTTTGCGCAATGACCGGATTCGCGACCGCGATTTGGGTGTATTCCAATAGCGGGCAGGTGATGTCGGCTTCTTTACTGGCAATTTGCTCCGCGGTTCTCCTGAGTTGTTATATTTTGGGCTGTTTACACTTATGTATGCAAAAAATGTCTTCCGGTAACAATATTATAACTTTTTTGGTTGGAAGACAGAACGGATCAGGAATGGGCCTAATATTTGTTCTTGCGGGATTAACGGGGATTGTTATATTAACGATTTTGAAAGGGAATCCCGCAATAAAACAGTTAGATCAAGAGTTTTAATTCTCATTTTGCCTTTTCCTCTTTTTTGTCCGTTTGATGGAATGACAGATACTTGATTAAGCGCTCATCAATATATTCCGCTATCATCTTCACCATTGCGCTCGGGTCATTTTCTCTGTAATAGTTATCAAATGCGTCATAGTATCGCTTTCGATCCGCAAATTTCACATTGATCGGCGGATATCCGTTTTGCATAAGAAACAGATTTAAGATAAGCCTTCCTGTACGACCGTTGCCGTCCACAAAGGGGTGAGTACCTTCAAACTTTAAGTGGAACAGTGCCGCTCTCTCGATCGGATGCAGTTTACTAACCTTAAATTCCTTGACTAGCTTTTCCATCAATTCAGGAACTATGATTGGATCCGGTGGTGTATGATAAGCACCCATAATCCGCACAGGAATCCGGCGATAGATACCGCGGTCCTCCGACCTGTCCATGAGTACCAGCGTGTGGATCTGTTTAATGACGGCCTCCGAGAAGGGGACTTTATCACGCGCCAGTTCCTGCACATACAAGAAAGCATCCTTATGACCGACCGCTTCCAGATGATCCTTGAGTGGCTTTTGATTAATTGTAAGACCTTCCAGTACAAGGGCCGTTTCCTGCAAGGTCAGGGTATTTCCCTCAATAGCATTGGAATTGTAGGTGTACTCCACAAGAAATTCGTCTTGCAGCCGCTTGAGTTCTCCGGCAGTCAAAGGGCGCCGCTTATCCAATTGTTCCTTTAAGGAGTCAATGCGAGAGAAGATGGCAAGATATTGTTCCGAAACTTCTTTGTGCCGCAGTTTACGACCGTCAACTGGTTTTACCGCATCTACAGGAATAAGATAGGAACGTCCTTTTTGAATAACGCCCTCAATTTTTCCCTGCTGACACAAAATACGGACGCGACGATCAGAAATTCCCCATAACTGTGCTGCTTGTGCCACTTTCATATATTTCAAGATATCACCGCCTGATTATAAACTTGGTCATAGTATAACAAATTATCGGAATAATATCAATAGAATTTTCTGGTCTTTAAAGCAGTATCATTCCGTATCAATCTATTTATAATGGGCAGCGGAATCAGTATATTCGTCCGCTGCCCATTGTTTTGGGATAAGGTTCAAAGAAAGTGCCGCATCTTTAATCAGCAGTCTTTTTCATCAGGAGCGCGGCCATGATGACAGCGCATACCAAAAAGGCGCTCCCGCCCACGATACCGGTGGGCACGGGGCCTATGAAAGGATTGCCGCCGTCTGCCGTAAACAGGGAGGGAGCGGCCGCGAGCGCGTTTAAGGAGCCGTGAGCCAGTACTGCCGGCAGACAGCTTCCCGTCCTGATGGTAACATAGGAAAAGCAGGTGCCGATGACGATACAGAACAGGCACATGGCCAGAATGCCCGTAACGGGATAGCCTGTGTAGCCAAGACCGTAGTTGTGTCCCAGTATGGTAAGGGGCATATGCCAGAGGCCCCAGATGATCCCATTGATCAAGAGAACCGGCAGGACGGGCAGTTTCTTTAGCATTTTAGGCAGGAGATACCCTCTCCAGCCCCATTCTTCCCCAAAGCAGGTAATGCAGTTTAACAGGGGTCCCAGGAAAATGCCGGCGCCAATCTGCGCGAGCGCGGTGAGCCGCAGCATGGCAGGGGAGATATTGGGAACGCCCTGGGCAGCATAAAGCCCCGCGATATAGCCCATATGTGTATCCAGATGCCCGGGAAAGAGCAGGAAATAAAAAGCGGCGCCCACGGCAGTCAGAAGAGCGGGGCCAAAGTAAGCCATAAGAAAGTATGGGATGCACTTTTTCCCCGTATTAGGGACGATATAAGAATCCCGAAAACCTTCCTTTGTAAACAGGCGGGTAAGCAGTACGCCCAGAGAAGGCACAAACATCATACATGCTTCCACCAGTGTGAAAAGGCCCTGCTGCAGGGAAGAGGCGCCGCGCGCCATGGGCCACAGGATGCCAAATTCCGCGAGATAGGTAATACCAAAGGTAATGCCCAGGTACAGAAGGATCCTCCTGCCGGTCAGTTTATCCGATTCCATAGTATTCCTCCCTTATTTGATCTTGACGGCGGTGCCGTAAGCGATAACCTCCGCGGCGCCGGACATCACGGAGGAAGTACCGTAGCGGACGTTTAAAATGGCGTCGGCGCCCAGTTCTTCGGCCTCGTCCACCATGCGCTTGACCGCGATCTGCCGGGCCTCGTTCAGCATCTGGGTATAACCGGTCAGTTCTCCGCCTACCAGAGTTTTCATGGCGGCCATAAAATCCCGTCCTACATTCTTGGTATGCACGATCGTGCCTTTCACGATTCCCAGAGCCTCGATTTCTTTATCTTCTATACCGGGGATATGATCAATATTTAGAAGCTTCATCTAATTCTCCTCCTTCGATTTCTTTGATACGTTCTCTCAACGCCAATATGGTTCCCGTGATGCCGAAGCAGGGCACGAGCAGAACCAGCAGAATAACGGGACCGGGGATCGCCTCTTGCGCGACTGCCGCGATCCACAGGACAAGGATCAGGGGCATCAGCATAAGGCAGCAGGCGGTCAGGGCGGCGATCCAGGCGTTCTTTTTGGAAATATGCCGCTTTTGGTTTTTTTCTTTCATAAAACGGGTTCCTCCTTCCTCCAGATCTTTCATTTCCTCCAAAAGCTGAGCCGCAGGCAGGGTATTCAGCGCAAGAGCGGATCTTTTTTCGGGAAAGGACGGGTCTTTGGCGGAAAGCTCTTCTTCCAGAAGCCGGTGGCAGAATGCCATGACAGCCGTCAGGTTTTTGCTTTCCCGTTCCAGAAAGATCAAATGTCTGCGCAGACAGTCTTCCAGGGTCAGATAGCCGGCTTCCAGCTTTTTGATGTCCTCAATGGGAATACCCAGCTTGCGGAGCAGTTTGATGGACAGAAGCGTTTCCACGTCTTCCTGGGAATAGTCCCGGTAGCCGTTGGAAAGATTTCGGGACGGTTTTAACAGTCCTTCCTGCTCATAATAGCGAATGCTCTTTTTGGTAATGCCTACGGCCTGCTCTACTTCGTTGATCTTCATAAGCCCCTCCTATAGGCTTATGATATACCTTCCCCAAGGTGGAAGGTCAATAGATTTCCGTAAAAATAAAAATTTTTTGGGAAAAAGTCATCTTAAAATGTAAGGAAAGGTTTCGATATGAGAAAATCCCATGGAACGGAGCCTGTCAACGGATCTCCGCAATCGCTCCGGAGTATTGTAGCCGGGAATCAGAGGTACCCGGATGTGAGCGTTGACGGGACGGCCTTCCTGGGGAGGGCTGGCGATCCGGTCGCTTAAGATCCGCAGATTGGCCAGAAGCCGGTCAATGGGCATGCCGGTATAGGAAAGGTAAATCTCAGGATCCAAATCCTTGATGTCCACGATGTATTCGTCCACGGAATCCAGCGTCATTTCCAGCCGTTCGGGCGGGACCTGCAGAGAAGTTTCCGCGGTCAGCCGCCAGCGCCCGCCGCATACCTGGCGGAAGGCGCGGATAAATTCCGCGTGCAGAAGCGCCTCGCCGCCGCCGAAGGTAACGCCGCCGCCGGTAGCGAGAAAATACAGTTCGTCTGTCCGCACCCGGTCGTAAAGCGTTTCGGGAGTGAAAGAAACGCATTTTTTCAGCGTATTCGGATTCCAGGCATGGGGATTGATGCAGAAGCGGCAGGACAAAGTACAGCCGTAAGCGCCCACCAGAGTGGAAACGCCCTGGCCGTCTGTGGTCAGGCGGTGTCTTTCAATGGCGAAAACCGGCAGCCGGGGAGAAGGATCATTCGACAAAGGAAGGCACCTCCCGGGAATCGGCATCCCCGCCGGATATATCCGGCTCTTCCTGCAGCGAGATGTCCCCTTCGATGGTATAGGAGGCCGGCAGGATCTCTCCCATAACAAGGTCCTCCGGCAGTTCTCCCATATATTCGTCCTGGGGCGCAGGCTCGACGGCAGGGAGAGTTTCCGAGCCGCCCGCAGAGAGAGTTTCCGAGCCGTCTGCAGGAAGGGTTTCCGGCAGGGTTTGAGAAGATACGGGGCCGGACGTGGTTTCCGGAGCGGAGGCGCCCTGACTGCCGCAGGCGGCCAGTCCGCTCATCGCGGCAAGGGAAATGCCCGCTACCGCGACGGCTTTTCCAAGACTTTTCCGGAGCGCCAGCTCCCTTTCCAGATACCGCAGCTCCGCCTCGCATTTGGGACAGGTGCCTTTACAGTTTCCCTGATGAGTACACTGGGAAACCGCGTAAGGAATATCGTTCTTCTCCGCGATCTGCCGGCGGATCTCTTTTAACGCTCTGCATTTTTCTTTTCCGTTCATGGATACCTCCGTGATATTTCCGTATTTCAGTTCTATATCTTATTAAGATACGCTGCGGGGAACCGGATTTATGGGAGATCCTAAAATTTATGGGAGATCCTAAAATTTATGGGAAATCCTAAAATTTATGGAATCTTAAATTCTTCCTAAAACAATCTTAAACAGGAGCGGTCCATAATAAGACGGAAAGCATTGTTTGAAACGGAGGCTGATTATGAAAAAATTTATAATGCTGCTGCTTGTGGCCGCGCTCACGGCGGCAGGCGCGGGATGCGGAAATGAAAAAGGCGCTCAGACCACGGCGGAGAAGGATCCGTTAGAAGGCGGGACAGCCGGTACGGAAGGAGAAAACCTGCAGGAGGTGGTCAGGGGCGGATATGTGGAACGGGAGATCCCCCTGCCCGAAGAACTGCGCGGAGAAACGATCTTTCAGATAGGCGCTGTGGGAGGAAAACTGTGCCTTTACACGGAAAAGGAAAGGGACGGCGCTGCGGGATTTGCCCGCTATGTTTACCAGGGAGAGGCGTTTGCGGAGGACACGCCCGACTGGCTGGCGGACATTGTACTGGAAGAAACGATACCGCCGTATCAGGTCATAGAACCGGAAAACGGAAGTCCCTGCCTGTATTGTGCGGGAATAGAAGGAGAGCATCTCTGGGGGTATCTATACCGCGGCGGCGCGGACGGCGCAGCGGAAGAGATCACGCCGCCGGACTGGCGGGAAGAGGTCCCCGGAGCGGGGTATTATGAATATCCCGATGACATTACCGTTCTGGAAGACGGCAGCGCTGCCGGCATCTATTATGACAGTATCCGGATCTATGACGGGGAAACCGGGGAATGCCTGCAGGAGCTTCCTCTTTCTCAAAACCTGTACACGGGAAAGATATACGGCGGCGGGGACAGATTTTATACGGTGCCGGTCACCGCGCGGGGGGAGTTCCTGGGGGTGGAGGTATATACCCGGGACGCATCGGGAAAGATCGCGCCGCCGGAACTGCTTTCCTGTGAAGAAGTAGGAAGCTGCCCCTGTCTGACGCCGCTTCCTGACGGTGCTCTGCTGTGCGGGGGCAGAGGCGGGCTCTTTACCTGTTCGCCCCAGGGAGAGTGGGAATGTCTGCTGGAGGGAAGTTACAGCTCCTTTTCCCTGGAAACGCTGCAGTGCATAGGGCTTGCCGCCGTCGGCGCCCATACGTATTACGCGCTGTTTGATTCGGAGGACGGATACATGCTGGCGGAATATTCCTACGATGCCGATCTGGAGCGTCTGCCGCCTGTGGAACTTACCATATACAGCCTGTATGACAATACCACGTTGAAACACGCGGCCGCGCTCTACACCAGAGAGCATCCGGAGGTCCGGGTAACGGTGGAAACGGGGATCACCTACGAGGAACTTCCTACGGCGGATGTGAAAGCCGAGATCCAGAACCTTCATACCAGGCTGCTGGCAGGAGATAAGCCGGACCTGCTCCTGCTGGACGGTCTGGATAAAGAGGCGTTCGCGGAACAGAATCTGCTGGCGGATATCAGTGATATTGTGACACAGATGTCGCAAAACGGCATCCTGCTGGAAAACGTGGTGGCAAACCATACAGAGGAAAACGGCGCCGTATACAGCGTGCCGCTGAGGATATCTCTTTACCTGTCAGGCAGTGTCCTTTTGGATGTTTCTCGGTACGGGGATATGGAAACGCTGGCCGGCGCGATGGAGGAAAACGATGAACGGCTGCTGGGCCCCATGACGGTGGAAAAACTGGTTTCCGTCTTTGTGCCTTTCGCGGTGGAAGATCTGGTGAACAACGGGGAGCTGGATGAGGCGGCGCTGGAAGATCTGCTGGAACTTTTAAAGAGATTCGCGGCGGAAAGCCGCATGGTGGAACAGTTTACGGAAGAGATGACGCCCTACGACCTGTGGGATTATTCTTTTAAAAACGGAGTAACCTTTTTTAAAGTGGACGGCTTTTTGGATGCCATGACGCCCCTGTCCATTCTGACGGATACGCAGGGCAGCTTTGAAAATTTTGAGAGCGCGTACCAGCCCATGGGACAGCTGGCCATCTTAAACGGCGGGGCCTCCATGGAGGCCGCCAGGGCGTTTGTGGAATTTGCCCTTTCCGAAGAAGCGCAGGACAGCGACTTTCGGGACGGATTCCCGGTGAACACGCGGGCGCTGGAAAACCAGCTGGATAAGGACAGGTCGGAGTATACGGGATACGCCATGTTTTCCCAGGCGGGAGGAGGCGTGACAGAGTTTGAGATCCTCCCGATAAGCGCGGAAAACGGAAAAAGACTGCTGGAAATGTGCGGGAGCGCCAGAAAGGAATGGGTGGAAGACGAACAGATAGAAAAGGTGATCAGAGAAGCCCTGCCGGCGTATTTAGACGGCAGGGCCACTACAGAGCAGACTATTTCCACCATTCAGAGCGGACTTCGGATGTACCTGGCGGAATAGGGCTGTTCCGTCGGACGGCGGAAGAGATGGAAAATGCTTCGCGTTAGATAAAATGCGTCCAGGCCCTCTCTTCCGTTTCCGGCAGCCCGAACTGTTCCCTGCCAAGGGCGATGCTCTTCATCAGGAATACCATATTTCTGGCCAGCACCCGCATGGTCTGCCGGCCTTCCAGATCCATTTCCGCCTCCCTCGGTTCCCGGCCGTGCACGCAGTTCCAGTACTGGCTGGAAGCCACCGGCATATTGGAAATGGTGAAATACTTGTTTAACTCGTCAAAGGTGGCGGAGCAGCCGCCCCGTCTGGCGCAGACTACGCTGGCGCCCACTTTCATGGTCTTGTCAAAGGACGTGCTGTAAAAGAGCCTGTCAAGACAGGCGATCAAAGTGGCGTTGGCGGAAGCGTAGTAGACAGGGCTTGCTACCACCAGGCCGTCCGCTGCCTCAAATTTCGGCGCCAGTTCGTTCACCACATCGTCAAAGACGCACCGGCCCTTCCGCGCGCAGGTGCCGCAGGCGATACAGCCCCGGACAGCCTGGTTTCCTACCTGTACGGTTTCCACGGCAACGCCGCTCTCCGTAAAGATCCGCTCCATTTCCCGGATCGCCAGGCCGGTATTGCCGTTTACCCTGGGGCTTCCGTTCAGTATCAGTACTTTTAATTGTTCTGCCATGTGAGAATCCTCCTTATATCATGTTTTATCATGGTGATCTGTTATCTTAATCCTCTTCTTCCTCGATCCTCGCGCAGGGCAGGGAGAAGATAAATTCGGTGCCCACGCCCTCGGTGCTGATAACGTTGATATGTTCTCCGTGGGAAGCGATGATCTCCTTTACGATGGCCAGGCCCAGGCCCGTGCCTTTCTTGTCCCTGCCCCTGGAGGCATCGGATTTGTAGAAACGCTCCCAGATCAGCTTCAGGTCATCCTTGGGAATGCCGATGCCGCTGTCTTTAACGGAAACAAAAAGTTTGTTCTTTTTCACGGAGGTTTCGATGCGTATCACCGAGTCGTGATGGCTGAATTTAATGGCGTTATCCAGCAGATTGTAAAGGACCTGCTGGATCTTTCCCATATCGGCGTTCACGTACAGGGTATCGCCCGTCAGCACCAGTTCGATGGCCAGCATCTTTTTCCGGCAGGTGCCCTCAAAGGAAGCGGCGGTGGATCGGATCACCTGATTGATGTCAAAATCTGTTTTGTCTAACAGAAGACCCTTGGTATTCAGGTTGTTTAAGGTGAGCAGGCTGTTTGTCAGCTTGGTTAAACGGTCGGTTTCATTCAGCGCGATCTGGAGATAGCGTTCGTGCAGCTCCTGGGGGATCGTGCCGTCTATCATGGCCTCCAGATAGCCCTTGATGGACGTCAGAGGAGAACGGAAGTCATGGGAAATATTGGCTACGAATTTTTTCTGGTCATCCTCCGAGCGGGCGATCTCGCTTGCCATATAATTCAGGCAGGCCGCCAGATATCCGATCTCGTCCTCGCTCTCCACCTGAAACTCATAATGCATATTGCCGGAAGCGTACTGCTCTGTGGCGTAGGTGATCTTGCGCAGAGGGATGTAAACGATTTCCGTAAAGAAGATCAGGATGATCAGGGAGAGCAGAAACAGGATTCCCAGTGTAATATAGGAAATGGTGAGCAGACTGTTGCAGGATTTCTCAATATCCGCCATGGGGGCGTGGATGACCACATAGCCGTTGATCTTATAAGAGGAAGTAATGGGCGCCATGACGTTGAGCATGTCTTCCTGGAAACTGTCAAAAAAATTTCCCACGTTATAATAGGAACCGGCGGTGGCGGTGGGATCAAAGTTGTCGATCATCACCACCTCTTCCACGTTTAAGGGAGAATCCGTACTGAGAACCATTCTGCCGGAAGGGTTGATGATCCAGATAATGGATCCCATGTACAGGGAAAGCGCATCCAGCTGGGCCTTTACCGCTTCCAGGGAAGTATCGTTGGTATACAGGCCGGGAGCGTAGGTGTTGGCGATCAGCGTGGCCTCGGAATACAGGGCGTTGGCCTTTTCACGGATGAGCTGCTCCCGCGTCATACTGGGAACGAAAGTGGTGATGATGATAAAACCGAAGATACCGAAGATAACGTAGGCCAGTATGAACTTTAAATACAGGGTTTTTCTCATGACAGAGTTCCTTTGACTTCAAATTTGTATCCAATGCCCCATATGGTGGAGATCTTCCAGGAGGCGTGGTCCTTGATCTTTTCCCGCAGGCGCTTGATGTGCACGTCTACGGTACGGGTATCTCCGATATACTCATATCCCCAGATCTGGTCTAAAAGCTGCTCCCTGGTAAAAACATGGTTGGGAGAGGAAGCCAGAAAATAAAGCAGTTCCAGCTCCTTGGGGGGCATTTCCACGGTCCGGCCCATATAGATCACGGAGTAATTGGTCTGATTGATGATGAGATCCGGATATTCCACCCGTTTTTCAGGGCTGGCTTCCGGAGAGGAGGGCATGGGCTTGCAGCGGCGCAGTACCGCCTTGACTCTTGCCACGAGTTCCTTGGAATCAAAGGGCTTTTCCATAAAATCATCGGCGCCCAGTTCCAGTCCCAGTACTTTGTCAAACACTTCGCCCTTGGCGGAGAGGATGATAATGGGAGTCTGGCGTTTGGCCCGCACTTCCCGGCACACCTGATAACCGTCGATGCCGGGCAGCATCAGATCCAGCAGGATCAGATTGGGCTCAAAGGAGTCCACGGCGGTGAGCGCCGATTCCCCGTCCCCTACGATCATGGTTTCAAAGCACTCCTTGATGAGATAGAGGGAGATCAGCTCCGCGATGTTTTCATCGTCATCTACAATTAAAATTTTCTGCTTGTTTACCATGGGCTCCTCCTGCGCTACTTAAAAGTAATGATCGTGACACCGGCGTCACCTTCTCCAAATTCGCCAAGACGGTAGTCCTTCACAAAGGGCAGACGGCGTACATGGCTGTGCACCGCGCTGCGCAGGACCCCGGTACCTTTTCCGTGTATGATGCGGACGCTGGGCAGATGCGCCAGGTAGGCGTCATCCAGATATTTGTCCAAAACGGCGATCGCCTGGTCCCTGGTCAGGCCCAGCAGGTTGATCTCGGGAGAAACGGAAAGCGTTTTGGAAAGTTTCATGCCCAGGCCGTTTCGGCGGGAACCTCCGGCGAAGGCCGTCTGAGTATCCTCGTCCGGCAGCGGCGCCAGATCTTTAACGTTGGCGCTGGTGCGCATGATACCGCACTGTACGAACAGATTGCCTTTCGCGTCCGGCAGGGTGCTCACGGTCCCCTTCAGGCCCATGGAGAGGATCTTCACGGAATCTCCTTTTTTCAGAGCGCCGGGATCTACCGTCTGCTGCTCCCCGGATTTCCCCGGAGGCGTCTTCATGGCCAGCCGCTGGTTTTGTTCGTCGATCCTGTTCCGCAGCTTCTGGCGTTTCTGTTCCAGATCACGGATATCGGTATGACTGTCCGTTTTGTTAAAGTCGCGGATGGTCTGGTCCGCCACATCTTTGGCTTCCTGCAGAATGGCGCGGGCCTGTTCCCGGGCCTCCCGCAGGATCCTGTCCCTGGCGCTGTCCAGTTTCTCGTTTTTGGCCTTCAGCTGCCCTTCCAGGGTTTTGATCCTTTCCTTGTATCCGGCCAGTTCCTGCTGTTCTTTTTCAATGGTGCGCCTGCTGTTTTCCAGATCCGCGATGATATCCTCGAAGCTGGAGTCCTCTTTGTCGATCTGCTCTTTGGCCGCTTCGATCACCGCCTCCGGCAGGCCAAGACGGGCGGAGATGGCAAACGCGTTGCTCTTGCCCGGGATACCGATCAAAAGCCGGTAGGTGGGCTTTAAGGATTCCACGTCAAATTCACAGCACGCGTTCTCCACAAAAGGGGTGGAGAGGGCGTAAAGTTTCAGTTCGCTGTAATGGGTGGTGGCCATGGTGCGGATCCCTCTGCCGTGCAGATGGTTCAAAATGGCAATGGCCAGCGCGGCGCCTTCCGTAGGATCGGTTCCCGCGCCCAGCTCGTCGAACAGGCAGAGGGAATTTTCGTCAGCAGATGACAGTATTGTCACAATAGAGGTCATGTGCGAAGAAAAGGTGGAAAGGCTCTGCTCTATGCTCTGCTCATCGCCGATGTCCGCGTAGACCTCCTCAAAAACGGAAAGTTCCGAGTGGTCCAGAGCCGGGATATGCAGACCGGCCTGTCCCATCAGGGTAAAAAGTCCCACGGTCTTCAGGGAAACGGTTTTGCCGCCGGTGTTGGGACCGGTAATGACCAGCAGATCAAATTCCTGCCCCAGGGAAATGTCAATGGGGACCACCTGCTGCCGGTTCAGAAGCGGATGCCGGCCTTTCCGGATACGGATATAATGCTTGCGGTTAAACAGAGGCATGACGGCATTCTGCTCCAGAGCCAGCTTGCCCTTGGCAAAAATAAAGTCCAGGGAGGTCATCAGGCGCTGGTCGGCAGCCAGTTCATCGGTGTGGGCCGAAAGCTCCAGAGAAAGCGAAGCCAGGATCCGTTCGATCTCCTGCTGCTCTTCCAGGGCCAGCTCCTTCAGCCGGTTGTTCAATTCCACTATGGCGGACGGCTCGATAAAAAAGGTGGAGCCGGTAGCCGACTGGTCGTGCACCATGCCCGGGACCTGCCCCTTGTATTCCGCCTTGACCGGAACGCAGTAGCGGTTGTCCCGCATGGTAATGACGGCATCCTGCAGATAAACGCGGGCGGAGCCGTTGATCATGGAATTGAGCTGGGAATGTATCTTTTCGCCGGTCTGGCGGATACCGCGGCGGATCTGTTTCAGACCCGCGCTGGCATCGTCGGCCACTTCCTCTTCGGAGGGCAGGCACCGGCGGATTTCCTCCGCAATATGTGACATAGGTGTCAGGCTGTCAAAATAGGACTGGAGAGAGTCCTTGGGCTCATCGTCCCGGTCGCTCTGGCCGTAATGTTTCACCCGGGACACATTTTCCAGAAAGCCGGCGATAGCCAGAAGCTCCGGTATGGACAGGGCGGCTCCCGCTTTCAGGGACTGAATACAGTATCCCAGGTCTTTGTTGCTGCCGAAGGAGATGCCGCTGCGGGCAATGAGCCTGGAGAGCGCGTCCGCCGTTTCAATCTGGGCGATACGAACGGCCTGGATGTCCGTGTCGGGAACCAGGGCCGCGCAGAGCTTTCTGGCCGGCTCCGAGTCGGCTTTTTCGGCCAGCATGGCCAGTATTTTATCAAATTCCAGAGTGTGTAAGACTTTTTTGTTCATAGGTTTTTCCTGTGAAGATCAGGCGCTGACCTCTTTGATCAGGCCGACAATAGTGTCAATCGCGTTTAACTGCCTGCTCTGCCGCATGGCTTCGATGTATGTCTGGCGGGAACAGTAGAGTTCCTGTACCTTTTCCGTCAGAAGAGTTTCCGTCAGGTCATCCTCGCTCAGTACCAGGGAGAAGCCCTGGGAAGCGAAGGAGCGGGCGTTCAGGATCTGGTCACCCCTGCTTTTGGCGGCGGGGAGCGGGATCAGAAGATTGGGTTTGGCAAGCGCCAGGAGCTCGCAGATGGCGTTGGCCCCGGCGCGGGAAATGACTACGTCCGCCATGGCAAAAATATCTTTTAACTCGCTTTTGAGATATTCAAACTGTTTGTAGCCTGTCAGGGTAAGCAGGGTATCGTCCAGCTTTCCCTTGCCGCACAGATGCACCACCTGGAAATCTTGCAGGAGCATGGGAAGCGCCTTCCGTACCGCTTCGTTGATGCTGGCCGCGCCCTGGCTGCCGCCCACCACCATGATAACGGGCCTGCCGGCGGAAAAGCCGCAGAGCTTCAGTCCTTCCAGCCGGCTGCCGTTTGCCAGTTCTTCCCGTATGGGGGAACCGGTCAGTACCGCTTTGGAGGCCGGCAGTTCCTGAAGGGTTTCCGGAAAATTGCAGCAGATCCGGGCAGCCACGGGAATGCAGAGCTTGTTGGCCAGTCCCGGCGTCATGTCCGACTCGTGGATGATGCAGGGGATCTTCAGGGAGGCCGCCGCTCTTACCACGGGAACGCTGACAAAACCGCCTTTGGAGAACACAACGTCAGGCTTCAGCTCTTTCAGGTATTTTCTGGCCTGCGAATAGCCTTTTACCACCCGGAAAGGATCCGTCAGGTTTTTGATGTCCAGGTACCGTCTGAATTTGCCGGTGGATATACCGGTATAGGGAATATCGAAATCCCCGATCAGTCTTTTTTCAATACCGTCGTAGGAGCCTATATAGAACACTTCAAAACCGGCTGCCTTTAAATGGGGCAGCAGCGCGATATTGGGTGTCACATGTCCGGCGGTGCCGCCGCCGGTGAGCACGATCTTTTTCATGTGGAGCCTCCGAAAACTTATTTTAAAGATTCCAGCGCCCTAGCCAGCTGGTCGGGACAGGAAGTGGATTTAAAACCGCATTTGATGCCCTTGAGCCGCTCGATGGCGTCTTCTACTTTCATGCCCTTTACCAGTCTGCTGATACCCTGCAGATTGCCGTTGCAGCCGCCTGAAAAAGAAACGGAATCGATCACGCCGTCCGTTACTTCGATATCAATGGCGGTGGAACAGGTGCCTGATGTCTGATATCTCATATCCATACCTCCCATAAATAACATATTCCTGCAGGTACTTCCGCAGTATTTTTTCTGAAGCAGGATTATTATAGCAGAAACGGCGGCGGGATTCCAGTGCCTTGGGCAGATTTCCCTCAACTTTTGGGAAAAATCTGTTTTCCCGTGTAGAAAGACCACGAAATTTATCGACGAAATCCCGAACAGATTCTATTGTTTTGAAAAACAGGGACATTTATAATAAAGTCAGTGGACACGATATGACGGCAAGCGGAAAAGGAGGATTCTATGTTTCAAATATTCTATGAAGAAAAACTGATCACCATTCTGATGCTTTCCCTGCTGCTGTGCAGCATTGCCGGCAGGATCATCATAGGGATACTGTATCAGAACATGATAAAGGAAACGGACAATATGGCCGCTACCAAAAACAAAGCCTTAAAGCAGTGCAAATTAAAATTCGCCAACTGCTGCCAGCTGAACAGCCGGGTATCCAACATTCCCATTTTTGTGGACAAGTTTATCAACCGGCTGCGGTTCGGGCCGTTTTCCTACCTGACGGTCTATCATCTTTCCGGCCAGCTGATGCTGCTCGCGGTAGTGATGGCCGGAGTGGGGATCTGCAAAAGCATTCTGCTGGGGCGCAGCATAGGAGATATCCTTCCCTTCTACATAGTGAGCTTTCTGGGGCTCTATTTGTATTTCGCGGTTTCGGCCATGGCGGACATCAAGGGCAGACGGCGCATCTTAAAGACCAATCTGGTGGATTATCTGGAAAATCATATGGCCAGCCGGCTGGCGGAGAACGGCCTGGAGGAAGAGGAAAAGGGAGGAAGCGCGCGCAGGGAGGGGCGTTCCAAGATCGAACTGATGCCCATGCACAAGGAACCCGCCCGGCCGCCCCGGGAAGAGGAAAAGCAGATCTTTTCCCGTTCCGAGGAAAAGGAGCTGGAAGAGCTGCTGAAGGAATTTCTGACCTCGTAGGATATTTTGCGGGAGGGCATATTGAATTTGCGGCGTAATTCTGCTACACTAAGGAAGTGAAAAGCAGAGCCGTAAGGCCAAAGAAAAGGAGCGGAAAAGATGAGTACGAAAGTGACGTTTGATCATGGAAAAGCGGCGCCCTTTATCAGGGACGCGGAGATTCAGAACATAAAGGCGCAGGTACTGGCGGCGAAAGAAACACTGGTATCGGGTACCGGAGCGGGAAATGATTTCCTGGGATGGATCGATCTGCCCGTTCAATATGATAAGGAAGAGTTCGCCAGGATCAAGGCGGCGGCGAAGAAGATCCAGGAGGATTCCGAAGTGCTGCTGGTCATCGGCATCGGCGGCTCCTATCTGGGCGCCCGCGCGGCGATTGAGTTTTTAAGGCACAGCTTTTACAATACGGTGGACAAAAGCATCCGGAAGACGCCGGAAATCTATTTCGCGGGCAATTCCATCAGCTCCACCTATATCAGGCACCTGATGGACGTGGTAGGGGACAGGGATTTTTCCATCAACATGATCTCCAAGTCCGGCACCACCACCGAGCCCGCCATCGCGTTCCGCGTGTTTAAGAACCTGCTGGAAAAGAAATACGGGAAAGAGGGAGCGGCCAAGAGGATCTACGCCACTACGGACAGAGCCAGGGGTTCCCTGAAGCATGTGGCGGACGAGGAAGGCTATGAAACCTTTGTAGTGCCCGACAATATCGGAGGACGTTTCTCCGTCCTGACCGCCGTGGGACTTCTGCCGATCGCGGTCAGCGGCGCGGATATCGACAGACTGATGGAAGGCGCGGCGGATGCGAGAAAGCGCGCGCTGGAGGATGCCTTTGAGGAAAATGACGCCCTGCAGTACGCGGCAGTCAGAAATATCCTGTTAAGAAAGGGAAAAGCCATTGAAATACTGGCCAATTACGAACCTTCCCTGCACTATGTTTCCGAGTGGTGGAAGCAGCTTTACGGAGAGAGCGAAGGAAAAGACAAAAAGGGTATTTTCCCCGCCAGCGTGGATCTGACCACTGACCTGCACTCCATGGGACAGTTCATTCAGGACGGCGCCCGCGTTATGTTTGAAACCGTACTGGAGCTGGAGCAGCCCAGAGAAGAACTGGTGATCAACGAGGAACCGGTGGACCTGGACGGACTGAACTATCTGGCCGGCAAGACGGTGGACTTTGTGAACAAGAGCGCCATGAACGGTACTATCCTGGCGCATACCGACGGGCAGGTGCCCAATCTGCTGATCCGGGTCCCCGATGCCGGCGAGCATTCCCTGGGAGAGCTTTTCTACTTCTTTGAATTCGCTTGCGGCGTCAGCGGCTATATGAACGGCGTGAATCCCTTCGACCAGCCCGGCGTGGAGAGCTACAAGAAAAATATGTTTGCCCTGCTTGGCAAACCCGGCTACGAAGCCCAGCGGGAAGAACTGTTAAAGAGGCTGTAAAAGATCAAAATGCGCGGACACGGTATGTCCGCGCATTTTTTATTTGACAGGGGTACTTTACCATGATAACATACAAAAGTACCAAATGAAAGGCGGCCGGCCTGAAACGGAAGGAGATTATTATGAAAAAGAAGATCAGTTTGTTTCTGGTTATGTGCATGACGCTTATGCTGGCGGCGTGCGGAAAAAAAGAGAGCAATACGTTTACGGTAGGCTTCGACGCGGAATTTCCTCCTTACGGTTATATGGATGACAACGGAGAATACGTAGGATTTGATCTGGATCTGGCGGCGGAGGTATGTGAAAGAAACGGCTGGGAGCTGGTAAAGCGCCCCATCGACTGGAACTCCAAGGATATGGAGCTGTCCAGCGGTTCCATCGATTGTATCTGGAACGGATTTACCATGAACGGACGTGAGGACGATTATACCTGGACCTCTCCCTATGTGGACAACAGCCAGGTATTTGTAGTAGCGGAAAATTCCGGTATTACTGCCTTTGCTGATCTGGAAGGCAAAGCAGTGGGCGTACAGAGCGATTCTTCCGCGCTGAGCGCGCTGAATGACGAAGAAGCGCCGGAGAACATCGCGCTGCGCGACAGTTTCGGAAGTCTGACGGAGTACGCGGATTATAACACCGCGTTTATGGATCTGGAAGCGGGCGCGCTGGATGCGGTAGCCATGGATATCGGTGTGGCGAACTATCAGATCGAGTCCAGAGGAGGCGGCTACGTGATCCTGGAGCAGAGGCTGGCGGCGGAGCAGTACGGCGTAGGCTTCCTGCTGGGCAACGAGGAACTGCGGGATACGGTGGAGAACACACTGACGGAGATGGCCCAGGACGGCACCTTTATGGAAATTGCCGACAAATGGGGCTTGAGCGAGAGCGTCTGCTTCGGAAAATAAGCGGCGCGGCCAGATAACGGAAATATATAAGAAGCGGGGTTTTTGGCATGAGTATACAGATGATGCTGTTGCAATTAGGTAAGGGAATGATCGTATCTATCGAAATATTCATGCTGACCCTGCTTTTTTCTCTGCCTCTCGGTATGCTGGTGGCTTTTGGCCGGATGTCCAGAAACTGCGTTTTGCGGGGCATTACGAAAATATATATTTCCATTATGCGGGGGACGCCTTTGATGCTCCAGCTTCTGGTGGTCTATTTCGGCCCCTATTATGTATTTAAGATCAGGATAAGCAACAGCTATCGTTTTATCGCGGTGATCATCGCGTTTGCCATTAACTATGCCGCTTATTTCGCGGAAATCTACCGTTCCGGAATAGAATCCATGCCCATAGGCCAGTACGAGGCCGCGAAAGTCCTGGGATACGGAAAGGTACAGACCTTTTTTAAGATCATCCTGCCCCAGGTGATAAAGAGGATACTTCCCGCCGTTACCAACGAGATCATCACGCTGGTGAAGGATACTTCCTTAGCTTTTGCCATAGCGCAGGCGGAAATGTTCACAATGGCAAAGCAGATAGCGGCGGCGCAGACGACGATCCTTCCCCTGATGGTGGCGGGCGTGTTCTATTACATATTGAATCTGGCAGTGGCGGCAGTGATGGAAAGGCTGGAGAAAGCCTGCTCCTATTACCGGTAGAGAGGAAAGCGGAATGAAGCTCTTGGAAATGAGGCATGTAAAAAAAGAATTTGAGGGCCTGCAGGTCCTGAAAGATATTTCCCTTTCCGTAGAGGAGGGGGAGGTGATCTCCATTATCGGGCCTTCCGGTTCCGGAAAATCCACACTCCTTCGCTGCGCTACCATGCTGGAAGAAATGGACAGCGGGGAGCTGCTTTATATGGGAGAATACGCTGCCAAAATGAAGGACGGAAAATGCGTATACGCGTCGAAGGCGGAGCTCAGGAAACTGCAGCACTGCTTTGGACTGGTATTTCAGAACTTTAATCTTTTTCCCCACTACAGCGTCCTGAAAAACATTACGGACGCGCTGATCTCGGTGGACAAGATACCGAAGAAGGAAGCGGAGGAAAGAGCGGAAAAGCTGCTGGAGCAGCTGGGACTCGCGGAGAAGAGGGACGCCTATCCCTATCAGCTTTCCGGCGGACAGCAGCAGCGGGTATCCATAGCGAGGGCGCTGGCCAAGCAGCCGAAGATCCTGTTTTTTGACGAGCCCACCTCGGCGCTGGATCCGGAGCTGACCGTGGAGGTGCTCAAGGTCATCAAGGCGCTGGCGAAAGAGCATATGACCATGATCATCGTAACCCATGAGATGCAGTTCGCCAGGGAGGTTTCCGACCGCGTTATTTTTATGGAAGAAGGCCTGATCCAGGAACAGGGAACCCCTGAGAAACTGTTCGGAACCGGAAACGAGAGAGTGCGGGAGTTCATCGGACACCTCACGGGAAAGTAAGGGCAGGAAAAGGAGAAGGACGCCGGCATGATGGAAGAGTGTAAGGCATTGTTCAGAAAATACAGAGAGATCATTATCTACGTCATCGTGGGCTGCATGACCACCGTGGTATCCTGGGGCGCCTGCTTTGTGGCGGAGCTGTTCTTAGATGCGGATATTTCCTGGCAGAATTTTCTGATCAACAGCATCGGCTGGGTGGTGGGAGTGACCTTTTCCTATCCGTTGAACCGCCAGTGGGTATTTCGGAGCAAAAATCCCCGCGTCTTGAAGGAATTTTTCGGCTTTGCCGTTTCCAGGCTTTCCACCTGGGTGCTGGACGTGGCGGTCATGTGGGTCACCGTGAATCTGTGTCATATGAATTACTGGATCGCCAAGATCTTTATCTCTGCGGTTTTAGTCACCATCACCAACTACGTATTCAGCAAGGTATTTATTTTTAAGAAAAAAGAGGAATAATTTTTGGAGATACAAAAATGGCCAATTTTACAAAGAGAGCAATTCAAGAGTCCTTTCTGAAATTACTGACTGAACGGCCGCTATCCCAAATCACGGTGAAGGATATTGTGGCGGATTGCGGCATCAATCGCAACACCTTTTACTACTATTTTGAAGATATACCAAAACTCATTGAAAGTATTGTGGAGGATGACGCCGAAAAGATCATTCAGTCTTATCCCACCATAGAGAAATTCGAGGACTGTCTGGACGCGGCCATTAATTTTGTGCTTGCGAAAAAGCGCGCGGTATATCATATCTATCACTCGGCGAACCGGGAGATCTATGAGATGTACCTCTGGAAGGTCTGTGATCATACGATAAACGCTTATGTTACGTCTGTCCTGCGCGGCAAAAGTGTTCAGGACAGCGACCTTGCCATTGTCAAAGAATATTTGGCCAGCCTTGCCTTTGGCCTCTTTTCCAGATGGCTGAAAAACGATATGAACGATGATATCCGAAGTATGCTGTCACGTTTGATGGAGATCAAAAAAGGGATGATCGAAGAGATGATATTGAGCTGTGTAAAAGAATAAAATTAGGCAAATGGAACCGTTTGCCTGAAAATTGGTCATTTTTATGTCCCGTGTCTGATTATCGGACACGGGACTTTTTGTGTCTGTACGCAAATCAAAACAGCACGACTACAATATAAACAAACGAATAAAGGAGGCTTATATTTATGAAAATGCGCTCTGTAACGCCAATGAGAATTGCAAAAATTGGATACATTGTCATGTCTATCCTGTTTTGCGCTGCGGGCATTCTCTTTATCGCCCTGCCTGAAATCTCAACGGAAATTATCGGCGTTTGTATTGGTATCGCAATGATTTCCTTCGGCATTGTCAAGCTGATCGGGTATTTTTCAAAAGACCTGTTCCGGTTGGCGTTTCAATTTGATCTGGAATTTGGAATCCTGATGATGGTATTGGGCGGAATTGTCCTTTTTAATCCCAAGAATTTGATGGTATTTATCTGCGTTGCCCTCGGGATCTCCATCCTGCTGGACGGCCTTTTTAAGATCCGAATAGCTATGGATTCCAGACAGTTTGGTATCAAAAGCTGGTGGCTGATTTTGCTTCTGGCCATCGGTACCGGGGTGATCGGAATTTTCCTGATTTTTGATTCGGCCACAGGTTCCAAAATCATGTCTGTTTTACTCGGACTCACGCTTCTTGCGGAGGGCATTTTGAACTTGTATACGGTCATCAGCACCGTCTTGATTGTCAAAAATCAAGCTCCCGATGTACTTGAAATAGAAACATTTGAAGTTGACGGAAAGGAAAGATGAAAGCCATGAAATTTTCAAAAACGGTAGTAAAATACCGTATCCCGATTCTGATTTTAACTTTGGTTCTCCTGATTCCCTCGGTTTTGGGAATGCTCAGAACACGCATTAACTACGATATGCTGACCTATCTGCCGGAGGATATGGAAACCGTCATCGGTCAAAATGAGCTGATGGAGGACTTCGACAAGGGCGCCTTCGCATTTCTCATTGTGGAGGGTATGCCAAATAAGGATGTGGCGGCGCTGAAAGAGCAAATTGAGCAGGTCGATCATGTGGATACCGTCCTGTGGTACGATTCTATCGCTGACCTTTCTATCCCGATGGAACTGCTGCCCGACAAACTTTATAACGAATTCAACACAGAAAATGCCACCATGATGGCCCTGTTTTTCGACAGCTCCACCTCCTCCGACGTCACTATGGACGCGGTCCGAGAGATTCGGCAAATTGCGGGAAAACAGTGTTTCCTATCGGGACTTACGGCCATGGTGGTAGATTTAAAGGATCTGTGCGAACGAGAAGAACCCATTTATGTGGGAATCGCGGTTACGCTGGCGTTGTTTGTGATGCTGCTTCTGCTGGACAACTGGCTGACACCCATAGTCTTTCTTTTGAGCATTGGCATGATGATTCTCATCAACCTTGGGAGCAATTATTTCCTTGGAGAGATTTCCTATATTACAAAAGCTCTTTCCGCTGTTTTGCAATTGGCTGTGACCATGGATTATTCTATTTTCCTTTGGCACAGTTATAGTGAACAGCTATTGAGGCATGATGACCGCAAGGAAGCAATGGCAAATGCCATTCGGGAAACGCTGACTTCCATCGTTGGCAGCTCGATCACCACCGTTGCCGGATTTATCGCTCTTTGCTTTATGTCGTTTACCCTCGGTCGTGATCTTGGAATTGTGATGGCGAAAGGCGTTATTTTAGGTGTGATCGGTTGTGTAACCGTGCTGCCGGCTCTGATTCTTGTATTGGATAAGCCGCTGCAAAAGGCAAAACACAAGTCGATGATTCCAAATATGCGCCGTTTGGCCAATGGTTTGGTGAAGGCCTTTCCGGTTTTCTTCTGCCTGT
This sequence comes from uncultured Lachnospiraceae bacterium, assembly GCA_947632555.1. Taxonomy (GTDB): domain Bacteria; phylum Bacillota; class Clostridia; order Lachnospirales; family Lachnospiraceae; genus Acetatifactor. Next base: position 128,561 of record CANRPU010000007.1, read on the forward strand.
TTATGTTGCTGATTCCTCCTGCCTTTTACGGATACAACCAAACCAACAATGAAACATATTACAACCTGGCTAAGTCCCTGCCAGATGACATGGAATATGTGATCGCAAACAGCAAACTGTCGGAGGATTTTGACATCGCCTCGACGCATATGCTCCTGATCAACAAAGATCTTTCGCCCAAATCCGTTCGGGACATGATGAAGGAAATGGAACAGGTGGACGGCGTGAAATATGTGCTGGGACTTGAATCAGTGATTGGTTCCCGTGTGCCGGAGGAAGTTCTGCCGGAATCTGTTATCGGTCTTTTAAAGAGCGACAAGTGGGAACTGTTGCTCATTAACTCCGAATATCCCGTAGCAAGTGATGAGGTTGGCGCGCAGATTGAATCTCTGAATACCATCATGAAAAAATACGATCCGACCGGAATGCTCATTGGGGAAGCTCCCTGTATGAAGGATATGATCGACGTTACTTCCCACGATTTTGAAGTTGTCAATGCTATTTCCATTGTTGCGATTTTTCTCATCATCGCCTTGGTGGAACGCAGCGCTTCCTTGCCGTTTATTTTGATTTCGGTAATTGAACTGGCGATTTTTATCAACCTCGGCTTACCGCATTATTTTGGACAAAGCCTCCCGTTTATCGCGCCGATCTGTATCAGTACTATCCAACTTGGCGCAACCGTGGACTACGCTATTTTGATGACAACACGGTACAAGTCGGAACGGATTTGTGGATCAGATAAAAAGGAGGCTGTGAGCATAGCGCTTACTGCATCAATTCCGTCCATTCTGGTTTCGGGATTTGGACTGTTTGCCGCTACTTTTGGCGTAGCGCTCTACTCAAAAATCGATATGATCAGTTCCATTTGTATGCTGCTTGCCCGTGGTGCTGTTATCAGTATGCTCTGCGTCATTTTGATTCTTCCGGCGCTTCTGCTTTTGCTGGATAAGGTCATTTGCGTAACCACGCTGGGAATGAAAAAGAAAAACAAAACCGAACAGGAGGTATTTTTGAAATGAGAAAGTTTTCAACGAAAGTCATCGTGTTTTGCCTTTGCACTCTTTTAGCGGTGAGTGGGATTGCCGTGACTGCTTTCGCCCAAAATCCTGACGAGAACGAGGCGGAAAATCAGGAGAAACAGGAGATACGAGAGATACCTGAAACCGCATCCGCTGCCGACGATGCTGGCGTATCCAAAGATGAAACCGTTTACGTCTTGGCCAGAGCGGACGGCTCCGTTCAAAAAATCATTGTCAGTGATTGGCTCAAGAACTCTCTTAACAATGCTGCGGTGAGTGATAGATCTGAACTGACAGACGTAGAAAATGTCAAGGGCGATGAAACCTATACCATGGACGGTGACGATATGCGTGTATGGGACGCCCAAGGCAATGATATTTACTATCAGGGCAACATCGAAAAAGAACTCCCGGTTGACCTAAATGTTACCTATAAACTGGACGGAAAACCCATCTCAGCAGACGATTTGGCTGGAAAGAGCGGCAGGGTGACCATTCGCTTTGACTATCAAAACAAGCAGTATGAAACAATAGAGATTGACGGCAAACAGGAGAAAATCTATGTTCCGTTTGCAGTGTTGACCGGCGTTCTTTTAGATGACGATGTATTTACGAATGTGGATGTTACGAACGGCAAATTGATCAATGATGGAAGCCGTACCGTTGTTATCGGAATCGCTTTCCCCGGTCTGCAGGAAAACCTTGGAATTTCCAAAGACAAACTGGAAATTCCTGACTATGTGGAGATTACCGCCGATGCGAATAACTTTCAGCTTGATATGACGGTGACACTTGCCACAAACGAGGTTTTCAATGAATTTGACGCGGACAGTTTTGACTCTGTTTCAGAACTTCGCGCCTCTGTGGAAGAACTGACGGACGCTATGGATCAGCTTACTGGCGGGGTGGAGAGCCTCAAAAATGGAGCCAGCAGCTTGGATACAGGGGCAGCCGAGTTGAGTGAGGGACTGAATACTCTCGCGTCGAACAATGACACCTTAAATGCCGGAGCCAAACAGATATTTGACACGCTGCTCTCCACGGCAAATACCCAGCTTGCCGCTGCGGGGCTGAATGTCCCGACATTGACGGTGGAAAACTATGCGCAGGTTTTAAACAGCCTCATTGCATCGATGGATGAGAATGCCATATATCAGCAGGCACAGACCCAAGTGACAGCAGCCGTAGAAGCGCAGAGGGGCTCGATTGAACAGCAGGTTACGGTGGCTGTTCGGGAGGAAGTAACTGCGCAGGTCACAGCCGCCGTCAGAGGGGAAGTTGCTGCGCAGGTTACGCAGAATGTACGGAATACCGTGGCAGAGCAGGTCATTCAGCTTGGTCTGCATATGGATAAAGCATCTTATGATGCCGCTGTCAGTGCCGGTCAGATCAATCAAGAAACGCAGGGACAGATTGAGGCAGCAATAGAACAACAGATGCAGTCCGAGCAGGTTCTTGCGCAGCTCCAAGCGGCAACAGACACGCAAATGGCAACACAGCCGATTCAGGATACCATTGCAGCAAAGACCAGCGAACAAATGCAAAGTGACGCTATAAAGCAGACAATTACGGAGCAAACGGAACTGCAAATACAGAAGATCGTTTCGGAACAAATGGCCTCCAATGAGGTGCAAGCACAACTTGCCGCCGCTGGGGAGGGAGCCAAATCGATCATTGCACTCAAATCCTCCCTTGACAGTTACAATGTATTTTATCTTGGACTGCAAAGTTATACAGCCGGTGTGGCCGACGCTGCAGCGGGGGCGGAAACTTTAAAAGCTGGTACTGCCCAGCTTTCTGCCGGGGCCTCGGAGCTCTATGATGGATTGAATGAATTTTACGAAGAGGGTATTCAAAAGCTGGAGAATGCGGCAGACGGAGATCTTGACGAACTTATGACCAGATTCCGCGCGACAAGAGATGTGTCCCTCCGCTATAAGGACTTTGCGGGAGCAAGTGAGGATATGGACGGTCAGGTGAGATTCATCTATCGGACGGATGCGGTTGAATAAATTGATTTCCGCAGCAGGCAGATCGGATGACAAATGACTAAATCTTCTGTAGGGCATCTGTTGACACAGATGCCCTACTTTATGTTTCGTATGAGTAATTCTAAAACAAAGTTTCAAACCTCCGCATAGCTTCTACGGTATTTTCCCTGGTGCCGAACGCGGTCAGACGGAAGAAATTCCTGCCGTTGTTTCCGAAGCCGGCGCCGGGCGTTCCCACTACCTGTATCCTGTTTAACATGAAATCGAAAAATTCCCAGGATTCCATTCCCATAGGACACTCAAACCAGATATAAGGAGAATTGACACCGCCGAAGTAGCGGATGCCTTTCTTTTCCATGGCCGCCGCGATGACGCGGGCGTTTTCCTGATAATAGCGGATGTTTTCACGGCACTGCTCCATGCCCTTTTCAGTGAAGACTTCCGCGGCGCCTTTCTGCACGATGTAGGAAACGCCGTTGAATTTGGTGGTCTGCCTGCGGTTCCACATGGCGTTTAAGGACATTTCCCTGCCGTCGGAAGCGGCAAATTTCAGATCCAGAGGCACGATGGTGTAGCCGCAGCGGGTACCGGTAAAACCGGCGGTCTTGCTGAGAGAGCAGAACTCAATGGCGCATTTCTTCGCGCCTTCCACAGCGAAAATACTGCGGGGGAGGGTTTCGTCGGTAATAAAGCACTCATAGGCGGAATCATAGAGGAGCAGGGCGTCGTTTGCCAGGGCGTAATCCACCCATTCCTTTAACTGCTCCTTGTTGTAAGCCGCGCCCGTGGGATTGTTGGGGGAGCAGATGTAAATGATGTCCGCGTGGACGTTTTTATCAGGCATGGGCAGGAAGTTGTTTTCCGCCGTAGCGTTGATATACGTGATCTTCCGGCCGTTCATGATATTGGTGTCAACATATACGGGATACACGGGATCGGGAATCAGGATCACGTTGTCCTGGGCGAACAGGTCCGTAATATTGCCGGTATCGCTCTTGGCGCCGTCGGAAACAAAGACCTCCCTGGCATCGATGGCAACGCCGCTGCGCCGGTAATAGGCCACGATGGCGTCGCGCAGAAAATCGTATCCCTGTTCAGGGCCGTAACCCTTGAAGGTTTCCGCCGAGGCCTGCGCGTCCACGCCTTCGTGGAGGGCGGCGATAACGTCTTTTCCGATGGGGCGGGTGACATCGCCGATGCCGAGGCGGATGACCTTTTTGTCCGGATTGGCTTCCGTGTACGCCGCTACGCGGTGCGCGATCTCAGAGAACAGATAGCTTTCTTTCAGGTTCAGATAATTTTCGTTTAATTTTGGCATAGAGAGCCCTCCTTTATATTCTCAAAGCAATGTCAGCATACGGGCCGTCAGCGCGGCGCAGTGCGCGGCGGCTTCCCGCTCGAACGCGGGATAATCCATTTCGGCGCTGTTGTCGGCCTTGTCGGAGATAGCGCGGATGATCACGAACGGGATGCCGTTCAGATAAGCGCCCTGCGCGATGGAAGCGCCTTCCATTTCCGTGCAGTCCCCCTGAAACGCGGCGATCAGCCGCTGCTTCACGTCTTTGTCGGAAATAAACTGGTCACCGCTGATGACCCTGCCCGTCCGCGCGCGCAGGGGAGGATCGATCCCTTCGCAGGCGGCTTTGGCGGCTTCTATCATATGCCGGTCCGCCTGAAACTCCCGGAACCCCATCTGCGGGACTTCCCCCGGCCGGTATCCGAAGATCGTGACGTCAACGTCATGGTGCAGCACGTCCTGGGAGATCAGGATATCCCCGATATCCAGGTCCGCGTTTAAGGAGCCCGCGACGCCGGTGTTGATGATGTGGGAAACTTCAAAAATATCCGCCAGGATCTGTACGCAGAGGGCCGCGTTTACTTTTCCGATGCCGCAGCGTACCACAACCGCGTCCGTTCCGCCCAGCTGTCCGACATAAAAATCCATGGAAGCTCTGGTGACGATCTCCTTCACCTGCATCTGCTCTTTCAGACGGTCCACTTCCAGATCCATGGCTCCGATAATACCGATTCTTTTCATGGAGGTGAGTTCCTTTCTTTCTTATTCGGGATAAACCAGGCGGTCTTCCTGAATATGATACAGTACGTTGTCCAGATATTTTCCGGCCAGAAAACGGGCCATTCCCGGATTCATGTCCAGATAATTGCCGCAGTCCCTGGGAGAGGCGCCGGGGATCTCGCCTTGATAGTCCCGTATAAATTCATACATCTCCGTGATCAGCGGGACGATATCCCGTGACGTGTAATCGCCTGTAAGCAGCAGGTAAAATCCGGTGCGGCAGCCCATGGGGCCGAAGTAAAGCACTTTTTCCTTATAAGCCGGGTGGTTCCGCAGAAATGTGGCGCCCAGATGCTCTATGGTATGTACTTCCGCCGTGTTCATGACGGGCTCCTCGTTGGGGCTGGTCATGCGCAGGTCGAAAGTAGTGACCGTTTCCGTGCCGGCTTTGTCCTTCCGGGAAACATAAACCCCTGGCTGCAGTTTGATATGATCTATGGTAAAGCTGGTGATCTTTTCCATGACAGACATCCTTTCCGGGATAGGAATATCCCTTCACTAGAGTAGCGGATTTCAGGGAAAAAGTCAAGAAAGGAAGGAAAAGAGCGGCGCGTGGAAGAAAAAAAGAGTAAAGTCATATCTAAGCCTTGAAAATCGGGGAAAAACGGCTTATGCTTAAGGGGAAACACGAAATCCGAAGAGGCGTACGCAGAATGAAAAAGAGGAAACTAACGGGGAAGAGGCTGCTGAAATTTTTCGCGGGACTGGTCATCATCCAGTTCGCGGTGGCCTCTTTTCTGCAGATCAATATCGGTTCGGATTCCTTTACCGTATTTACGCAGGGAATTTCCAGAGTGCTGCATATCAGCGTGGGAGCCGCGAATCTGATAGAAACGCTGGTGCTGCTGGTGGCGGTGTTTTTTCTGGACAGAAGTCAGTTCCATATCGGCATGGTGCTGTCGGTGGCTTTTGCCGGCGTGATCTTAAACGGGATGACCAGGCTGACTGCCGTACTGCTGCCGGCCGATCCCGGTCCCGTCTTTCTGGGCGTGGAATTTCTGCTGGCCTGCTGCGTGGTTTCGGTGGGGTTTCCGCTGCTGAAGTCGGCGGGCATCGGCGTGGCGCCCAACGACGCGCTGTACCTGGCGGTATCCAAAAGGCTGAACAAACCTTACGGCATTGTCAGGGTGTGTATTGACGCCTGTTACCTGCTGCTGGGCTTTTGCTGCGGCGGCGTGGTGGGAATCGGCACGGTGGTCTGCGTGGCGGCTCTGGGCCCCATGATGCAGTTTGTTATGGATCATTTGATCCTACAGGAAGAGGAGGAAGGGGAAACATGAAATTTGGGATTTTGGCAGCAGGAAAGATCGCGCATAAAATGGCGGCCGCCGTATCCGGCATACCGGAAGTGGAAAAGTACGCGGTGGCATCCCGGGATCCGGAAAAAGCGGAAGCCTTTGGCAGAAAGTGGGGATTTCAAAAGGTTTACGGCTCTTACGAGGAGATGCTGGAAGATGAGGAGCTGGAGCTTGTCTATGTGGCCTCCCCGCATTCCTTCCATTACCGGCACGCTAGGATGTGCCTGGAACACGGCAAGCACGTGCTGGTGGAAAAGCCCTTTACGGTGAACGCCGGACAGGCGGAAGAACTGATAAAGCTGGCGGAGGAAAAAGGACTTCTGATAACGGAGGCGATCTGGACCCGGTACATGCCCAGCCGTTTTATGCTGGATACGCTGCTGGCCGACGGCGTGATCGGAGAAGTCCATTCGCTTACCGCCAATCTGGGCTATGTGCTGACCGGCGTCGAAAGGCTGGAAAATCCCGAACTGGCGGGCGGCGCCCTGCTGGATCTGGGGATTTATCCCATTAACTTCGCCCTGATGGCGTTCCATGAAGAAGTGAAAGAAGTACGCTCCGCGGCGGTACTCTCTCCGGCGGGAGTGGATCTGCAGAACAGCATCACCCTGCTCTTTGAGTCGGGGAAAACGGCGGTGCTGCACAGCAGCATGCAGGCGCTGACGGACAGGAGAGGCGTGATCAGCGGAAGCGGCGGATATATCGAAGTGATCAATATCAATAACTGTGAGGAGATCCGGGTTTTTGACCTGCAGTACCGCATGGTGGACTGCTTTGAAGTGCCGGAGCAGATCAACGGATATGAATATGAAGTGCTTTCCTGCGTGAAAGCCATACAGGAAGGGAAAACCGAATGCCCGGAAATGCCCCACAGCGAAACCTTAAGGGTGCTGCGTCTGATGGACGGACTGCGGAAAGAATGGAACCTGATCTATCCGTTTGAACGGGAAGCGCGGTGAGAGGAAAGACTATGCGGACCATGGACCTGGAAGCGGGGCTTGACCCGGAGGATATACAAAGAGTGATAAAACGATACGGATTCGCCCGATCGGATCTTCCGCTGCTTACCGCGCTGGCGCGGGTCCTGCGGCCGCTGGCGCGGTGCAGAGCCTATTATGTCTGGAAGCGGAAAGAGGAACCCGTGGCGTATGAAGATTTCGCGGTGGTGTTTTTAAGCCTCGGGGAAGGCGTGGACGCGCTGCAGGAGGTCTACCTGGAGCGGGAAGCGGTATCGGAAGGATATATGATAGACTGTCTGGCTTCCGAATGGCTGGCCAAGGCTTACGGAGAATGCGTGGCGCGGCTGCAGAGCGAAAGCGGGAAGCAGGCGGTAAAGATAGATTTCCTGGGAGATACCTATCCCCTGTCCCTGATGGAAAAGTGGTACGGGGAATTTGCGGGAATGCCGGTGACATTTAACGCGCAGTATGTACTGCGCCCCAAAAAGAGCGTGGCGTTTCTGCTGCCGATGGAAGTTGGATAGTGCGGAGGGGTGACAAACAAATACAAATCAAAAAGGGACTTCCTCAATCCTTAAAAGGCTATGACGGCAACGGTTATAGTCTTTTTTCATACGGCTATTACCGCAGCAAATGAAGCCGACTTCTGGCAGGCGGGGAAATATCCACTGTCGGCAATGCACGTTCAAAATGTCCGACAATCAGCGGGCGAAAAAATCTTAAAACGCCACACAAAGGCAGCCGCACCAAACGAGCCTGCCCTGCC